>NZ_VWPL01000016.1 GCF_008630065.1 Blastochloris sulfoviridis
CGGCCCACGCCCGCCGCCGCGCGCGCCACCAACCGAGGCCCGCCGCATAAGCACAATCCGTGCCGGACAGCCGTGGGCTTGTCCCGGCGATCTCGATGAGACCGTCACGAGGCCGGCCACGGCGACGGCAAAGAGGGCGGCAAAGGCCGGAAAGCATCTCGGGACCGCCGGCACGCGCCCGGCGACGACGGAAATGTCGTTGATTTCGACGCCCCATCAGAGGCTTGCGCCAACCGCGCGCAACACGGCCGGGTCATTGCGGATCCGACTCGTTCACAACCCGTCCACAGCCTGTCCCCCGGCCTGCGGCCCGTTGTCCACCGCCGGTCCACCGGTCCGTCCACCGCCCTCGCGGCGTGCCCGCACGCACAGCAGCGCCAGCGCCGCCGGCGTCATGCCCTCGATCCGCCCCGCCTGCCCCACCGTGTGCGGCCGCACCCGCGCCAACCGCTGGCGCAGCTCCACCGACAGGCCGGCAATGCCGGCATAATCCAGGTCCGCCGGCAGCGTCAGCGCCTCGTCGCGTCGGAATGCGGCGATGTCCGAGGCCTGCCGGTCGAGATAGACGGCATAGGTGGCGTCGATTTCGAGCTGGCGGGCGATCGGCGGGTCGAGCGCCGCAAGCTCCGGCCAGATGCGGGCGACCGCCTCGAATTCGACGTCCGGATAGGACAGCAACTCGAACGCCGAGCGCCGCTTGCCGTCCCGATTCAAAACGAGTCCGAATCGGTCCGCCTCGTCCGGCGTCACGGTCAGCGACCGGGCGAGCGCCGTCGCCGCGTCGAGCGCCGCCCGCTTGGCCGTGGCGTGGCGCGCCCGCGCCGCCCCGACGCAGCCCAGTGCGATCCCCCGCCCGGTCAGCCGCTGGTCGGCATTGTCGGCGCGCAGCGTCAGCCGGTACTCGGCGCGCGAGGTGAACATGCGGTAGGGCTCGGTGACGCCGCGCGTCACCAGATCGTCGACCATCACGCCGAGATAGGCCTCGGCCCGGTCGAACACCACGCCCGCCGCGCCACCCGCCCGCCGCGCCGCATTCAGCCCGGCGATCAGCCCCTGCGCCGCCGCCTCCTCATAGCCGGTGGTGCCGTTGATCTGCCCGGCCAGGAACAGCCCTTCCACCCGCTTGGTCTCCAGCGTCGGCTCAAGCTCGCGCGGATCGATATGGTCGTATTCGATGGCATAGCCGGGCCGCAGGATGACGGCGCGCTCAAGACCCGGGATCGACGCCACCACGGCGCGCTGCACGTCCTCCGGCAGCGAGGTCGAGATGCCGTTGGGATAGACGGTCGGATCGTCGAGCCCCTCGGGTTCCAGGAAGATCTGGTGGCCGTCGCGGTCGCCGAACCGCACCACCTTGTCCTCGATCGACGGGCAGTAGCGCGGCCCGCGGCTCTCGATCTGGCCGGAATACATCGGCGAGCGCGCAAGGTTGGCGCGGATCGCCGCGTGCGTTGCCTCGGTGGTGCGAGTGATGCCGCATTGCACCTGCGGATTGGGCAGATGCGCGGTCAGGACCGAGAACGGCTCGGGCGGGTCGTCGCCCGACTGCATCTCCAGGCTCGCCCAGTCGATGGTGCGGCCGTCGAGCCGCGGCGGCGTGCCGGTCTTGAGCCGGGCGAGCGTCAGGCCGATCCGCGCCAGCGTCCGCGACAGGCCGAGCGCCGGCGGCTCGCCGACCCGCCCGGCCGGGATCTGGGTCTCGCCGATATGGATCAGCCCGTTCAGGAAGGTGCCGGTGGTCAGCACCACCGCCCCGGCCTGCAGCACGCGGCCATCGCCGGTGACCGCCGCCGTCACCCGGCCGTCCGCCACCACCAGATCGTCGATCTCGGCCTCGATGACCGTCAGATCGTTCTGGGCCCGAATCGCTGCCTGCATCGCCGCCGCATAGAGCTTGCGGTCGGCCTGGGCGCGCGGGCCGCGCACCGCCGGCCCCTTGCGCCGGTTCAGCACCCGGAACTGGATGCCGCCGAGGTCGGCGACCCGCCCCATCAGCCCGTCGAGCGCATCGATCTCGCGCACCAGATGGCCCTTGCCGAGCCCGCCGATCGCCGGATTGCAGCTCATCGCGCCAATGGTGGCGAAGCGGTGGGTGACCAGCGCCGTGCGCGCGCCGAGGCGCGCCGCGGCGGCCGCCGCGTCGCAGCCGGCGTGGCCGCCACCCACCACGATGACGTCGAAACTCTCGGTCCTGGTCATGCGCCGTCCGACTGTCCGTTCATACTTCCGGGCATCGCGGCTCTCGGCGTTTCACGTGAAACGCCGGGAGTGTCGCCGCGTTTCACGTGAAACCCGTCGCTACTTGCCGACGCAGAACTGCCTGAAGATCGCATCCAGCACGTCCTCGACGTCGACCATCCCGACCACCTCGCCGAGCGCCCGCGCCGCCCGCCGCAAATCCTCGGCCATCAGCTCCGGCGCCGCGTCCGGCCGCCCCCCGGCATCGCGCAGCGCCGCCAGCGCCACGTCCAACGCCTGGGCCTGCCGCGCCCGCGTCACCAAGGGCGGCTCGCCGCCGACCATCTCGGCCGCGGCCGCCGCGATGTCGGCCACCAGCGCGTCGAGCCCCGCCCCGCTTCGGGTCGAGACCCGGTGCCGCACGCCATCCCGTTTCGAGTCCGAATCGGACGGCCCGCCCCCGGCGAGATCGCGCTTGGTGCCGACCCGCCACACCGGCGCCGCGCCGGCGGGCGGCGGCGTGGCCGGTTCGTCCGCCGGTTCCAGCCACAGCACCAGGTCGGCCAGCGCCATGCGCGCGTGCGCCCGGCGGATGCCCTCCTTCTCCACCGGATCGGCGCCCTCGCGCAAGCCCGCCGTGTCGATCACCGTCACCGGCAGGCCGTCAAGGTCGAGGTGCACCTCGATCGCGTCGCGCGTCGTCCCCGGCAGCGCCGACACGATCGCCACCTCGCGGCGCGCCAGCGCGTTCAGCAGACTCGACTTGCCGGCATTGGGCGGGCCGGCGATCACCACCACCAGGCCGCTGCGCATCCGCTCGCCCCGCCGAGCGCCGTCCAACGCCGCCGCAACGTCGCGATCCAGCGCCGCAAGCGCCGTCCGCGCCGTCGCAACGAGGTCCGCCGGCACGTCGCCTTCGTCCGAAAAGTCGATCGACGCCTCGACCAAAGCGGCGATCCCGATCAGCCGCTCGCGCCAGCCCGCCACCGCCGCCCCCAGCGCGCCCGACGCCTGCGCCAGCGCCTGCCGGCGTTGGCCGCTGGTCGCGGCCCCGATCAGGTCGGCCAGCCCCTCCACCGCCGCCAGGTCCATGACCCCATTGGCGAAGGCCCGGCGGGTGAAGTCGCCGGGCTCGGCCAGCCGCAGGCCTTGGAGGCGGCCCAACGCGGCGAGCACGTCCGCCACCACCGCTAGCCCGCCATGCAGGTGGAATTCCGCAATATCCTCGCCCGTCGCACTGGCGGGGCCGGGAAAAAACACCGTCAGCGCCCGGTCGAGCGGCTCGAAGGTCGCGGGGTCGCGCAGCGTCGCCAGCCGCATCCGGCGCGGCGCCCCTACCACCCCGGCCAGGGCTTCGAGCGCGAATCGCGCCCCCGCCCCCGACACGCGCACCACCGCCACGCCGGCCGGCGGCCGGCCCGACGACAGGGCGAAGATGGTGCCCGCTCCGCGCATCCGTTCCTCGTTCGGTCTCGGCCGATCAGACCTTCAAGCCGAAGTCCTGTCGCCGAAAAAGCCTTCCCGGATCAAGGAGTTTTCGGCGACATCGCGTCCGGCATCCGAAAGGCCCGGCCCGAAGGCGCATCGAACGGCGATTTCCGCTCTCAGCCCTGTCCGGACGCCGCGGCCGGACCATTTGACATGGGGTCGCTTCACCCGGCGCCCGCCGCTCTCGGGCACCCCCGACCGGACGACACCGACACGGAAGGACGCGCCCGCAATGCCCTCAAACCGCCTCGCCCGCGAAACCAGCCCCTACCTTCTCCAGCACAAGGACAATCCGGTCCAGTGGTGGGCGTGGGGGCCGGAGGCGCTGGCGGAGGCCCAGCGCACCGGCCGGCCGGTCCTGCTGTCGGTCGGCTACGCCGCCTGCCACTGGTGCCACGTGATGGCACACGAGAGCTTCGAGGACCCCGCGACCGCCGCGGTGATGAACGCGCTGTTCGTCAACATCAAGGTCGATCGCGAGGAGCGCCCCGACGTCGACCACCTCTATATGTCGGCGCTGCATGCGCTGGGCGAGCCGGGCGGCTGGCCGCTGACCATGTTCCTCACCCCCGGCGGCGCCCCCGTGTGGGGCGGCACCTATTTTCCCAAGGTCGCGCGCTACGGCCGGCCGTCCTTCGTCGAGGTCTGCCGCGAGATCGCCCGCGTGTTTCAGGACGAGCCCGAGCGCGTCGCCGGCAATGCCGCCGCCATCGGCCGCGCGCTGCTCACCCGCCGCGCCGCCACCGAGGCCGTCGATCTCGGCCGCCGCGAGCTCGACGACGTCGCCCGCCAGATCGCCGGGCTGTTCGATCCCGTCCTCGGCGGCCCGCACACGGCACCGAAGTTCCCGCAAGCCCCGGTGCTCGAACTTCTCTGGCGTGCCGGCCTGCGCACCGGCGACGAGACGTTCTTCGCCGCCGTCGAGACCACGCTGACCCGCATGTCGCAGGGCGGCATCTGGGACCATCTCGGCGGCGGCTTCGCCCGCTATTCGGTCGACGCGCGCTGGCACGTGCCGCATTTCGAGAAGATGCTCTACGACAACGCCCAGCTTTTGGCGCTGCTGGCGCTCGCGCACGCCCGCACCGGCAACCCGCTCTATCGCGACCGCGCAACTGGGATCGTCGCCTGGCTCGATCGCGAGATGACCACGCCGGAGGGTGCGTTCGCCGCGAGCCTGGATGCCGATTCGGAGGGCGCCGAGGGCAAATTCTACACCTGGACGCTGGAAGAGATCATCGACCACCTCGGCGCCGGCGACGCCGCGGTATTTGCCGCCGCCTATGGCGTCACCGCGGCCGGAAACTGGGAGGGCACCAACGTCCTGCACCAGCTCGACGCGCCGGATCTGTCGGAGTCGAACCGGATCCGACTCGAATCGCTGCGCGCCACGCTCCTTGATGTCCGGAGCCGCCGGCCGCGTCCCGGCCTCGACGACAAGATCCTCGCCGATTGGAACGGCCTGATGATCGCAGCATTGGCCGATGCCGGCGCGTTGCTCGGCGAGCCGGGCTGGATCGACCGTGCGGCCCGAGCCTTCGAATTCGTCGCCGGCACCATGAGCCGCGGCAACCGGCTCGGACACGCCTGGCGCGCCGGCCGCCTCACGCTCCCGGGCTTCGCGTCCGACCATGCGATGATGATCAAGGCAGCAGCGGCGCTCAACGAGGCGACCGGCGAGCCCGCCTATCTCGACCGGGCGCGCGCCTGGCAGGCGGCGCTCGACGATCATCACCTCGCGCCCGACGGCTCCTATTTCCTGGCCGCCGACGATGCCGAAGCCGTGGTGCTGCGGCTGCGCCCGAGCGAGGACGACGCCACGCCCAACGCGCAGGGCATCATCGCCCAGAACCTGATCCGGCTTGCCGTGCTGACCGGCGAGGATGGCTATCGTGAACGGGCCGACCGGCTGATCGCGACCTTGAGCCCGCTCGCCGCCGCCAACCTGTTCGCCCACGCCGCGCTGCTCGGCGCCATCGATCTGCGCCTGTCTGGTGCGGAGATCGTCTGCGTCGGGCCGGATAACGCGGCCTTCGCCGCCGCCGCGCTCCGGTTGCCGTTTCTCAGCCGAATCGTTCTGCGCGCGCCGGAGGCTGCGACCCTGCCGGCCGGCCATCCCGCCCGCGCCCTCGCCGCGAACGGTGCGACGGTGGCGCTGGTCTGCGCCGGCCAGCGCTGCTCGCTGCCGGTGACGCTGCCGGAGCACCTCGCCGCGGCGGCGGCACGTCCCACGGCCGCAGCCCTGCTGTGACCGACACGTGCCCCGAAACCACGAGGCCCGAAACGCAAACGGGCGGCAAAGCCGCCCGTTCTTCCTCCGTCCGGATCGGTGGCCGAGCCCGGCTCAGGTATTCATCGAATCGAAGAATTCCTGGTTGCTCTTGGTCTGGCGCAGCTTGTCGATCAGGAACTCGATGGCGTCGACCGTGCCCATCGGCGTCAGGATGCGCCGCAGCACGTACATCTTCTTCAGCACGTCGCTGGGCACCAAGAGCTCTTCCTTGCGGGTGCCGGAGCGCGTGATGTCCATCGACGGGAAGGTGCGCTTGTCGGCCACCTTGCGGTCGAGGATGATTTCCGAATTGCCGGTGCCCTTGAACTCTTCGAAGATCACCTCGTCCATGCGGCTGCCGGTATCGATCAGCGCCGTGGCGATGATGGTCAGCGAGCCGCCTTCCTCGATGTTGCGGGCGGCGCCGAAGAAGCGCTTGGGCCGCTGCAGGGCGTTGGCGTCGACGCCGCCGGTCAGCACCTTGCCGGAGGACGGCACCACCGTGTTGTAGGCGCGGCCCAGGCGGGTGATCGAATCGAGCAGGATCACCACGTCGCGGGAGTGCTCGACCAGCCGCTTGGCCTTCTCGATCACCATCTCGGCGACCTGGACGTGGCGGGAGGCCGGCTCGTCGAAGGTCGAGGAGATCACCTCGCCCTTCACCGAGCGCTGCATGTCGGTGACTTCCTCCGGCCGCTCGTCGATCAAAAGCACGATGAGGTAGCACTCGGGGTGATTCGTGGTGATCGAGTGGGCGATGTTCTGCAGCAGCACCGTCTTGCCGGTGCGCGGCGGCGCGACGATCAGCGCACGCTGGCCCTTGCCGAGCGGCGCCACGATGTCGATGACCCGCGGCGACAGATCCTTGGTGGTCGGGTTGTCGACCTCCATCTTGAACCGCTCGTCGGGATAGAGCGGCGTCAGATTGTCGAAATTGACCTTGTGGCGGGTCTTCTCCGGGTCCTCGAAATTGATGGTGTTGACCTGGAGCAGGGCGAAATAGCGCTCGCCCTCCTTGGGGCTGCGGATGCGGCCCTCGACGGTGTCGCCGGTGCGCAGCGAGAATTTGCGGATCTGCGAGGGCGAGACGTAGATGTCGTCGGGGCCGGGCAGATAATTGGCGTCGGGCGAGCGCAGGAACCCGAAGCCATCGGACAGAACCTCGACCACGCCTTCGCCGATGATGTCGATGTCGCGGGACGCAAGCTGCTTGAGAATCGCGAACATCTGCTCCTGCTTGCGCATGGTGCTCGCGTTCTCGACCTGCATCTCCTCGGCAAATGCCAGGAGTTCAATGGGAGTCTTGGACTTCAGATCCTGAAGTTTCACTTCGCGCATTGCGAGAAATCCTGACAGACCGCACAATCGGTGTCTGTCGGCAGGGGAAGGAAAAATCGTAGGTCTTGGAAGCGAGCCGGGACGGCCGTTCGGCCGTGGGCTCGTCGACATGGCGCGTCGCCGGCTTGAAGAGACGCCGGCCGATTCGGCTCTCGCGCCCGCCTACGTTAGGAGAACGCAAGCGATGTAAGCGATTGCCGCGGGCGGCGCAAGCCCTGTCATACCGCCCGCAGCAAAAGCCGTCAGAAGCCTTTGACCACCACGAAGATCACGATGGCGATCATCAGAAGGGTCGGAACCTCGTTGACGATCCGCCAATGCCGCTCCGAGCGGGTGTTGCGGTCCTCGGCGAAGTGCCGCACGCCCATCGCGAAATAGCCGTGCGCCGTCGACAGCAGCACCACCGCGACGATCTTGGCCCACAGCCAGCCGCCCTCGAAGCGATAGATGTCCCAGGCCAGCCACAGGCCGACTGCCCAGCTCACCACCATCGCCGGGTTCATGATGTAGCGCAGAAGCTTGCGCTCCATCACCTTGAACGTTTCGGAAGCCTGCGAGCCGACCGGCACGGTGGTGTGATAGACGAACAGCCGCGGCAGATAGAACATGCCGGCCATCCAGGCCATCACCGCCATGATGTGCAGCGACTTCAGCCACAACACCGCGGTCGGGCTCGCGCCATAGACCAGCATTGCCGCCAGGGCGGCGGTGATGACCAGCGCCATCACCGCCCGCTGCACCACCTTTGCCGTCGACATCGCCGCCATCACACCGGTCCCGTGCTGGCGCGTACTCGGGCGATCATCCGCTCGACATGCGCAATCGGCGCGTTGGGCGTGATGCCGTGGCCGAGATTGAAGATCCACGGGCCGTGGCCATAGGCCGCGATTGCGGCGTCCACCGCACGGTCGAGCGCCTCGCCGCCGGCGATCAGCACCAGCGGATCGACATTGCCCTGCACGGCCACCCTGGTCTGCACCTCGGAGCGGACATAGGCGCCGTCGGCCGTCCAGTCGAGCCCGACACCGTCGACCCCGGTCCCGGCGGCGTAGCGCTGCAGGCGGGCGCCGGCGCCACGCGGAAACCCGATGATTCGCGCCCCCGGCACCTCGGCCCGCACACCGTCGACGATCGCCTTGGTCGGCGCGATCACCCAGCGGTCGAACTCGGCGTCCGGCAGGATGCCGGCCCAGGTGTCGAACACCTGCACCGCATCGACACCGCGCTTGAGTTGCGCCACCAGATAGGTGATCGACGCCCGGACCAGCCGGTCGATGATCGCGCCGAACAGCGCCGGATCGGTGTAGGCGAGCTGGCGCGCCGGCCCCTGGTCCTCCGTGCCCTGGCCGGCCACCATGTAGGTCGCCACCGTCCAGGGCGCGCCGCAGAAGCCGAGAAACGTCGTCTGCGCCGGCAGCGCCGCGGCGACCCGCTCCACCGTCTCCAGCACGGGTGCCAGGAGCTGCAGGTCGATCTCTTCGCGAATGCCGGCGAACGCCTGGGCGGTCGCGACCGGGTCGAGCCGCGGCCCCTCGCCGGCCTCGAAGCGCACCGACTGGCCGAGCGCGTGCGGCACCACCAGGATGTCGGAGAACAGGATGGCGGCGTCGAAGCCGAAGCGGCGGATCGGCTGCAGGGTCACTTCAGTGGCAAGCTCGGCATTGTAGCAGAGCGACAGGAAGGAACCGGCCTTGTCGCGCGTCGCGCGATACTCCGGCAGATAGCGTCCGGCCTGCCGCATCAGCCACATCGGCGGCGGCCAGATCCGCTCTCCGGACAGCACGCGCATCAGGGTCTTGGCGGTTCGTCCCACGGGCTCACTCAAAACAAATATCCTTTTAGAAGAGTCTGTTGAGTCAGTTTGGGGGGGTGTTTGGACTCATACGTCGCGATCAACAGTCCGTCCACAGCGGGCCATCGGATGGAAGCCCTCGTTCGCATGCCTCATGCTGGCGGGCAAGCCCTTGGCGCCACCGGATAATGCCTTAGCGTGCCGCCTTAGCGTGCCGCCGCGGTTCACAGCCCCCGCCGTCGCGTCTCCCGCGGGCTGGCCTGTGGAGCAATCTCAGGCTTTATCCCGCCGCCCGCTTGCGCCGGCCGCTTGGCCGTGGCCTTCTCCCCATCTGTCCACAGGTGGTCCCCCGTGCCGATCGACGAGCCGCAGGAAAGCTACTTCCATCTTCACCTGGTGTCGGACGCCACCGGCGAGACGCTGATCACCGTCGGCCGCGCCGCCTCGGCGCGCTATGCGCCGTTCTCGCCGGTCGAGCACGTCTATCCGCTGGTGCGCACCTCCAAGCAGCTCGACCGGGCGATCGCCGAGATCGAAACGGCACCCGGCATCGTGCTCTACACGCTGGTCGACCGGGACTTGTCGAACCGGCTGGAAGAGAAGTGCCGGGATTTCGGCATTCCCTGCATGTCGGTGCTGCAGCCGGTGCTCAGCCTGTTCCAATCCTATCTCGGCGCCGAGACCGCCTCGCGGGTTGGCGCCCAGCACACGCTGGATGCCCACTATTTCAAGCGCATCGATGCGATGAACTTCACCATGATGCATGACGATGGCCAGATCGTCGACGATCTCGACGAGGCCGACGTCGTGCTGGTGGGCATCTCGCGCACTTCCAAGACGCCGACGGCGATCTATCTCGCCAATCGCGGCATCAAGACCGCGAACGTGCCGCTGGTCCCGCCCATTCCGCCGCCGTCTCAGCTCGAAACCCTGACGCGGCCACTGATCGTGGCGCTGGTGGCGAGCCCCGAGCGCATCTCGCAGATCCGGCAGAACCGCATTCTCGGCCTCAACGCCTCGCAGGCCGGCGACACCTATATCGACCGCCAGGTCATCGCCGAGGAGCTGGCCTTTACCAAGAAGCTCGCCTGCCGCTTCAACTGGCCGCTGATCGACGTCACCCGGCGGTCGATCGAGGAGACGGCGGCCGCCATCGTCTCGCTGATCAATGACCGGCGGCGCGAGCAGATCGGGCACGAATGAACCGATGGCGCTGTGGCGGCTGACCGAGCCTCTGATTCTTGCGTCGCGCAGCGCGGCGCGCCGCGACCTGCTGCAGAGCGCCGGCATCCCGATCGAGATTGCGCCGGCCGATGTCGACGAGCGCGCGGTCGCGGGATCGGACGGCGCGGCGCTCGCGCTGGATCTGGCCGCCGCCAAGGCGCTCGCCGCCGCGGCCAAGGCGCCCGGCCGGCTGGTGCTCGGCGCCGACCAGACCATGAGCTTCGGCCCCGATCTTATCCACAAGGCCGCGACTGTCGCCGAAGCCCGCGAGATCCTTGGGTTTTTGCGCGGGAACACTCATCATCTCCACAGCGCGGCGGCGCTGGCGCAGGATGGCCGCGTGCTGTGGCAGGGAGCCGACCGGGCGGAACTCGTCATGCGGCGGTTCGACGACCGATTCCTTGATCTCTATCTCGCCGCGGCCGGTTCCTCCGTCACCGAAACGGTCGGCGGCTATCGGCTGGAGGGTCTTGGCATTCATCTGTTCGAGCGGATCGCCGGCGATCACGCCACCATTCTCGGCCTGCCGCTCCTGGCCGTGCTGGCGGCGCTGCGCCAGCACGGCGCACTGGAGGGCTGACCATGGAACCGCGCGCCTGCATCATCGGCCATCCGGTGGCGCACAGCCGCTCGCCGCTGATCCATGGCTATTGGCTCGAGCAGCATGGCCTCGCCGGCAGCTATGGCCGCGAGGATGTGGCGCCCGCCGACTTTCCGGCCTTCCTGCGCAATCTGGCCGCTCACGGCTATGTCGGCGCCAATGTCACCCTGCCGCACAAGGAAGCCGCGTTCGCCACCGTCGATGACGCCGACGACGCCGCCCGTGCACTCGGCGCCGTCAACACCGTGTGGATCGACAATGGCCGGCTTCGCGGCGCCAATACCGACGTCGTGGGCTTTCTCGCCGATCTCGACGCCCGCCTGCCCGGCTGGGACGGCCGCACCGGCCACGCCGTAGTGCTGGGCGCCGGCGGCGCGGCGCGCGGCATCGTCCATGGATTATTGCAGCGCCGAATCGATCGCGTCAGCGTGGTGAATCGCTCGCTTGAGCGCGCCGAACAGCTTGCCTCCGTCCTCGGCCCCCGGGTGAAGCCCGCCGGATGGGAGAACCTGCCGGCGCTGCTCGCTGGTGCCGACCTCCTGGTCAACACCACCTCGCTCGGCATGGCCGGCCAGCCGCGCCTCGGCATCGATCTCGATCCGCTCCCCGCGCATGCCGCGGTGGCCGACATCGTCTATGTGCCGCTGGAGACCGAGCTTCTCGCGGCGGCCCGCGCCCGCGGCCACGCCGCCACCGATGGGCTCGGCATGCTGCTGCACCAGGCGGTGCCGGGCTTTCAGCGCTGGTTCGGGGTGACGCCGCTGGTGACGGCGGACTTGCGGGCGCTGATCGAGGCCGACATCCGGGCAAAGATCGCGCCGGACGCCGCCACCGCGGAGGCGGAGCGATGATCGTGCTCGGCCTCACCGGCTCGATCGGCATGGGCAAGTCGGCGACCGCCGCCATGTTCGTCGAGGCCGGGGTGCCGGTGCACGATGCCGATGCCGCCGTCCACCGGCTCTATCGCGAGGCCGCCGTGCCGGCGATCGAGGCGCGCTTTCCCGGCACCACTTCGGCGGCTGGCGTCGACCGCGCGGCGCTGGCCGCCCGCGTGCTCGACAATCCGGTGGCGCTGGCCGATCTCGAACGCATCGTCCACCCGCTGGTGCGCGCCGATGCCGAGGCGTTCCTCGCCCAGGCGCGCCAGGCCGGCCGCCGCATCGCCGTGCTCGACATCCCGCTGCTGTTCGAGACCGGCGGCGAGGCCCGCGTCGACGCGGTGGTGGTGGTCACCGCGCCCGAAGCTGTGCAGCGCGACCGGGTGATGGGCCGCGAGGGGATGACGGAGGCGAAATTCGCCGCCATCCTGTCCAAGCAGATGCCGGATGCCGAGAAGCGGCGGCGCGCGCATTTCCTGGTCGATACCAGCCGCGGCTTTGCCGCCGCCCGCAGCCAGGTGCACGGCATCCTGCGGTCCGCCAGCCTGATGGCCGGCGGAAACTGAGGCGGAGACCGGATTGCGCGAGATCGTCTTCGATACCGAGACCACCGGGCTCGACCCGCTGAGCGGCGACCGGCTGGTCGAGATCGGCTGCGTCGAGCTGGAGAACCGCTGGCCGACCGGACGCACGTTTCACACCTTCATCAATCCCGAGCGCGAGGTGCCGCAGGGCGCGGTCGAGATCCATGGCCTGACGACCGCGTTCCTGCGCGACAAGCCGCGCTTCGCCGAGGTCGCCGACGGCTTTCTCGACTTCGTCGCCGACGCCCATCTGGTGGCGCACAACGCCTCCTTCGACCTGGGCTTCCTCGACGCCGAGCTGAAGCGGCTCGGCCGGCCGCCGATCGGCCGCGAGCGGGTGGTCGACACCGTGATGCTGGCGCGGCGCAAGTTTCCCGGCGCCTCCAACACGCTGGATGCGCTGTGCACCCGCTTCGGCATCGACAATTCGAACCGCATCAAGCACGGCGCGCTGCTCGACGCCGAGCTGCTGGCGGAGGTCTATGTCGAGCTGGTGGGGGCGCGGCAGGCCAATCTGGTGCTGGACGTGGCGCGCACCGGCACGCTGCGGCGCGACCCCGCCGGGGTGCGCACCCGCCCGGCGCCGCTGCCGCCGCGTCTCACCGGCGCCGAGGTCGAGGCGCACCATGCGTTCGTGGCGACGCTGGGCGAGCACGCCATCTGGCGCCTCTATGAGGAGGATCTCTCCGACACGGCGACGGTGGTGCCGGCCGCGCCGAAGGACGAGAAGGCAGGCTGAAACGCCAATGGCCGGGACTTGTCCCGGCCATTGGAAATTTCCGACAGGTTGCTGCCGCGGCGCTCAGGCGGCCGGCGGGGTCGGCGAGGCCGCCTGCAGCTCGGCGAGGCGCTGGCGGTAGAGCGCGGCGAAATCGACCGGCTCCAGCAGAAGCGGCGGGAAGCCGCCATTGCGCACCGCCTCGGCAATGATCTGCCGCGCGAACGGGAACAGCAGCCGCGGGCATTCGATCAGCACCACCGGGTGCACCGCTTCCGGCGCGATGTTGTGGACGCGGAACACCCCGCCATAGCTCAGATCGAAGGAGAACAGCACGGTGTTCTCGTGCTGGGCCGTGCCCTCGATCTTGAGGTCGACATTGTAGTCCGTGGCGCTCAACGGATTTGCCGTCACGTTGATCTGCACATTGATGGAGGGCGGCTGCGGAGGAGGCACCAGCGACTGCGGCGCATTGGGATTCTCGAACGAGAAATCCTTGATGAACTGCGCAAGCACGTTCAGGCCCGGTGCCTTCGACTCCGTCGGAGCCCCGTTCGCCGTGGTATTCATAATGAACTCCGTTCGGTCGCGACGGACAGCCCCGCCGTTGCGCTGGTCGCTACCATGACGAAGCCCCTGGCGGCAAGCATAACGGCCGCCGATCATTGGCGCACCGGCAGACATCGTTTAGATTGATACGAAATCCGGCGCCGTCACCGGAATTTCATATTTCGCTTGCCGAGATTCCGCTCTTCAGTTCAGACGTTTCGGCCAAGGTTGGGTCTGCGGCTCGCCAACTGATCTCGCCGATCCATCTCGCCCATCCCTTGCGACATGTGGCAAAAGGGATCGGGCGACGTCTGGATTGCCGCTGATTCCGGCATAGATGGGGATCACGCGGCAGTCGGCAGTGTGCGCCGCGCGCGTGCCTGGGGTCCGATCCGGACGTTCGCAGCCGCGGACATCCGGAGTGGGTCAGAGGACGCATTATCGAGTCTGTACCGAGATCATCGAGCCTGTATCGAGATCGAATCTGTATCGAGTCTGGGACCGAACGTCCTTCGACATAGGGGTGCCGGATGCCGGCTCCCGCGCGTCGGGAGTTCATCCAGAGGTCACGCCCCCGCCGATGAGGCAGAGACAGTGTTGGACATCTACACGATCATTTTCCTGGCGCTCGCCCTGTTCATCTTCCTGCGGCTGCGCAGCGTGCTGGGCCAGAAGACCGGGCACGAGCGGCCGCCGGGCGAGGTGGCCCGCGATGCGAGGACGCAGACCGGCGAGAACGTGGTGCCGTTGCCCCGGCGCGTGCCCGGCACCGAGCGCCGCGAGGATGAGCCGCTGCCGCCCGGCCGCTGGGCCGGCGTCGCCGAGCCCGGCTCGGCGCTGGAACGCGGCCTCGACGACATCCTAACCGCCGACCGCAGCTTCGACGTGCAGCACTTCCTGGGCGGCGCGCGGGCGGCCTACGAGATGATCGTCACCGCGTTCGCCAATGGCGACCGGCGCACGCTGCGCGACCTGCTCGCCAAGGACGTCTATGACGGCTTCATCGCCGCCATCGCCGACCGCGAGGCGCGCGGCGAGACGGTCGAGTCGCGTTTCGTGTCGATCGACAAGGCCGAGGTGGTCGGCGCCGAGCTCAAGGACCGCATCGTCCACGTCACCGTCCGCTTCGTGTCGCAGCTCGTGACGGTGACCCGCGACAAGGCCGGCGCGGTGGTCGACGGCAATCCCGATCAGGTCACCGACGTCACCGACATCTGGACCTTCGCGCGCGACCTGACCTCGCGCGATCCGAACTGGAAGCTCATCGCCACCGAGGCCGCCTGACCTCAGCGGCGATGCCGGAACCCCCGCCGTGGCCGCGCTGCTGTCGTTGCTTGGAGCCTTGAGTGGAGCCCTGACGCTCGGTGCCGTGGTGGCACCGGGGTCGGCCATGGCCGCGCCGCCTGCCGCCGTCCGCCTCGCCGGGGCGACGCTGGAGCCGGTGGCGTTCGCCGGCCTCGAAGGCTGGGGCAGCGACGATCATCTGGCGGCCTTCCGCACCTTCCTCGCCAGTTGCCGGGCGGTGACCAAAGCCAAGGCTCCGAGCCGCGCGGCGCAGCCGGTCAGCCAGGGCCTCAAGGCGGCGTGCGCCCGCGCGCTCGCCCACCCGGCGGCCGACGCCGCGAGCGCGCGGCGCTTCTTCGAGGACAACTTCCAGCCCTGGCGCATCCGCCCGGCCGGTGGCGAAGGCTTCCTCACCGGCTATTACGAGCCGATCGTCGAGGGCGCGCTCCAGCCGTCCGCGGTCTATGCGACGCCGCTGCTCGCCGTGCCGGCCGAGCTGACGCGCCTGCTCGCCGGCCGCAGCGACGGCCGCCCGGCTGAACCGTGGCTCGATCGCGCGGCGATCGAGGACGGGGCGGTCGACGCCCGCCGCTATGCGCTGGTGTGGCTGAAGGATCCGGTCGATGCCTTCTTCTGCCAGATCCAGGGCTCGGCCCAGGTGCGGCTGCCCGATGGCCGGCTGAGGCGCTACGCCTTCGCCGCCCGCAACGGCCACGACTACACCCCGGTCGGCCGCATCCTGATCGCCCGCGGCATCGTGGCGAAGGAGGACATGACGCTCGACCGCATCCGCGCCTATATCGAGGCCAATCCGCAAGACGGCCGGGCCTTGATGCGGATGAACCGCTCCTACGTCTTCTTCCGCGAGGCCGACTTGGCGCCCGAGGAGCACGCCATCGGCGCCCAGGGCCTGCCGCTGACGCCGGGCCGCTCGATCGCCGTCGACCGTGCGCTGCACGTCTATGGCACGCCGTTCTGGATCGAGGCTGCCTTGCCGTTGTCGGCCCCCGGTGCCGCCGAGCCGTTCCGCCGGCTGATGATCGCCCAGGACACCGGCACGGCCATCGTCGGGCCGGCGCGCGCCGACATCTATTTCGGCGCCGGCAAGGAGGCCGCGGCCGTCGCCGGGCGCATCCGCCACGCCGGCCGCTTCGTCATGCTGCTTCCGCGCGGGGTCGAGCCGGCCGTGGACGGGCCGCCGGCCCGATGAGCCCGCGGCGCCCCCGCGGGCCGCTCACCGACGACGAGCGCGCGCTGTGGGAGCACGTCACTCGCGACATCAAGCCGTTGCGCGGCCGCAAGCCGCGACGCCGGCCGGCCGTCGAGCCGGACATCGAGTCGAAGGCCGCCGCCGAGGTGCCGGACACCGGCCAGCCCGCCGTGCATCCGGCGTCCCGGCCCGGCCGGGCGGCCCCCAAGGCATCCCCCGCTCCCGAACCGGCCCGCAAGCCCGCCCCGCCCTTGGCGCCGCTGGAACGGCGCACCCGGCTGCGGCTGGTGCGCGGCGTGGTCGAGATCGACGCCCGCATCGACCTGCACGGGCTCACCCGCCGCGAGGCGCACGACCGGCTGCTGCGATTCCTGGTCCAGGCGCAGGCGCACGGCGCCCGCATCGTGCTGGTGATCACCGGCAAGGGCGCGCCCGGCGCCGTGACCCATTTCGGTCACGAGCGCGGGGTGCTGCGCCGCGAAGTGCCGCTGTGGCTGGGATCGGCCGAGCTTCGGCCGCTGGTGGTGGGGTTCGAGACCGCCCACGCCGTCCATGGCGGCGAGGGCGCGCTCTATGTCCGGGTGCGGCGGCGGGGTTGATACGGTTTCCGGCCTGCAGGGCTGGAAGACCATATTCCGCCGGAAACCGTAAGAGTTTCGCTCAGTTCCGCTCGCGCACGGCGAGGAAGCGGATGTCCGGCCACTCCTCCATGGTGCGGTTGAGCGTCCAGGCGTTCTTGGCCAGGAAGGTCAGCGCCTCGTCCTTGTCCTCGGCGATGCTGGAGCGGTTGGCCTCGACGAAGCGCTTGAGCTCCTCCGGCTTCTCGCTCTTCACCCAGCGCGCCATCTCGTAGGGCGCGTTCTCCAGCTTGATCGGCAGGCCGTATTCCTGGTCGAGCCGCGAGGCCAGCACTTCGAGCTGCAGCGTGCCGACCGCCCCCAGGATCGGCCAGGCACCGTTCACCGGCCGGAAGATCTGGGCGACCCCCTCCTCGGCCATGTCGGACAGTGCCTTGTGGAGCTGCTTGGCGCGCAGCGAGTCGGAGAAGATCACCCGGCGCAGCACCTCGGGCGCAAAGTTCGGGATGCCCTCGAAATGGAACGCCTCGCCCTCGGTCAGCGTGTCGCCGACCCTGAGCAGGCCGTGGTTGGGGATGCCGATGATGTCGCCGGGGTAAGCCTCGTCGGCGGTCTCGCGCTGCTGGGCGAAGAAGAACATCGGCGCGTTGATGGCGACCTGACGCTTCTCGCGCACATGGAACAGCTTCATGCCGGCCTTGAAGCGGCCCGAGCACAGCCGCACGAAGGCCACGCGGTCGCGGTGGTTGCGGTCCATATTGGCCTGGACCTTGAAGACGAAGCCGCTGACGGCCGGCTCGTCCGGCTCGACGTTTCGCACATTGGCGGCGCGCGGCAGAGCGCCCGGGCCATACTGCGCCAGGAAGTCCAAGAGCTCGCCGACGCCGAAGTCCCGCAGTGCGCTGCCGAAGATCACCGGCGACAAATGGCCTTCCAGGAACGACGCGTGGTCGAACTTGGGCAGATCCTCCAGGCACAGCGCCAGCTCCTCCAGCGCCGGCTCGGCGATCCGGCCCTCGACCTCCGGCAGGTCGGCGATGGCGCCCATGTCGTGCAGCGCCACGCTGCGGCCGCACGGGTCGGTGCGCACCTCCCTCGGCATCATCAGCCGCTTGCCGCGGATGTCGTAGAGCCCGCGGAAGTCGACGCCCATGCCGATCGGCCAGGTCCACAGCGTCAGGTCGAGCGCGAGGCCGGACGAGATCTCGTCGAGCAGTGCCAGCGGATCCTGGCCCTCGCGGTCGATCTTGTTGATGAAGGTGACGATCGGGATGTCGCGCAGCCGGCAGACCTCGAACAGCTTGCGGGTCTGGCTCTCGATGCCCTTGGCGGCGTCGATCACCATCACCGCGGCGTCGACCGCCGAGAGCGTGCGGTAGGTGTCCTCGGAGAAGTCGGCGTGGCCGGGCGTGTCGAGCAGGTTGAAGGTGATGCCGTCGCGCTCGAACGTCATCACCGAGGATGAGACCGAGATGCCGCGGGAACGCTCGATCTCCAGCCAGTCGGAGCGGGTGCGGCGGTTCTGGCCGCGGGCGCGCACGTGGCCGGCCATCTGGATGGCGCCGCCGAACAAGAGGAGCTTCTCGGTCAGCGTGGTCTTGCCGGCGTCCGGGTGCGAGATGATGGCGAAGGTCCGGCGCGTTGCCGCGGGCGATCTCGTTTCGGCAGCCATGGCGTTGTCCACTCAATCAGCTCGGGAGGCCCATCGGCCGTGAGCCGCGCTTTTCCCTCTCCCCTTGCGAGAGGGAAGGAAGAAGCCGAGCCGATAGCCGGAACCGCATCAGGCGTGAGAGCAGGTATCCCGAAGGGGCAGGCGTCCGGCGGCGGTTCAACACGCCGGCGCCCGTCCTGTCAATCGCGGGCCGGACGGCTCATACGGTTTCCGGCTGATCAAGCCGGACGACCGTATTCCGGTCGTCGAAAATCCCTTCGCGAACAAAGGATTTTCGGCGAGGCCGTTTCCGGGATCCCGGTTTCCGGGATCCTGGAGGGATCATCCGGAAACCGCATCAGAGGATGAACCGCGACAGGTCGGCGTTCTTGGCCAGATCCCCCACCGCGGCCTGCACATAGGGCGCGTCGATCGTCACCGTCTCGCCCGAACGGTCCGGCGCCGAGAAGCTGATCTCGTCCAGCACCCGCTCGACCACCGTCTGCAGCCGCCGAGCGCCGATGTTCTCGACCGCCGAATTGACGCTGACGGCGGCATCGGCGATCGCGTCGATGGCGTCGGGGGTGAACACCAGCGTCACGCCCTCGGTCGCCAGCAGCGCAACCGTCTGCTTGATCAGCGAGGCTTCCGGCTCGGTGAGGATGCGCTTCAGATCCTCGCGCGTCAGCGCGTCGAGCTCGACGCGGATCGGCAGGCGGCCCTGCAGCTCGGGCAGGAGGTCCGAGGGCTTGGCGACGTGGAAGGCGCCGGAGGCGACGAACAGGATATGGTCGGTCTTCACCGCGCCGTGCTTGGTCGACACCGTGGTGCCCTCGATCAGCGGCAGCAGATCGCGCTGCACGCCCTCGCGCGACACGTCGCCGACGCGCGCGCCCTCGCGGGCGCAGATCTTGTCGATCTCGTCGAGGAAGACGATGCCGTTGTTCTCGACCTGGCGGATCGCCTCCTGCACGATGGTGTCCTGGTCGAGCATCTTGTCGGATTCCTCAGTGATCAGCGGCGCGTAGGCATCGGCCACGGTGGTGCGGCGGGTGCGGGTGCGGCCGGTCATCCGCGAGAAAATGTCGTTCAGCGACACCGCGCCCATCTGGGCGCCGGGCATTCCGGGGATCTCGAACATCGGCATGCCGCTTGAGCCGCTCTGCACCTCGATCTCGATCTCCTTGTCGTTGAGTTCGCCGCTGCGCAGCCGGCGGCGGAACGACTCGCGTGTCGAGGGCGTGGCGGTGGGGCCGACCAGCGCGTCGAGCACCCGGTCCTCGGCGGCGAGGTGGGCGCGCGCCTGCACCGCCTTGCGCTTCTCCTCGCGCACCAGGGCGATGCCGACCTCCAGAAGATCGCGCACGATCTGCTCGACGTCGCGGCCGACATAGCCGACCTCGGTGAACTTGGTCGCCTCCACCTTGAGGAACGGCGCACCGGCGAGGCGCGCGAGGCGGCGGGCGATCTCGGTCTTGCCGACGCCGGTGGGGCCGATCATCAGGATGTTCTTGGGCAGAACCTCCTCGCGCAGCTTGTCGTCGAGCTGCAGGCGCCGCCAGCGGTTGCGCAGCGCGATCGCCACCGCCCGCTTGGCGTCCTTCTGGCCGACGATGAAGCGGTCGAGCTCGGAGACGATCTCGCGCGGCGAGAAGGTGGCCTTCATCAGCGGATCGGGCCGGGGATCAGCGAGCGCCATCGAGAGTCTCCACCACGATCTCGCGATTGGTATAGACGCAAATGTCGGCGGCGATGCCAAGCGACTTCCGCACGATCGCCTCGGCCGAAAGCTCGGTGTCGACCAAGGCGCGGGCCGCGGCCAGCGCGTAATTGCCGCCCGAGCCGATACCCATGACGCCGTTCTCGGGCTCCAGCACGTCGCCGGTGCCCGACAGCACCAGCGTCGCCTCGCGGTCGGCGACGATCATCATCGCCTCCAGCCGGCGCAGATAGCGGTCGGTGCGCCAGTCCTTGGCCAGCTCGACGCAGGCCCGCACGAGCTGGCCGGGATACTGGTCGAGCTTGGCCTCCAGCCGCTCGAACAAGGTGAAGGCGTCGGCGGTGGCGCCGGCAAAGCCGCCGATCACGTCACCCTTGCCGATGCGGCGCACCTTCTTGGCGTTCGCCTTGATCACGGTCTGGCCCAGGCTGACCTGGCCGTCGCCGCCGACGGCCACCATCCCGGCCTTGCGGACGGTCAGGATGGTGGTGCCGTGCCACACCGGCACGGCGTTGTGTTCGCTCATCGTCTCTATGCTTTCGGGAGGGAGGCTCCAACGTTTCGGTGCCTATGTAGGCATGCCGGAGGAGCGCTGCAAACCGGGCCCATGTCCGCGCAGTGGCGCACGCCGGCCCGGCCTGCTAGACACAGCGCGATTTGACAGTTGAACCGGAGCGTTGGGCCGGGAGCATGCGCACCGCCGTGATCGAGCGCACGACGCGCGAAACCAGGATCAGGATCGAGCTGGACCTCGACGGCACCGGCGCGTCGCAGATCGCGACCGGCGTCGGCTTCCTCGACCACATGCTCGACCAGGTGGCCCGCCACGGCCGCATCAATCTCACCATCGCCGCCGAGGGCGACCTGCACATCGACGACCACCACACGGTCGAGGATGTCGGCATCGCGCTGGGCCAGGCGGTGAAGAAGGCGCTGGGCGACATGGCCGGCATCGGCCGCTACGCCGACGTGCACCTGCCGATGGACGAGGCGCTGACGCGGGTGGTCATCGACATTTCCGGCCGGCCGATGCTGGTGTGGCGCACCACCTTCCCGACGCCCAAGATCGGCAGCTTCGACACCGAGTTGGTGCGGGAGTTCTTCCAGGCCTTCGCCACCCACGCCGCCCTGACGCTGCACGTCGAGACGCTCTATGGCGACAACGCCCATCACATTGCCGAGAGCTGCTTCAAGGCGCTGGCGCGAGCGCTGAAGGCGGCGGTGGCGTCGGACCCGTCGCTGGGCGGCGCCATTCCCTCGACCAAGGGGCGGCTCGGGGATTGAGTTCCGATCGTTGCATCTCAGGCGCTGAGAGAAAGACCATGGCACTCTGGACGGTTCACGAGCCCCCGCCGCGCGGCCGCGGCCCGCTCGATCAGGCCGACCGCATCGTGTTCGTCCGGGACGGGCTGTCCTGGGCGGCCCTGCTGGTTCCGCTGATCTGGCTGGCGGCGCGGCGGCTTTGGCTGGCGCTGGTGTTCTATGTCGTCATCCTCACGCTGGTCACCGTCGCCTTCCAGGCCGCCGACCTGCCGGCCTGGGGGATGGTGGCCGGCGCGGCGATGAGCGTCATCCTCGGGTTGGAGGCGGCTGGCCTGCGCCGCTGGACGCTGGGGCGGCGCGGCTTCAAGCCGGTCGCCGTGATCTCGGCGCCGACCCTGGACGAGGCCGAGCGGCGCTTCTTCGCCGGCTGGCCTGGCGCGGCCTCACCGCCGCAGGCGGCGCGCCCGGCCACGGCCGGCGTCATCGGCACCGCCGCCATGGTGGCGCGATGAGCGTCGCGATCGTCGATTACGGCTCGGGCAATCTGCACTCGGCCAGGAAGGCGGTGGAGCGTGCCGCCCAGGAGGCGGGGCTCGACCAGGATGTGGTGGTCACCGCCGACCCCGAGGCGGTGCGCCGGGCCGACCGGGTGGTGCTGCCGGGCGTCGGCGCGTTCGCCGACTGCCGCGCCGGGCTCGACGCCATTCCCGGCATGATCGAAGCGCTGGAGGACACCGTCCGCCGCCGCGGCCGGCCGTTCCTCGGCATCTGCGTCGGCATGCAGCTGATGGCCGAGCGCGGGCGCGAATATCAGGTCACCCCCGGCCTCGGCTGGATCGCGGGCGAGGTCGACCGCATCCAGCCCACAGATCCGGCGCTCAAGATCCCGCACATGGGCTGGAACACGCTGGAGGTGCGGCGCGCCCACCCGCTGCTCGCCGGCATCCCCACCGGCCCGTCCGGCCTGCACGCCTATTTCGTGCACAGCTATCATCTGACGCCGGCCGACCCGGCCGATCTCGTCGCCACCGCCGATTATGGCGGCCCGGTCACCGCGATCGTCGCCAGGGACTCCATGGCCGGCACCCAGTTCCACCCCGAGAAGAGCCAGCGCCTCGGCCTCGCTCTGCTCGCCAACTTCCTAAGCTGGTCTCCGTGATCCTGTATCCTGCCATCGACCTCAAAGCCGGCCAGTGCGTCCGCCTCGAACAGGGCGACATGGCCCGCGCCACCGTGTTCAACGCCGATCCGGCCGCCCAGGCGAGAGCCTTCGCCGAGGCCGGCTTCTCCTGGGTGCACGTCGTCGATCTCGATGGCGCCTTCGCCGGCCGGCCGGTCAATGCCGCGGCGGTGGGCGCCATCCTGGAGAGCATCCAGATCCCGGTGCAGCTCGGCGGCGGCATCCGCAACATGGCCACCATCGAGGCCTGGCTGGAGCGCGGCGTCGCCCGCGTGGTGATCGGCACCGCCGCGATCAAGGATCCCGAGCTGGTGCGCGAGGCCGCGCGCGCCTTCCCCGGCCGGATCGCCGTCGGCCTCGACGCCAAGGACGGCTTCATCGCAGTCGAGGGCTGGGCCGAGGATTCGGACGCCACGGTGCTCGACACCGCCAGGCGCTTCGAGGATGCCGGCGTCGCCGCCATCATCTACACCGACATCGGCCGCGACGGCCTGCTGAAGGGGCTGAACATCGGCGCCACCGCGGCGCTGGCGCGGGCGATCTCGATCCCGGTCATCGCCTCGGGCGGGCTCGCCTCGCTCGACGACGTGCACCGCCTGCTCTCCGACGAAGGCGCCGGCATCAAAGGGGCGATCGCCGGGCGCGCGCTCTATGACGGCCGGCTCGATCCGGCGCAGGCGTTGGCGCTGGTCGGCGTGACGGCCGCGGCGTGACCGCCTCCCCCGCTTTGGACGAATGGCCGCGGCGGGGCGTGCCGTGCTAGTGCATGTCTCGACGTCCGGTGGCGGTTCGCCGCCGGCCGGCCGAGCGGTCCAGACCCGAGGATCCAGGTGTTCAAGGTCCGAGTCATCCCCTGCCTTGACGTCAAGGACGGCCGCGTCGTCAAGGGCGTCCAGTTCGTCGATCTGCGCGACGCGGGCGACCCCGTGGCCTGCGCCATCGCCTATGACGCGGCCGGCGCCGACGAGCTGACCTTTCTCGACATCACCGCCAGCCACGAGAAGCGCGGCATCCTGCTCGACGTGGTCCAGCGCACCGCCGAGGCCTGCTTCATGCCGCTCACCGTGGGCGGCGGGGTGCGCGCGGTGGAGGACATCCGCACGCTGCTGCTTGCCGGGGCCGACAAGGTGTCGATCAACACCGCCGCGGTGCACCGCCGCGACTTCGTGCGCGAGGCGGCCGAGAAGTTCGGCGACCAGTGCATCGTCGTCGCCATCGACGCCAAGCGGGTGTCTCCGCCCGGCGCGCCGCCGAAATGGGAGATCTTCACCCATGGCGGCCGCAACCCGACCGGGCTCGACGCCCTCGACTATGCCGAGGAGGTGGTGAGCCTCGGTGCCGGCGAGATCCTGCTCACCTCGATGGATTGCGACGGCACCAAGGCCGGCTTCGACGTGGCGTTGACCCGCGCGGTGGCCGACCGCGTCCACGTGCCGGTGATCGCCTCGGGCGGCGCCGGCGCGCCGCAGCATTTCGTCGATGCGGTTCGCGACGGCCATGCCTCGGCCGTGCTCGCCGCCTCGCTGTTCCATTTCGGCGAGCTGACCATCCGCGAGGTCAAGACCAAGATGGCCGAGGCCGGGCTGCCGGTGCGGCTCGATCCGTGAGGCGGCGATGAGCGGGGACGGGATGGCGGACATGACGGCGCGCGTCAGCCTTGAAGACCTCACGCATATCGTGGCCGAGCGCGGCCGCGCCGATCCCGCCCAGTCCTATACCGCCAAGCTGCTGGCGAAGGGCATGGACGAGGTGGCCAAGAAGCTCGGCGAGGAGGGCGTCGAATTGGCGCTGGCCGCGGTGGCCGGTCCGCGTGAGCGCGTGATCGCCGAGACCGCCGATCTCTTGTATCATCTTGCCGTCCTGCTGGCGGCGCGCGAGGTGTCCCTCGCCGAGGTCGAGGCGGAACTGGCCAAGCGGACCGGACGATCGGGCCTCGCCGAAAAGGCGTCCCGCACGAAGGAGTGAGAGGAACTCCGGCCCCAGGGCCGGATTTCGCGGGCCGGCCGCCGGATATCCCCTTCTTTGGGGCCGGCGAACTTGGTGCCGGGGTCACGCGGTGATCGTCCAGACCCCGTACGCTCCGGGAGCGAGACAAATCTTCCGGATTTCCAAAGGGACCAGAAACGGGACGCGCTGAATGGACACCCGGGTTGACGACGGCCTGTCGCCCTATCGCATCTTCACGCGGTCCGAATGGGCCAAGCTGCGCGCCGATGCGCCGATGACGCTGACGAAGGCGGAGGTGGCGAAGCTGCAGTCGGTCAATGACCGGCTGTCGGTCAAGGAGGTGGAGATGATCTACCTCCCCGTCTCCCGCCTGCTCGGCCTCTACGTCTCGGCCACCCAGAAGCTGTTCCGCGCCCAGCAGCGCTTCCTGGCCATCGAGGATGCCAAGATGCCCTACGTCATCGGCATCGGCGGCTCGGTGGCGGTCGGCAAGTCGACCACCGCCCGCGTGCTGCAGGCGCTGCTGGCGCGCATGAGCCCGGCGCCCAAGGTCGACCTCATCACCACCGACGGCTTCCTCTACCCCAATGCGGTGCTGGAGGCCGAGGGGCTGATGGAGCGCAAGGGCTTCCCCGATTCCTACGACATGCCGGCGCTGCTGCGCTTCCTGTCGGACGTCAAGGCCGGCCGCAATCCGGTGCGGGCGCCGATCTATTCGCACCTCGTCTATGACATCGTGCCGGGCGCCTATACCGAGATCGACCGGCCGGATGTGCTGATCGTCGAGGGTCTCAACGTGCTGCAGACCGGCGAGATGCTGCCCAGGGACGGCAAGGCGATTCCCTTCGTCTCCGATTACTTCGACTTCTCGGTCTATATCGACGCTGACGAGGACGTGCTGGAGCGCTGGTACATCGACCGGTTCCTGGCGCTGCGCTCGACCGCCTTCCGCGATCCGCAATCCTATTTCCGACGCTACGCCGACCTTTCCGACGACGAGGCGACCGCCACCGCGCTGACGATCTGGCGGCGGATCAACCTCACCAATCTGCACGAGAACATCCTGCCCACCCGCCAGCGCGCCGACCTGATCCTGAAGAAGGGCGCCAACCACCTCATCGAGGAAGTGGCGTTGCGGAAGCTCTGAAGCGCCGGCCTTCGAAGCCGAATTTGCAGCCGCGCCAAGCCGTTTCGACAACACCTGTTCGGCCATGCCGGTTGCCGGCAGCCGGTCCGGCGGGCTATGACATCGGCCCTCCCGCCGCCTCATTGCTCGGCAATCCGAGGTCATGCCCGAACTTTTCCATCTGCCGTTTTGTCCGCTGTCGCGTTTCGTCCGGCTTGCCCTGGGCGAATATGGCGTGGACGCCCGCCTGATCGAGGAACGTCCCTGGGATCGGCGCGAGGCGTTCCTGATCCTCAACCCGGCCGGCACGCTGCCGGTGCTGCGGGACGATGACGGACGCGCCGTGCCCGGCGTCGCGCTGGTGGCCGAATATCTCGACGAGGCTATCGGCGAGACGCTGGGCGACCGGCGGCTGCTGCCGGTGGAGATCGACGAGCGCATTGAGGTGCGCCGGCTGATGGCGTGGTTCTTCGACAAGTTCTATCACGAAGTGGCCGGGCCGCTGGTCGGCGAGCGCATCGACAAGCGCATGATGACGCTGGCCCAGGGCGGCGGCCCGCCGGACATGACGGCGATCCGCGCGGCGAAGGCCAACATCAAGTATCATCTGCAATATATCGGCTGGCTGCTGCGCGGCCGGAACTGGCTGGCCGGCGAGCGGCTGACCTATGCCGACATCGCGGCGGCGGCGCAGCTCTCCAGCGTCGACTATCTCGGGGACGTGCCCTGGCACGAGGACGAGGCGGCAAAGCAGTGGTACGCCAAGATGAAATCGCGGCCCTCGTTCCGTCCGATCCTGGCCGACGCGATGGCCGGCATGCCGGCCTCTCCGAGCTACGCCGACCTCGATTTCTGACCGCCGACGCGCTGAAGGCGGCACTGATTGCCCGCGCCCGTGCCGAGGGCTTCGACCTGGTGCGCATCGCCGGGCCGGACGCCGCGCCCGAGGCCGGCGCGCGCCTCGCCGCCTGGCTCAAAGCCGGCTTCCACGGCACGATGGCGTGGATGGCGGCCACCGCCAACCGCCGACCGGCGCCGCGCCTCGTCTGGCCCGACGTTGCCTCGGTGATCATGCTCGGCGTCAATTACGGACCGGCCGAGGATCCGCGCGCCGCCACCGCGCGGCCTGAGCGCGGCGCCATCTCGGTCTATGCCCAGGGCGACGACTATCACGACGTCATCAAGGGGGCGCAGAAGCGGCTGGCGCAGTGGCTGGTCGCCAGCGCCGGCGGCGACGTCAAGGTGTTCGTCGACACCGCGCCGGTGATGGAAAAACCGCTGGCCGCCGCCGCCGGCCTCGGCTGGCAGGGCAAGCACACCAATCTGGTGGCCCGCGACTTCGGCTCCTGGCTGTTCCTCGGCGCCATCTTCACCACGCTGAAGCTGCCGGCCGATGCGCCCGAGCGCGACCATTGCGGCTCCTGCCAAGCCTGCCTAAAGGCCTGCCCCACCGCGGCTTTCCCGCGGCCCTACCAGCTCGACGCGCGCCGCTGCATCTCGTATCTGACCATCGAGAACAAGGGGCCGATCCCGCGCGAATTCCGCGCCGCGATCGGCAACCGCATCTATGGCTGCGACGAATGCCTCGCCGCCTGCCCGTGGAACAAGTTCGCGGTGGAGGGCCGCGCGTTGCGCCTGGCCGCCCGCGCGGAATTGAAGGCGCCGCCGCTCGCCGAGCTCGTCCGGCTCGATGATGCGGCGTTCCGGGCGCTGTTCGCCAAAAGCCCGGTCAAGCGCATCGGGCGGGTGCGCTTCGTGCGCAACGTCTTGATCGCAATCGGTAATTCCGGCGAACTGGCGCTTGCGGCCGAGGTGCGGCGGCGGCTCGACGATGCCGAGCCGCTGGTGCGGGGCGCCGCCGCCTGGGCGCTCGGCCGGCTCGATCCCGCCGCGGCGATGGCAGAGGCGACGGCGCGTGCGGCGGCCGAGCCCGACGACGGCGTCCGCGCCGAATGGCATTATATCGCAAGGACTTGAGGAAACCCATGGCCACGCTGGTCGTCATCGGTCTCGGCTATTCCGCCACCCGCGCCGTCGAGGAGGTGGCCCCGCGCTTCGACCGCATCGTCGTGACGGTGCGCGATCCGGCCCGCGCCGCCGGTCTCAACGCGTCGGGCGTCGGCAGCGTAGCGGTCGAAGCCCTGGCGTTCGACGGCACTGCGGCGTCGGATCGGCTCGCTGCGGCGCTGCACGGCGCCGATGCGCTGCTGGTCTCGGCGCCGCCCGCCGCCGACGGCGCCGATCCGCTGCTCGCCTGCCACCGCACAGACCTCGATGCGGCCCGCCGCCTCGCCTGGGTCGGCTATCTTTCGACCGTCGGCGTCTATGGCGATGCCGGCGGCGGCTGGGTCGACGAAACCTCCCCCTGCCGGCCGGTCTCGCCGCGCTCGGCGGCGCGGCTCGCGGTCGAGGGCGCCTGGGCCGGCTTCGGGGCTGTGCGCGGCGTGCCGGTGGTGATGATGCGGCTGTCGGGCATCTACGGCCCCGGCCAGAACGCGCTGGAGCAGGTGCGCTCCGGCACCGCCAAGCGCATCGTCAAGCCCGGCCAGGTGTTCAACCGCATCCATGTCGACGACATCGCCGGGGCGGTGGCGGCAAGCCTCGCGCGACCCGATGTGACGGGTCCGCTCAACGTCACCGACGACGAGCCGGCGCCGCCGCAGGACGTCACCGCCTTTGCCGCCGAACTTCTCGGCGTGCCGCCGCCGCCCGAGCAGGACTGGGAGGCGGCGTGGCCGACGCTATCGCCGATGGCCCGCTCGTTCTGGGGCGAATCGAAGCGGGTGAAGAATGCGCGGCTGCGCCGGGACCTCGGCTACCCGTTGCGCCATCCCACCTATCGCGAGGGCCTGCGGGCGCTGCTGGCGGCGGGCTGAGGGTCATCGCCCATAGCGGTGGAGCTCCGCGCCGTGCCGGCGCAGCCACTGGCGGGCGGCGCCGTAGTCCGGGCAAAGCTCGGCGACCAGCGCCCAGAACCGGTCCGAATGGTCGAGATGGACGAGGTGCGCCACCTCATGCGCCGCCAGATAGTCGATCACCCAGGGCGGGGCCATGACGATCCGCCAGGAGAAGGACAGCCGGCCCGAGGCGGAGCACGAGCCCCAGCGCGAGCGGACGTCGCGGATGGTGATGCGGGCGATCTCGCGGCCGACGGCGGCGGCGTGGCGGGTGCTGGCCTCGGTCAGGTCGGCGCGCGCCTGCCGCACCAGGAAATCGTGCACCCGGCGGGCCACATGCGGCGCCTCGCCGGCCACCACCAGCCGCGGCGTGCCGTCCGCGCCGTCCTCGGTCCAGGCGGTGCCGCGCGCGCCCGGCCGGTGTTCGATGCGGTGATATGCGCCGCGCAGCGGCACGCTCGCCCCGTCGACGAACGCCACCTGCGGCGGCAGCCGGCTCAGCCGCGCCATAAGCCAGGCGGCGTGACGCTCGGCGAACACCGCGGCCTCGGCCAGCGAGCCGCGCTTGGGCACGGTCAGCACGGCATCGCGCTCGGCAGCCCGCAGCCGCAGCGTGTAGCGCTGGGCGCGGGCCGAGCGCCGGACCGCGACGATGACGCTCTCGCCGGCATGACGCAGGACGAGCGTCGGGATGGTCGGGGACGGGGCGGAACGGCGGCGAATCGTCATCGCCCCCGATCATACGAATTCCAGGAGATCAGTTCGTTAATCAGGATGCGATCCCACCGGAAATCTCTGATCGAACCCGGAGTCCGGAATTCCTTCGGTCTTCGCGCGATCAGGGAAACAGGATCGCCGTCCCTCTGAAGTCGAGGCCGGAATTTCTGGCGGCGAGAACACGAATCCCCGGCGCGACCGGCCGCAATCAGGCTCCGTCACGCCGAACTATATCCTGACGGAGGTCCACAAACGCGATCTGCCGCCGCGATGACGTGGGGTTGGCCGTGGGGTCGACTCGCCGGCCGGGCCTGCGATCGAAGGGAGACGAAACGAAAAATGCCCGCAGCTCGTGCGGGCATCCTTCGTCGGTCGCGGTGGCCAGACGTTCGCGGTGGCCGGACAGAGCTCAGCCGGCGGCGGCGGGCACGGTCTGCTTGTCCGCCAGCCGCGAGGCCTGGGCCACCCATTTGTCGCGCGCCGCCCGGCCCTTGTAGTGGGGCAGCCGGGCGTCGAGTTCCTTCAGCTCGGCGTCGGTGAAGCCCGCGAGCTGCCAGAAGTGCCACACCCCGGCCTCGTTCAGGAGCTGCGACAGCCGCGGCCCGACGCCGGAGATGCGGGTCAGGTCGTCGGGCGTGCCCTGCGGGGCGCTGAGGAAGGCCCGCCGCGCCGCGCCGGCCTCGGCCGCCCCGCCCTCGGCCGCGCTGCCCTCCGGCTCGGCGCCGGGCCGGATGTCGATGCCCTTGGTGCCGAAGGTCTCGATGAGCTGCTGCGAGGGCGATTTGATCGCCGCGGACTTGCTCTCGACGGACTTGCCCTCGACGGACTTGCTCGCGGCGGATTTGGTCGCGGCCGCCTCGTCCCGGCGCTCGTTCGCCCGCATGAAGGCGGCGATGCGCGGCGCGATCTCCTTGCGGAAGCGCGAGCCGTTGAACACGCCGTAGTGGCCGACGCCCGGCTGGACGTAATGCTGGCGCTTGTCGGCCGCGAGCTCGCTGGCCAGCCGGTGGGCCGCCTCGGTCTGGCCGCCGCCGGTGATGTCGTCCTTCTCGCCCTCGACCGTCATCAGCGCGACGTTGCGGATCTTGGACGGGTCGACCGGGATGCCGCGATGGGTCATGGTGCCGAGCGGCAGCGCGTGCTTGATGAACACCGTCTCCACCGTCTGCAGGTAGAACTCGGCGGTCAGGTCCATCACCGCCATGTATTCGTCGTAGAATTCCTTGTGCTTGGCGGCGCTGTCGCCGTCGCCGCGCACCATGTGCATGTACAGCTCGCGGTGCGCGTCGACATGGCGATCGAGATTCATCGTCATGAAGCCGCTGACCTGCAGAAAGCCGGGATAGACTTGGCGCATGAAGCCGGCGTGCGGGAACGGCACCTGGGTGATGACGTTGCGCTTGAACCAGCCGATATCCTTGTCGTGGGCCAGCTTGTTGACCGCGGTGGGGTTGGAGCGGGTGTCGATCGGCCCGCCCATCAGGATCATCGACAGCGGCACGTCGGGGTCGTTCGCCGCCTCCATCCGCGACACCGCGGCGAACGCCGGCACCGAGGGCTGGCAGACGGCGATGACGTGGGTGTCGCCGCCCAGCGCGTGCAGCATCTCGATGACGTAGTCGATATAGTCGTCGAGGTCGAACGTGCCGGCGGCGAGCGGCACCACCCGGGCGTCCTCCCAGTCGGTGATGTAGATGTCGTGGTTGGGCAGCAGCGTCTCGACCGTGCCGCGCAGCAGCGTCGCATAATGGCCGGACATCGGCGCCACCAGCAGCACCTTCGGGTCGCGGCGCTCGACGTCGGCGAATTCGCGCTCGAAATGCAGAAGCCGGCAGAACGGCCGCTCCCACACCGATTGGATGCGCACCGGCACCGGCTCGCCATCGACCATGGTGGTGTCGAGGCCCCATTCCGGCTTGCCGTAGCGGCGGGTCATCCGCTCGAACATCTCGCACGAGGCGGCGATGGTCTTGCCGACCGGGGTGCTCGACAGCGGGTTCATCGGGCTCTTGAAGTAGACGCGGGCGACGTCGGCCGCGGCCCGGTAGGGTGACAGCGCCGCGTGCGTCAGCTCGAACCAATGATAGTACGGCACGGGATCCACCTTCCTGTCCTGGCCGGCCGGTCCGCAGGGCGCGCCGTCTTGGCCGGTTTCATCGACGTTGCGTCATCAACCTGTCCGAGAACGAGCGGTTCCGGCCAACGTGCTGCACTGCAAAACGGTCAGCCAAAAAAGCTCGGAAAATCCTGCGTCGCGACGGTATCGAGATACGCCGGGACGGCCGCGATCAACCGAGGCCTTCAGCTTAGTCGGATTGTTACAAATAAGACAATCCGCCTTTCGCCCAGGAAGGCGTCATTCGCCGGCGGAGATCAGCGACCCTTGGTCGCGGGCGGACTCGACGAGCCGCGAAAACGCCCATGCTGCGGCCGCGAACAGCACGGCGTTGACCAGCAGCGCCCGCGCCATCAGGTCGGCGCGGAAGACATGGTCGATCACCAGCGTCCGCATGCCTTCGAAGACATAGGTCGGCGGCAGCAGCCAGGCCACGTGCTGCAGCCAGTCCGGCAGCACGGCGACCGGGTAGTAGACGCAGGCCAAGGGCATGAACAGGAACATGATGGTCCAGGCCAGCCCCTCGGCGCCCAGGCCGTTGCGCAGCACGAGGCCGGACACCACGAGCCCCACCGACCAGCTGGTGAGAATCAGATTGGCGAAGAACGCCGCCAGCGCGAAGCCCATGGCGTAGATGTTGAAGTCGAAGAAGAAGATCGCCATCACGCTGACCGGCACCATGCCGATGGCCAGCCGCACGATGCTCATGATCATCAGGCTCGCCACGAACTCGGCGGTGGTGAGCGGGCTCATGAGCAGGTTGCCCATGTTGCGCGCCCACATCTCCTCCAGGAACGACACCGAGAAGCCGAGCTGGCCGCGCATCAGGATGTCCCACAGCAGCACCGCGCCGATGAAGGCGCCGCCGGCGCGGGCGAAGAAGGTGGCGTTGTCGGCCACATAGAGCTGGATGAAGCCCCAGGTGAGAAGCTGCACCGCCGGCCAGTAGACGAGCTCCAACAGCCGCGGCCAGGACGAGCGCAGCAGGTACCAGTAGCGCAGCACCATGGCGCCGACGCGCCGCGGCGAGAACAGCACCGCCGCCCCGCTCATGCCCCGGCCTCCGCGCCAGCCGCGCCGCGGCCGCGGGCGACGTCGAGGAACACCTCCTCCAGCGTGCTGCGGCCGTAGCGGGCGAGCAGGCGCGCGGGCGTGTCGTCGTCGACGATGAGGCCGCCCTTCATCATGATCACCCGGTCGCACAGCCGCTCCACCTCGCCCATATTGTGCGAGGCGAGCAGGATGGTGGCGCCGCGCTGCCGGCAATAGTCCTGCAGGCGCGAGCGGATCCAGTCGGCGGTGTCGGGGTCGAGCGAGGCGGTCGGCTCGTCGAGCAGCAGCACCTCGGGGTCGTTGATCAGCGCCTTGGCCAGCGCCACCCGCGTCTTCTGGCCGGCCGAGAGCTTGCCGCACGGGCGGTCGAGCAGCCCGGCGAGGTCGAGGCCCTCCGCCAGCCGGGCGATCTGCCCCGCGACGTCCGCCACGCCGTAGAGGCGGGCGAACACCGAGAGATTCTGCTGCACGGTCAGCCGGTGCGGCATGTCCACATAGGGGCTTTCGAAATTCATCCGGTGCAGCACCCGGTGGCGCTCATGCGCCATGTCGGCGCCGAGCACCGCGACGCGGCCGGCCGAAGGGCGCACCAGCCCCATGATCATGGCGATGGTGGTGGTCTTGCCGGCGCCGTTGCCGCCGAGGAGCCCGGTCACCGAGCCGGCCGCGATGTCGAAGCTGATGCCGCCCACCGCCAGCGTGGCGCGGTAGCGCTTGACGAGGTCGCGGGCGGCGATGGCCGCGACGGCTGGGGACGGGGCTGGGGCTGGGGCGGTCATGAGCGGGCGGGTCAGGGCCAAGTGAGCCTATACGAGATCGGCCGGGCAGGCGAGGCGGCGCGCGCCGGCGCAATTTGGAGCCGGCGCAATTTGGATTCGCGCGGCCCGGCCCCGCCGATATAGTGGGGCCATGCCGAAGCTTCTCGCCAGCACCCAACGCATGGAACGGCGCAGCCTGCGCCTCGATACGCTGCTCACCTTGCGCTGGCTGGCGGTGGCCGGCCAGGCCATGGTCATCGTCGTGGTCTATCACGGCTTCGGCTATCCGCTGCCGGTGGGCTGGGCGCTGGCGGCGGTCGGCATCTCGATCTGGCTCAACATCGCGCTGCGCCTGAAATATCCCAACGCCCACCGCCTCACCAACAAGGAGGCGGCGGCCATCCTCGCCTTCGACATCGTCCAGCTCGCGCTGCTGCTCTATCTCAGCGGCGGGCTGGAGAACCCGTTCGCGCTGCTGTTTCTCGGCCCCGTCCTGATCTCGGCCAGCGCGCTGCCGCCCTCCACCACCGTCTATCTCGGCCTCCTGGCGCTGGCCTGCGGCCTGGTGGTGGCGGCGGTGCACCAGCCGCTGCCCTGGGCGCCGGACAGCCCGCTGCGGCTGCCGCCGCTCTACCAGGCCGGCGTGTGGCTGGCGATCCTGCTCGGCATGTCGTTCGTCGGCGTCTATGGCTGGCAGGTGGCCGAGGAGACCCGCCAGCTCACCGACGCGCTCACCGCGGCCGAGCTGGTGCTGGCCCGCGAGCAGCATCTGTCCGCCCTCGACGGGCTGGCGGCGGCGGCGGCGCACGAGCTCGGCACGCCGCTGGCCACCATCGCCACGGTGGCCAAGGAGCTGGAGCGCGAGCTGCCGCCGGACAGCCCCCAGGCCGACGACATCCGGCTGCTGCGCGAGCAGAGCAACCGCTGCCGCGACATCCTGCGCAAGCTCACCTCGCTCGGCACCGACGAGGCGCCGTTCGACCGCATGCCGATCTCGCTCCTGCTGGAGGAGGTGGCCGCGCCCCACCGGCTGATCGGCGTCAGCGTGCGCATCGAGCGCCTCGCCGACCGGTCGAGCGAGCCGGTGCTGCTGCGCAATCCCGGCCTGCTCTACGGGCTCGGCAACATCATCGAGAACGCCGTCGACTATGCCGAGCGCGAGGTGGTGATCTCCATCCGCTGGACGCCGCGCGACGTGGTGGTGACGGTGGTCGACGACGGTCCGGGCTTCGCGCCCGACCTGCTGGGCAAGCTCGGCGAGCCCTACGTCACCGCCCGCTCGCTGGACCGGCGCAAGGCCGCGGCCGGCGACCAGTCGGGCCTCGGCCTCGGCTTCTTCATCGCCAAGACGCTCCTGGAGCGCTCGGGCGCCATGCTCACCATCGCCAACCGCGTGCCGCCCGAGCACGGCGCCATCGTGCGCATCGGCTGGCTGCGCGCGGCGCTGGACGAGGCCGCGGCGGCCTTGCCGAGCGAAACGCAGGATATATCTTGAGTTATGCGGTTTGCGGCCTGCAAGGCCGGAGAACCGCATGCCGATCGCCGAAAATCCTATCATCGAACAAGGGATTTTCGGCGAGCCCGTTTCCGGTATCCCGAAGGGATCAACCGGAAACCGAATGACGCGGTTTGCGGGGATCACGAGGCGGTCCCCCGGAACCCGCCCGAAGGCCTTGATCCGGGGAGCGGAAGAGTATGACCGACGCAAGCGCGGGCGAGGTACCCCAGACCACGCTGCCCGACGACAAGTCGCTGCTCATCGTCGACGATGACAAGGCGTTCCTGCAGCGTCTGGCGCGGGCGATGGAGGCGCGGGGCTTTTCGGTCTCCACCGCCGAATCGGTGGCCGACGGGCTGGCCTTCCTCGATCACGGCGCGCCGGCCTTCGCGGTGGTCGACATGCGTCTCGGCGACGGCAACGGCCTCGACGTCATCGCCAAGCTGAAGGAGAAGCGCCCCGACGCCCACGGCATCGTGCTGACCGGCTACGGCAACATCGCCACCGCGGTCAACGCGGTGAAGGCCGGCGCCATCGACTATCTGGCCAAGCCCGCCGACGCCGACGACGTCGCCGCCGCGCTGCTGGCCAATGCCAGCCGCAAGCCGGAGCCGCCGGAAAACCCGATGTCGGCCGACCGGGTGCGCTGGGAGCACATCCAGCGCGTCTACGAGCTGTGCGGCCGCAACGTCTCGGAGACCGCGCGCCGCCTCAACATGCACCGCCGCACCCTGCAGCGCATCCTCGCCAAGCGCGCCCCGCGCTGATCCGCGCCGTCCTCTTCCTTCCCTCTCCCCTTGCGGGAGAGGGTGCCGAGCGATCAAGGATCGCGAGGCGGGTGAGGGGTGAATCTTCAAACGCTCGTCCGCACTTACCCCTCACCCGGCTCGACCTCGTTTCACTCGGTCTCGCCACCCTCTCCCGCATGGGGAGAGGGAAGACGCCGAGCCGATCACCCTGAACCTTTGTCAGCGCTCACGAATTGGCGCCGCCGCCGTCCTCGGCCGGGGTGGCGGGGGCCTGCTTCGGCCCGCCCTTGGCGACGCCGACCAGCGCCGGGCGCAGGATGCGCTCGCCCAGCACGTAGCCGGCCTGCACCACCTGCACCACCGTGCCGGTCGGCACGTCGGGGTTGGGAATCTCGAACATCGCCTGGTGCAGATTGGGGTCGAACCGGCCGCCGGCCGCCTCGACGCGGCGCACGCCGTGCTTGTCCAGCGCCTTGGCCAGCTCGCGCTCGGTGAGCTGCACGCCCTCGACCAGCGCCTTGAGCGCCGGATCGTGCGCCACGGCGTCCGCCGGCACGGCGGCCAGCGCCCGCTCCATATTGTCGGCGACGTTGAGCACGTCGCGGGCGAAGGCGGCGATGGCGTAGCTCTTGGCGTCGGCGACCTCGCGCTCGGTGCGCCGGCGCAGGTTTTCCATCTCGGCCAGCGTGCGCAAGAGCTTGTCGCGCAGGTCGGCGGCCTCGGCCGCCAGCGCCGAGGCGTCGGCGACGGGCGAGGCGGCCGCCGCCTCTGCCGGGTTCGGCTGGGCGGCGTTGTCCTGCGCGGCGTCGGCGGTCTCGGGTGCCTGGTCGGGATTCAAGGGGTGTCCGGACGTCGTCATGACGGCGATCCTGCCTTGCATGTCGGGAAAGTCGAGCCGGATATCGGCGGGAAGGCGCGAAAAATCAAGCCGAGGCGGGATCGCGCGGCGGCGCCCCGAGCAGGCGGCTCACCACTTTCGCCGTGTAGTCGACCATCGGGATGATGCGGGCATAGTTCAGCCGGGTCGGGCCGATCACCCCCAGCACGCCGAGGATTCGGCCCTCGGCGTCGCGGTAGGGCGCGGCGATGGTGGAGGAGCCCGACAGCGAGAACAGATTGTTTTCCGAGCCGATGAAGATGCGCACGCCCTCGGCGGCCTCGGCGCGGTTCAGCAGGTCGATGACGCCGCGCTTGGTCTCCAGGTCGTCGAACAGCGTGCGGATGCGCTCCAGATCCTCCAGCGCCTTGAGATCCTCCAGCAGGTTGGCCTGGCCGCGGACGATGAGCTGGCGCTCGCCGACCGCGCCGCCCGACCAGGAGGCGAGGCCCGCCTGCACCAGACGCTGCGTCAACTGGTCGAGCTCCGCCTGGCTGGCCTTGAGCGCGCCGGCAAGCTCGGCGCGCGCCTCGGCCAGGGTGCGGCCGCGGATGCGGGCGGAGAGGAAGTTCGACGCCTCGACCAGCGCCGAGGCCGGCAGGCCGGCCGGCAGCGGCACCACGCGGTTTTCCACCTGGCCGTCGTCCGACACCAGCACCAGCAGCGCCTTGCCGGGGTCGAGCCCGACGAACTCGATGTGCTTGATGCGCGGGTCGGTCTTGGCGACCAGCACCACGCCCGCCCCGCGCGACAGGCCCGACAGCAGCGTCGAGGCCTCGGCCAGGATGCCGGACATGGTGCGGCCTTCGCCTGCCACCTGGGCCTCGATCGAGGCGCGCTCGGAGGCCGGCAGGTCCCCCACTTCGAGCAGCGCATCGACGAAGAAGCGCAGGCCCCCCTCGGTCGGCAGCCGGCCGGCGGAGATGTGCGGGGCGTAGATCAGGCCGGCCTGCTCCAGGTCGGCCATGACGTTGCGCACCGAGGCCGGCGACAGCGGCGTGGTGATCAGGCGGGCGATGTTGCGCGAGCCGACCGGCTCGCCGGTGGCGAGATAGCTCTCGACGATCTGCTTGAAGATCTCGCGCGAGCGCTGGTCGAGCTGGGCCAGCGCGACGGGCGGCACGACGGCGGGGTATTCAAGCGGCACGGTGGGATTCTCCTCGCTCCCTAATCTGTTGCCGCAGGACGCCGGCCGCAAGCCCGCGCCGCGCGCCGACCGCAAAGCCCGCGCCGCGCGGCGGCGCTGATGCTGAGCCAGCTTGCCCGGGCAGACTCCGCCGCATAGAACGGCCCGACCCGTGTCAGGCAAGAGCCGGATCGAACCCCGTCTTCAGGAGAGAGCCCATGCGTCCGTCCCACCGCGCCCCCGACCAGATGCGCGCGGTCTCCCTGGAGCGCGGCGTCGCCCGCTACGCCGAGGGCTCGTGCCTCGTGAAGTTCGGCGAGACGCACGTCTTGGTTTCCGCAACGCTCGAAGACAAGCTGCCGCCGTGGCTGAAGGGCCAGGGCCGCGGCTGGATCACCGCCGAATACGGCATGCTGCCGCGCGCCACCCACGAGCGCACGCGCCGCGAATCCTCGACCGGGCGGCCGTCCGGCCGCACCCAGGAGATCCAGCGCCTGGTCGGCCGGGCGCTGCGGGCCGTCGTCGACCTGCCGGCGATGGGCGAGCGCCAGGTCACCGTCGACTGCGACGTGCTGCAGGCCGATGGCGGCACCCGCACCGCCGCCATCACCGGCGCCTGGGTGGCGCTCCATGACTGCTTCGCCTGGATGAAGGCGCGCAACATGATCCCGCGCATCCCGCTGAAGGACCACGTGGCGGCGGTGTCCTGCGGCATCCATGGCGGCCTGGCGGTGCTCGACCTCGACTATGACGAGGACTCCAACGCCCACACCGACGCCAATTTCGTGCTGACCGGCGAAGGCGGCCTGGTCGAGATCCAGGGCACGGCCGAGAAGGATCCGTTCAGCGAGGCCGACCTGATGGCCATGCTGGCGCTGGCCCGCAAGGGCGTGGGCGAGCTGGTCGCGCTGCAGAAGCTGGCGGTCGGCTGATGGCGCGCCGGCTGGAAGGCGGCAAGCTCGTCGTCGCCACCCACAATCCCGGCAAGCTGCGCGAGATCCGCGAGCTTCTGGCTCCCTTCCGCGTCGAGCCGGTCTCGGCCGGCGAGCTGGGCCTGCCCGAGCCCGACGAGACCGGCACCACGTTTGCCGAGAACGCCCGCATCAAGGCCGCCGCCGCGGCGCTGGCCTCCGGCCTGCCGGCGCTGGCCGACGATTCGGGGCTCGCGGTGTGGGCGCTGCACGGCGCGCCGGGCGTCTTTTCCGCCCGCTGGGCCAATGCGGGTAAGGATTTCCTGCCGGCGATGGCGCGCGTCGAGGCGGAACTCGCCGCCCGCGGCGCGGTGGCGCCCGGCCAGCGCATCGCCCGCTTCGTCGCGGCGCTGTGCCTCGCCTGGCCGGACGGCCATGTCGAGACGGTCGAGGGCACGATCGACGGCGCCATCGTCTGGCCGCCGCGCGGCGATCTCGGCTTCGGGTATGATCCGATCTTTCGTCCCGAGGGCGAGGCGCGGACATTCGGCGAGATGAGCGCGCAGGAGAAGCACGGCGTCGACTGGGACGCCGGGCGCGGCCTGTCGCATCGCGCCCGGGCGTTTGTGAAACTGGCGGAGACGTGTCTTGTGCGACGATGACGCGGATCCCGGCTTCGGCGTCTATGTGCATTGGCCGTTCTGCCTGGCCAAATGCCCCTATTGCGACTTCAACAGCTTCGTCCGCCCGCCGGGCGTCGACGAAGCCGGCTACGCCCGCGCCGTCACCCGCGAGATTGCCGCCACCGCCCAGCGCATCGGCCGGCGCACCGTGCGCTCGATCTTCCTTGGCGGCGGCACGCCCTCGCTGATGCAGCCGGCCACCGTGGCGGCGGTGCTGGAGGCGGTCGCCGAGCAGTGGTCGCTCGCCGACGACGTCGAGATCACCATCGAGGCCAACCCGACCTCGGTGGAGGCCGAGCGTTTCCGGGGCTATCGCGATGCCGGCGTCACCCGCGTCTCGCTCGGCGTGCAGGCGCTGAACGACGCCGACCTCAAGGCGCTCGGCCGCATGCACAGCGCCGCCGAGGCGCTGGCGGCGCTCGACGTGGCGCAGAGCACCTTCGCGCGCGTGTCGTTCGACCTGATCTATGCCCGCCCCGGCCAGACGGTGGCGGACTGGCAGGCGGAGCTGACCCGTGCGCTGTCCTTCGGCACCGAGCACCTGTCGGCCTACCAGCTCACCATTGAGGAGGGCACGCCGTTCTTCGCGCTTCAGGCGGCGGGCCGGCTCGCCACGCCCGATCCGGAGCTTGCGCGCGCGCTGTTCGACCTGACCCAGGTGCTGACCGGTGAGGCGGGCCTGCCGGCCTACGAGGTCTCCAACCACGCCCGGCCCGGCGCCGAGAGCCGCCACAATTTGATCTATTGGCGCTCGGGCGAATATGCCGGCATCGGCCCCGGCGCCCACAGCCGGCTCATTATCGACGGCCGCCGCCGGGCGCTCGCCGCCGAGCGCGATCCGGCGGCGTGGCTTAAGCGGATCGAGGCCGGGCAGAGCGGCGCCGTCACCGACGAGGCGCTGAGCCGCGACGAGATCGGCGACGAGTTCCTGCTGATGGGGCTCCGCCTTGCCGAGGGCATCGACCTCGAGCGCTTCGCGGCGATGTCCGGCCGCAGCCTCGACCCCGCGCGCATCGCCGACCTCACCGGCTTCGGCTTCATCGAGCGGACCGGCGACCGCCTGCGCGTCACGCCGGCCGGCTTTCCCATTCTCGACGCGGTGGTGGCCGACCTCGCGGCGTAATCCCGATTCGTTTGGCAGGATTTCCGGCTGATCGGCTCGCCCTTTCTTCCCCTCTCCCCTTGCGGGAGAGGGTGCCGAGCGATCGAAGATCACGAGGCGGGTGAGGGGTAAATCTTCCAGCGTTCACCGGTACATACCCCTCACCCGGCTCAACCTCGCTAACGCTCGGTCTCGCCACCCTCTCCCGCAAGGGGAGAGGGAAGTAAGATTCTCGCCCCTGCGCCTGATGCGATTACGCCGTGGTGAACGAGCGCGGCGAGGGCGAGATGATGCGCGCGGCGCCGTTGCCGATCTGGTGCACGGCCAGACCGCGCTCGGATGTGCCGTCCGACTTGAAGCGGAAGATGCCGTCGATGCCCGAGAAGCCGGACGGGTTGGTCAGCACGCCCTCCGAGAAGCGCTGCGCCCCTTGCGTCTTCACCAGCGCCGCCACCAGCGACACCGCGTCGTAGGACAGCGAGGCGGTGCGCACCGGCTCGGATCCGAACTTGGCGCGGTAGCGCTGGGCGAAGCCGCGGAAGCCGGTATTGTCGGGCGCGGCGTACCAGGCGCCGTTGAATGCCGGGTTGCGGTGGACCGCCGGGTCGTCCCACAGGCCGGTGCCGATCAGCACCGTGCGGCTGGTGTCGAGGCCGGTGGCGCGCAACTGGGTGACCACCGCCGCCGCCGCGGTGTGGCCGTCGGGCACAAACATGCAGTCGGCCTGCCGGGCCACGGCGCTGACCTGGGCCACCGCCGCGGCCGGGTTGCCGGCGGCGTAGCGGGCGAGCCCGAGCACCCGGCCATTGTTCTTGGCCACCGCCTGCTGGAACTCGGCCTCCACCACCTGGCCGTAGGCGGTGTCCGGCAGCAGGGCCGCGAACGACTTGCGGCGCTGCTCGGCGGCGTAGCCGACGATGCGGTCGACGTCGGAGGCCGGCAGGAAGCTCAGAAGATGGACGCCGCGCGAGGCGACCTGGGCGTCGGTGGAAAACGCGATCACCGGCACCCCGCGCTGGCGGGCGATCTGGCCGGCCGGGCGCACCGCCACCGCGAACAGCGGGCCGAGGATGATCTCGCAGCCTTCCGAGATCGCCTGTTCGGCGGCCTGCTGGCCACCCTGGGCCGAGCCGCCGTCATCCTTGACGATCAGCGAGATGTCGGGCGCATTGAATTCGGCGATCGCCAGCTCGGCGGCGTTCTTGAGCGACTGCGCCGCGGAACCGGCATTGCCGCTCGCCGTCAGCGGCAGGATCAGCCCGACCCGCACCGAGCCGGTGCCGATCGACATCGACGGCTTGCTCTCGGCCGGCCCGGCCGGCGGCGCATCGCCGAACATGTTGGCGCTCTGGCAGCCGCCGAGCGTGGCCGACACCCCGATGCCCGCGCCCAGGCCGGCCAGCCGCAGCGCGGTGCGGCGCGATAGCGTTCCGTCCTCAGCGCGCTTCGGCGTGCGCATTCCCACTGCTCCGCAATTGGCGATTCCCGTTCTCAGGGTGCGATCGCCACAGATTTCTGTCAAAACGACGCCTGGGAGACATCCGTAAAGGTGACGGGGCCTGTGGACAAGCGGCATCGGACCGGCGGCGCCGAGGCGGGCGGCCGCGACGACCGGTCGTACCTGATCGCGGGCGCGCGGCTTGCCGCCCCCCCGGCGCGGGCCGGCCTGCACGTGGTGGCGACGCCGATCGGCAATCTCGGCGACATCACGCTGCGGGCGCTGGAGACGCTGGCGGGGGCGGACGTGATCGCCTGCGAGGATACGCGGGTGAGCAGCCGGCTGCTCGCGCGCTATGGGCTCCGCGTGCCGCTCTTGCCCTATCACGAGCACAACGCCGCCGAGATGCGCCCGCGCCTCCTGGGGCGCCTCGCCGAGGGCGCCTCCGTGGCGCTGATCTCGGACGCCGGCACGCCTTTGGTCTCCGACCCCGGCTTCCGGCTGGTGCGCGAGGCGATCGCTGCGGGCGTCCACGTCGAGGCGGTGCCGGGGCCCTCGGCGCTCCTGGCGGCGATGGTGGTGTCGGGCCTGCCGACCGACCGCTTCCTGTTCGAGGGCTTCCTGCCGCCGAAGCAGGTTGGCCGGCTGGCGCGGCTTTCCGAGCTTGCCGCGGTGCCGGCGAGCCTGGTGATGTTCGAGACCGGCCCGCGCCTCGCCGACAGCCTGGCCGACATGGCGACAGCGCTGGGCGGCGCCCGGCCGGCGGCGGTGTGCCGGGAGCTGACCAAGCTGCACGAGGAGGTCCGCCGCGGCACGCTGGCGGAACTCGCCGCCGCCACCGTGGGCCTGGAGCCCAGGGGCGAGATCGTGGTGGTGGTCGGCCCGCCTTTGCCGGCGGCGGCGCCGGCCGAAGCCGACATCGATTCGGCGCTTGCGGCGGCGCTGGCCGGAGCCTCGCTCAAGGACGCGGCGGCCGAGGTGGCGGCCGCGTTCGGCCTGCCGCGGCGCACGGTCTACCAGCGGGCGCTCGATCTCACCAAGGGGCACAAGGATGGCTGAGCACCGACCGGTCCGCCCGCCGCGCACGCTGGTCAAGCCCGGCGACATCAAGGCGAAGATCGCCGCCGAGCGCGAACAGGCCAAGCGCGCGCAGATGCCGGCCGGCCCCCCGGCTGTGGCGGTGGAGCCCGCGCCCGACTCCGAACCCGTCTTGCCGTCCACCGAGGCGGCGCGCCAGCCCTCGCCGGAACGGCAGATCGCCCACCGCTTCGGCCTGTCGGCCGAGAGCGTCGCCGCGGTGCTGCTGGTCAGCAAGGGGTTTTGCATTCTCGCGCGGCGCTGGCGCTCGTCCTGCGGCGAGGTCGACATCGTGGCGCGCGACCGCTCGACGCTGATCTTCGTCGAGGTGAAGGCGCGCCGCCACCTCGACGATGCCGCCTATGCGCTCGATGTCCGTCAGCGCCGGCGCATCGCCACCGCCGCCGCGCTGTGGCTGGCGCGCCGGCCCGACCACGCCCGGCTGAACGTGCGCTTCGACGTGGTGCTGGTGGCGCCGCACGCTCTGCCGCGGCATATCCCCGCCGCCTTCGATTGTGATGGATGAGACGATGAGCCTACGCGTCGCCGTGCAGATGGACCCGATCGAGCGGATCAGCATCCGCGGCGATTCCACCTTCGCGCTGCTCCTGGAGGCGCAGGCCCGCGGCCATGCACTCCATTACTATACGCCCGACCGGCTGGCGCTGGTCGACGGCCGGGTGTTCGCCACGGTGCAGAAGCTCGCGGTGCGCGACGTCGCGGGCGACCATGTCACGCTCGGCGCGGCGGAGCGCATCGAGCTTTCGACCCTCGACGTCATATTGATGCGCCAGGATCCGCCCTTCGACCTCGCTTATATCAGCGCGACGCACCTTCTGGAGCGCATCCACCCGGCGACGCTGGTGGTCAACGACCCGGCCTCGGTGCGCAACGCGCCCGAGAAGATGTTCGTCACCGAGTTTCCCGAGCTGATGCCGCCGACCCTGATCAGCCGCGACCGCGACGAGATCGCTGCCTTCCGCGCCCGCCACGGCGAGGTGGTGATGAAGCCGCTCTACGGCCATGGCGGCGCCGCGGTGTTCCGCCTCGGCGTGCGCGACCCCAATTTCGGCTCGTTCTACGACATGTTCGCCGCCACCTTCCGCGAGCCGTGGGTGACGCAGGCCTTCCTGCCGCAGGTGGCGGCGGGCGACAAGCGCATCATCCTGGTCGATGGCGAGGCGGCGGGCGCCGTCAACCGCGTGCCGCAGCCCGACGACATCCGCTCCAACATGGTGCGCGGCGGGGCGGCGGCGGCGACCGAGCTGACGGCGCGCGAGCGCGAGATCTGCGCCACCATCGGCCCGGCGCTGAAGGCGCGCGGCCTAGTGTTCGTCGGCATCGACGTGATCGACGGCTTCCTCACCGAGATCAACGTGACGTCTCCAACGGGAATCCGCGCCATCCGGTCGCTGGGCGGGCCGGACCTCGCCCGGCGCATCTGGGACGCCATCGAGGCCAAAAGATCTCATACGGTTTCCGGTTGATCCCTTCGGGATACCGGAAACAGTCTCGCCGAAAACCCCTTGTTCGATAACGGGATTTTCGGCGATCGGAATACGGTTCTCCGGCTTGATCAGCCGGAAACCGTATCAGAATTTATAGTTGAGGCCGACGCGCAGCAGGTCCACCCCGCTCTTGTAGGTGGAGGGCTCGGAGCCGGCGCCGACATCGCGGAAGCTGCCGAAATCCAGGCGCAGATACTCGATGCGCGCCGAGACGTTGCCGGCGAGCGCCGTCTCCGCGCCGCCGCCCGCGACCCAGCCGGTACGCGCCACCGCCAGCACGTCGCCGCTGCCCTGGTCGAGGGCGAAGCCGCCGGTGCCGTAGAACAGGACGCCGCCGAGATCCTGGCCGGCGCGGCCGCGCAGCGAGCTCCAGCCGCCGCCGAACGCGCTGCGATAGGTCTGTCCGTCCCAGATGCTGCGGCCGGACTCGGGGCCGCCGCCCGCCGCGTCGAAGCTGGTGTCGCCCTCGACGCCGACCATCAGCGCGCCGAACTGGAGGTCGTAGCCGGCGCCGCTGCTGCCCTGGAACGTCCACCCGGTGGCGCGGCCGGTGATCGCCGGCTCGTCCTGGTGGCTTCGGGCTTCTTGGGTTGACTGGATCGACTGGGCGTCCTGGATCGACTGGGCGTTTTGGGCCGCCGGGCGTTGCGGCAGCTCGGCCGCCTGCCCGATATGCACTGCTGCGACCAGCAAACTGGCCGCCGCAAGGCTTGGTCTGACCATGCCGGTTTCCCCCTGCCTCGCCGGATACGGTTTCCGCGCGATCCCGTCGGAATCACGGAAACGCGCCTCTACCGTACCGTCAGAACGTGCCGTGGGCGAAGCCATAAAATAGGCCACGCAAAGCCGGCAATAATTCGACCGATCGCCGCGTCGCCGGCGATGTTCCGTCATTGTTCTTGCGCGGGCCGACAACCGCGCGCTACTGTTGCGCGAATGCGGGGGCGGGCATGGTCCAGCGTGCGGCGACGGTGGCGTTCCAGGGCGTTGAGGCGGTGCCGGTCGACGTCCAGGTCCAGGTGGCGCCGGGGCTGCCGGCGTTCAACGTCGTCGGCCTTGCCGACAAGGCGGTGTCGGAGGCGCGCGAGCGGGTGCGTGCGGCGCTGATCGCCTCGGGCCTCGCTTTGCCGGCGCGCCGCATCACCGTCAACCTCGCCCCGGCCGACCTGCCCAAGGAGGGCTCGCACTACGACCTGCCGATCGCGCTGGCCCTGATGGCGGCGATCGGCGCGATTCCGTCCGATGCGCTCGACGGCTTCTCGGTGGTGGGGGAATTGGCGCTCGACGGCCGCATCGCCCAGGTCTCCGGCGTGCTGCCGGCGGCGATCGCCGCCAATGCGAGCGGCCGCGGCCTGATCTGCCCCGGCGCCTGCGGCCCGGAGGCGGCGTGGGCCAGCCCGGACATGGAGATCCTGGCGCCCGCCTCGCTGATCCAGCTCGCCAATCACTTCAAGGGCACGCAGGTGCTGGCGCGGCCCCGCCCGCAGGTGGTCTCGCCCACCACGCCGCTGCCGGATCTCGCCGACATCAAGGGCCAGGAGAGCGCCAAGCGGGCGCTGGAGATCGCCGCGGCCGGCGGCCACAACCTGTTGATGGTCGGCCCGCCCGGCGCCGGAAAATCGATGCTGGCGGCCCGCCTGCCCTCGATCCTGCCGCCGCTGACGCCGGCCGAGCTGCTCGACGTGTCGATGGTGATGAGCGTCGCCGGCGAGCTTTCGGGCGGCGCGCTGACCGACCGGCGGCCGTTCCGCGCGCCGCACCACTCGGCCTCGATGGCGGCGCTGGTCGGCGGTGGCCTCAGGGCCCGGCCCGGCGAGGTGTCGCTCGCCCACAAGGGCGTGCTGTTCCTCGACGAATTGCCGGAGTTCCAGCCGCAGGTGCTCGATTCGCTGCGCCAGCCGATCGAGACCGGCGAGGTGGTGATCGCCCGCGCCAACCACCGCGTCACCTACCCCGCCCGCTTCATGCTGGTGGCGGCGATGAACCCGTGCCGCTGCGGCGAGGCCGATACGCCGGGCTACACCTGCCGGCGCGGTCCCAACGCGCGCTGCAAGGCCGACTACCAGAGCCGGCTGTCGGGCCCGCTGCTCGACCGCATCGACCTCACCATCCAGGTGGCGGCGGTCACCGCCGCCGACCTGGTGCAGCCCGCCCCCTCCGAGGGCAGCAAGGAGGTGGCGGCGCGCGTCGCGGCCGCGCGGGCGCGGCAGGCGGAGCGCTTCGCCGCGCTCGGCCAGCCGCACCTCCTCACCAATGCCGAGGCGGCCGGCCCGCTGCTCGACGAGATCACCCGCCCGGATGCCGCGGGGCTGGCGCTGCTGCGCGAGGCGGCGGAAAACCTGCGGCTCACCGCCCGCGGCTATCACCGGGTGCTGAAGGTGGCCCGCACCATTGCCGATCTCGACGGCGCCGAGACGGTGGGCCGCCGGCATCTGGCCGAGGCGCTGTCCTACCGGGCTGCGGCCGACCGCGCGGCGCAGGCGGCGTAATCGGGTTTCCGACTGAGCCCATCGGAACGGCCGCTGGCCGGGAGCGCCCCTTATCTCCCCTCCCCCCGCGCGCTGCGCGAGCGGTGGGGAGGGGTCGGAGTTGGCCCGGACAGTTCTGTTGAGCCCCATCCCGCCGGCCGTTTACCGCGCCCTAACCATCGCGCCATGTTGGCCCGCCGAAGCGGGGCCGGCCTGCCGCCTCGACACCTCCGGGCAAGCTTCCTCCGTCACCGTTATGGGAAATCTAGAACGCCCGAGGTCTGCCATGCTCGACACGCCCGATGCCGCCTATGCCCTGACCGGCGTGGCGGCGCTCCTGGCCCTGGCGCTGCTGCTGGTGATCGGCGCGCTGGCGGTGTCCCGCGCCGCGCTGAGGCGCCGCGCGGCGGTCCAGGCGCAGACCATCGCCGGCCTGACCCAGCGGCTGGCGCTCGCCGAGCACGCCGCCCAATCCGGCGAGACCCAATCCGGCGAGACCCAGACCGGCGAGACCCAAGCGGGCCAGAGCCGATCCGGCGAGACCGCGCCCGCCGCGCCCGAGCTCATCCTCGCCCAGCTCGCCGACGCCCGCGAGCGCGCGGAGGCCGCGAGCCGCGCCAAGAGCCGGTTCCTCGCCATCGTCAGCCACGAGGTGCGCACGCCGCTCAACGGCATCCTCGGCATGGCCGACCTCCTGCTCGACACCGCGCTGACGCCGGAGCAGCGCAGCTACACCGCGGCGGTGAAGACCTCCGGCGAGGCGCTGCTCGGCCTGATCGAGGAGATCCTCGACTTCTCCAAGATCGAGGCCGGCCGGCTCGACCTGCAGGAGACCGCCTTCGACCCCGGCCGGCTGGTGGCGGAGATCGTCGAGCTTCTGGCGCCGCGCGCCCAGGCCAAGGAGATCGAGCTGGTCGCCGACCTCGACGACGCCCTGCCGCGCCGCGTGCTGGGCGACCCGGCCCGCCTGCGCCAGGTGCTGCTCAATCTGATCGGCAATGCCGTGAAGTTCACCGAGGCCGGCGGGGTGAGCGTGGCGGTGGCGCCCGCCGAGGGCGGCAGGCTGGCGTTCAGGATCGCCGACACCGGCCCCGGCGTCGCGCCGCAGGACCGCGCCCGCATCTTCGCCGAGTTCGAGCAGGCCGACGTCACCGCCACCCGCCGGCACGGCGGCGCCGGGCTCGGCCTCGCCATCGCCGAGCGCATCGTGCGCGGCATGGGCGGCTCGATCGCGCTGGAGAGCGAGGCCGGCCGGGGGTCCATCTTCTCGTTCGCGCTGGCGCTGCCGGCGCTGGCCGAGGCCGATCCGGCGGCGTGGCCCGACCTCACCGGCCAGACCTGCCTGGTGATCAGCGAGTCGCCGGTGCTGGGGCCGATCCTGCGCACCCGCCTTGCCGCGTGGGGTGCCGCGTCCACCCTGGCGCCCGACGCCATGACCGCCGGCCTGGTGCTGCGGGAACGCACCTGGGATGCGGTGATCGTCGACCGCGGCATCGGGCTGGAGGCGGCGATGGCGCTGGGCGCCGCCGCGCGCCCCTGGGCCGGCCGCCGCATCGTGCTGGTGAGCCCGGCCGAGCGGGACGACCTCGCCAGCCTGCAGCAGGCGGGCTACGACGTCTATCTGGTCAAGCCGGTGCGGCCGGCCTCGCTGGCCGAGCGCCTGCGGCCGGGCCTGCCGAGCGTGGCGGCCCCGGCGATCCAGCCGGCCGATGCCCTGCCCGGGCTCGCGCCGCCGGAGCCGGAGGTCCGGCTGTCGGTGCTGGTGGCCGAGGACAACGACATCAACGCCTTCCTGGCGCGGGTCATGCTGACCAAGCTCGGCCACCGGGTCGAGGTGGTGGGCGACGGCGAGGCGGCGGTGGCGGCGGTGGCCGAGGCGCATCGCGTCGGGGCGCCGTTCGACCTGGTGCTGATGGACGTGCAGCTGCCGCGCCTCGACGGGCTGGAGGCGGCGCGCCGCATCCGGGCGCTTGGCGAGGCGGGGCATGTGCCGATCATCGCGCTCACCGCCAACGCCTTCGCCGAGGACCGGCGCGAGGCCGAAAGCGCCGGCATGGACGGCTTCCTCACCAAGCCGCTCGACGCCGACGGGCTGAAGAGCGTGCTGGCGGACGCCGGCGGCGCCCGGCCCGCCGAAGTGGCGTGATACGGTTTCCGTCTGAGTCCCTCGGGATCGGACGGGCACCTCCGGGCGCGTGGTTCGACTGAGTTAACCCCACCCGGCGCCTTCGGCGCCACCCTCCCCGAAGATCGGGGAGGGAAAGAAGAGCGCGACAGTTCCGGCTCTTGTCCCTCCTCCGCGAAGCGGGGGAGGGAGCCCGAGCGCAAGCTCGGGCGGGTGGGGGTGGAGGCGGCCGGCCGCACCCCGCCCGGTTGTCACGGAACTGTCCGACACCTATGTTCTAACCGTCGTATTGAGATGCTTCAGTGACGGTTCGCCGTGATTCGCCCGATTGCGTGTCGGGGCGGGCGATCAACAATGGCTGATCGAAAAAGGTCGGCACGTCCACGGCTGCCGTCGCGAAATGCCGGGTGGGGAGACGTCATGCCGAAGCGCGCGCAGGGGGTTGGGGCGCAACGATTTGGGGCGAGCCGGCTCGCCCCCCTTGGCCCCAAGGCGCTCATGGCGAAGTTCCTGCCTCTGCATCAGGCCAGCGCCGGGTTCATCCCGTTGCTGCGGGCCTATAGCGGCATACGCCACCGCGACTCCCGCCAGCAGCCGTCCGGCGCCGCCACGCTCGGCCGCATCGGCCCGCTGGAGGTGCGGCTGGCGCGCAATTCGGCCGATGTCCGCCAGGCCCAGAAGCTGCGCTACAAGGTGTTCTACGACGAGATGTCGGCGATCCCCGACGCCGCCACCAAGCTGGCGCGGCGCGATGTCGACGGCTTCGACGCGATCTGCGACCACCTCCTGGTGCTGGACCACGACGCCACCACCAATGTGCTCGGCCGCCAGCAGCCGAAGGTGGTGGGCACCTACCGGCTGCTGCGCCAGTGCGTCGCCCTCCGCCATGGCGGCTTCTATTCCGCGGCCGAGTTCGACATCGGCAGCCTGATGCGCCGCCACAGCACCCTCAATTTCCTGGAGCTCGGCCGCTCCTGCGTGCTCAAGCCCTACCGCAACAAGCGCACGGTGGAGCTTCTGTGGCACGGCATCTGGGCCTATGTGCTGCGCCACGATATCGACGCGCTGATCGGCTGCGCCTCGCTGGAGGGCACCGATCCCGACGCGCTGGCGCTGCAACTGTCCTTCCTGCACCACCACGCCCGGGCGCCGGAGGAGTGGCGGGCCAGCGCCCTGCCGCAGCGCTATGTCGAGATGAACCGCATGCCCAAGGAGGCGATCGACGCCAAGGCGGCGCTCCACGAGCTGCCGCCGCTGGTCAAGGGCTATCTGCGGCTCGGCGGCTATGTCGGCGACGGCGCGGTGGTCGACAGCCAGTTCGGCACCACCGACGTGCTGATCATCCTGCCGCGCACCGCCATCAGCCCGCGCTACATCGAGCACTTCGGCGCCAGCGCCAACCGCCACGCCGCCGCCTGAGCGTGCGTGGCCGGCCGCCGCCTCAGCCGTGGCCGCGCACGATGTCCTCGCCGGCGGCCGACCAGTCCAGCATGCTGCCATTGTAGACCTTGAGGCCGGGGCGGCCGGCGGCCATGGCGCGGATGAAGGCCATGCGGGCGCGGGCGCCCGAGCGGCACATCAGCACCACGGTGCGCCCGTCTTTCGGCAGATGGTCGAGCGCGAACCGGGTCAGCGGCACGTTGATCGCGCCGGGCACGTGGCCGGATTCGAATTCGCCGACCTCGCGCACGTCGACCAGCGCCACCGTGCCGGCGTCGAGCTCGGCCTTCAGCGCCTCGCGCTCGATCGTCTCGGGCTTCGGGCCGAACCCGAAGATGGCGCCCACCTCTGACAGAAATCCCATGTGACCCCTCTCCTGTCTGATCGAATCCGGCCTGACGAGGCCGGCGTTCGGTGTTTAGGCCGGCACCCGGGTCAGCCGCGTGCCGCGCGCCATCTCGACCAGCCGATGGGTGAGGGCGCTGTCGGGATCGGCGAGCGGCGCCAGGATGCTGAAATGGTTGGCGCCCGGCACCACCACGGTCTGCACCTCGACCTCGCGCTCCGACCACGCGGCGACCAGCTCGCGGGTCTGGCGGTGGTATTCGCTGCTCTCGTCCTCGCCCACCCAGGCATCGAAGGTGCGCCCGGCGGCGACCTGCCAGTTGACCGGCGACAGGCGGTGCGCCTCGTTCTCGTCGAGCCGCAGCTTGGCATTGATGCTGGTGGAGACCAGCGGCCGCAGGTCGAACACGCCCGACAGCGCCACGCCGGCCGAGACCAGATCGGGCGGCAGCGTCGAATCGATGGAGTTCCAGTCGGTCGCCACCAGGCAGGCGGCGAGATGGCCGCCCGAGCCGTGCCCGGCCACCACCACCGCCCGGCCGATTCGCCGGTGCAGCGCGATCGCCGCGGCGCGCACCTGGCCGATGATGTTGAGCACGGTGACCTCCGGGCACAGGTCGTAGCCGGCGACCGCGAACGCCAGGCCGCGGGCATTGACCCCGCCGGCGAGGTGGCTGAAGTCGGCCGCCCCATGCGACTGCCAGCCGCCGCCATGCAGGAACAGCACCGCGGCGCCCACCGAATCGACCGCCGGCCGGAACAGATCCAGCGTCTGGCGCGGCGAGGGGCCGTATTTCAGCCCGAGCTGGGCCCGGCCGTGGCCGGTGCGGTAGGCGGCGGCATCACGCTCCCACGCGGCCACAATTTCGGCATGCTCCGGAACCCGGGCGCGATTGTCGTATTCTGCTTCGAAATCGAGCGTCACCATCTCACCGACCGGCCCTGGAAGGAGGCGCGAACGCGAACACGGAAGCTGCGCCAGGGCGCGCGCCTGCCGATCCCGCATCGTCGGCCTCGTTGTACGACACGCCGCGCCGCCATGGCGTGAAGCACCATGCGCGCCGGGCGCGGCACCATCTTGCTGCAAATCGCCATTCGATCCTAGTCCGGCACCGCGGCGCCACCATAGCGGGCAGCGCGCGGGGAGGCTATGGTGACGCCATGCAGATCGACGGCAAACCCTGGCGCACCATCTGGCGCGACCAAGCGGGCGGGGTCGGGATCATCGACCAGACCTGCCTGCCCCACAGTTTCGAGACCCTGACGCTCGCCTCGCTCCAGGATGCGGCGGTGGCGATCCGCACCATGCAGGTGCGCGGCGCGCCGCTGATCGGGGCGGCCGCCGCCTACGGGCTGGCGCTGGGCCTCGACGAGGATCCCACCGACATCGGCCTGGAGCGCGCCCACCGCGCCCTGGCCGAGACGCGGCCGACCGCGATCAATCTGCGCTGGGCGCTGGGGCGGGTGGTCGATTCGGTCTGCGCGCTGCTGCCGGAGGCGCGCGCCGAGCGGGCGTTCGCCGAGGCCGACGCCATCGCCGAGGAGGACGTCGCCATCAATGCCGCGCTCGGCCGCTTCGGCGCCGAGCTGATCAAGGAAATCGCGTCGAAGAAGCCGGGCCGGACGGTCAACATCCTCACCCACTGCAATGCCGGCTGGCTCGCCACCGTCGACTGGGGCACCGCCACCGCGCCGATCTATCAGGCGTTCCAGGCCGGCATCCCGCTCCATGTGTGGGTGGACGAGACCCGCCCGCGCAACCAGGGCGCCTTCCTCACCGCCTGGGAGCTGAACCACGCCGGCGTGCCGCACACGGTGATCGCCGACAATGCCGGCGGCCATTTGATGCAGCATGGCCAGGTCGACCTGGCGATCGTCGGCACCGACCGCACCACCCGCACCGGCGACGTCTGCAACAAGATCGGCACCTATCTCAAGGCGCTGGCGGCGCACGATTGCGGCGTGCCGTTCTATGTGGCGCTGCCGTCCTCGACCATCGACTGGACGCTCACCGACGGCAGGGCGATCCCGATCGAGGAGCGCGCGGGCACCGAGGTGAGCCATATTTCGGGGCGCACGGCGGATGGCCGCATTGTCGAGGTGCAACTGACGCCGAACGGCTCGGGTGTCGCCAATCCCGGCTTCGACGTCACCCCGGCGCGGCTCATCACCGGCCTGATCACCGAGCGCGGCATCGCCCCGGCCTCGGCCGAGGGACTTGCTGCGCTGTTCCCGGAGCGGGCCAGGACGCGGGCGGCCTGAGACGGAATCCGGCGAGGTCGTTTCCGGCTGATCGGCTCGGAACAACGGCGGGCCGGGAGCCGCCGCTTCCCTCTCCCCTTGCGGGAGAGGGTGCCGAGCGATTGTCAGATCGCGAGGCGGGTGAGGGGTGAAATCGAGCGAGCTTGAAGAGACCTCTCACCCGGCTCGACCTCGCTATGCCCGGCCTCGCCACCCTCTCCCGCAAGGGGAGAGGGAAGGAAAAGGCCGACCCGATCACCCGGAAGCCGTGTGATGCCAACGGCCCCAAACGCTGACGCGTGGGGCCGTCGACTCTCGCGGATTTTCTCATCCGAAATCAGAGATTTCGCGAAAATCCACGACCGGAACCAACGGTCCGCGTTCGCGGCCGTTGGTGTGAGACGACATCCGGTTGGGGCGACCGGCGGCCTTCGCCGCCGTCGCCGCAGCCGGCTTTCTCACCCGCCGATATTGTAGGCGGCGAGTGCGGCCATGTTGACGATGTCGGTGTCTTTCGCCGACAGCGGCACGATCTGCACCGACTTCTCCAGCCCCACCAGCAGCGGGCCGATCACCGTGGCGCCGCCCAGCTCCTGCAGCATGCGGGTCGAGATGGCGGCGGAGTGGATCGCCGGCGCCACCAGCACGTTGGCCGGGCCCGACAGGCGGCAGAACGGATAGGTCGCCATCAGGGTGCGGTTGAGCGCGATCTCCGCGCTCATCTCGCCGTCATACTCGAAGTCGACGCCCCAGGAGTCGAGCAGCTTCACCGCCTCGATCACCTGCGCCGAGCGTTCGCCGCGCGGGTGGCCGAAGGTGGAGAACGCCAGCAGCGCGACGCGCGGCTCGGTGCCGAGCCGGCGGGCGGCGGCGGCGGCCTGCACCGCGATCTCGGCGAGATCCTTGGCGGTCGGCATCTCGGTCACCGCGGTGTCGGCGACCAGCAAATTGCGGCCGCGCGCCAGCACCATCGACAGGCCGATCAGCCGCGCCCCCGGCTTGGGATCGATCACCTGGCGCACATAGTCCAGCACCACCGAGAAATTGCGGGTGACGCCCGACACCATGGCATCGGCATCGCCCAGCGCCACCATCGAGGTGGCGAAGTGGTTGCGGTCGTTGTTGATCATGCGCTGGCAGTCGCGCAGCAGGTAGCCGCGCCGCTGCAGCCGCTCATAGAGGTGCTGGGCGTAGGCGCCGCTGCGCGGGGAGAGCCCGGCATTGGTGATCTCGATGCCCTCCGGCAGTTCGAGCCCGATCTCCTTGATTGCCGCGTTGATCTTGTCCTCGCGGCCGACCAGCACGGCGGTGCCGAGCCGCTGGGTGACGAAGCTCGCCGCGGCGCGGATCACCTGCTGCTCCTCGCCCTCGGCGAACACCACGCGGCGGGGCCGCCGGCGCAGCCGCTCGAACACCCGGTGCAGCACGCCGGCGACGGGATCGCGCCGCTGCTGGAGCTGCTGGCGGTAGGCCTCCATGTCGACGATCGGCCGGCGGGCGACGCCGGTCGCCATCGCCGCCTTGGCCACCGCGGTCGGCACGGCGTGGATCAGCCGCGGGTCGAACGGCACCGGGATGATGTAGTCGGGGCCGAAGATCGGCCGCTCGCCATAGGCGGCGGCGACCTCGTCGGGAACGTCCTCGCGGGCGAGATCGGCCAGCGCCTTCACCGCCGCCAGCTTCATCTCCATGTTGATGGTCGAGGCCCGCACGTCGAGCGCGCCGCGGAAGATGTAGGGAAAGCCCAGGACGTTGTTGACCTGGTTGGGATAGTCCGAGCGGCCGGTGGCGACGATGGCGTCGGAGCGCACCGCGGCCACCTCCTCCGGCGTGATCTCCGGGTCGGGATTGGCCATGGCGAAGATGATCGGGTTCGGCGCCATCGACGCCACCATCTCCGGCGTCAGCGCGCCCTTCACCGACAGGCCGAAGAACACGTCGGCGCCGACCAGCGCCTCGGCCAGCGTGCGCGCCTCGGTGTTGGCGGCGTGGGCCGACTTCCACTGGTTCATGCCGGCGGTGCGCCCCTGGAAGATCACCCCCTTGGTGTCGCACATGATGACGTTGTCGGCGGCGAAGCCCAGCGCCTTCAGCACCTCGACGCAGGCGATGGCCGCCGCGCCCGCGCCATTGACCACGAGCCTGGTGGTCTTGATGTCGCGCTTGGTCAGGTGCAGCGCGTTGATCAGCCCGGCATTGGCGATGATCGCGGTGCCGTGCTGGTCGTCGTGGAACACCGGGATGTCCATCAGCTCCTTGAGCTTCTGCTCGATGATGAAGCACTCCGGTGCCTTGATGTCCTCCAAATTGATGCCGCCGAAGGAGGGGCCGAGATACTTCACGGCATTGATGAACTCGTCCGGATCCTCGGTGTCGACCTCGATGTCGATGGCGTCGACGTCGGCGAAGCGCTTGAACAGCACCGCCTTGCCCTCCATCACCGGCTTCGACGCCAGCGCGCCGAGATTGCCGAGGCCCAGGATGGCGGTGCCGTTGGTGATCACCGCCACCATGTTGCCGCGGGCAGTGTAGTCGTAGGCGCGCGCCGGATCCTCGGCGATCGCCAGCACCGGCACCGCCACGCCCGGCGAATAGGCCAGCGACAAATCGAGCTGGGTGGCCATCGGCTTGGTCGGGGTGATCTCAAGCTTGCCGGGCCGCCCCATCTGGTGGAAGTGCAGCGCCTCCTGGTCGGTGAAAGTGGGGCGCGGACGGCGCTTGCTGGTCTTGGGCGGCATAAGAAAATTCCTGGCGAATCTTGGGGGCGAATCGTGGCGGGACCGCGAATCGCGAACCTGGGGGAATATTGGCGAAATGGGCCGGCACCGTAGGAGGTTCGTTCCTCTCCCTCAAGCGAAGGCGCAGCGGCATTCCGGGCGTGGCTAGGTTTTGGGCCGCAAAGCCGCGGCGGCAATGGCACGGGCTCGACAATCGCGCTCACCCATTGGTCTTACCCACAGCCGCCCGGCCCCGCTCGGGTGAAACCCGCCCGGCCCTCTGCTAGCGTCCGGCCATGACCAAAGCTGAGGAGAGCGGCGGCGCGGAGGCGGCGGACGAGCGCGTCACGCCGCTGATGGCGCAGTATATCGAGATCAAGGCCGCCAATCCGGACTGCTTGTTGTTCTACCGGATGGGCGATTTCTACGAAATGTTCTTCGAGGACGCGGAAATCGCCTCGCGCGCGCTCGGCATCGCGCTGACCAAGCGCGGCAAGCACAAGGGCGCCGACATCCCGATGGCCGGCGTGCCGGTCGAGCGCGCCGGCGACTATCTGCAGCGGCTGATCGCCCAAGGCTTCCGCGTCGCGGTGTGCGAGCAGACCGAGGATCCGGCCGAGGCGCGCAAGCGCGGATCGAAGTCGGTGGTCAAGCGCGACGTCATCCGCCTCGTCACCCCCGGCACCATCACCGAGGAGCAGCTTCTCGATTCCCGCCGCAACAACTGGCTCCTGGCGGTCGCCCGCGCCCGGCCGTCGTCGGGCGACGCGGCGAGCTACGGCCTCGCCTGGGCCGACATCTCCACCGGCGCCTTTCACGTCGCCGAGGTCGGCGCGGGCCGGCTCTCGGCCGAGGTCGCGAGGCTCGATCCCGGCGAGATCGTGCTGTCCGACGCGCTCTATTCCGACGCCGAGCTTGCCGCCTTCTGGCGCGAACAGCGCGCGGTGACCCCGCTCGGCCGCGACGCCTTCGACGCCATGACCGCCGAGCGGCGGCTTTCGGCCTTCTTCGGCGTCGCCACGCCCGAGGCGTTCGGCGCGTTCTCGCGGCTGGAGCTGACGGCGGCCGCCGCCATCGCCACCTATGTCGAGCGCACCCAGCTCGGACAGCGCCCGCCGCTCGCCCCGCCGCAGCGCGAGGCGCTCGCCGAGACCATGGCGATCGACGCGGCGACCCGCGTCAATCTCGAACTCCTGCGCGCGCTGTCGGGCGCCCGCCAGGGCAGCCTGATCGCCGCCATCGACCGCACGGTGACCGCCGCCGGCGCCCGCCTGCTGGCCGACCGCCTCTCCAGCCCCTTGGCCGATCCCGCCGCCATCAATGCCAGGCTCGACGCGGTGGGCTGGGCGGTGGCCGATGGCGATTTGCGCCTGAAGCTGCGGGGGGCGCTGGAGAGCGCGCCCGACATCGAGCGCGCTCTGGCCCGCCTCGCGCTCGGTCGCGGCGGCCCGCGCGATCTCGCGGCCCTCGCCCGCGGTCTCACGGTGGCGGCCGAGCTGGCCGAGCAGGTCGCGGCCGCCGCGCCGCCGGCCGAGATCGCGGCAGCCGTGCGCGACCTCGCCGCGCCCGATCCCGCGCTTGCCGCCGCGATCATGGCGGCGCTCGCCGACGAACTGCCGCTGCTGAAACGCGACGGCGGCTTCGTGCGCCCAGGCTACGATCCCGACCTCGACGGCTTGAGGCGGCTGTCGGAGGATTCGCGCAAGGTGATCGCTGAAACCCAGGCGCGCTATGCCGAGGAGACCGGCGTCAAGTCGCTGAAGGTGCGCCACAACGCCCAGCTCGGCTACGTCGTCGAGGTGGCGGCCCAGCATGGCGACAAGCTGCTCGGGCCGCCCTTCAACGCCACCTTCATGCACCGCCAGACGCTGGCCGGGGCGCTGCGCTTCTCCACCGTCGAGTTGAGCGAGCTTGAATCGCGGATCGCCACCGCCGCCGAGCGCGCGCTGGCGATCGAGCTTGCGATCTTCGAGCGGCTGGTGGCGCGGGTGCAGGCCGAGGGCGACGCCATCAAGGCGGCGGCGCGGGCGCTCGCCGTGCTCGACGTGACGGCTGCGCTCGCCACGCTGGCCGCCGCCGAGGACTGGACGCGGCCGGTGGTGGATTCGTCGCTGGCGTTCCGTGTCGAGGGCGGCCGCCATCCGGTGGTCGAGCAGGCGCTGCGCCGCGGCGGCGGGCCGTTCGTCGCCAATGACTGCGACCTGTCGCCGCCGACGCCGGCCGGCGAGGCCGGCCGCATCTGGCTGGTCACCGGTCCCAACATGGCCGGCAAATCCACGTTTCTCCGCCAGAACGCGCTGATCGCGGTGCTGGCGCAAGTGGGCGCCTTCGTGCCGGCGAAGCGCGCCCATGTCGGCGTCATCGACCGATTGTTCTCGCGGGTCGGCGCCGCCGACGACCTCGCCCGCGGCCGCTCGACCTTCATGGTCGAGATGGTGGAAACCGCCGCCATCCTCAACCAGTCGGGCCCGCGCGCGCTGGTGATCCTCGACGAGATCGGCCGCGGCACGGCGACCTTCGACGGCCTCTCCATCGCCTGGGCGAGCCTGGAGCACCTGCACGAGACCAATCGCTGCCGGGCGCTGTTCGCCACCCACTTCCACGAGCTGACCGCGCTGTCGGCGCGGCTGACGCGGCTCACCAATGCCACGGTGCGGGTGAAGGAGTGGCACGGCGAGGTGATCTTCCTGCACGAGGTGGCCGAAGGCGTCGCCGACCGCTCCTACGGCATCCAGGTGGCCAAGCTCGCCGGCCTGCCTCCTTCCGTGGTGGCACGGGCCAAGACCGTGCTGGCCGAGCTGGAGAAGGGCGACCGCGGCGCCCCCATCCACCGCCTCGCCGACGATCTGCCGCTGTTCGCCGCGGTGCGGCCGAAATCCGCAGAGCCCGAGGCGAAAGCGGCCCCCGACCCGGTGGCCGAGCTTTTGGCGGCGCTCGACCCCGACGACATGACGCCGAAGGCGGCGCTGGAGGCGCTTTACCGTCTCAAGACCGCGGCCCGCGGCCCCTCGTGACGCCCCGGTATCTCCGGATGACAGCGCGACTGAGGTCCGCTATCCCCTTGCCATCATGCCGCGAAGCCCAGCCCGCAGCCGTGTTCAGCGTCCACGCCCGTTCGAGGCGATCTTCGACGAGGCGGCGTTCGCCGCCGATCTCGACGCCATCGCCACCCGCCTCCGCGGCGATCCCGCCGCGCTCAAGATGGCGGTGGTTCAGCGCGCCAAGCAGCTTTTGGCCGACGGCCGCCGTCAGGCGGAGCTCTGGCTGACCGAGGACGGCGAGGGCCGCGCCTGCGCCGCCCGCCTCAGCGACCTGGAAGACGGCCTGATTCAGGCGCTCTACGAGCATGTCGGCGCGGCCCTCTACGGCTCGGACGAGCATTCGACCTCCGAGCACATGGCGGTGGTGGCCACCGGCGGCTACGGCCGCGGCCTCCTGGCGCCGGGCTCCGATATCGACCTGCTGTTCCTCCTGCCCTACAAGCAGACCGCCTGGGGCGAGAGCATCGCCGAATCCATCCTCTACACGCTGTGGGACATCGGCCAGAAGGTCGGCCACGCCACCCGCTCGATCGACGAGTGCATCCGCCAGGCCAAGGCCGACCTCACCATCCGCACGGCGGTGCTGGAGGCCCGCTTCATCTGCGGCGACCGCGCGCTCTATGACGATCTGATCGCCCGCTTCGACCGCGAGGTGGTGTCCGGCACCGCCTCCGACTACGTCGCCGCCAAGCTCGCCGAGCGCGACGAGCGCCACCGCCGGGTGGGCGCCTCGCGCTATCTGGTCGAGCCCAACGTCAAGGACGGCAAGGGCGGCCTGCGCGATCTGCACACGCTGTTCTGGATCGCCAAATACGTCTATCGCGTGCGCGAGCCGGCCGGGCTGCTGCAGCAGGGCGTGTTCTCCAAGGCCGAGTACGCCACCTTCCGCCGCGCCGAGGATTTCCTGTGGTCGGTGCGCTGCCACCTGCACTTCCTCACCGGCCGGGCGGAGGAGCGGCTGTCCTTCGACGTCCAGCGCGAGATGGCGCTCAGGCTCGGCTACACCGAGCATCCCGGCCAGCGCGACGTCGAGCGCTTCATGAAGCACTACTTCCTGATCGCCAAGGACGTCGGCGACCTCACCCGCATCGTCTGCTCGCAGCTTGAGGAGAACGAGGCGAAGTCGCTGCCGGTGCTCAACCGCTTCGTCCAGCGGCTGATCCCCCGGCGCCGCAAGAGCCTCGGCGAGAACGGCGATTTCGTCGTCGACCACAATCGCATCAGCATCGTCGACGATGCGGTGTTCGAGCGCGACCCGGTCAATCTGATCCGGCTGTTCTGGCTCGCCGACCATCACGACCTCGCCTTCCACCCCGATCCGATGCGGCTGATCACCCGCCAGCTCAGGCTGGTCGATGACGCGCTGCGCGCCAACGATGAGGCCAATCGCCTCTTCCGCGACATCCTGGTGTCGAAGAACGACCCCGAGACCGTGCTGCGGCGGATGGACGAGGTGGGGCTGCTCGGCAAGTTCGTGCCGGAATTCGGCCGCATCGTCGCGCTGATGCAGTTCTCGATGTACCACCACTATACGGTGGACGAGCATCTGATCCGCTGCATCGGCGTGCTCTCGACCATCGAGCGCGGCACCGATCCCGCGCTCGGCCTCGCAAACGAATTGTTCAGCGGCATCCAGAACCGCGACCTGCTCTATATCGCGCTGTTCCTGCACGACATCGCCAAGGGCCGCACCGAGGACCACTCGATCCTCGGCGCGCGGGTGGCGCGGCGCTTCTGCCCGCGCCTCGGCCTCACCCCGGCCGAGACCGACACCGTGGCCTGGCTGGTCGAGCACCATCTGACGATGTCCACCATCGCCCAGTCGCGCGATCTGTCCGACCGCAAGACCGTCGAGACCTTCGCCGGGGTGGTGCAGAGCCTGGAGCGGCTGAAGATGCTCACCGTGCTCACCACCGCCGACATCCATGCGGTGGGGCCGGGCGTGTGGAATTCCTGGAAGGCCCAGCTGCTGCGCACGCTCTACTACGAGACCGAGCCGGTGCTGACCGGCGGCTTCTCCGAGGTCAACCGCACCCAGCGCGTCGCCGCCGCCCAGGATCTGTTCCGCGAGGCGCTGCCCGAATGGACCACGGCGGAGATCGAGGCCTATATCGCCCGCCACTATCCGCCCTACTGGCTCAAGGTCGATCTGCCTCACAAGCTGTCGCACGCCCGCTTCCTGCGGGAGTCGGAGGCCGCCGGCCGGCTGCCGGCCACCAGGTTCGACCTCGCCGGCCGGCCCGGCGTGGTCGAGGTGACGGTGCTGGCGGTCGATCATCCGCGGCTTCTGTCGGTGATCGCCGGTGCCTGCGCCGCCAGTGGCGCCAACATCGTCGATGCCCAGATCTACACCACCACCGACGGGCTGGCGCTCGACACCATCGCCATCTCGCGCGAGTTCCCGGACGAGACCGACGAGACCCGCCGGGTCGGGCGGGTGTGCGACGCCATCGAGAAGGCGCTGACCGGCGACGTGCCGCTCACCGCGGCGATGGTGCGCCGCGCCACGCCCAAGACGCGCCAGAAGGCGTTCGACGTCCCCCCCGAGGTGACGCTCAACAATCAGTGGTCCAACCGCTTCACGGTGATCGAGGTCACCGGCCTCGATCGGCCGGGCCTGCTGCACGACCTCACCACCACGTTGTCGCGGCTCAACCTCAACATCGGCTCGGCCCACATCGTCACCTTCGGCGAGAAGGTGGTGGACGTGTTCTACGTCACCGACCTCACCGGCGCGCCGATCACCAGCGCCCAGCGCCAGGCGGCGATCAAGCGGGCGCTGATCTCGGTGCTGGCACCGCCGGCCGGCGACGAGGGGTCCGCGCGCCCGCGCGCGCTGTGATGCCAACGGCCCCAAACGCTGACGCGTGGGGCCGTTGACTCTCGTGGATTTTCTTATCCGAAATCAGAGATTTAGCGAAAATCCGCGACCGGAACCAACGGCCCGGGTTGCGGCCGCTGGTATGAAACGATCTGCGCTCACCCGGCGCCTTCTTCCCTCTCCCCTTGCGGGAGAGGGTGGCGAGCGATCGATAGATCGCGAGGCGGGTGAGGGGTAAATCCTCCAGCGTTCACTGGTACATACCCCTCACCCGGCGCGACCTCGCTTTGCTCGGTCTCGCCACCCTCTCCCGCAAGGGGAGAGGGAAAGAAGAGGGTTCCCTCCCAGCGGATGCTCTACCGCCGGCCCTCCAGCGCCGCCAGCAGCTCGGGCGTGGGATAGCCGTCGGCGGGCAGGCCGAGCTGCATCTGCGCCGCGCGCACCGCGGCGCGGGTGCTCTTGCCGAAGCGGCCGTCCGGCGCGTCGCGGGTGAAGCCGGCGCTGCGCAGCAGGCCCTGCAGGTGACGCATCTGCTCGGTGGTGAGCGGGGTCACTTTGGCGCGGCCGCGCGACATCGCCGGCGCGCCGTCGAGACGCGTGGCGTAATAGGCGGCGGTGGTGGAATAGACCATCGCCTTGTTCCAGCCGAGATAGGCCTTGAAGTTGGGGTAGGCGAGGAAGGCCGGGCCGTTCCGCCCCATCGGCAGCAGCAGCGCCGCGGACGGCCCGCCCGCCGCCAGCGCCCCGCCTGCGGGCGTTCTCACCCCCATGCGCGACCACGCCGCGCGCGGCAGCATGGTGTCGAGGTCGGCCTGCGACCAGTCCATGTCGGCCGGCACCGACACCTCCTCCAGCCACGGCTCGCCGCGCCGCCAGCCCAGCCCGCGCAGGAAGTTGGCGCCGGTGGCGAAGGCGTCGGGCACCGAGCGCATGACGTTGATGCGGCCGTCGCCGTCGCCATCGGCGGCGTAGCGGTAGAGGTCGGTCGGCGTGAACATCAGGTGGCCGAGCTCGCCCGCCCAGTCGCCGAACATCTCGGACGGCTTGAGGTCGCCGCGCGCGACGATGCGCAAGAGATCGATCAGCTCGGGGCGGAAATAGTCGGCCCGCCGGCAGTCATAAGCCAGCGTCGCAACCGCCGTGGGGGCGTGGTACTTGCCCATGTCCGAACCGAAATCGGTCTCGAGCCCCCAGAACGCCACCAGCACCTCGCCCGGCACGCCATAGGTCGCCTCGATGCGCGACAGCACGCCCGAATACTGCGCCAGATACTTCTTGCCGCGCACCATGCGGTCGTTCGACACCATGCGGCCGGCGAAGGTGAGGAGCGTCTGCTGGAACACGCCCTGGCCCTGGTCGCGGCGGATGATCGCCGGGTCGTAGGCGACGCCGGCGAGCCCGGCCTCGATGGCGGAACCGGGCACGCCCGCGGCCCGCGCCTCGGCCTTCACCCCCTCCAGCCAGCTCTCGAAGCTGCCCGAGGTGCGGCACGGCACGGCGCCGGCCGCAGCCGGCGCCACGGCAAGACCGCAGGCGAGGCCGGCCGCGAGCCCGGCCAGTGCCGCAACCCGCGCCGCCTTGCGCCCGATGCCGCCCGCGAGATTTCGTCCCGCCATCTTTCGCCCCGCCATCCCGTCCTCCGTCGCGCGTGAATCACTTCGGCGCATCATACGAAACTCCGGCCCGGAGCCCGGAGTTTCGTTTCGGCCGGGCCCCCGCGCGGCGGCCGGGCGGCACGGGGACGGCGGCAGATAATACAGTCACAATAAGGTTATTTATCTAAAACCAGAACCAAGACGTATATTGCGCGCCATCAGGGAGGACATCATGGTCCAGGCAGCACGGCAGCACGCCACGCACGGGCATTCCGAGCCCGGCCGCACCCCCGGCCGGGGGCGCGTCTATGACTCCATCACCGACACCATCGGCGACACGCCGCTGGTTCGGCTCAACCGCCTGCCCCAGATCAAGGGCGTGAAGGCCGACATCCTGGCCAAGCTCGAATTCTTCAACCCGATCTCCTCCGTGAAGGACCGCATCGGCGTGGCGATGATCGACGCGCTGGAGGAGCAGGGCATCCTCACCCCCGACACCGTGCTGGTCGAGCCGACGTCGGGCAACACCGGCATCGCTTTGGCGTTCGTCGCCGCCGCGCGCGGCTATCGCCTCATTCTGGTGATGCCGGAATCGATGTCGATCGAGCGCCGCAAGATGCTGGCGCTGCTCGGCGCCGAGCTGGTGCTCACCGAGGCCGCCAAGGGCATGAAGGGCGCGCTCGCCCGCGCCGAGGAGCTGGTGAAGGAGCTGCCGCGCGCCATCATTCCCCAGCAGTTCAAGAACCCGGCGAACCCGGACATCCACCGCCGCACCACCGCCGAGGAGATCTGGAACGACACCGGCGGCAAGGTCGACGTGGTGGTCGCCGGCGTCGGCACCGGCGGCACAATTACCGGCGTCGGCCAGGTGCTGAAGGCGCGCAAGCCCGGCATCCGCATCGTCGCCGTCGAGCCGGAGGATTCGCCGGTGCTGTCCGGCGGCCAGCCGGGGCCGCACAAGATCCAGGGCATCGGCGCCGGCTTCGTGCCCGACGTGCTCGACCGCGGCCTGATCGACGAGGTGGTCACCGTCGGCAACCAGACCGCGTTCGACACCGCCCGCGCCCTGGCGCGCTACGAGGGCATTCCGGTCGGCATCTCGTCGGGCGCGGCGGTGGCCGCCGCGCTTGAGGTCGGCGCCCACCCGGAGCTTGCCGGCAAGACCATCGTCGTGATCATCCCCTCCTTCGCCGAGCGCTATCTGTCGACGGCGCTGTTCGACGGGCTCTGATCTCATCGATCCCATCCGCGCCGCCGGTCGCTGAACGCCGGCCGGCGGTTGAATTTCCCCTTCTGCGGGGAGTCCCCTCGGGGTTACAGTGACTGCGATTCGAGGCGAGGCCTCGACAGGCAGGATTCTCGCGCTCCGCGGCGGGAGCGGGCATCCTGCCGGCAGTTCATCTTGCGGGAGGGCGCGGGCCGGATCAGCTTCCGGTCCACGCGATCCCGCTTGATCGCTGGCGTAGCACGATTTCCCCGAGGTGATGCGGATGGCGGAACGAGGTCGGACCGCGCGCGGATGCCGTCGCCTGCTGTCGGGAGCGGCAGCCGTGGCGGCCGTCTCGCTGTCGGCCGGCGCGCCGGGGGCCGCGCGTGCCGACACGCTGCGCGAGCAGGCCTCGGCGTTGGTCGCCCAGCTCGGCCCGCACCAGATGCTCGCCGCGGCGTTCACCTGCGGCGTGTCGCTGTTCGCCATCCTGCTGGCGATGCAGTATCTGCGTCTGCACCGGCGTACCTTGCGGGAGCGCGCCGCCACCCGCGCCCAGCTCGCCACGCTGCGCGCCGAGACCGACCGCATCCGCACGCTGCTGCAGCTCGACCGCCAGGTCATCGCGGTGTGGGGCGGCGGCGCCGATCCCGAGATCGCCGGCGACATCGAGATTGTCGGCGCCGCCCAGCCGTTGCGCGTGCTGGCGTTCGGCGCCTGGCTCGGGGCGGAGCGGGCGGGCGCGCTGGAGACCGCGGTCGAGCGGCTGCGCGAGCGCGGCGAAGCCTTCACCATGATGCTGGCCACCCACGCCGGCCGCCACATCGAGGCGGAAGGCCGCGCCATCGGCGGCTGCGCGGTGCTGCGCCTGCGCGAGGCCACCGGCGCGCGCGGCGAGGCGGCGGATCTCGCCGAGCGGCTGCGCCGCGCCGAGCGCGACGCGACGATCCTGCGCAGCCTGGTCGAGAGCCTGCAGGTGCCGATGTGGGTGCGCGATGCCACAGGCCGCCTGACCTGGGCCAACGCCGCCTATGCCGCCGCCGTCGATGCCGGCACGGCGGAGGCGGCGGTCGGACGCAACATCGAGCTGCTCGACCGTGCCGACCGGCAGGCCGCCGCCCAGGCCTGCGCCAAGCACGGCCGGTTCGAGAAGCGCCTCGCGGCCATCGTCGCCGGCGAGCGGCGCCAGCTCGACGTGGTGGAGATCGTCAACCGCAGCGGCGTCGGCGCCGGCATCGCGCTCGATGCCACCGAGGCCGAGCAGGTGCGCAGCGGCCTGCAGCAGACCATCACCGCCCACCGCCGCATTCTCGACAGCCTCGCCACCGGCGTCGCCATCTTCGACGCGTCGAAGCGGCTGGTGTTCTACAATCCCGCCTATCAGCGCCTGTTCGGCCTCGACCGCGCCTTCCTCGACGAGCACCCCGCCGACGCCGACGTGCTCGATCGTCTGCGCGCCGAGCGCAAGCTGCCCGAGCAGGCCGACTTTCGCAAATGGCGCGACAATTTCCTCACCGCCTATCACGCCATCGAGCCGCAGGAGCAGGGCTGGCACCTGCCGGGCGGGCGCATGCTGCGCGTCGTCACCAACCCCAGCCCCGATGGCGGCCTGACCTATCTGTTCGACGACATCACCGAGCGCATCGACCTGCAGAGCCGCATCAACCAGCTCTCCGGCCTGCACCGCGAGACGCTCGACAATCTCGCCGAGGCGGTGGCGGTGTTCGGCTCGGACGGACGGCTCAAGCTGCACAACCCGTCCTTCACCCGCCTGTGGCGGCTGTCGCCCGATTCGCTGGCGGCGCGCCCGCACATCGAGGTCATCGCCGCCTGGTGCCAGGCGATGTGCAACGAGAACGTCTGGTCGGTGCTGCGCGCCACCGTCACCGCCATCGGCGGCCGCCACGAGCCGGTGGCGCGCCGCATCGAGCGCGCCGACGGCAGCGTGCTCGACGCCACCGCCGCCAAGCTGCCGGACGGCTCGACCTTGGTGACCTTCCGCGACGTGACCGACTCGGTGTCGGTCGAGCGCGTGCTGACCGAGAAGAACGAGGCGCTCGAACAGGCCGACGCGCTGAAGACGCGCTTCATCCACCACGTCTCCTACGAGCTGCGCACGCCGCTCACCAACATCATCGGCTTCGCCCAGCTCCTGGGCGATCCGGCGATCGGGCCGCTCAACGCCAAGCAGCACGATTATGTCGGCCACATCACCGGTTCCAGCGCCGCGCTGCTCGCCATCATCGACGACATTCTCGATCTCGCCACCATCGACGCCGGGGCGATGACCATCGAGCCTTCCGAGATCGACATCCGCGAGACCATGCGCGCGGCGAGCGAAGGCGTGCAGGACCGCATCGCCGAGAAGGGCCTCAAGCTGGTGCTCGACCTGCCGCACGGCGTCGGCACCATGCAGGCCGACGGACGGCGGGTGCGGCAGGTGCTCTACAATCTGCTCTCCAACGCCGTGGGCTTCTCGCCGCAAGGCGGCACCGTCGCGCTGTCGGTACGCATCGAGGCCGACGCCGTGGTGTTCCGCGTCGCCGACGAGGGGCCGGGCATTCCCGAGGAGCTGAAGGACAAGGTGTTCGAGCGGTTCGAGTCCTATGCCAATGGCGACAGCCAGCATCGCGGCGCCGGACTCGGCCTGTCGATCGTGCGCTCGCTGGTGGCGCTGCATGGCGGCGAGGTGCGCATCGAGAGTGCGCCCGGCCGCGGCACCGCGGTGACGGTGCGCTTTCCGGTCAAGCACGCAATGGCCGCGGAGTAGGCGGCAGATGACGGATGCGCCCGCCGGGTCCGCCTGGGATGTGGAACTGCCCGACGAGCGCGCGACGCTCAGGCTGGCGCGCGACCTGGCGGCCATGCTGCGTCCCGGCGATCTGGTGACGCTCGCCGGCGATCTCGGCGCCGGCAAGTCGACCCTGGCGCGCGCGGTGATCCGCACGCTGGCCGGCGACGAGACGCTGGAGGTTCCAAGCCCGACCTACACGCTGATGCAGCTCTACGACCACCTGCCGGTGCCGGTGGTGCACGCCGATCTCTACCGCGTGCGCAGCGCCGACGAGCTGGAGGAGATCGGCTTCGACGAGGCGCGCGAAGGCGCCGCCGTCCTCGTCGAATGGCCCGAGCGCGCCGCTGCCCTCTTTCCCGCCGACCGGCTGGAGATCGTGATGGCGCTGGCGCCGAGCCGCGGCCCCGACGCGCGCCACGCCCGCCTCGTCGGGCACGGCGCCTTTGCGGCGCGGCTGAAGCGCGTGCGCGAGATCCGCGTCTTTCTCCATGCCGCGGGCTGGGGCGATGCGGTGCGCCGGCCGCTGGCCGGCGACGCGTCGAGCCGGCGCTTTGAGCGGCTGAGCGAGCCCGGCCGCCACGCCGTGCTGATGGATGCGCCCGCCCGGCCGGACGGGCCGCCGGTGCGGGGCGGCCTGCCCTACAGCCGCATCGCCCACCTCGCCGAGACCGTGACGCCGTTCGTCGCCATGGCGCACGCCTTGCGCGAGCGCGGCCTGTCGGCGCCCGACATCCTGGCCGCCGATCTGGCGCGGGGCCTGCTCATCGTCGAGGATCTGGGCGATGGGCGACTCGTGGAGGGCACGCCGCCACGGCCGATCGTCGCGCGCTACCGCGCCGCCATCGAGCTTCTGGCGGCGCTGCACGCCACGCCGCTGCCGCCCTGCGTGCCGGTGGCGGTGCGCGTCGACCACATCCTGCCGCGCTACGATTTCGACGCCTTCCTGATCGAGGTCGAGCTGCTCGTCGACTGGTACCTGCCGTTTCGCGGCGTGGTTGCGGAGCCCGGCCTGCGCGAGGCGTTCGCGGCCCTGTGGCGCGAGGCGCTCGGCGCGGTCATCGGCGCGGACAACGGGGCAGCGACCAGCGATGCACCGGACCACGCGGCGACGACCAACGCGGCGACGACCAACGGCGCAAAGAACGACGAGGCAACCTGGGTGCTGCGCGACGTCCACTCGCCCAACCTGATCTGGCTTGAGGACCGCGAGGGCTTGGCGCGGGTCGGCCTCATCGATTTCCAGGATGCGGTGATCGGCCCCGCCGCCTATGACGTCGCCTCGCTCGCCCAGGATGCCCGCGTCGACGTGGCCGAGGATGTCGAGCTTGCGCTGCTCGGCCATTACGTCGCGCAGCGCCGTGGCGTCGATCCCGCCTTCGACGCCAAGCGCTTCGCCCGCGACTATGCGGTGCTGGGCGCCCAGCGCGCCACCAAGATTCTCGGCATCTTCGCCCGCCTCGCCAAGCGCGACGGCAAGCCGCTCTATCTCGCCCACATGCCGCGGGTGGCGCGCTATCTCGGGCGCTGCCTCGCCCATCCGCATCTGGCGCCGCTCAAGGCGTGGTACGCCGCGCATGTTCCGCTCGACGATCTCCCCGGCGGTGCGGCGCGATGACCGTGGCCCTGCCGACATCGGCGATGGTGCTGGCGGCGGGCCTTGGCCTGCGCATGCGCCCGCTCACCCTCACCACGCCCAAGCCGCTGATCGAGGTCGCGGGTCGCACTTTGATCGACCACGTGCTCGACCGCCTGGCGGAGGCCGCGGTGGAGCGTGCGGTGGTCAATGTCCATCATCTCGCCGACCGCATGGAGGCGCACCTGACGCGCCGCCGCCGGCCGCGCGTCGTCGTGTCGGACGAGCGCGCCGAGCTGCTCGACTCCGGCGGCGGCGTCGCCAGGGCGCTGCCGCATCTCGGCCAGCGCTTCTTCGTCACCAACGCCGATTCCTTCTGGGTCGATGAGGCCGGCACCAATCTGCGGGCGCTGGCGGACGCGTTCGATCCCTCAACCACCGACATCCTGATGCTGGTGGTGCCGCGCGAGGCCGCGGTCGGCTTCGAGGGCGCGGGCGACTTCTTCCTGCAGCCGGACGGCCGGCTGGCGCGGCGCGGCGGCGCGCCCACAGCCCCCTTCGTCTATGCCGGCTGCTGCCTGATGGAGGCGCGCCTGTTCGCCGATGCCCCAAGCGGGCCGTTCTCGCTCAACCGCATCTTCGATGCAGCGCTGGCGCAGGGCCGCCTGCACGGCCGCGTGCTCGACGGGCTGTGGCTGCATGTCGGCACGCCGCCGGCCATCGCGCTGGCCGAGGCGGCGATCGCCGGCCGCCGCCGCGCCGCGTCGTGACGTGGCGACCCCTGCCGTGAGCCCGCGCGTCTTCACCATTCCCGCCGGTGCGCCGTTTCTCGCCACCTTCGCCGCCGCCCTGCTGGAGGGCCGGCTGGTGCGAGGCTTTCCCGATGCCGGCGATCCGGCGTCGCTCGCCCGCGCCACGCTCTATCTGCCCACGCGGCGTGCCTGCCGGCTGGCCGAATCGGCGCTGCTGGAGGCGCGCGGCGGCCGCGCCACGCTCTTGCCGCGGCTGGTGCCGCTCGGCGAGGTCGGCGAGGACGAGATCGATTTCGGCGCGGCCGAAGAGGGTGCGCCCGACCTGCCGGAGGCGATCGCGCCGCTCGCCCGCCGCCTGCTGCTGGCCCGCCTCGTCGCCACGCTCGCCGCCAGCCCGGAGCTGCGGCTCGACGGCACAGCAGGGCTGGCGACCGCGCCGGCCGCGGCGCTGGCGCTGGCCGACGAGCTTGCCCGCCTGATCGACCGCATGGCCACCGGCCGCGTGCCGTGGTTGCGGCTCGACGGGCTGGTGCCCGAGGAGCTCGACCGCTACTGGCAGATTTCCGTGCGCTTCCTCAAGGCGGTGGCGCAGGATCTGTGGCCGGCGATCCTGGCCGAGCGCGGCCGGATCGACCCGGCGGCGCGCCGCGACCTTTTGGCGGCGCGCGAAGCCGCGCGGATCGCCGCCGGCGCCCCCGGCCCGGTGATCGTCGCCGGCTCGACCGGCTCGATCCCGGCGACCCGCGATCTCATCGCCGCCGTCGCCCGCCATCCTTTGGGCGCGGTGGTGCTGCCGGGCCTCGATACGGTTCTCGACGACGCCGCCTGGCGCCTGCTCGATCCGGCGGACGACGGCGAGCCGCTGCCGACCCATCCGCAGTTCGGCCTCGCCCAGACGCTTGCCGCCATCGGCATCGGCCGCGATGCGGTGGAATCCCTCTGCGCGCCCGCAGCACCCGGCCGCGAGCGGCTGGTGTCGCGGGCGCTGCGCCCGGCCGCCACCACCGAGCAGTGGGCGGTGCCGGAGGCCGGGCTCGACCCGGCGGCGGCACTGGCGAACGTGTCGCTGGCGGTCGCCGCCGAGCCGCAGGAGGAGGCGCTGGCGGCTGCCCTGGCGCTGCGCGAGGTGCTGGAGACGCCGGGCCGCCACGCCGCGCTGATCACCCCCGACCGCGCCCTGGCGCGCCGCGTCGCCGCCGACCTCACCCGCTGGGGCATCGCGGTGGACGACTCGGCCGGCGTGCCGCTCGCCGACACCCCGGCCGGCCTGCTCGCCCGCCTCGTCGCCGAGGCGGTGGCGGCCGACCTCGCGCCGGTGCGGCTGATGGCGCTGCTCAACCAGCCGGCGGTGGCGTTCGGCCTGCCGGCGCCGGCCTTCGCGAGGGAGCGCGAGGCGCTGGAGGTCGCGGTGCTGCGCGGCCCCCGCCCCGGCGCCGGGGTGGGTGGTTTGCGGCTGGCGCTGGCCGAGATGCGCACCTCGCCCGAGGCCCGGCGGCGCAACCTCGCGCCCTGGCTGTTCGACCGGGCCGAGGCGCTGGTGGCGCGGCTTGGGGCCGCCCTCGGTGCGTTCCTGGCACTGGGCGGCGGAACGGTGCAGCCGCTTCGCGGGCTCATCGATGCCCACCGCGCGGCGATCGAGGCCATGACCTTGGGGCCGGACGGCGCGGCGGGGCTCATGAGCGACGACGCCGAGGCGCTGGCGGATCTGTTCGCGGCGCTGCTGGAGGCCGCCGACGACGCCGCGCCGATATCTTTAGCCGACTATGCAGAAGCGGTTCCGGCGCTGATGCGCGGCATCGCCGTGCGCACGCCGTTCGACGAGACCGCGCGGGTGCGCATCCTCGGGCCGCTCGAAGCCCGCATGGTGCCGCTCGACCGGGTGGTGATCGCCGGCCTCGACGAGGGCCGCTGGCCGCCCGACACCTCCAACGATCCCTGGCTCAGCCGGCCGATGCGGCGGGCCTTGGGGCTCGACCTGCCTGAGCGGCGCATCGGCCTCGGCGCCCACGATTTCGTGCAGGCGTTCGGCGCGCCGGAGGTGGTGCTGACGCGGGCCCGCAAGGCCGGCGGCGCGCCCACCGTGCCGGCGCGCTTCCTGCAGCGCCTCGCCGCCGTCTCGGGCGCGGCCTGGAAGGACGTCGAGGCGGGCGGCGAGCGGCTATTGGCGCTGGCCCGGCTGGTCGATGCCGCGCCGCCCGCGCGGCCGGTGGCCCGGCCGATGCCGGCGCCGCCGCTGGCGCTGCGGCCGAACCAGCTCTCGGTGACCGAGATCGAGGACTGGGTGCGCGACCCCTACACCATCTTCGCCCGCCACGTGCTGAAGCTGCGCCCGCTCGATCCGCTGGAGGCCGACGTCGCCGCCCCCGCCCGCGGCACCATCGTGCACGAGGCGCTGGCCGCCTTTCTCAAGGCCTATCCCGCGGACCTGCCGCCCGACGCCCTGGCGCGGCTGCTCGCGTTCGGGCGCGATGCCTTCGCCCGCATCGACGGCTTCCCCGAGCTTCGGGCGGTGTGGTGGCCGCGCTTCGAGCGGGTGGCGCGCTGGCTGGTGGCCGAGGAGAGCGCGCGCCGCGCCGAGGCGCCGGTGACGAGCCTCGTCGAGATTTCCGGCCGCTATGGCGTGCCCGGCACGGCCTTCACGCTGACCGGCCGCGCCGATCGCGTCGACCTCACCGCCACCGGCGCGGTGGTGATCGACTACAAGACCGGCCAGCCGCCCTCGAACCCGCAGGTCGCCTCCGGCCTCGCGCCGCAATTGCCGCTGGAGGCGGCGATGGTCACCGGCGGCGGCTTCGCCGACATCGCCGCCGGCACGCCGGTCGAGGCGATGGTCTATGTGCGGGTGTCGGGCGGCACGCCGCCGGGCGCGTGGCTGCCGGTCAAGCCGCAGGATGGGGCGCTCGCCGATCTCGCGCCGCAGGCGATGGCCGGGCTCGCCCGGCTGGTGGCGCGCTTCCTTGATCCCGCCCAGGGCTATGTCGCGCACGTGCGCCCGAAATTTGCCGGCCGCCACGGCGACTACGACCACCTCGCCCGCGTCGCCGAATGGTCGGCGACCGGCGGTGGCGGCACCGAGGAGGGCGAGGCGTGAGCGGCTTCGTCATCCCCGACAAGACCCGGCTCGACCAGACGGCGGCCTCCGATCCCGCCCGCTCGGCCTGGGTCGATGCCAATGCCGGCTCGGGCAAGACGCATGTGCTGGCGCGCCGGGTGGTGCGGCTCCTGCTGCGCGGCGTGCCGCCGGGCCGGCTTCTGTGCCTCACTTATACCAAGGCCGCCGCCGCCAACATGGCCAACCGCGTGCTGAAGGATCTGGCGAAGTTCGCCACGGCGCCCGACGCCGAGCTCGACCGGCTCATCGTCGAGACCGACGGCGGCGTACCCGATGCCGGGCGCCGGGCGCGGGCGCGGCGGCTGTTCGCCGAGGCGCTGGAGACGCCGGGCGGGCTCAAGGTGCAGACCATCCACGCCTTCTGCGACCGGGTGCTGCACCAGTTCCCGTTCGAGGCCGGGGTGCCGGCCGGCTTCTCGGTGCTCGACGAGCGCCAGGCCGACGAGCTTCTGGCCGAGGCCCGCGCCCGGGTGATGGTCGAGGCCGCAGCCGACATCGACGGCGAGCTCGGCCGGGCGCTGGAGAGCGCGATCGCCGCCGCCTCCGACGACGGGCTGAAGGCGGCGCTCGACGAGGCGGTGAAGAGCCGCCACGCCATCGCCGAATGGCTGGCCTCGGCCGGCGGCATCAAGGGCGCGGTGGCCGAGATCGCCGCCGCCCTCGGCCTCCAGCCCGGCGAGAGCGTGGCCGCGATCGAGGCCGCGATGCTGGCAAGCCCGCGGATCGCCCGCGGCGACTGGCCGGCGCTGGCGGCGCTGTTCACGGCAGGCGGTGTCAAGGATCAACAGTTAGCCGGCTATCTGGATGCCGCCGCCGCGGCCGAGAACGGCGAGGCGGCGCTCGCCTCCTATCTGCGGGTGTTCCTGACCGACAAGGACGAGCCGCGCAGCGACAAGGTGTTTCCGTCGAAGCGCATCCGCGACGGCCATCCGGCGTTTGCCCAGGCGCTGACGGCCGAGCGCGACCGGCTGGTGGCGCTGCTCGACCGCCGCCGTGCCGCCGTGGCCAGCGAGCGCAGCGCCGCGCTGCTCGTGCTCGCCGCCGCGGTGATCGCCCGCTATGAGGCGGCCAAGGCGCGCCGGGCCTTGCTCGATTTCGAGGACATGGTCACCCGCACCCGCGACCTGCTGCACACGGTCGGCGCAAGCTGGGTGCTCTACAAGCTCGACCGCGGCATCGACCATGTGCTGGTCGACGAGGCGCAGGACACCTCGGCGGCGCAGTGGGCGATCATCGAGGCACTGGCGGCGGAGTTCTTTGCCGGCAAAGGAGCCAGCGAGCGGCCGCGCACGGTGTTCGCGGTCGGCGACGCCAAGCAGTCGATCTACGGCTTCCAGGGGGCGGCGCCGGCGATGTTCGGCGCCATGCAGCGTCACTTCACCCGCGCGGCCGGCGAAGGCGGGCTCACCGCCGTGCGGCTCGACGTGTCGTTCCGCTCCGCCCAGCCGGTGCTCGACGCGGTGGACACCGTGTTCGCCAACGCCGCGGCCCGCGCCGGGCTGTCGATCGCCGACGATGCGGCGCTGGTCCACCAGTCGGTGCGGGCGGGGGTGCCGGGGGTGGTCGAGCTGTGGCCGCTGCTTGAGCCGGACACGGCGGCCGAGGCCGGCGAGGCGTGGGACCTGCCGCTCGACGCCGCGACCGAGGCGAGCCCGCAGGTGCGGCTCGCCCGCAATATCGCCGCCAGCGTCGCCGCCTGGACCGGCGGCGCCCGCAGGAAGGCCGACGGCACGCCGATCCGGCCCGGCGACGTCCTGATCCTGGTGCGCCGGCGCGGCGTGCTGTTCGAGGCGGTGCTGAAGGCGCTGAAGGACCGCGGCCTGCCGGTGGCCGGCGCCGACCGGCTGGTGCTCATCGAGCACATCGCGGTGATGGACCTGATGGCGCTGGGCGACGCGCTGCTCACCGCCCATGACGACCTCGCGCTGGCCTGCGTGCTGAAAAGCCCGCTGTTCGGCTTCACCGACGACGAGCTGGTGCCGCTGGCCAACCCGCGCTCCGGCACGCTGGCGGCGGCGCTGGATGACAGCGCCGACCTGAAAGCGCGCGCCGCGGCGGCCCGGCTCGCCCGCTGGCGTCTTGAGGCCCGCGCGCTGCGGCCGTTCGATTTCTACGCCCGCGTGCTCGGCCGCGACGGCGGCCGGCGGGCGATGCTGGCGCGGCTCGGGCCCGAGGCCGCCGACCCGCTCGACGAGTTCCTGGCGCTGGCGCTGGGCGACGAGGCGGTGGGCGTGCCGGCGCTGGCCGGCTTTCTGGCGCGGGTGCGCGCTGCCGGCGCCGAGATCAAGCGCGACATGGAGGTGGCGTCCGCCGCCGTGCGGGTGATGACGGTGCACGGCGCCAAGGGCCTGGAGGCGCCGGTGGTGATCCTCGCCGACACGGTGGCCCGGCCGGAGGGCGCCAAGGATCCGCGCCTGTTGCCGCTCGCCCGTCCAGGAGGATTGGAGGGCGCGCCGGAGGGGGCGCCGCGCCCGCTGGTGTGGGTGCCGGTGAAGGCCGGCGAGCCCGCGGCGGCGGCAGCGGCGCGCGCGGCGATGCGCGCCGAGGCCGCGGACGAATACCGCCGCCTGCTTTATGTGGCGCTGACCCGCGCCGCCGACGTGCTGGTGGTGGCCGGCGCCCGCGGCAAGGCCAAGCAGCCGGAGGGCTGCTGGCACGATCTGGTGAAGGCTGCGCTGGAGGATGCCGCAACCAGGGAGCCGGCCGACGGCTGGGACGGCACGGTGTGGCGCTGGAGCCGCTGGCCGCAGCCGGAGGCGGCTGCCGCTGGGGAAGCAGCCGCGCCCGCGCCGCCCGCGCGCCCCGATTGGCTCGACCGGCCGGCGCCCGGCCCGCTCGCCCGGCCGGGGCGGCTCAGCCCGTCGCGCCGCGGCCCGCCGCAGGACGAAGCCGCCGTCGCCCGCGGCCTCCTCGTCCACCGCCTGCTCGAAGTTTTGCCGGATATCGATCCAGCCGGCCGCCCGGCGGCGGCTGCCGCCATCGCATCCCGCGCCGGCCTCGATGAAGCGGCGGCGCCGCTCGCCGACACGCTGGCGCTGATCGCCGATCCCCGGCTCGCCCGCCTGTTCGGCCCCGGCAGCCGCGCCGAGGTGCCGATCGCCGGCACGGTCGACGTCGCCGGGATGGCGGAGACGGTCAGCGGCCGCATCGACCGGCTGTGGATCGGCGAGGACGCAATTCTGTTTGCCGACTTCAAGACCGGCGCGACGGTGCCGGAGAGCGCCGAGGCGGTGGCGCCCGCCCACCTGCGCCAGCTTGCGCTCTATCGCGCCCTGCTGGCCGAGCTGTTTCCCGGTCGGCCGGTGACCGGCTGGCTGGTGTTCACCGGCGGACCCGCCGTCGTGCCGGTGCCCGACGCGCTGCTGGAGGCGGCGCTGGCGCGCCTCGGCATCGCGCCGGGCTCGCCTTGACGCTCTCCCGGCCGGTCCCTAGTTTCACGTAATCACTGCCCCGCCTTCGATTGAAAGGACCGATCATGGCCGTCGCCAAGGTGACCGACGCGAGTTTCGACCAGGATGTGCTGCAGGCGACCGACGCCGTGCTTGTCGACTTTTGGGCGGAATGGTGCGGCCCGTGCCGCATGATCGCCCCGGTTCTCGACGAGATCGCCGCCGAGATGGGCGGCAAGCTGCGGATCGTGAAGCTGAACGTCGACGAGAACCCGGCCACCGCGGCAAAGTACGGCGTGATGTCGATCCCGACCTTGATGCTGTTCAAGAACGGCGAACTGGCCTCGCGTCAGGTCGGCGCCGCGCCGAAGGCCAAGCTGGTGCAGTGGGTGCAGTCGGCGGTGTGAGCGGCGGCTGAGGTCCGGTCCCCGTCGTCCCGGGCAAGGGCCGCAGGCCCGCGATCCGGGACCGTCATCAGGAAAAGCCCGTAGGGCGGCATGGCGCAGCGTATGCCGCCGCACGCGGGCGCCGCCGCCATCGGCCGATCATGCCTTCGGCTGATCCGCTCAACGCGGGCTACTGCTTCTCAGTGACAATGAGCAGCCGCTCATCAATGGCCGGGCCTTTGGAATATTTGTATGAAATCCTGAAGCTGGAACTCTCTATCAACGTGTTTCGTTCACCCCGAAATGCGTCCAGAACTTCTGTGACCTGACTAGGAGCATATCTTTTCGCAACGACCACAGCCCACGTTTCCGCAATAGCTCTGTCAGTGTGAACACCATACCCAATATCTTTCGTCCAGTCGTTCCACATCAGCTTTACATTATCAACGCGCCCCGGTTTGGCTTCGTTGACAAAGAGCTTAACAACTTCCGCTCCGGGCGCGATGCATCCCCAGAGGTCCGGCATACCATCGGTACGGGTGACCTTTCCATTACACTTCACCGCGCCCGAAAGAGATTTGGTTTCTTGAGGAAATACCAAAAAGCCATCAGCGAAGGCTACTCCACCCGCAATGATGTAGGCCGCGATAGTCAAAAACAAATTCATTGTCATCCCCAATGGTTAGGTTCCCTGAACCGCCCCTCGTTTCCCGTTAATTAGAGCATTTTCCGCACAAGTGGATACCGGTTGCACGAAAGAATATGCGACAAACTATAAACTTGGAGCGTCCGATCTGATGCAGTCAGATCGGATCACGCTCTAACATGCAGCAAGAGCGGAATAGGCGCAGCCTATTCCGCTCTTTTTTGCGCCGAGCCTTCGGCTGATCCGCCCTACGCGCTGGCGGATCCGCCCCTTGGCAAGGAGCGAAAATTGCCTTGCCGCCAACGGCAGCCTTGCGGCAAAATCTGGTCGTAACGACTAGAAAGTGGGGTCATGACCCAGCCGGCAGGCGCCAAGCCTTCAAGGCGCTCCAAGACGTCGGCACGCGCCAAGGCCGGCTCCAAGGCCGGCGGGCGGACGCCGCCACCCAGCAACCGCTGGCGCCTTCAGGACGCGAAGGCACGGCTGAGCGAGGTGGTGCGCGAAGCCCAGGAACATGGCCCCCAGCGGGTGACCCTGCACGGCCGCGACGCCGTGGTGGTCGTCAGCGCCGCCGAGTTCGACCGGATGCAGCGCCCCGTCACGGGCCATGACATCGTCCGGGCTCTGCAGGCCTCGCCCCTCGCCGAGGTCGAGTTCGAGCGGCGGTCATTCGACGCCCCCGTCCGAGACGTCGAGCTGTGAGAGGCTGGCTGCTCGACACCAACGTCATTTCCGAGTTGCGAAAGGCGCGGGCCGATTCGGGCGTGCTGGCGTTTGTCGCGGCCCAGCCCGGCGAGCTTCTCTATGTGACCGAAATCACCTTCGGCGAGATCCGCTACGGCATCGAGCAGCTCGACGCCCCGTCGAAGCGGACCGACCTCAATCTCTGGCTCGACCGCACCATCCGGCCGCTGTTCGCCGGCCGCATCCTGCCGGTGACCGAAGACGTCATCGTCCGCTGGAAGACGATGGTGGTCGACGGCCAGAAGCGCGGCCACACCTTCGGCCAGCCCGACCTGTTCATCGCGGCGATCGCCGCCCTTGAAGACCTGGTCGTGGTGTCGCGCGATACCCTGCATTTCGTCGAAGCCGGGGTGCCGGTCTTCGATCCCTGGCGCGGCAAGCTCCATGCCGCCGGAAACGTCCGTTCCCTGAAAGCCCCGGCCAGGGCCGAGGATGTGGCCAAGACCCTCTCGGCAAAGGGATCCTGGCGGTAGTATTGAAACAGCGTAGCCCGTAGGGCGGCATAGCGAAGCGTATGCCGCCGCCCGCTGGCGTGGCGAGGGCGGATCACGCCTTCGGCTGATCCGCCCTACGCGCTTCTCGCGACGGTTCTCGATCGCCCTTGATCCCAAAATGGGATCATGCATGATTGCGGCATGCGGATCATTGCACGCCGGACGCTGCGTGAATTCGTCGAGAGTCTGGCGGGCCATGCCGATCAGCCCGCGGTGAAGGCGGCCCTCGATGCCTGGTTCGACGAAGCTTCCAAGGCCCGCTGGGTCCGCTCTGCCGATATCAAGGCCCACTATGCCAGCGCCAGCATCATGCGTGCGGACCGCATCGTCTTCAATATCAAGGGCAACGCCTATCGTCTGGTGTGCGCGGTGGACTTCGCCAAAGGGATCGTCTGGATCAAGTGGATCGGCAGCCACGCAGCCTATGACAGGATCGACGTGAAGGAGGTCGACCATGACGGGTGACGTCAAGCCGATCCGCACGGACGCCGATCACGCGGCGGCCCTCGCCGAGATCGAACGCTTGTGGGGCGCCGAGAGCGGCACGCCGGCCGGCGACCGGCTCGACGTGCTGGCGACGCTGATCGACGCCTACGAGGCCGCGCGCTTCCCGATGGACCCGCCGGACCCGATCGACGCGATCCTGTTCCGGCTGGAGCAGCAGGGCCTCAGCCGCAAGGATCTGGAGCCGATGATCGGCTCGCGCGCCCGCGTCGCCGAGGTGCTGAACCGCAAGCGCAGCCTGTCGATCGAGATGATCCGCCGCCTGCACGCCGGGCTCGGCATCTCCGCCGCGGTGCTGATCCGCCCGACGCGGGAAGAGGCGGCGTAAGGGGCAGGCGGGTAGCGCGTAGGGCGGCATAGCGAAGCGTATGCCGCCGCCCGTTGGCGCCGCCATCGGCGGATCACGCCTTCGGCTGATCCGCCCTACGTGGGCTGAACCGCCCGCCGCGAGAGCGAAATTTGGTGCACTGTCTCACCGGAACCCGTAATCCAGAAATGATTCGAGATCGGAGCGAAGGCATGAGTTCAATGTTCGGCCACTTGGCGGCGCGTTTCTCGTCAGGAGCCGAGAACCTTGCGACCGAAGCCCTAGCTTACATGCTCGTCCAATCGCCGGCAGCACGGCGGGCACTGAACGAAATCTCGACGATCCTGAATGCTAAGTTATCAGAGATCCGCTCCTTCAGGACTCAGTGCGTGGGGCAGGACCAAGCGATACCGGATCTTGCCGGCTTCGATCATTGCGGCAGGGCCATACTGCTCATCGAGAACAAATTCTGGGCAGGCCTGACGCCGAACCAGCCTGCCGCCTACCTTGAGAGGCTCCCCAACGACGAGCCGAGCCTGCTGCTCTTCGTGGTCCCGCCGAGGCGCGTGCATTCGATATGGCCGGATCTCGTGGTTTCGGCCGCACGAGCGGGGCTACATCTGCCGCCACCAAGTATCCGTCACGCGAATGCGCTGTCCGGACAGGTCGGAAATCGGACCCTTGCGGTGACATCCTGGCAAGCACTCCTCGATCGCATCGAAGCAGAAGCGCGCGCATCCGGAGAAGCCGACACTGTCTCGGACGTGGGGCAGTTGCGCGGCCTTTGCGAGCACATGGACTCGACAGGCTACGTGCCCGCGACGTTGGAAGAACTGACGAGCACCGAAGTGCCACGAAGGCTGATCGGGCTGGCGGATCTGGTGCAACAGGCCTGTGAGCGTGCGCTCGCAGCCGGGATCGCGGACAGGAAGGGGCTCCTGCCCGCTCACAAGTGGTACGGTGCCGGCCGCTACCTTCGGATCGGCGGGGCCGGCGCATGGGTCGGCATCGATCACCAGCTCTGGGCCCGCTACGGCATCGGCCCTCTATGGATCACTTTCGCACCGACGGAATATGGGCGCGCGGCAGCGGTCCTCAACGCGATTGCTCCTTGGCTGTCATCGAATCCGGTGAGGGCATTCGATCTGGAAGGCAATGCGGCGATCCCGCTTCGCATCACGTCCTATGCAACCCGGGACATCGTGCTCGACGATCTTCATTCCCAGATCGCCGAGCTTTGTCACTTGCTGAGGGCAATTCCGAGCGCCAGAGAGCCGGCGACACCCGAACCCGCCGAGGATGCCGCGTAGCCCGTAGGGCGGCATAGCGAAGCGTATGCCGCCATTTCCCGGCGGCGCCATCGGCGGATCACGCCTTCGGCTGATCCGCCCTACGTCCGCATCCGCCGCCCGCCCGGCTTGCCCTTGAACCCCGGCTTCTTGCCCGGCCGGAAGTCGTCCGGCGGAAGCGGCAGGTCGCGATTGTGCGGCCCCATCTCGTCCAGCGTCGGCTTGCGGGGACCGCGTCCGGACGCCGCCGCGCCGGCGAGCGCCGGGCGCTTGGCGGTCGGGTCGTCCACCACCGCCAGTTCGGCGGTCTTGAGCCGCTTGATCTCGTCGCGCAGCATCGCCGCCGTCTCGAAATCGAGGTCGCCGGCCGCCGCCCGCATGCGGGTCTCGAGGTCGCCGATCACCGCCTCGAAATTGTGGCCGATGGTGGCGGCGGCCGCCGCCGCGCCGGCATCGACGCGCACATGGTCGCGCTCGTAGACCGAGTCGAGGATGTCGGCGATGCCCTTCTTCACGCTCTCCGGCGTGATGCCGTTGGCGGCGTTCCAGCTAAGCTGCTTGTCGCGGCGGCGGCTGGTCTCGGCCATCGCCCGCTGCATCGAGCCGGTGATGCGGTCGGCGTACAGGATCACCTTGCCGTCGACATTGCGCGCGGCGCGGCCGATGGTCTGAACAAGGGATGTTTCGCTGCGCAAAAAACCTTCCTTGTCGGCGTCGAGAATGGCCACCAGCGCGCACTCGGGAATGTCGAGCCCCTCGCGCAGCAGATTGATGCCGACCAGCACGTCGAAGGCGCCGAGCCGCAAATCGCGGATGATCTCGATGCGCTCGATGGTGTCGATGTCGGAGTGCATGTAGCGCACGCGCACGCTTTGCTCGTGCAGGTATTCGGTGAGATCCTCGGCCATGCGCTTGGTCAGCACGGTGACCAGCGTGCGATAGCCGGCGCGCGCCATCGCCCGCGCCTCGCCGAGAAGATCGTCGACCTGGGTGCGCACCGGGCGCACCTCCACCGGCGGATCGATCAGGCCGGTGGGGCGGATCACCTGCTCGACGAACACGCCGGCGGTGCGCTCCATCTCCCAATTGCCCGGCGTCGCCGACACGGCCACCGTCTGCGGCCGCATGGCGTCCCACTCCTCGAAGCGCAGCGGCCGGTTGTCGAGGCAGGAGGGCAGGCGGAAGCCGTACTCGGCCAGCGTCGCCTTGCGCCGGAAGTCGCCGCGATACATGCCGCCGATCTGCGGCACGGTGACGTGGCTTTCGTCGATGAACACCAGCGCGTCGTCGGGGATGTATTCGAACAGCGTCGGCGGCGGCTCGCCGGGCCTTCGCCCGGTGAGGTAGCGCGAATAGTTCTCGATGCCCGGGCAGACGCCGGTGGCCTGCAGCATTTCGAGGTCGAAGACGGTGCGCTGCTCCAGCCGCTGCGCCTCGACCAGCCGGCCGGTGGCGTTGAGCTCGCCGAGCCGGACCTTGAGCTCCGCCTTGATCGAGGCCACCGCCTGCTGCAGCGTCGGCTTGGGCGTCACATAGTGCGAATTGGCGTAGACCTTGACGAAGCCGAGCGCGCTCTTGGTCTCGCCGGTCAAGGGATCGAACTCGTCGATGCGCTCGACCTCGTCGCCGAACAGCGAGATGCGCCAAGCCCGGTCCTCATAGTGGGCCGGGAACAGCTCGATGGTGTCGCCGCGCACGCGGAACATGCCGCGGGCGAAATCGAGCTGGCTGCGCTTGTACTGCAGCGCCACCAGATCGGCAATGATCTGGCGCTGGTCGAGCCGGTCGCCGACATTGATCGAGAAGGTCATCGCCGTATAGGTCTCGACCGAGCCGATGCCGTAGATGCACGACACCGAGGCGACGATGATCACGTCGTCGCGCTCCAAGAGCGCCCGCGTCGCGGCGTGGCGCATGCGGTCGATCTGCTCGTTGATCGAGGAATCCTTCTCGATATAGGTGTCGGTGCGCGGCACGTAGGCTTCGGGCTGGTAGTAGTCGTAGTAGGAGACGAAGTACTCCACCGCGTTGTCGGGGAAGAAGCTGCGGAACTCGCCGTAGAGCTGCGCCGCCAGCGTCTTGTTGGGCGCCAGAATCAGCGCCGGGCGCTGGGTGGCCTCGATCACCTTGGCCATGGTGAAGGTCTTGCCGGAGCCGGTGACGCCGAGCAGCACCTGGTCGCGGTCGCCGGCTGCGATGCCCGCCACCAGCTCGCGGATGGCGGTGGGCTGGTCGCCCTGCGGCTCGAACGGCGCCTTGAGAACGAACTTGCGGCCGCCCTCGCTCTTTGGCGGCCGCGGCGGCCGGTGCGGTGTCCACAGCTGGGTGGCGTGGATCGGGTTGCCCTGGCGGATCAGCCGCTCCAGCGCCTCGGCGCTGGCGCCGACGCCATAAGGCTCGCCGTCGAGGGACGCCTGCGGCGCCTCGGCGAAGCCTTCGGGCTGGCTGTCGTCGTGCGTGGTGCCGGCGGGTTCGCCATAACCCGTCATGGCGCCGTGGCCGGCGGTGCCGTCCTTGATGCCGGGATTGAGCAGCGCGGCGAGCGACGGGTCCATCGCCGGCGCCGGCGGGCGCGCCGCCCGGCTGCGGGCGCGCGGCTTCTCAGAGGCGCGCGGCTTTTTGGGGGGCTGCGGCTGGTCGGGGGCGTGCGGCATGCCGCGACTATATGGGCCCGCCGGGCCGGCAAGAAAAGCCGGGGGCGGGGGCGTCCGGCACGTCCTCTTCCTCCGCCCCTTCCACGTCGCGCATCCCCTCCCCCCAGGATCTCAATGAGGATGGGGAGCGAAAGGAAAGACGCTCGGCCTTCTTCTCCCCTCCCCCCATGAACGCAGTGAATGGCGGGGAGGGGTGGGGGGGGGGGGCAGGGGAATCGCAGATGAGTATAAGGGCATTGCGCGGGAGGTAGAGAAGGATTCATTCATGAGGCTTCTCGATTCGGGGAGGCTCCCATGCAGGCTCTCATCTCGATTTTCCGCCAAGTTCACGATCCTCGCGACATCAA
>NZ_VWPL01000017.1 GCF_008630065.1 Blastochloris sulfoviridis
GGTTAGCTCCTGGGGTCATTCCTCCCCCCCCGCTTTGGGGGTGTGGGGGCCGCGCTATCTATTCCCGGCGGGGGGGGGGCGGGGCCAATTCTCCAGCCTACGCCATATCTACCCCTCACCCGGCTCGACCTCGCTTCGCTCGGTCTCGCCACCCTCTCCCGCAAGGGGAGAGGGAAGAAGCGGCTCCCGGCCAGCGGTTGTTCCGCGCTGATCGGCTGGAAACCGTGTCACCCCGCCGCGTCCGGCCCCGGATCGCGGAAGCGGTTGGTGATGGGGTAGCGCCGGTCGCGGCCGAAGTTCTTCTCGGTCACCTTGACGCCGGGCGCCGCCTGCCGGCGCTTGTATTCGGCCAGCATCAGCATGCGCTCGACGCGGCGCACCGTCTCGACATCGTGGCCGGCGGCGGCGATGTCAGCGATCGGCATCTCCTTCTCGACCAGCCGCTCCAGGATGTCGTCCAGCACCTCGTAGGGCGGCAGCGTGTCCTGGTCGGTCTGGTTGTCCTTCAGTTCGGCAGTCGGCGGCCGGTCGATGATCGCGTCCGGGATCACCTCGCCGTCCGGGCCGAGCGCGCCCGCCGGCTTCCAGCGGTTGCGCAGGCGCGACAGCCGCCACACCTCGGTCTTGTAGAGATCCTTGATGGGGTTGTAGCCGCCGTTCATGTCGCCATAGAGCGTGGCGTAGCCGGTCGACATCTCGCTCTTGTTGCCGGTGGTCACCACCATCGACCCGAACTTGTTGGAGACCGACATCAGGATGGTGCCGCGGGCGCGCGACTGGAGGTTTTCCTCCGTCACATCGCGCGGCCGGCCGGCGAACAGCGGCTTGAGCGCCGCCTCCAGCCCCTCGACCGCCGGGGCGATCGGCACGATGTCGTAGCGCACGCCCAGCCGGGTGGCGATGTCGGCGGCATCCGACAGCGACTGGTTGGACGTGTAGCGATAGGGCAGCATCACGCAGTGAACGCGCTCGGGCCCCAGCGCGTCCACCGCCATCGCCGCGCACAGCGCCGAGTCGATGCCGCCCGACAGCCCCAGCACCACGCCGGGAAACCGGTTCTTGTCGACATAGTCGCGCAAGCCCAGCACGCAGGCGGCGTAATTGGCCTCGTCCTCGGCCGGCACGCCGGCATTCGGCCCCTGCCAGCAGCGCCAGCCGGTGGCGGTCCTGGTCCAGCGGGTGAGCGCGACGGTCTCGGCAAAGGCCGCAAGCTGCGCGGCCGGCGCCCGGTCGGCATTGAGCACGAAGGAGGCGCCGTCGAACACCAGCTCGTCCTGGCCGCCGACCTGGTTGAGATAGGCCAGCGGCAGGCGGGATTCGCTGATGCGCACCGCCACCACCGCCCGGCGCTGCTCGGCGACGGTGCGGCGATAGGGCGAGCCGTTCGGCACCAGCAGGATCTCGGCGCCGGCCGCGGCGAGGTGCGCCACCGGCTCGGGGCCCCAGATATCCTCGCAGATCGGCAGGCCAATGCGCGCGCCGCGCAGTTCGACCGGCTCCGGCAGCGGCCCCGGCACGAACACCCGCTTCTCGTCGAACACGCCATAGTTCGGCAGGTCGGCCTTGAACCGCAGCGCGACGATGGCGCCGCCATCGAGCACCGCCACCGCATTGTGGAGCCGCCCCGCCTCCACCCACGGCGTGCCCACGATCAGCGCCGGACCGCCATCCGCCGTCTCGCTGGCCAGCGCCGCGATGGCGGCGCGGCAGGCGGCGAGAAAGGCCGGCTTGAGCACCAGATCCTCGGGCGGATAGCCGGCCAGGAACAGCTCGGAAAACAGCACGATCTCGGCGCCGCCGGCCGCGGCCTCGGCGCGGGCGCGCCGCACCTTCTCGGCATTGCCGGCGATGTCGCCGACCGTGGGATTGAGCTGGGCTAGGGCGATGGCGAGGGTCTGGGGCATGGCTCACGTGTACGCCGCGCGCCCGCTCGCCTCAAGAGCGCAATCTGGGCAGGAGCGGACCCCGGCCTCGCGACAGAGACCGCGGAAGATCAATGGCTTGCGGCCACGATCCGACTCGATCCGTCAGGTCGCTTCACAATCCAAGCCGTTTCACAAACCAAGCCGCACGGCGATGGCGGCAGCCCACACCAGCAGCGCCACCGTCAGCGCGAACGACACCGCGGTCGAGCCCATGTCCTTGATCATGCCGATGTGCGGATGGCGCTCGGGCGTGACGTGGTCGGCGAGCTTCTCGATCGCGGTGTTCAGCATCTCGACCGCCAGCACCACCAGGAGCGCCGCGATCATCGCCACGAACCAGCCGATCGACGGCGACAGCAGCCAGCCCACCGGCAGGGCGAGGGCGAGCAGCACCATCTCCTCGCGCACCGCTGACTCGGTGCCGAGCGCGGCGGAAAGCCCGCGGATGGAGTTCAGCGTCGCGCGGTAGAGGCGGTGCACGGCCATCCCCGAAATGCCCGTCGATGCCTCGACATAGCATCGCGGCGGGGATCGGCCAATTTCGGCCTCGTCACCCCGGCCGAGCGGAGCGGGAGCCGGGATCATCATCCGGAAAAGGTCCCCTTTCTGCAAACGGTCCCGGGTCGCGCAGCTTCGCTGCTTGCCCGGGACGACGCGTGAGGGTTACTCCGCCGCCTCGACGTGCGGCCGGGTCTTGCCGTTGCGGGCCTTCTTGAGCAGGTCGGCGATCAGGAACGCCAGCTCGATCGCCTGCTCGGCATTGAGGCGCGGATCGCAATAGGTGTGGTAGCGGTCCGACAGGTCGTTCTCGCTGATGGCACGGGCGCCGCCGGTGCATTCGGTGACGTTGCGGCCGGTCATCTCCAGATGCACGCCGCCGGGGTGCGTGCCCTCGGCCGCGTGCACCGCGAAGAACCCCCTCACCTCCTGCAGGATCAGGTCGAACGGCCGGGTCTTGAAGCCGGTTCCGGCCTTCACGGTGTTGCCGTGCATGGGATCGCACGTCCACAGCACGGCGCGGCCTTCCTGCTTCACCCGGCGCACCAGGGCCGGATACTGCTCGCCGATCTTGTTCGCGCCATAGCGGGCGATGAGCTGGATGCGGCCGGGCTCGTTCCCCGGATTGAGGATGTCGAGCAGCTCCATCAGCCCATCGGCCGAAAGCGTCGGGCCGCACTTGAGGCCGATCGGGTTCTTGATGCCGCGGCAGTACTCGACGTGCGCGCCCTCCGGCTGGCGGGTGCGGTCGCCGATCCACAGCATGTGGCCGGAGGTGGCGTACCAGTCGCCGGTGGTGGAATCGACCCGGGTCAGCGCCTCCTCATAGCCCAGCAGCAGCGCCTCGTGGCTGGTGTAGACGTCGGTGGTGCGCATCTCCGGATGCGTCTCGGGATCGATGCCGCAGGCGCGCATGAAGTCGAGCGCCTCGGTGATGCGGTCGGCGAGCTGCTGGTAGCGGGCGGACTGCGGGCTGTCCTTGACGAAGCCCAGCATCCAGCGGTGCGCGTTCTCCAGATTGGCGTAGCCGCCGGTGGCGAAGGCGCGCAGCAGGTTCAGCGTCGCCGCCGACTGGCGGTAGGCCGAGATCTGGCGGCGCGGATCGGGCACGCGCGCCTCGGGCGTGAAGGCGATGTCGTTGACGATGTCGCCGCGGTAGGACGGCAGCTCGACGCCGTTCAGCGTCTCGGTCGGCGCCGAGCGCGGCTTGGCAAACTGGCCGGCGATGCGGCCGACCTTCACCACCGGCACCGCGCCGGCAAAGGTCATCACCACCGCCATCTGCAGGAAAACGCGAAAGAAATCGCGGATGTTGTCGGCCGTGTGCTCGGCGAAGCTCTCGGCGCAATCGCCACCCTGCAGCAAAAACGCCTCGCCCGCCGCGACCTTCGCCAGCGACTTCTTCAGCTTGCGGGCCTCGCCGGCGAACACCAGAGGCGGAAAGGAGGCAAGCTGCGTCTCGGTGGCCGCCAGGGCGGCCTGGTCCGGATAGTCCGGCACCTGCACGATCGGCTTGTTCCGCCAGCTCGACGGGCTCCAACGCTCAGCCATGTATCCAATCCTGACACCGCCACGGCGGAAGCGCCACGGCGGCTGCGTGCTTATACACCAGGGGTGTGCCCTGCAAAATCATACGGGATGCTTAGAGCCTTCTCCGCAGGCATCGAATCCGGCCACGCCCGATAAAGCGCGCCCCCCGAACGGCTTGGCGCCGTTTCCGCAGACGCCGGGTGGACCCGGATCGCCGAAGGGCGCCGCCTCAACGCCTTGGAGCGCCTTCATGCAGATCCACAGGACCGTCAATGACGGCAGCCGCCGGCGCTGACTCAAATCCTCAAGAGGCGCGCCGATCCTCCTGACGGGACTCGGATATGGCCGGGGCGGCGGCCGGGCGGCGGCGCGAAGCATTGCCGGCTTACCTTCCGCCGCGACACCAAAGGACTCCTTTTTGCGCGCATGTCACCCTCGCTTGGTTGCGATCATTTGTATTACCTAAGAGTTGCAACCGATTGACACCAGAAATTGCGCTGGCTAGAAATTCAACCGTCATTAGCTAGGAGCCGTCAATCATGGCGAGAAGTTCTTTGGTTCTTTGCTTGCTCCTGAACTTGGCGTTGGTTTCGCCGGCAGGTGCGTGGGGCTTTCATCCGGGCAATCCAGATCGCCCTCATGATCGCTTTCATGACCGTTCTCACGGCCATCCTCGCGGCGCGCCTGGTCCCGACGTCGACATCGGCCTGATCGGCCTGGCGATGGTTGGGGTTGCGACGGTCGTCGCGCTCCGCCGCAAGGGCAAGAACTGATCGCGAACGTTCGGGCCGGACGGAACCGTCATGCCCGAAGCTGCAACCGAGCTTGCGCAGGCTGCGTGATTTCGCCTGCGCCTGCAACCGAGCCTGCGCGGGTCGCATGAATCCGCCTCTCGCGGGCATGCACGGCCAGAAATGTCTTTTGGAACAAAGATGTGGATGACCGAGACAAGGCCCGGCCATGACGGCTGCGGTTCAAATTCAGAGGCCGCTGCCATAAGCAGCCGAACTGATCCAGTCTTGCCGTGACCGAGTGGAACGGACGTCCCAGCAACAGCACCCTGCGCAACAGCCTGTTTCGCGACAGGCATGTTCTGCTGATATTCCTGTGCTGCGTCGTTGTCGCGGTTGCGTGGCCGCGCGGGCAAAGAGTCTCCGATTCAATCGATGTTTCGAACTTTCTCGTCGACGCGGCGGCGGTCGGCGCCGGTGAACTGGTCGCCCTCACCGCCCTGTTTGTCGTCATCCAGCGGTTTCGCGACGACGTCCTGCTGTCGGCTCGCGACAATTGGCTCCTGGCCGCCGCAAGCTTTCCGATCGCCCTGGCCCCGCTGCACGCCGCCAGTGCGGCGATGGCGGCGGTCGGGCTCGCCTTCGCGTTCCGGAAGGACGCGCGGCTGGCGGCGGTCGGCCAGCTTCTTCTGGCGCTGGCCTCCTACGAGACCTTTGGTCCGCTGATATTCCGGCTGGTCCTGCCGCTCGTTCTCGCGTTCGAAGCCAGCCTTGCCGGCCACCTGCTGTCGCTGTTCGGCGACTTCACCCGCGACGGCGACATGATCGTGGCACCGAACGGTCACGCCATCTTCATCGAGGTGCCGTGCTCTTCGTTCCACAACCTGACATTCTCGATGCTGCTGTGCATGTCGCTGCTGAAGATCGAGAAGCTGACCATTTCCCGTTCGGATGTTCCGTTGTTCCTGGCCATGGCAGGCATCACCATCGTCTTCAACCTGACCCGGATCGGGCTGATGGCCCAGTCCGTGGCGTATTACGAGTTCTGGCACGACGGGCTCGGCGTCAAAATCTATTCGGTCGGCCTGCTGGCTTGTCTTGTCGCAACCTACGGCCTGTTCCGTCCTTCGACGGCTGCCCAAACATGACGGCGCGGACGGTTGCCGCCGCCGCCATCGCCCTTGCCGCCCTGACAGGATTCTTGAGCAAGCTCGCCGACACCGTCTGGCGTCCCAAAGTGACGGCATCGCTGGATCTGCCGCCGGGGACGACGCTCGGCCCCGAGCCGGCCGCGCTCATCGTGACATCGATTGTCTCGTCGCCCGCCGTCGGGGTCGAGATGCAGGCCCCCGGCTGCGACAAATCGATTTTCGGATTTCCATTTTCAATGCTGGTCGTCACCGGTCCGGGCATTGTCGAATATCAATACCGGAGCCAGGGATATGTCGTCGTCGATGCGCTCTATGGCGAGATCATTCCGGAGAATTCGTACCACGTCCGGCTCATCTACTATGCGAGAGCCGCCACGGAGAGGATATACCTCTCAACGGCGCCCAGCATGATGCCGTTCTTCATCCGGTTTGCCGTGCCCCAATCGTGCAGGCTCAGCCCATCCACGCTGGAGACCGCCTCGCGCGAGCTGGTGGATGCAATTCTCCGCGAGCGAGACTGACGCGCATTCCAGGTGCGCAGGAAATAGCCTCACCCCGGCTGCCACTTGGTGCGCAGCGTCACCAGCTCCTCGGCGGCTGAGGGGTGCAGCGCCATGGTGGCATCGAAGTCGGCCTTCTTCGCCCCCATCTTCACCGCGATCGCCAGGCACTGCACCATTTCGGCCGCCGCCTCGCCGATGATGTGGACGCCGAGCACCCGGTCGCTCTCGCCATCCACCACCAGCTTCATGAACACCTTGGTGTCGCGGCCGGAGAGCGTCGCCTTCATCGGCCGGAAGCTCGTCTTGTAGATGTCGATCGGCGCGCCGCCCGCCCGCGCCTCGGCCTCGGTGGCGCCGACGGTGCCGATCTCCGGCTCGGTGAATACGGCCGTGGGGATGGCGCCGTAGTCGACCGCCTCCAGCCGGCCGCCGAACAGCCCATCGGCCACCGCGTGGCCCTCGCGGATGGCGACGGGGGTGAGCGCGACGCGGCCGGTGACGTCGCCGACCGCGAAGATATGCGCCACGCTGGTGCGCGAGACCGCATCCACTGCCACCGCGCCGCGGGGGTCGAGCGCCACGCCGGTGTTCTCCAGGCCGAGCCCGCTGGTGTTGGGCATGCGCCCGGTCGCCGCCATCAGCAGGTCGGCCTCGATCTCGTCGCCGCCGGCAAGCTCGATACGCAAACCGGCATCCGCGCGCGCCGCCGCCCGGATGGTCTCGGACAGGCGGAAGCGGATGCCCTGCGTCTCCATCTCCTTCTGGATCGCCAGCCGGATGTCCTCGTCGAAGCCGCGCAGCACTCGCTCGCCGCGGTGGACCACCGTGACCTCGGCGCCGAGCCCCTTGAAGATGCCGGCGAATTCCAGCGCGATATAGCCGCCGCCCTGCACCACCACCCGCCGCGGCAGGCGATCGAGATCGAACGCCTCGTTGGAAGTGGCGGCAAGCTCGCAGCCGGGGAACACCGGCCGGATGGGATGGGCGCCGGTGGCGATCAGGATGTTGCGGGCGCGGATGCGCCGGCCGGAGCCCTTGAGCAGGACCGTGTGGTCGTCCTCGAACACCGCGCGTTCGGCAATGACCGTGACACCGGCCCGCTCCAGATTGGCGCGGTAGATCTTCTCCAGCCGGGCGATCTCGCGATCCTTGGCGGCGATCAGCGCCCGCCAGTCGTGCGCCGGCGTGCCGAGGCTCCAGCCGAAGGCCGCGGCGTCCTCGAACGCGTGGTCGAAGCGCGCGGCATAGACCAGCAGCTTCTTCGGCACGCAGCCGCGAATGACGCAGGTGCCGCCGACCCGGAACTCCTCGGCCACCATCACCCTGGCGCCGTAGCCGGCGGCGATGCGCGCCGCCCTGACCCCGCCGGAGCCCGCCCCGATGACGAAGAGATCGGCGTCGAATTCGCTCATGTTCGCCTCAAGGGGGAGGATGTCTCCTGCGGAAACCGGCCGATCACGCCGGAAGCCGCCTCATGAGGTTTCCAGATGATCCGCTCGGCTTCTTTCTTCCCTCTCCCCTTGTGGGAGAGGGTGGCGAGACCGAGCAAACGCGAGGTCGCGCCGGGTGAGGGGTAGATACGACAAACTCTGGAAAATTCACCCCTCACCCGCCTCGCGATCTGACGATCGCTCGGCACCCTCTCCCGCAAGGGGAGAGGGAAGAAGGGCGGCACCCAGCCGCCAGCTAGAGCGTCCGCCGATCTGATTGGATCCGGCGGACGCTCTAGGTTTTTGTTTTATCGCATTTTCATTCGCAAAACCGGTATCCACTTATGCGGAAAATGCTCTATTTGGCGCCGATCACGCCGCAGCGCGCCTCAGAGCTTGAGATCCTTGCCCGACGCCTTGAGCCGCGCGGCCGCCGCCTTCACCGCCTCGGGGGCGGCACGGCGCGTCCATTCCTGCAGCGCCTCGGGCATCTTGGTGCCGAGCTGCGGCTGCTTCTTGATGATCGATTGGCCGACCGGCGTCGAATAGAAGGTCTTCAGCGCGATCAGCTCGTCCTTGGTGTAGATGTCGAGCAGCACATCGACCACCGCCGCCTCGATCTCGGCGGCGCGCTTGAGCAGGAATTCCTCGAACAGCGCGTCGGAGAACGCGTTCATCGTATCGTTGCTGGCGCCGGGGTTCCTCTGGCGCACATTTCGTACGATCTGTTCGGAGATCGCCGGCAGCGCGCGCGACAGGCTGGCCGCCAGCTCGGCCGAGCGGGCATAGTCGCGGGCGATCGCCACGACCTGCGGATCGCGCGGCGCTGCGGGCTGCGCCGGCTGCTGCTGGGCCAGGACCGGCGCCGGCACCATGGGCGCGGCAAGGCAGGCCACGGCAAGACAGGCCACCGCCGCCGCGAACACGCGAGTGCGAACAGTCATCATCTTTCCCTCGACTTCGCTGCGCTGCGAACCACTCAGAGCTCGTGACCCTTCTTGCGCATCTCGACGCGCATCCGCGCCACCATCTGTTCGGAGAGCTTGGCGCTCCAGGCCTGCATGCGCTGGAAACTGTCCTGCAGCACCGCCGGCAGCACCGAGATGAACTTCCTGCCGGTCGGCGACTGGTAGAACGTCACCAGTTCGCGCAGTTCGGCCTCGGTGAAGCGCGAGGCGTAGGCCAGCGCGATGCCGTCGACCACCTCGGTGCGCTGGGCCAGGAATTCCGGCCGCAGGCTGGCCGCCACTTCGGCCAGCGGCGCTGCCAGATCGGGGTTGGTGACGACGAACATGTTGCGGGCCTGTTCGAGATAGGCCGGCACCATGTCGTCGATGGCGCGCAGCGAGCCGTTCAGCTCGATCAGCTCGCGCGCAAGCTGAACCTGGGCCGCAGACGGCTTGGCGGCCACGGCCTGCTGCGCGGCGGCCGGCTGCGACGGGGCGAACGCCGCCACCGCCAGGCCGAGCGCGAGAAACCCGCCTCGCAGGGTGGGCGCAGACAGAGAGGGCATGTGCATTTTCAAGACTCCGTGTTGGCCGATCGCGTCAGCACCTGCACGCCGCCGTCTCCGGCAACGATGGCCTTGGTCGCCAGCCCTATGAACAATCCGTGCTCCACCACCCCGGCAATCCCGGCGAGCCCGCAAGCCAGCGCCGCGGGATCGGGGATGGCGCCGAACCCTGCATCGAGGATGAAGTGGCCCCCATCCGTGACAAAAACGTGGCCATCCCGGGTCCGCAGGCGGACTTCGCCCTTGAGACCCTGCGCCTCGGCAAGGCGAAGGACCGCGCGCCGCGTCGCCTCCGCGCCGAACGGCACGATCTCGATCGGCAGGGGAAAACGGCCGAGCGTGCCCACCAGCTTCGCGGCGTCGGCGATCACCACCATGGCGCCGGAGGCGGCCGCCACGATCTTCTCGCGCAGCAGCGCGCCGCCGCCGCCCTTGATCAGCGCCAAATCCGGGCCGATCTCGTCGGCGCCGTCGACCGTCAAATCGAGCTCGGGCATGTCGTCGAGCGTGGCAAGCGTGAGTCCAACCTGACCGGCCAGCGCCGCCGTCGCCTCGGAGGTCGGCACGCAGCGCACGTCGAGCCCGCCGCGCACCCGCTCGCCGAGCAGCTCGACGAAGGCATTGGCGGTGGAGCCGGTGCCGAGGCCGAGCCGCATGCCGGGCTTCACCTCTTCCAGCGCGCGCGCCGCGGCGGCGCGTTTCAAGGCCTCGCTGTTGGCAGCCATCGGTTCCCCCTCCCCTGTCATTGTTCTCGCCTTGCGCGCATCGGGCTTTAGCACGGTCGCTCCACGACAGCCACGCCAGGCTGGACAGGCCGCCGCCAAGCCGCGATAGGAAGGGCTCCCCAACTGGATGAACCGATGTCCGCGCCCCCGATCGCCGTTTTCGACCTTGATGGAACCCTTGTCGACACGCTGCCCGACCTGATCGACGTGCTGGCCGACACGCTGGCCAGCCTCGGCCTGCCGCCATTATCGATCGCCGAGGGCCGGCGGCTGGTCGGCGCCGGCATCAAGCCGCTGATCGCCCGCGCCTTGGCCGAGCTTGGCCGCGACACCGACCCCGCCGAGCTTGAGCGCATCTATGAAGACTATGTGGAGGCCTACGCCGCGCGCATCTCGCGCCTGTCGCGCCCCTTCCCCGGCGTGACCGGCGCCCTCGACCGGCTGCAGGCCCAGGGGTTCCGCTTCGCGGTCTGCACCAACAAGGTGACCGCGCTCTCCATCAAGCTCCTGACCGAGCTTGAGCTGATCGACCGCTTCGCCATGGTGGCCGGCTACGATACGTTCCCGGTCAGGAAGCCCGATCCCGGCCACCTCCTCGGCGCCATCGCCGGGGCGGGCGGCGATCCGCGCCGCGCGGTGATGGTCGGCGATTCGAAGACCGACGTCGCCACCGCCCGCAACGCGGCGCTGCCGGTGGTGGCGGTGAGCTTCGGCTACACCGACGTGCCGCCCGAGGCGCTGGGCGCCGACCGGCTGATCGACCATTACGACGCCCTGCCGCAGGCGATCGCCGACCTGCTGCCGAAGGCTTAGAGCATTCTCCGCAAAAGTGGGAACCGGTTTTGCGAAAGAGAATGCGACAACTCAAAGAGTTGGAGCGGTCGCGTGTCCGCCGGACCGGCGGGCACGCACTGCAGCATCTCGTACACGGCTACCGCTAAGGCGGAATTAACCTTGGTTCGTCACATTGGAAACTGGACGACCGGGCGCATGCCCGGGCTTCGCGCGCGTCAAGCCAAGTATCGAGCCAAGCTTCAAGCCAAGTTTCGAGCCGAGCCAAGCCATGCTGAAACTGACGTTCCGACGGCGGCCCGCCGCCGCGGCTCTCCCCGAGGTCGCAGCCCCCGAACTCGCCGCGTCCCAAGCCGCGCCTGCCGCGGCCGACGGCGAAGACGGCATGGCGCTTCGCCTCGCCCGCATGCGCGAGGCACTCGATCTGGTGGAGGCGGACCTTGCCGTGCTGATCGGCGACGTCACCTCCGGTACCGACACGGTGCGCTCTGGCCTGCGCGCCACCACCGAAGCCCTGGGCGAGATCCGCGACCATTCCAGCCGCATCGCCGACCTCGCCCGCAAGGCCAATGCCGACGCCTGCCAGCTTGCCGCCGCCACAGAGGAACTGGCGGCTTCCTCCGGCGAGATCGGCCGCCAAGTCGACGAGGCCGGCCGGCTGACCGGCCAGGCCACCGAAGCGGCGGCCGAGGCCAGCCGCTCGGTCGACGGGCTGAAGACCTCGTCGAACGAGATCGGCCAGGTGGTCGGGCTGATCGCCTCGATCGCCAAGCAGACCAATCTCCTGGCGCTCAACGCCACCATCGAGGCGGCCCGCGCCGGCGACGCCGGCCGCGGCTTCGCGGTGGTGGCGCAGGAGGTCAAGGCGCTCTCTGTCGAGACCCAGAAGGCGACCGAGGAGATCGCCCGCAAGATCGACGGGCTGCAGTCCGACGCGGCAAGCTCGATCGACGCGGTGAACCGCATCACCGGCGCCATCGGCGCCATCCGCCCGGTGTTCACCGCCATCGCCGCCGCGGTCGAGGAGCAGGTCGCCACCGCCGGCGAACTGTCGCGCACCGCCGCCGAAACGTCTTCCTTCGTCACCCGCGTCTCGGACGGCGCCGCCGAGACCGAGGCCGCCGCCAACCGCATCTTCGACCGCGCCCGCCATATCGACGATGCCAGCGCGCGCGTCGCCGGGCTGGCCGACAAGCTGCGCGCCCGCCTGGTGGTGGTGCTGCGCACCAATGAGATCGGCGACCGCCGCCGCTTCGACCGCCTGCCCTGCGAACTGGCCGCCCGGCTCGATACCGGCGGCCGCATCGTCGACGGCCACACCCTCGATCTGTCCGAAGACGGCGCGCTGCTCCGCGCCAACGCCCCGGAGGCGGCCGCGGCCGTCCGCCAGGGTGCGGCGGGCGAGCTCGACCTTGCCGGCATCGGCCGGCTGCCGGCCCGCGTCGTCGCCACCTCCCCGCTCGGCCTCCATCTACAGTTCGTCCGCACGCCGGAGGCGGTACGGAGCGTCATCGACGCCAAGCTCGCAATCATCCGCACCGAGAACGAGGCGGCGGTCGCCAATGCCCGCGCCATGGCGGACGAGATCCAGGTGGCCTTCGAGGCCGCGATCGCCGACGGTCAGACCACCATCGAGGCGCTGCTCGACAATGCGGTGTCGCCAGTGCCGGGTACCGACCCGCCGCAATTCACCGCGCGGGCGCAAGGCCTGCTCGAAACCATCCTGCCGCCGATCCAGGAGCGCTATCTCAAGTCCAACCCCGCGCGGGCCTTCGCCATCACCTGCGACCGCAACGCCTTCGTGGCCGTGCACAACACGGTCTATTCGCAGCCGCAGCGGCCGGGCGAGCGCGACTGGAACGTCGCCAACTGCCGCAACCGGCGCTATTTCGACGACCGCACCGGCCTCGCCGCGGCGCGCAACACCCGGCCCTATCTGCTGCAGGTCTATGCCCGCGACATGGGCGGCGGCAAGACGGTGATGATCAAGGAAATCGACGTGCCGATCCGCATCCAGGGCAAGCACTGGGGCTCGGTGCGCCACGGCTACAGGATGGGGTGACGGACGCCACCGGACGGGGCGACGGGGCGATCGGCCCGTTTGTCCCGGCCCGCGCATGGCGTGGCGGGATCGTCTTTCTCCTTGCCGCGTCATCCCGGACGGCGCGCAGCGCCGATCCGGGATCGTCCTCCGGAAATACCGTCCCTCTTCTGCAAACGGTCCCGGGCCGCGCAGCTTCGCTGCTCGCCCGGGAGACCGAGTCATACCAACGGCGGCGATCGCCGCCGTTGGTTCTGCTTGCGAGTTTTCGCTAAATCTTTGATTTCCCGAAAGAAAATCCGCGAGAACCAACGGCCCCACGCGTCAGCGTTCGGGGCCGTTGATATAACGTGGCGGCCCGTCCGAAAAAAAGCCCCGGCGCAAACGGCGCGCGCCGTTCGGCCGAGGCTCGAAGTTGGTTGCCCTCATCGTCCCGGCCAGCGTGAGCGAGACCCGGGACAGTTTTTGAAAACACCGCGCCTCGCATTGCGCACGGCCCGGCGCGTCCGGCTCATACGGCTTCCGGCCGATCCTTTCGGGCGACCGGAAACCGCATGACGCCGCCCGGTCGAGGCGCGACGAGGCGGCCGGGCTCACGCCTTCTTGGCGTAGAGACGGCACCAGCCATTGGCGGCGATCTTGCCCTCCACCACCTGGCACGAGGCCGGGGCGACGAACATGCGGCAATTGTCGCAGCGCTGCGCGCCCTTGGGCGACTCCTGATAGCCCGAGGCCTTGTGGCTGGCCTTCTTGGCGACCTGGGCCTCGGCGTCGGTGGCGGCAAGGCCGATCGCAGCGCCCGCGCCCAGCACGTAGGCGCTGCAGACGAGCATGTCGCGGCGCGACAGCCGGCGGGACTTGGTGGTGGCATCCATGATCTTGGCATCCATGGGTCTTCCTCCTCCGTTTGATGGCCATTCCGGCCTGGTTATTGGTCGAATACGTTAGACAACTTCACCATTTCACCGCCAGCGACGCGGCGATCAGATGTGAGGTGTAATTGGGATTGTAGGCGGCCATGGAGATGTTGCGCACCATGTTGCCATCGACGAGATACATGTACGGCGTCGTCCAGTCGTTCTGCCAGTTTGTGACCTGGTTCTGCTCCCAGCTGTAGCGAAGCTTGACGTAGACATCGCCAACCAGCCCGACCTTGGTGACGAACTCCGGATCGACGTGGTATTTCAGAATGGCATCCAGGCGCTGATAGTCGTTCTTCACCGTCGGGAACGGCTGGCAGGCGCTGTTGACGGCGGCAAGGCATTGGCTGCTGTCGGTGTAGGGCTGCGCAGTCCAGTTCTCCTTGCCGTGGGCGTAGGCGTAGTTGAGCTTGAGTTCGAGCTTATCGGGAATGAGCTCGACGTTCGCCGACGCGATATAAGTGTCGACGTTCTCGTCCATGTTGCTGAAGAAATATCCAACACCCGGCGACATGACCGTCGGATCCTGGTAGCTCATCGTACCCTGGCTGCCATACAGATCACGATCGAAATTCTCGTGGACGTAAGCGAGCATCAGCGTCGTGCCGGGTGCGAACGAATAGGCGACCTCAATGCCGACATTCCAGCTATTATCCTTGGTCAGGCCAAGTTCGCCTGTTTGGCCAGTGCCATAATTCTGATAGATATTGAAAGGATTGGTCTCGTAGTCATCGAAGCGCAGGCCGGCGGTCGGGGTGATCGTCAGCCGCTCGATGCCCGACCATTCCAGCAACACATTGGCCTTCTGGCGGTTGCGGTCGGCCATGGTGAACTTCCGCATCAGCAGGTTGTTCACAGTAGTATCGACGCCGTCGTATTGGTAATAGGCGACCGATGCCAAGTCGTAATTGTTATAAGTCCGTCCGGCATACAGGTAGCTGGAGCGCAGACGCGTGTCATCGCCAAGTCGCGCGTCGAGAAACACCTTGCCGCTGAATTCATTGGTGACGTCCACGGAGCGTCGTCCGCGATCGTACTGCTCCCAGCCGACCGCGCCGCCGATGGTCAGGTTCCTGCTGGGGCGCCAAGTCAATTCCTCCGAAGCGTTTTGCTTGGTGTAGGAATAGGCCAAGTTGCGGCGGCGGAGCGCGACGTTGGAGGCATCCTCCTGCACGTATTGTGGCCAGTATATTTCCGGCGTATTATTGTTGTTATCATAATAACGATAGCGCAGCGTCGACTTGACATCCTTGCCGAGCCGGGTGGAGACGACGTTGTTCACCAGCAGCGTGTCCACCTTGGCGTCGGCGCTGTCCGTCGGCATGGTGCCGATCCCGAGGGCGGGATTGGGATTGATCGTGCGGTCGATGAACGCATCGTCCTGCCGCATCATGGTGTAGGACACGGTGCCCATATATCGGCTCTTGCCCGGCAGATCGACGCCGGCCGTGGTGGCGAAATTGTAGGCCTGGTTGTCGGGCGACAGGCTGACGCGGCCGCAGCGCGGATAGGTGTTGTTGGCTGTCGTCAACGCGCAGTTGGGGGACGAGCCGGGATTGGTGGCTGAGAACGGATTTTCGAACGTGAAGGAGTCGAAGTCGTTCTGATAGGACGACACGCTGGCCGAGGTGCGGACATTGAACTTGCCGCCCCACGGCGTTTCGTCGGCATACTGGCCCGACAGCTTGGCGTTCTGGGTGGTGTCGGCCACCGGCGCCGGCAGTTGCACCATCTGCTGAGCGCCCATGCCGCCGATGATCGCACCGGCGACCTGGGTGCCTTCGCGCCGCTCGTGCGAATAGTCGGCGCGCACATCCCAGTTCTGGTTCGGCGTCCAACGCTGCATGGCGGCGAACTTGTCGCGCTCGATGCCAATGTCGATGGTTTTGAGGTTGCCCTGGAGCGCGTTATAGATCGCCGTATTGGAGGCAAGGCCGCTATTGGCGATATTGCCGACCCATACCGGCGTGGTGAGGAAGTTCGTGCCGACACCCTCCCAGATGCTCTGGGCCGAGGCGCTGTAGAGGTGTGGGATCTGGTCCCAAGAATAGGTGCCGTAGAACTCACCGGCCTTCGACCAGTCGAAGACGAAGCGTTGGTTGTTGTTGCCGACATTATCGCCGCGGAAGTCGGCGAAGTAATCGCCGTCCTTGGTCTGTGCACTGATGTCAATCTTCTCCAGAAACAGGCCGGGGCTGATGTTGCCGTATTCCTCGAACTTGGCGCGATTGTCGCGGTCGGTATTGAAGATCGGCGACGGCTGCCCGCCCATCAGTGGATCGGTGCTGGTGCCGGCCGCGGTTGGCGGACCGGCCGGCAGAATCCCCGGCAGCGCGTAGCTCGGCGGCCGCTCAATGAAGGCGCGGAACCCAGCCTCGATCTCGCCCGAAATGTTCACGCCGCCATGTTCCTCGGCCTCAGCCGGAACCGCCGGTTCTGCGGCCAAAGCGCCCCGCGAAAGGGCTGATCCGGCCGCGATCAGCAGCACGCTGGTCAGCGCCATTCCCCCGTTGACCTTCATCACCCCCTCCTTCCCGCCAGCGCCGCACTTGCGCACGCATGCTACGTTTTCCCCATGCCCCGGCGGCTCGCCTTCGGCGGCCACTCTTGAGTGCTGTTGGCGGCCCGCCCCCTTGGCCGCGGTCTTCCCGGCGGCATGTCGAAGGCAGCCGCAGTCACCCGGCGGCCTGCCGATGGGTGGCCGCTTCTCTCAGCGTCGTGGAGGTCGAGGCCCGGCCGTACCGCGCCTCGGAGTTGCCGCCCGCCGCGCTGCGGGCAGCGCCGGCCGGCACCGCGTCAGCGGTGCCAGCGCGCGCCGGACGGGCTGTTCGAGCCGTGAATGTTCGTGTGGCAGTTCTGGCAGGAACTGCCGACCGCGTAGCGCAGGGCGTTGGCGGTCGCTCCGAGCACACCGAGGCCAGCCTGATTGTGCCGATTGGTATGGCAGCGCTGGCACAGCCGCTCGCGCGCCACCACCAGAAGCTTGTCGTGCATCGAGCCGTGCGGTTCGTGGCAGTTCAGGCAGTTTTCGCGAACCGGCGGATGCTCGAACAGGAACGGCCCGCGCTTCTCGGCGTGGCAGGTGTAGCAGGTGTCGTTGACCGTATCGCCCTTCAGCATCGCCTCGGTGGCCGAGCCGTGCGGATTGTGGCAGTTGGCGCAGGTGATCTTGCCCTCGCGGATCGGCATGTGCGCCGTGCGCAGCGATTGCGCGCGCCGGTCCTTGTGACACTGGAAGCAGGTGTCCATCACCGACGTCTTGGCGAGCTGGAAGCGCGGCGTCGTCTTGCGCATCACGGTGTGGCAGTCGACGCAGGCGACGTCGCGGTTCTCGTGCGTCGAGCCGCGCCAATAGGTCTGCTCGCCCTTCTCGTGGCAGCTCAGACATACACCGTTGGCGTCGGCCACCGAGAAGCGCGGGTCGGTCTTGCGGAAGGAGCGGATGTGGCCGGCCTCGCGGCCGCCGCCGGCATTGACGTGGCCGGAGCCCGGCCCGTGGCAGCTTTCGCACTCCATCTTGCCCTGGGGCGTCGCCTTCCCGGACAGGATGTTGCGGCCCATGATGGTCTTGGAGAATTCGTCGAACAGGCCGGCGTGGCACGTCTCGCACGGCTTGGAGCCGACATAGTAGCGCCCCTCCGGATCATCCGGCGCCGGCATGACCATCAGGGCGTGCCCTTCGGCCGCCGCCGCCGCCTTCGCCCGCTTCTTCGGCTTCGGCGCCGGCTGCGCGACGTCCGCCTGCGCGACCACGATCGGCTGGTCCGCCGCGCCAACCCCCTCGGCCGTCGCGTGGTCGGCTGCCAAGTGGTCGGCTGCCAAGTGGTCGGCTGCCAAGTGGTCGGCTGCCCCTTGGACCGCCGAATCGGCCCCGTCACCCTTCAGGCCATGGACCTTGAGGCCATGACCCTTCGAGCCATGACCCCTCGAGCCATGCCCCGTCGAGCGATCACCCTTCAGGCCATGACCCTCAAGGCCGGTCCCGGCTGGCCCGATACCGGCATGCGGAGAAGCTTTCCCGGCGCCTGCGCGCTCCGACAACGCGCCGTGGGCGGCGGTCGCCGCCGCCGCGTGGCCGGCGCCGGCCACGTCGCCCGCCACAACCTGCGGCACGCTCAACCCGACGTCGCGGGCATAGTCCGCCAAGGCCCGGTATTCGGCCATGAAGTCGCCACGGATGGCCCCGCCGGCATGCGGCGTCTCCGCCTCCACGGTGACCGCACCGAGCCACGCCGCGCTTCCCAGCACGACCAGCGCCACGGCTGATTTTTTTGATATACGAAATACTGAATACGATTTTCCGAAAGCCGAGCGTCGCCACCGGCTCCAACAGCCTGACAAATCCATTCTTTTAATCCCCCCAACCCCAAAGAACGCCAGCCAGCGTGACGCTGTCCGCCCCCGCGGATTGCCTTTTGAGAAACGGCTATTTTTCTTGTGTTGAAATCGGTACCAGTCAGGCGGTTACATCGGCAACCGAAAACTTGCCGCAATGACCGCCATGCGTATTCGTCCGGATAGCAACTTTCGGCAAGCGCGAGATCGGTACCGCACCGCAACATGGCGGCCCCGGCGCGCACGGCTGCTATCACAGGGCGAACGACAGAGGATGGCCACCACGGGCGGACATCGCTCGCCGCATGGCCAGCGCCGCACCGCATCACGGCGATCTCCGGCCGGCGACCCGGCCGTTTCGCCGGATCGTCGAATCACACCGCTTCCGGCTGATCCGGTTTCCGGCCGACCAAGCCTTCGAGCCGTCGTCCGATCGCCGATAACCCCGCTATCGGAAGGCTCTTGCAGAACCGGCGGCGGGCCGCTTCCGGGATCCCGACGGGATCAACCTGAAACCGTATCATCCGGGCGGATTCGTCTGGCGGCATCGCCAACCAGGCGCCGCCCGCGGTACCCTCCCGCGGTACCCTGCGGCGCAGGGCGCGCTGCGTTACGGTAACGGATTCCGAGCGACCTCTGGCTGGCGGTCGGCGCCCTCATTGGCTTGGCGTGCGCCGCCGGCGCAACGTCACCGCACATCGCCGCCAGCATCGTTCTTGACACCGCTCGGCCGCCCCCCCTAGAAAGCACTTCCGCTTCGGCGGGCGCGTAGCTCAGCGGGAGAGCACTCCCTTCACACGGGAGGGGTCACAGGTTCAATCCCTGTCGCGCCCACCATTTTTCCTCAACCCATCCGGTCGATATATCCGTCCAGCGACACGCATCGACGACCCCCAAGGGTCGCGATGACCTGGAGCGGCGGCATGTCGGTGGTTTCTTAATGCCAGTGGGCGCAGGGGTGGCCGCTGGTCCCGGTTGCGGAGTCGCGCGAAATCTTTGATTTCGGATGAGAAAATCCGCGGGAGTCGACCGCCCCACGCATCGGCGTCCGGGGCCGCTCGTACAATACGATTCTCGGGCTCGATCAGCCGGAAACCGTAGGATCGTCCGGGCTTCGTCTGGAAGGCTTCGAGCGCCGATCCGATAGGTCGGACCGGCGCGCGCTTTAATTGAGGCTCTTCCTGGTCTCGTCGCTCGGCCGGTGCGCGTGGGCCTGTTCGAGCTCAAGGCGGGCCATGGAGAGGCAATAGCCGGCGACGCTGCTCACGCGGCGCGCCTCATCCTCCAGATACGCGATAATCTGCACAAGAGACATCGTGCTCAGGTGCTCGAACAGCAGGCGAGCGTCGCGTCCATCTTCCGACATGTCTGATAATCCCCTACGTATCAAGATGATGAACCACGGGCTGTCGCAAGCCGCGCCGCGTCAGGACTGAGCCTTCGATCCCGAAACACTTCCTCGTGTTGGCCAGAACCTCGTCATCGACTTTGAACAAGAAGGCATTGCACCATTCACCCTCGATCTGCGTCGGCAATCCGAGCGGTTCGACCTTCCATCCCATCTCGAGGAAGCGCGGGGTCCACCACATCTCGCCGACCGCGCTGATGGCCGAGATGCCCTCGTCCAGCGCGAATTCGAAGATCCCGCACAATACCTCGCCGAGCGCCCGGCCGCCGGCCGCCTTTGCCGTCCCAGCAGCGCCGTTGGCACCACGTTGGTCCTTGGCGACGAAAATGCGCGTCCATTCGAACACATCGGCACGGCGCGGCACGCCGCGCGGCGCCAGATAGGGGAAGACCTCGCTCAGCAAATGCGGCTGCATCGAGGGAATGAGACGCGAGCCGCCGAGCAGTTTTCCCTTGTCGATCGAAAGAAGATAGATCGCATCGAGCGTGTCGAACTGGTCGATCTCTAACGGAACAGGCCGGTCGAGAGCCAGCCATTGCCGGTCACGCACATAAATATCGTAACGAACACGGAAATGTTGCGTCAGCTCCCCTTCGTAAAGATGCCTGTTCCGGCTGGTAATGACATGGATCATTACACCACTCCACTCGTTTCAAGCAGGGTAGCGCTCGCCATGATCGATGTCGCCTGTAAGAAATTACAGGAGATCTTTGCATATGCTTCAGCTAATGGAAATCTCGCCGAGCGTGATCGCCCGCGCCACGGCATGGGTGCGCGACACGGCCTGCAGCCGCTGCGCGGCCGTCGTAACATGATAAGTTACAGTCCGCTCGGAAATGCCGAGGATGCAGGACGTTTCCCACGCCGTCTTGCCAGCTGCCGTCCAGCGCAGAACCTCACGCTCACGATCGCTGAGAAGCCGCTTCGTCAGCGCCTTCTGGCCGGCGTGCAGACGCACCGCCCGGGCATGGGCGAACATGCCGACGAGATGGATCATCCGCCGCACATTGGGGCTCAGCTCCGGCTTGTCGCCGGCCACCGACACGCAGGCCTGCACGCTCCGGCTGGTCAGGATCGGCACGACGAAGCCGTCCCGCATGCCGACGCTCGCGGCCTCCGCCATGACCTGCCGCGCCCGCGGCTGACGCTCGGGGTCGACCGGTGCCTCGCCCCAGGTGAACGGATCGATCTGCGTGCGGCCAGCCTGGGCCACCGGATCGTCGCGGTAGAAATCCTTCTCAATGTAGCGCTCGTGCCAGCCAGCCGGCCAGCTATTGATCAGGAAGAACGGCGTCGGATCGGCGGGCGGATCGGGCAGCCCGGTGATCAGCACGACGCCGAACCCGAATGGATCCAGGCAGGAACGAAAGGTCTCGATCAGCTCGCGCGAACCAGACACCTTCTCGAGGCGTTCGACCGCCGTGAACGCCAGCCGAGCATGGTCAACCACGGATGCCATCGAGACCCCCAATTGTCACGGGATGATTAAACGCATCATTGGCCAAGCGCCATTCGGGCATGCCGCTTACGCCGCGCTTGGAGCGCCCACCAGCGTGTTTGGGACGCATAACAATAATGAACATGGATACAGCGTCAACAGCGGAAGACTCAAAGTCAATCACCAAGGTTCACGGACTGATCACAGCGCGAGCTTGACATTGATCACTGCAAATTGACCTTAAGTAATGTAGATCAGGCTTGCCCAGCGCACCTGCAAGTCTTTCCTAAGACGACTCGTCATAGCCGCAGCCCACCGAATCTCCTGCAGAAGATACCGCAACCCTCGGTTATTCGTCTACGCTATCTCTGCAATCTTTTGGTGTGAAAATGCGCTGGCCTCTCTCCCACGCCGACGCCATCGTCTCAGCCGACCGCACCGAATTGGCGGGCCAGATGGAAGCCCGCCCAGGCGCTCGCCGCCGTCACGGCCGTGCCCCAGGCGAGATCCACCATGGCCACCGCCGGCGGAAAGCCGCGCAGCGTCGCCAGATTGGTGAGGTCGTAGGTGGCGTAGGCGAACAGGCCGAACAGCGCGCCGTAAAGGAGCGCGGTGCCGGGCGCGTTGTCGGCGACGGCGGGCGCCATTGCGAAAATGACGATGCCGACGCCATAGAGCAGGTAGAAGGCCACAGCCGGCAGCAGAGCCGGCCGGTCGAGCAGCAACGGCCCGAGTTGCGACTGGTAGAAGCTGCGCGCCACCACCCCAAGCCACAAGAGATCGAGCGGCAGCATCACCACCAGCGCGCAGCCATAGAGAACAATCGCCTGCTTCACGCTCATGCCGCCCTCCCCTGCCCACCCGGCAGACCCGCATCACCAAATCCGTCCGACAAAGCCTGTATTTCGCAGTCTTGGCCGAAAAATCCCGTTTCCGAACAAGGGCTTTTCGCCGCCTCCGGCATCCCGGACGGATCACCCGGAAACCGTTGAATACCAACGGCCCCAAACGCTGATGCGTGGGGCCGTTGACTCTTGCGAATTTTCTTTAAGGAAATCAATGATTTCACGAAAATTCGCCAGCGGAGCCACCGGCCGGCTATCGCCGCCATTGATATAACGGCACAAGCCGCCGGCCGTTCCCGAACCATCCGTACCGATCGCCGCCGCCAACCGCGCGGAATTGTCCGCAAGCCATCGGTATATCATGTTAGGATAATTCCAAAGTGGTGGGTCAGGTGGCCACGCGCATCCCGAAACGCTCCCTTGCCGCTCCGTCTCGTACCCTGCTCCGCTTCGGAGTGCTGACACGTCCTCGCATTCGCGCGTTTTGCGCCAAAGCGGACGCAACGCCCCCCACCGTCGCGCTTGAGGCGTCCCGGCCGGCCGATCCGCCCCCGGTGCCCGATCTGGCTTCGGACGCCGCGCGGCCGTTTGCGCCCGTGCAGGCGGCGCGTATCGCCGTGGCGGCGCTCGCGGCCGCGGCAGTGTGGTTCGAAGTGTGGGAGCCGCTGGCGCCGCTCAGCCTCATCGGGGTGGCCGCGCTGATCTTCGCCGGCTGGCCGATCGCCAGGGAGGCGGCTTCGAACCTGCTCGCCCGCCGGATGACGATGGAACTGTCGATGACCATCGCCATCGTCGCCGCCGCCTCGATCTCGGAGTTCTTCACCGCGCTGGTGGTCACGGTGTTCGTGCTGGTGGCCGAGGAGCTGGAACGCCTCACCGCCGCCCGCGGCCGCCGGGCCATCGGCGACCTCGTCGAGTTCGTGCCGCGCGAGGCGCGGGTGCGCCGTGGCAGCGCCGTCGTCACCCTGGCGGTCGATGCCGTCGCGATCGGCGACCGGGTGCTGGTGATCCCCGGCGAGCGGATTCCGGTCGATGGCGCGGTGGTGGAAGGCCATTCCACGGTCGACCAGTCGCGCATCACCGGCGAGTCGATGCCGGCCGAGAAGACGGTCGGCAGCTTCGCCTATGCCGGCTCGATCAACCAGGACGGCGCCATCGAGATCGTGGTTGAGCGGGTGGGCCGCGACACCAGCTACGGCCGGATCATCGAGGCGGTCGAGAGCGCCGAGCGCTCGCGCGCCCCCGTGCAGCGCCTCGCCGACCGGCTCGCCGGCTATCTGGTCTATTTCGCCTTCGCCGCCGCCGCCACCACCTTCCTGGTCACCGGCGACGTGCGCGACACCATCTCGGTGATCATCGTCGCCGGCGCCTGCGGCATCGCCGCCGGCACGCCGCTGGCGATTCTCGGCGCCATCGGCCGCGCCGCCCGCATGGGCGCCATCGTCAAGGGCGGCATGCACCTGGAGACGCTGGGCCGCATCGATACGGTGGTGCTCGACAAGACCGGCACGCTGACCTTCGGCGAGCCGCGGGTGCAGGCGGTGCACGCCGCACCGGGCATCGCCGAGGACGAGGTGCTGCGGCTTGCCGCCGCCGCCGAGCTGCGCTCCGAGCACCCGCTGGCGCGCGCGGTGGTGCAGGCGGCCGAGGCGCGCGGGGTTGCGCTGGTCGAGCCGGCGGCCTTCACCAACACGCTGGGCCGCGGCATCACCGCCGAGATCGCCGGCGCGCAGGTGCTGGTCGGCAACCGCCGGCTGCTCGCCGAGACCGGCATCGCCGTGCCGGCGCCGCACGCGGCCGAAATCGGCTCCGAGGTTCTGGTGGCGCAGGCCGGGCGCTATCTCGGCCAGATCGTGCTGGCCGACCGGGTGCGCCCGGAGGCGCACGATGCGATTGCCGGCCTCACCGCGCTCGGCATCCGCACGCTGCTGCTCACCGGCGACAGCGCCGCCGTTGCGGATGCGGTGGCGCGCCAGATCGGCATCGCCGAGGTCGAGGCCGGCCTGCTGCCCGAGCACAAGCTGGCGCGCGTCGCCGCCCTGGTTGCCGGCGGACGGGTGGTGGCGATGGTCGGCGACGGCATCAACGACGCGCCGGCCTTGAGCCGCGCCGATCTCGGCGTCGCCATGGGCTCGGGCACCGACGTGGCCCAGGAGAGCGCCGACATCGTGCTGCTCGGCAACGATCTCCTCAAGTTCGTCGACACCGTGCGGCTGGCGCGCCGCACCCGCGCCATCATCTGGCAGAACTTCGCCGGCACCCTCGGCGTCGACCTCATCGGCATGGCGCTGGCGGCGGCAGGCTTCCTGTCGCCGCTCGTGGCGGCATCGATCCATGTCGGCTCGGAAATGGTGTTCCTGCTCAATTCGGCGCGCCTGTTGCCGCGCGGCTCCAACGGCTGACGGGCTGCTGGCGGTTTTTCACCTCATTGCCGATTGGTCGACGAGCGAGGCTCGACCGCGGCGGAATCGCGGCGTAATGTGGCCTTGCGCTGAGCGGCGGATCGGGCTGTTGTCCGCAGCGGATTCGTTTCGCGGCCTGCCGCAGCGCAACGTTCTCAGCCGTTGTGGGTGTGGCACCGTGCAGGACGGCCCGGTGCCCGTGCCCGCGGGCGTGCGCACCGGCGCGCGGGACCCGCGACAACGGATCTGTTCCACGCTCGGAGGCTTCCGGCGAGGACGTTCGGCACCGACGTCCGGCCCGGCCGCCCGAGCAGCTCTTTGCGAGTTGCCCTTGGCACGCTTTCCGCAAGACCGGAAGCCGGTTCTGCGACAGAAAACGCGCCAAATCAGGGGGTTAGAGCTTCCGGTTCAGTCGGACCGCTGAGGGCTCGAAGGCGCACAATCACGGAGGCCCGATGAACGGCAGCAGAACACGACGTCCGCTCGATGCGCGCAGCGCGGCCGAGGCGGCTTTCAAGGCCATCACCAACAAATCCCCTGCGCCGATCGAGCCGCGCGTCTCCGTCCGGCCGGTGCTGCCGGAATCGAAGGAGGTGTCGGTGCGGCCGGTGCTGCCGGAGGCCAAGGAGCAGGTGTCGCTGCGCCTCGATCAGGCCGTGCTCGACCATTTCCGCGCCGGCGGCCCCGGCTGGCAGGACCGCATCAACGCAGCGCTGCGCAAAGCCGCGGGCAAATAGAACATTCTCTGCAGGTGGGAACCGGTATTGCGAAATAGAATGCAACGAATCAACAACTTAGAGCGACCCGCCGATGCCGTCGGATCGGATGGCGCTCTAACCTTTACCGAACGTTCAGTGCCCACACCGGAGACCAGTCATGGCCGATGATAACAAGAGCAATCGCGACGGAGCGGGCAAACCCGGACTCCTGCAGTACGAACTCGACGCCCGCACCTTGCGCGAGAAGACCGAGCGACTGAAGGCCCTGCGGCTGGCGCGCGCTGCGGCCGAGCCGGGAGCCGATTCGAAGCCCGCCAAGATCCGCTCGGCCCCCCGCTCGGCCGGTTCGACGGCCGCCACCACCAAGGGCGGCAAGCGCACGTCGGGAAAATCCGGCAAGTCGGCGAAGTCGTCGAGCAGCCTCTCGGACTGGCTGAAGGACCAGGAGGCGCTGGGCCGCAAGCCCTGATCGCTCAAGGTGTTGCGGGCGCAGGCAAGGCCCCGGCGGCGGCGATTCGAATGGGGCTGGGCCTGACCGCCAGCGCACGCCGGGGCAGGAATGCCTCCGCGCAAGGCTTCCGGGGTTGAAGAACGCGGCGAAATATGGCGTTCATCCCTCAGCTGGGCCCGCGGCCGTGCCGTCCAGCCCGCACATCATTTGTATACCTTAAGGCTGCAAAGTTCTTCGTCGCGGACCGTCGTCCGCGACGCTGCAAATCATAGCTTGTCCCCGTGCAAGACCTGGTTGCACGACGGCAAAGGTTAGGACCGAGAAGGATCGCCATGCGCTCGAAGCTGCTCGCGTTTGTCACCCTCGCCGTGGCCGCCGCCGGCCCGACGACGGCCGGCGCCACCTATGACGAACGTTATCCGCACACCTACACCTATGAGCGGCGGGGCGGCGGCATCGGTTACGAGAAGTTCGGCGCCTCGCCGATTCCGCGCCAGACGGTGCGCTATGACGGCCCCTACAGGCCGGGCACGGTGATCATCGACACCGCTGAGCGTCGTCTCTACCTGGTGCAGCCGGGAGGAACCGCTCTGAGGTACGGCATCGGCGTGGGACGCCAGGGCTTCCAGTGGTCGGGCGTCAAGACGATCTCGCGCAAGGCGGAATGGCCGGACTGGCGGCCGCCGTCGCAGATGCTCCGGCGCCGGCCCGACCTGCCGCGCTACATGCCGGGCGGTCCCGACAATCCGCTGGGCGCGCGGGCGATGTATCTCGGCTCCTCGCTCTACCGCATCCACGGCTCCAACGAGCCGGAGACCATCGGCCAGGCGGTGTCCTCGGGCTGCATCCGCATGACCAATGACGACGTGATCGACCTCTACAATCGCGTGCGCGTCGGCACCACCGTGGTCGTCCGGCGCTGAGAGACCGGACTGCCGAGGGGGGACGCAGCCGCGCCCCCTGCCACCCTCACGCCGCCGTCAGCGTCGGGATCTTCTCGATCTCGGCGCCAAGCTCCTTGCGAGCGACGTCGAGGTCGTAGGTCCGCTGCAGCGACAGCCACAGTTCGGGACCGTTGCCGCACAGCTTGCCCAGCCGCAGCGCCATGCCGGGCGTCACCGGCTGCCTCTCGGCAAGGATGTCGTAGAGGCTCTGGCGCGAAATCCCGAGCAGGCGCGCGATCTCCGCCTTCGGGATCGCCAGCGCCGGAATGACATCCTCCCGCAGCAGTTCGCCAGGATGCATGGGCGGCAAACCAGCCGTCAGCTTTGCCGTCATCAGTGGTAATCCTCCGATCGACGTCGACCGCGTCCTCGCCGGCCCAGCCGAATGTGACCCGCCAGTTGCCACTGGCATCGAGCGCGTAGCGGCCCTTCTCGCCGCCCTTCAGAGCATGAAAGCGCAGGCCGGGGATATTCAGTTGCTCTGGCCGGCTCGCCGCATCCAGCGCCAGCAGAATGCGCCGAAGCCGTGCCGGGTTCTGCACGCTCAGCTTGGAGACGTCGCCGGTCGCGGCAAACCGCTCCAGCCCCTCGCTCCGGAATGAGCGGATCATGTTTCGGTAGCGTAAGGCGATGCCTTACATGCCTCAAGCGAGAGCTTACACCGCCCTCACCGCCACTCGGCCCAGCCCTCGCCGACCACGCAGACGCGATTCTGCGGCACGTTGAACCGGCACGCCTCGCTGGCGGTCATGCTGCCGAACAGCACCAGCAGCGCCCGCGTCACCCCGCCATGGCTCACCACCACGGCGTCGCCGGCCAGCGTCTCGCACCAGCGCTCCAGGCGATCGGCAAGGTCGACGTAGCTCTCCCCGCCCGGCGGCGTGTGGGTCCAGGTGCTGCGGTCGCGGGCGGTGGCACCGGCGGGATCGGCGGCACGGATCTCGGGCCAGGTCAGCCCCTCCCAGCGCCCGAACGACAGCTCGGCAAGCCGCGCATCCACCGCATAGGCTTCCGGCGTCAGGCCGAGCGTTGCGCGCAGAAGCTCCATCGTCTCGCGCGCCCGCACCAGCGGGCTGGCGACGAACGCGACGGACGCGAGGGCGGCCGGCGGCACGACGCCCGCCAGCCGGCGTGCCGATTCGGCGGCCTGCCGGCGTCCGGTGGGATTGAGCGAAATGTCGCGCCGCCCCTGCAGGCGGCCTTCGCGGTTCCAGTCGGTTTCGCCGTGGCGGATGAGGTAGAGCATCGTCCGCGAGGGGGTGCCGGTCCTATGCAAGACGTGCAACTCCTGCGCAAGGCTCGTGTCCGTTGCGCAGGGTCCGACGGACCGCGTCAGTCCTTGGCCAGGGTCAGGTCCGGCGCGTCGGGGTTCTTCATGCCGACGACGTGGTAGCCGGCATCGACATGGTGGATCTCGCCGGTGACGCCGCGCGACAGGTCCGACACCAGATACATGCCGACGTCGCCCACCTCATCAATGGTGACGGTGCGGCGCAGCGGCGAGTTCAGCTCGTTCCATTTCAGGATGTAGCGGAAGTCGCCGATGCCGGAGGCGGCGAGCGTCTTGATCGGCCCGGCCGAGACCGCGTTGACGCGGATGCCGGTGGGGCCGAGGTCGGCGGCGAGATAGCGCACCGAGGCCTCCAGCGCCGCCTTGGCCACGCCCATCACGTTGTAATGCGGCATCCACTTCTCGGCGCCGTAATAGGTCAGCGTCAGCATGGCGCCGCCGGACTGCATCAGCTTTTCCGCCCGCTGAGCGATGGCGGTGAAGGAGTAGCAGCTGATGAACAGCGACTTGTTGAAGTTGTCCGCCGAGGTCTCGATGTAGCGGCCGGTGAGCTCATCCTTGTCGGAGAACGCGATGCAGTGGACCAGGAAGTCGAGCCCGCCCCAAACCCGCTTCACCTCCTCGAACACCTGGTCGATGGTCGCCGGATCGGTGACGTCGCAATGGCCGACCACGGCCGCATCGAGTTCTGCCGCCAGCGGCCGCACCCGCTTCTCCAGCGCCTCACCCTGATAGGTGAAGGCGAGTTCCGCCCCCTGCGCATGGCAGGATTTGGCAATGCCCCAGGCGATCGACCGGTTGTTGGCGACCCCCATCACGAGGCCGCGCCGGCCCTTCATCACGCCCGAACCACCACTCATGTCAGCCTCCGCCGTAACCGCCTCCCTATGGCACGGCCGCTCAGGCGGCAGCAAGCCGCGATCGAGCGAGCGCATATCCGGCAGTGGATAGACTTTCGTCCGCTTGCGGACCTGACACGCTCAGGGTGCCGTCGCGCGCAGCGCAACTCACAGCGCCTGCGCGCGCCACTTGCGCATCAGGGCGTCAAGCTCCGGGTCGGCGGCATCGGGCAGCGCGATCTTGAGCGTCACCAGCAGGTCGCCGGCCCCGCCCGAAGGGTTGGGCAGGCCGCGTCCGCGCAGCCGCAGGGTGCGGCCGCTCGAACTCATCGGCGGCACGGTCAGCTCCACCGCGCCCTCGAGCGTGTCGACCCGCACCTTGCCGCCCAGCACCGCATCGGCGAGCGGCACCGCCGCCTCGGTGCGCAGATCGGCGCCGTCGGGCTTCAGCGTCGGGTGGGGCGCAACCTCCACCGTGACCAGCGCATCGCCGGGCTGGCCCTGGCGCAGCGGGCTGGCCTGGCCGAGGCCACGCAGCCGCACCGTCTGGCCGGAGGTGATGCCGGCCGGAATCGTCACCTCGACCTCCTTGCCGGTGGGCAGCGACACGCGCGTCTTGGCGCCCTTGGCCGCCTCCGCCATGGTCACCGTCACCTGGACGGTGACGTCCTCGCCGCGGCCGGTCGCCTGGCCGAAGCCGCCCTGGAAGCCCCCCTGGGGGCCGCCCTGCGGCCCGCCCCGGCCGCCGAAGGCGCCGAAGATGTCGCCCAGTATGTCCTCCATGCCGCCCGGCCCGGCGCCGCGGCCGGCGCGGCGCACGCCGTCGGGGCCGAAGGTGAAGGTCTCGAAGCCACCCGCCGGCCCGCCGAAGCCGCCGAAACCGGGGTTGAATCCGCCTTGGCCGCGCCCACCGGCGCCGGGATGAACCCCCTCGAAGCCGTGGAAGCGCGGCTTGCCTTCGGCGTCGATTTCGCCGCGGTCGAACTGCTTGCGCTTGGTCTCGTCGCCGAGGATCTCGTAGGCGCTGTTGAGTTCGGCGAACTGGGTCGCCGCGTTGGGGTCGGTCTTGTTGGCGTCCGGGTGCAGCTTCTTGGCGAGCTTGCGATACGCTTTCTTCAGCTCATCGTGCGTCGCCTTGCGGCCGACGCCGAGCACGTCGTAAGGGTCGCGCATCCTTTGTCTTCTCCCGCGATCGTATGCCGAAGCTCCCGGCGTCCGTTCAGGCCCGCCGAGGCTTCGCCTCGCTCACCCTGAAGGTGGGGACTGCCGCGGCAGGATACAACGGTTTGCGCCCGGCTGCGGCATCCCGCTGCGACGAGCGCCCATAGCATTTTCCGCAAAAGTGGGAACCGGTTTTGCGTAAGAAAATGCGAAATCCCAATAACCTAGGGCATCCGATCTGATGCGGTCAGATCGGATGGCGCTCTAGGTCTTGACGGCGAGCGGCCGCACCGCCTGCACCTTCCAGCCGTGCTTGCCGTTGAGGCAGGCCTCGCCCTGGTGCCACGTTTCATTGTCGCCGAAGACGCGCGACAGCAGGAAGGTGCGGCAGGTCTTTCCCGCCGCCGAGGCCACCGCAGCCGACAGCGGCGTGATGCTGCCGCGCGCACCGGTGAGCGGATTGTCCCACATCACGCTGGCGCCGGCGTCGGTGCGGCTCATCGCCTGGCTCAGCGCACCGCGGGCGGCGCGCCAGTCCATGTCGGGCACCGGCGTCAGCGCCGGCGGCGTCTTCACCGAGCCGGTGACGGTCGTGTCGTCGGCATCGTCGCCGAACAGCCCGCCCATCGGGATGGAAATGGCGGCGCAGCCGGACAGCAGCAGCCCGAGCCCGACAGCCATCGCGGCGGCGCCGAGGCGCCGGCACGAACGCGCGGTTTTCTCCTCCCGCCGCGCTCGACTATAAAGCCGCGCCGGCTCGTACGCACCGCTGGCAACCACGAATCGCTTCACTCCGCACACGCGAGACCGGTGCAAATGGAAACGCCATCCTGGTTAACGACTGGTGATTTCACCGCGGCCGACGAGCCGTTTCGCCTGTTCCAGGCGTGGCTTACCGATGCGGAAGCGAGCGAGCCGAACGACCCCACCGCCATGGCGCTGGCCACCGTCGATGCAGACGGCCTGCCCAATGTGCGCATGGTGCTGCTGAAGGGAGTCGATGACCGCGGCTTCGTCTTCTACACCAACACCGAGAGCCAGAAGGGTCGCGAGCTCGACGGCCAGCCCAAGGCGGCGGTGGTGTTCCACTGGAAGAGCCTGCACCGGCAGGTGCGCGTGCGCGGGCCGGTGGAGCGGGTGAGCGACGCCGAGGCCGACGCCTATTTCGCCACGCGCCCGCGCGGCTCGCGCATCGGCGCCTGGGCGTCAGCGCAGTCGCGGCCGCTGGAGAGCCGGCTGGCGCTGGAGAAGTCGGTGGCCATCTTCACCGCCCGCTACGCCATCGGCGAGGTGCCCCGCCCGCCGCACTGGACCGGCTATCGAATCCTGCCGGTATCGATAGAATTCTGGCATGATCGGCCCTTCCGCCTCCACGATCGCCTCCAGTTCCGCCGGCAGGCCGATGGAGGCTGGCAGAAGAGCCGTCTCTACCCCTAGAGCATTCTCCGCAGAAGCGAGTACCGGTCTTGCGAAAGAGAATGCGATAAACCAAGACCTTGGAGCGTCCGCTCGATCCGATCGGATCGGCGGATTCTCTGGTGTTCCAACCTTAGTGTTGCCGCTGCGCGATCCTGCCCGATCGCCAGCCCGCCGGAGCGTCCGATGAGTTTCTCCCAGTCCAACCAGCCGGGCCGCACGCTTCTGCTCACCGGCGCCTCGCGTGGCATCGGCCACGCCACGGTGAAGCGCTTCGGCGCCGCCGGCTGGCGCGTCATCACCTGCTCGCGCCACCCCTTCCCGGAGGAGTGCCCGTGGGCGATGGGGCCGGAGGACCACATCCAGGTCGATCTCGGCGATCCCGACGACACGCAGCGGGCGATCGGCGAGATCCGCGCCCGCCTGCCGGCCGGCGAGTTGCACGCGCTGGTCAACAATGCCGCGATCTCGCCCAAGGGCACGGGCGGGGCGCGGCTCGGCACCATGGATTCGGCGCTCGACATGTGGCGCAGCGTGTTCCAGGTGAACTTCTTCGCGCCCATCATGCTGGCGCGCGGCCTGGTGGAGGAGCTGAAGGCCGGCCAGGGCGCGGTGGTCAACGTCACCTCGATCGCCGGCGCGCGCGTCCACCCGTTCGCCGGCGCCGCCTATGCGACCTCCAAGGCGGCGCTGGCGTCGCTGACCCGCGAGATGGCCGCCGATTTCGGCCCGCTCGGCGTGCGCGTCAACGCCATCGCCCCAGGCGAGATCGACACCTCGATCCTGTCGCCGGGCACCGAGAAGATCGTCGAGGAGCAGATCCCGATGCAGCGGCTCGGCACGCCCGACGAGGTGGCCAAGATCATCTATGTGCTGTGCACCGAGTGGTCGTCCTACGTGAACGGCGCCGAGATCATGATCAATGGCGGCCAGCACGTGTGAAGCGCATCCAATGACCTGAGCCTCGTCGTCCCGGGCAAGGGCCGCAGGCCCGCGATCGTCCGCTGTTTCACGTCGTCCCGGACGGCGCGTAGCGCCGAGCCGGGACCGTGCGCAGGAAGGGGGCCATTTTCGGATGACGATCCCGGCTCTCGCTCACGCTCGCCCGGGATGACAAAGCCCGTAGGGTGCAATAGCGAAAGCGTATTGCGCCAATATAGCGTCAGGAAACCGTGGCGGAATACGCTACACTGTTCTGTCATACATGGTTTTTTCGACCAGCTTTCAAGACGTGGATGGCCGGGACAAGCCCGGCCATGACGGTGTTGCAGCGGCGTTCATTTTTTTGAAACACTCGAACGCCTGAAATTTATACACGTCAACTGTTATCCTCGTCATGGCCGGGCTTGTCCCGGCCATCCACGACTTCCTTTTTCTGAATTCGATCAGATCAGAGTTTCGTACAAATCGTCCCAGTCCGGGTTCACGACGTGGATCAGGCGAACCTTCCAGGCCCTGGGCCAATGCTTGATGTTCTTCTCGCGCTGGATTGCGTCCGGCAGCGTCGAGAACTCCTCGAAATAGACCAGGCGGTGCAGGTCATAGCGAGCCGTGAAGCCCGCAACGACATGCGTCTTGTGCTGCCAGACGCGGCGGATCAGGTCACTGGTCACGCCGACATAGAGCGTGCCGTTCGGACGGTTGGAGAGGATATAGACCCATCCCGCCATCCGAATTCACCTCGTCCAGAGCCCTCACCCCTCCCCGGGGAACGCGAAGGTCGCCCAGTCCGGCTTGACCGGCGTCAGGTGCACCCCGCCGCAGACCAGCGGCAGGCCGGCGGCCAGCGCATCGGCCACCCGGTCGAGCCGCAGCAGCGCAAGCCCCCGCCCCTCCACCGCCGAGCCCATGGTGCCCACCGTCTTCTCGCCCGCCAGCACCGGCAGGCCGCCCTCGGGGAGAAAGCCGCCATCGGCCGCCACCACCGGCACCACGCGGGTGCGCGCCGTGCCGCGGTGCTGCATGCGCGCCACCACCTCCTGGCCGATGAAGCAGCCCTTCCTGAAGTCGATACCGGCGAGCTGGTCCATGTCCGCCTCGTGCGGAAAGGTCTCGCTCAGCACATAATCGAGGCCCGGCTCGGGAACCCCGAGCGCGATGCGGTGGCGGTGAAAGGCGCGCTCGTCCTCCAGCGTCGCACCGGCGTCGATCAGCGCGTCCTCGGCGCCCTCGCGGTCGATCACCGCGCGATAGCCGAGCGCCGGCAGGCGTGGATCGGCCACCGCGTGCGACAGCGTGCCCGGCGCCCCCTCGCCCCACAGTGCCACCACCACGGCCTCGCCGCCGACCTCGGCGACCGTCACCTTGGCGCGCAGGCGGTAGAGGCCGAGCTTGGCGACAAGCTCGTCCACCTGCGAGCGCGCGACGTCGAGCAGGAAGCCGCCGCCCTCCTCGGCCGCGATCTCGCTGACGATCGCCTCGGCCACCATCTTGCCCTGCGGCGTCAGCAGCGCCGCGTGGCAGGCCCGCTGCGGCGACACGCCTGCCAGGCTGTTGGTCAGGAGCCGGTCGAGAAAGCTGCGCGCCTCCTCGCCGCCAACGGCGACCACGGCACGGTTGGTGAGGATGGTGGCGAACATCGGCTCCTCCCATCGGGCTTCAAGCTGTTGTTTTATTGCATTATTTCGCAGGACCGCAATGCCGTCCCGCGGGCCGCGCGCTACTCGCCGGCCACGAAGAAGTGCCACACCCCGTCCGGCGCGATGCCGACGCGATAGAAGGCGTAGGCGCCGAACTCCACCATCTCGCGATAGTCGGAGCCGGTGACAATGCGGAACAGCTCGACCAGCTGCTCGGGGTCGAGATTGCGGATCGGGTAGCGCGCGAAATACGGCCAGATGAACATTTCCTGCGGCGTGCCCTGATCGACATGGACGAAGGGCGCCTCCATCACGTCGAGCAGGATGCCGAGGACCTCCACGCCCTTGGAATCGGGAAAGGCGGCCTGCCAAAGCGCCAGGGGGTCGCGGTCGTTGCCGAAGGTGAAGATCGGCATCAGCTCGTTCGACTGCATCACCGTGGCCACCTTCTCCAGGCTGCCGCTCCTCGCCGCCTCCAGGATGCGGGCCCGCATGCGCGCCACCGGCTCGGGCAGGCGGGCGGAGTCGGTGATCACTTCCGGCGGCGCGCTCTCACCGCCCTTGGTATCGCCCGGCCGCACGGCGTGGGCGCCATTGGCCGGGGCCTGCGACCGCGCCGTATTGCCGCTGGCCGGCGTCGCGGCGTTACCGGGCGGCGTAACCTGGGGCGTAACCTGGATGGTCTCGGTGCGCACCTTGTTCTGAGCCAAGGCCGAGTTGTGCACCAAGACACTCCCGGCCGCCAGCACCGCGCTCGCGGCGAGCAGCACAGACAGCACACGGAACCGGCGAATCAGGGAGGCGGCGCAGACTCGGATCATGCGCGGTGGTTAGCGCACCGGCGTGGCGTCAGCGAGGCATTCGTGCGCGAATGCCTCGCGCCCGAAGTCCACTTTGCGAAGGAAGTCCACTTTGCGAAGGAAGTCCACTTTGCGAAGGAAGTCCAATTTGCGAGCACGGCCTTCCGGCTCGATCCGCCGGAAAGCGCCTCACTGCTGGACGCGGTACACCGTGTACTCGCCGGCACGCACCCGCGCGGCCAGGCCTTCGGCGAAACTGGCTGCCGGCTGCTCCCCATAGACCGCGACAAGCTCCTGGAACGCCAGGAAGATCGCTGCCTGGACGAGGCAGTCCGGGTCGAGCCCGTCCACCGTCGCCTCGTCCCATGCCTCGCCAAGATAGGTCAGCGCTGCCCGGCGCTGCTCGGCATCGGCGACGGCCTCGGCCGCATGGGATACGCTTTCGGAAGGTTCGGACACGACAGCACTTCTCCGCAGCCCCCCTGGGGCAGAACGGGGCACACGCTAGCACGTCCCGCGCGGCCGTCGCGGCGATCCTGAAGAAACTATTAATAAATCTATTCGAGAAGGTTAACGCTAACCGCCGGATTTTACCGGTCATGCGAAATCCGGCCTCAAGGCTCGCAATCCCGTCGCCCCGTCGCCGAAAAATCCCTTTTCGATCAAAATCTTTGGCGCTTGCATTTCCGGGATCACGACGTGATCCACCGGAATCCGCATCAGTTGCCGTAGCGGGCGACGATGTCGTGGGCGAGCTTGGAGCCCTCGGTCAGATAGCGCTGGACGGCGAGATTGGCCGCCGGGGTGCATGTGCGGTAGGAGCGCTCGAACGCGACATAGCCATTGTTGAAGCCGCGCGTCAGCGTCTCCTTGCGGTCCTCGGTCGGGGCCTCCGCCTCGATCAGCGCCTGCATCTCGTTGCGCCAGCGCTGTCCTTCCGAAGCCCCGCACAGCGGGCGCAGATAATGCAGCGCGCCCATGATCTCGGCGATGCGCAGCAGGTCGCCCTCATAGGGCGGCGGCACCGAGGCCGGCATGGCAGGCTTGGCCTCCTCGCTCTCGCCCGGCGGCCGCGCGGCGGCGCCCCCGGCCGCTCCACCGCTGGCGCTGCGCCCGGACGGCGACGGCTTGCGCGGCGTCGATTGCGGACGCTCCTTCAGGTTCATCGGCGGCGGTGGCGGACGCCGCGGCGCAAACAGGTCGAAGAAGAACCAGCCGCGCTGCGGCGGCGGCGGCCCGGACCGGTTGATCAGCCCGCCGGGCGGGCGCGGCTGCGCCTCGGCGGCCGAAACCGCCACCAGCGAAAGGAAGAGTATCAGGAGGTGCCGCATCACGCACACCTATGCCTCGCGCCGCGCCCCGGGACAAGTGATCCTGCGACACGCCCTGCGGCTTCGGGATGATCCCGCCATGAGCGACGACGCCCGGTCGCCGCAAATCCTGCCATTCGCACGGGGGCGTGCATTCGGGCTCGCGGCGATCGTGCGGCGGGGCTCGGAGACCGCTTGGAAACGCGGCCGAACTCCGTATCACCGGCATCGCCCGCGCAATCACCTGCGCTCGCGCGACAGGCCCTTGGCGGCCAATTCGGCCAGATAGCGCTGCCAGCGCTCGCCGTGCTCTTCGCCCAGCTCCGCGAGGAAGCTCCAGGCATAGAGGCCGGTGGAATGCCCGTCGTCGAAGACGAGGCGGACCGCGTAATTGCCGACCGGCTGGATCTCGGCAATCGCCACATCGATCTTGCCGGCAACGGTCTTGCGCTCGCTCGGCGTGTGGCCTTGCACCTCGGCCGAGGGGCTCTCGACGCGCAGATATTCGGCACCGAGGACGAAGCTGCGGCCGTCGTCGAACGTGACCGTCAGGTTGCGGCGGTCCTTGCTCAGGCGCAGTTCGACCGGCCAGGCACGGCCCGTCTGAGACATAAGGGACTCTGGAGACGTGCGGGGCTCGTGAGACATCGGGCGTTCCCTTCCGCTGCCGGGCCCGGCCCGGCGGCCGTGCATCCGTGCCGCGGGCAAGTGCCGCGGACCTATCCACTTGTCTGTATCGCCCCGGACGAAGATGATCACAAGCGGCCGGCGACAAAGACCCGCGAGAAAGACCAGCAAGATAGACCGGCGTGGGAGGAGCAGGGATGCGACTCGACCACCCGCCCGACGCGGGAATGGGTATGGCGCGGCCGGCCTCGGTGCCGATGGTCGACTCGTTCGGCCGCCATATCCATTACCTGCGCGTGTCGGTGACCGACCGCTGCGACTTCCGCTGCGTCTACTGCATGAGCGAGGCCATGTCGTTCCTGCCGCGGCAGGAGCTGCTGTCGCTTGAGGAGCTCGACCGGCTGTGCAGCGCCTTCGTCGCCAGGGGGGTGCGGCGGCTGCGCCTGACCGGCGGCGAGCCGCTGGTGCGGCGCGACGCGATGACGCTGATCGCGTCGCTGTCGCGCCATCTCGCCACCGGCGCGCTGGAGGAGCTGACGCTCACCACCAACGGCTCGCGGCTCGCCAAATTCGCCTCAGCCCTCGCCGACAGTGGCGTCCGGCGGGTCAACGTGTCGCTCGACACCCGCAATCCCGACACCTTCCGCGCCATCACCCGCTGGGGCGGCTTCGAGACCGTGCTGGCCGGCATCAAGGCGGCCCGCGCCGCCGGCCTGACGGTGAAGATCAACACCGTCGCCCTCAAGGGCATCAATGACGGCGAGATCGAGGAGCTGATCCGCTGGGCGCATGGCGAGGGCATGGACCTCACGCTGATCGAGGTGATGCCGCTCGGCGAGATCGGCGGGGACCGTCTCGACCAGTATTTGCCGCTCTCTCTGGTCCGCGCCCGGCTCGCCCAGTGCTTCACCCTCACCGACATCGCCCACCGCACCGGCGGCCCCGCCCGCTACGTGCAGGTGGCCGAGACCGGCGGCCGGCTCGGCTTCATCACGCCGCTGAGCCACAATTTCTGCGAAAGCTGCAACCGCGTGCGCGTCACCTGCACCGGCACGCTGTTCATGTGCCTCGGCCAGGAGGATGCCGCCGACCTCAGGGCGCCGCTGCGCGCCTCGGCCGGCGACGAGCTTCTCCACGCCGCGATCGGCGCGGCGATCGCGCGAAAGCCCAAGGGCCACGACTTCGTCATCGACCGCCGGCGGTCCGAATCGGCGGTCGGCCGCCATATGAGCGTCACCGGCGGCTAGAGCATTCTCCGCAGATGTGGAAACCGGATTTGCCGAAGAGTCGGCGGACGTCCTAGAAATCCGGCGGCTGAGAATAGGGAAAGACCGATGAGAGCCGATATCGCCGCCCTGTGCGGCGCGCTTGCCATTCTGCTCGCCGGCTCTGCGGCGGCGCAGCCGCCGGCCGATGCGTGGGTCACCTACAGGAACCCGCGCTTCGGCACGACGGCCGAGGTGCCGCGCCATCTCGTGCCGCGGCAGATGCCCGACCCGACGAACGGCGACGGGCGCACCTGGACCAGCGCGGACGGACGCGCCACGGTGACGGTGTTCGGCGCCTTCAACGCGCTCGACCTGACGCCTGAGCGCTATGTCGAGGACATCCACGCCGACCGCCTTCCCCACGCCAGCTATAGGCGGATCGCCGACACGTGGTTCGTCATTTCCGGCACCAAGGACGGCGTCGTCTTCTACGACCGCTGCAATTTCACCGGCGATCTGCGTGTGCAGCATTGCATCGCGCTGAGCTATCCCGAAGGCGACGCCCCCGCCTGGGATGCGGCGGTGGCCCGCATCAGCAAATCGCTGCGCATCGGCCGCGGCCTCGACGGCTGACCTCCCCTGCCCCGCGGCAATCGGCTGAATCGATTTGACGCTGACCGGCATGGCGCTTAGAGCATTCTCCGCAATAGTGGATACCGGTTTTGCAGAAGAGAATGCGACAACTCAATCACTTAGAGCGTCCACCGGCTTCGATCGGATCGGCGGACGCTGTGGAGCATTCGGCGCAGAGGCGGGAACCGGTTCTGCGTAAGAGAATGCGATAACTCAAGAGATTCGAGCACCCGCCTGCGTCGTTGGCATTGGTGGGCGCTCTTGTGGTGCGCTCCCGGCACCTGCATCCCGCAGATGTCGGGACAAATCGCCGTACGAGCGAACCACAGCGAACGCCGCCGGCCACGCTGGCGGCCGGCGGGGGACGAAGCCTATGAAGCTGCTGCTCGGTTTCAGCCGCGCGGTCGACGCCGCGAACCGCACGATCGGCCGTGCGGCAAGCTGGCTCATCCTGGTGGCCATCCTCGTCTCGGCCGGCAACGCCCTGATGCGCAAGCTGTTCGACATGTCCTCGAACGCCTGGCTTGAGCTGCAATGGCAGTTGTTCGGCGCGGTGTTCCTGCTGTGCGCCGCCTGGACCCTGCTCACCAACGAGCACATCCGCATCGACATCGTCAGCAACGCACTGCCCAAGCGGGTGCGCGACGGCATCGACGTGTTCGGGCACGTGGTGTTCCTGCTGCCGTTCACGCTGGTGATGATCGTCACCTCGGTGCCGTTCTTCCTGTCCTCCTACCGGGTGGACGAGCAGTCGATGAATGCCGGCGGCCTTCCCATCTGGCCGGCGAAATTCCTGGTGGTGGCGGGCTTTGTGCTTCTGTTCCTGCAAGCGCTGTCCGAGCTGATCAAGCGCATCGCCATCATGGCCGGCACCATTCCCGATCCGCACCTCGCCAGCGAAGGGCCGGCGGCCATCGCGGTTCTCGACCGTTCCGCCATCGGGCCGCAGGTTCCTTCTGCTCGGGATCCTTCTCCGCGGGATCCCGCCCCGCTGGAGCGACCCGCCTCCAAAGACTCGTCCTCGCTCTAAGCCTCGTTACGGTGCCCCATGGCTCTGCTACGCACGATCCGGGTGACGCTTCTGCTGGCGATGCTCGCCATGCTGGCGCTGTATTTCGTCATGCCTGCGAAGGCGGCCGTTCCGGCGGATCTGGCCGGCTTCCTGGAACACAACATGGCGCCGATCATGTTCGCGGCGCTGGTGGTGTTCCTGCTGCTCGGCTATCCGGTCGCGTTTGCGCTGGCGGCGAACGGCCTTCTGTTCGGCCTGGTGGGCATCGATCTCGGCCTGTTCCGGCCCGACTTCCTGCAGGCGCTGCCCGAGCGCGTCTTCGGCACGATGAACAACGACGTGCTGCTGGCGATCCCGTTCTTCACCTTCATGGGGCTGGTGTTGGAGCGCTCGGGCATGGCCGAGGACCTGCTCGACACCATCGGCCAGCTCTTCGGGCCGGTGCGCGGCGGTCTCGCCTTTGCGGTGATCTTCGTCGGCGCCCTGCTCGCCGCCACCACCGGCGTGGTCGCGGCGTCCGTGATCTCGATGGGGCTGATCTCGTTGCCGATCATGTTGCGCTACGGCTATGACCGGCGGATCGCCACGGGCGTCATCGCCGCCTCCGGCACGCTGGCCCAGATCATCCCGCCCTCGCTGGTGCTGATCGTGATGGCCGACCAGCTCCAGCGGCCGGTCGGCGACATGTATGAGGGCGCGTTCATCCCCGGCCTTGTGCTGGCCAGCCTCTATGCGCTGTGGGTGTTCATCGTCTCGATGGTCAAGCCCGAGGCGGCGCCCGGCCTGCCGCCCGACGCCCAGACGCTGCGCGATCCCGACGGCAAGACCCGCCGGCTGTCGCTGCTGGTGGTGACGGTGATCTCTACCCTCGGCGCGATCGTGCTGATGCGGACGTTCAGCACCGTCAAGGCGGGCGCCGACTATGTGGTGCTGACCTTGTCGGCAACCATGATCATCGGCTTCGCGATCGCGCTCGCCAACCGCCTGCTGCGGCTGAAGCTGCTGTCGCGGCTCGCCGAGGAGGTGGTGTTCGTGATGGTGCCGCCGCTGGCGCTGATCTTCCTGGTGCTCGGCACCATCTTCATCGGCCTCGCCACGCCGACCGAGGGCGGCGCCATGGGCGCCACCGGCGCGCTGCTGCTCGCCGCCTTCAAGGGACGGCTCAATTTTCGGCTGGTGCAGCACGCGACCGAAGCCACCGCCAAGCTCTCCGCTTTCGCCATCTTCATCCTGCTTGGCGCGCGGGTGTTCTCGCTCACCTTCTACGGCGTCAATGGCCACCGCTGGGTCGAGGAGCTCCTGACGTCGCTGCCGGGCGGCGAGACCGGCTTCCTGGTGTTCATCAACCTGCTGATTTTCGTCCTCGCCTTCTTCCTCGACTATTTCGAGCTGGCCTTCATCATCATCCCGCTGATCGGGCCGGTGGCCGACAAGCTCGGCATCGATCTCGTGTGGCTCGGCGTGATGCTGGCGATCAACATGCAGACCAGCTTCCTGCATCCGCCCTTCGGCTTCGCGCTGTTCTTCCTGCGTTCGGTCGCGCCGAAGGACAGCTTCATCGACCGGGTCACCGGGAAGCACACGGCCGGCATCACCACCGCCCAGATCTATTGGGGCGCGGTGCCGTTCGTGATCATCCAGCTCATCATGGTGGCGCTGGTGATCTTCTTCCCCGGCATGGTGATGCACTACAAGTCCGCGCTGCCGAAGGTCGACCCCTCGACCATCCAGATCGACATCCCGATGCCGCTCGGCAGCGATCTGCCGCCGCCGAACCTGCTGCCGCCCGCGAACCTCACGCCACCTCCGGACCTTGCGCCGCCTCCTGATCTCACGGCACCGCAAGATCTCGCGCCGCCGCAGGATCGCACAAACGAAACCGCGCCGCCGCAGCAATAGAAGCTGCGGCCCTTGCCACGACCTCGCGGTCGCAGTCTCGCGGTCACACGGTTTCCGGCTGATCAAGCCGGAGAACCGTGTCAGCAGATCGGAAAGCGGCGCGGCGGCACGCGGCGACGGCCGGCAACGCCGGTGGCCTGGACAGGAGCCGGCACGATCACGTCAGGGCGCGGGCGATCCAGTAGGTGGCACCGGCAGCGACATAGGCCAGCACCAGCAGATAGCCGAACTGGAACGCCGTCCAGCCGCGCGAATTGGTCTCGCGCCGCGACACCGCCAGCGTCGAGAAGCACATCGGCGCATAGATGTACCAGGCGAGGAAGGCGAGCGAGGTCGGCATCGACCAGGCATTGCGCAGCGTACTGACCAACCCTTCGGCGACCATGGTGTCGGAGCCGGACAGCGCATAGACGGTGCCGAGCGCGCCCACCGCCACTTCGCGCGCCGCCATGCCCGGCACCAGCGCGATGCAGATCTCCCAGTTGAAGCCGATCGGCGCGAACACATAGGACAGCGCGTGGCCGATCGAGGCGGCGAAGCTGTAATAGATCGCCGGCTGGGTGGCGCCTTCCGGCGGTGCGGGGAAGCTCGCCAGCGCCCACAGCACCACCGAGGCGGCAAGGATGGTGGTGCCGGCGCGCACCAGGAACGCCTTGGCCCGCGACAGCAGGCCGAGGACGAGGTCGCGCAGCGCCGGAAGCTGGTATTTCGGCAGCTCCATCAGGAACGGCTGCGCCCGCCCGCGCGTCAGGGTCAGCCGCAGCACCGCGGCCATCGCCAGCGCATTGACGATGCCGGCGAGATAGAGCCCGAACAGCACCATCCCTTGCAGGCCGATGCCCCAGCCGATCGGATCGTTCGGGATCACCGCGGCGATGATCAGCGTGTAGATCGGCAGCCGCGCCGAGCAGGTCATCAGCGGCGCGATCAGGATGGTGGTCAGCCGGTCGCGCGGATTGTCGATCACCCGCGTCGCCATGATGCCGGGGATGGCGCAGGCGAAGCTGGACAGGAGCGGCAGGAAGGCGCGGCCATTCAGGCCGACCGACCCCATCAGCCGGTCCATGATGAAGGCGGCGCGCGCCATGTAGCCGGTCTGTTCCAGCACCAGGATGAAGAAGAACAGGATCAGGATCTGCGGCAGGAAGACGATGACGCTGCCCACCCCGGCGATGGCGCCATCGGCGATCAGGCTGCTCAGCCGCCCCGCCGGCAGGTGCGTCCGCACCGTCTCGGCAAGCCACGAAACGCCGTCGTCGACCCAGCCCATCGGCGCCTCGGCCCAAGCGAACACCGCCTGGAACACCACGAACACCAGCGCCATGAGGAAGAGCGGCCCGACCACCGGGTTGAGCAGAACGGCGTCGAGATGGCGGGTGATGCGGCTCGCCGTGCCCTCGGCGATCACCACCTTGTTGGCGATCTCGCGGGCGCGGCGCTGCAGCGCGCGCAGGCCGGCGGCATCGAGCGGCCGGTAGTCGTCGGACGAGGCCGAGCGGCGCGCCATCTTGTCCAGCACGCCGGGCAGGCGGCGGCGCAGTTCCTCCAGCCCGCCGCGGCGCACCGCGACGGTGGGGATCACCGGCGCGCCGAGTTCCTGCGACAGGCGCTCGATGTCGATGCGGGTGCCGTTGCGCTCGGCAAGATCGACCATGTTGAGCGCCACCACGAACGGAATGCCGAGGCGCTGAACGTCCAGCACCAGCCGCAGATGCAGCCGCAGATTGGTGGCATCGATGACGCAGATCAGCGCGTTCGGCGGCGCCTCGTCGGCGCGCCGGCCCAGCAGCACGTCGCGGGTGATCTCCTGGTCGCGGCTTGCGGCATCCAGGCTGTAGGTGCCGGGCAGGTCGACGATGTGGAAGCGGGTGCCGTCATCCAGCGTCACGCTGCCCCAGCGCCGCTCGACGGTGGCGCCGGCATAGTTGGCGACCTTCTGCCGGCTGCCGGTGAGGCCATTGAACAGGGCGCTCTTGCCGCAATTGGGAACGCCGGCGAGCGCGATACGCGGTAGGTGGGGCATGAGTTGGGTGAGGTCAAGCTTCGAGCGGGGTGACGACGATCAGCCCAGCCTCGCGCCGCCGGATCGCGATCATCTGCCGATCCACGCGCACGCCCAGCGGATCGCCGAGCAGGCCGCGATGCATCACCACCACCGTCTTGCCTTCCTCGAAACCGATCTCCAACAGCCGCCGCTCGGACTCATTGTCGTCGTGGCAGGGCGAGATGCGGTTGATCAGGGCGCTGCGGCCCTTTGGAAGATCGGCTAGCGTGAGGGCTGGCTCCGACATGACATCCTCGGTCATCAGCGGACTGCAATTCTTTCGCGCCTTTACGGGAGCGGTGTCAAGCAATCAAACGCACCTCATCATCATTCTAAACAACAACCTGTTTGGACTAATTATAGACTGAACAGGACACGCCGGCAGCGCGACCTCGCCCCCTCGGCGCCCAGCTTGAGGGCACACGCTTGGCGGCCCCGACGATCTCGGCTAGAGCACTCTCCGCAGAAGCGGGAACCGATTTTGCATAAGAGATTTCAATAATTCAGAGACTTAGAGCACCGGAAGGCTTTGAGTGCCGGAAGGCTTTGAGTGCCAGGAGCCCCGCTGATGCACGATGAAACGCCTTCCCGCCCTCCACCGCGCGTGGGGCTCGTCTCTCTCGGTTGTCCCAAGGCGCTGGTTGATTCCGAGCGCATCCTGTCGCGGCTGCGCGCCGAGGGCTACGCATTCTCGCGCAAGTACCAGGGCGCCGACGTCGTCATCGTCAACACCTGTGGCTTTCTCGATTCCGCCAAGGCCGAGTCGCTCTCAGCCATCGGCGAGGCGATGGCCGCGAACGGCCGGGTGATCGTCACCGGCTGCATGGGCGCCGAGCCCGACGCCATCCTCGCGCGGTTCCCCAACGTGCTGGCGGTCACCGGGCCGCAGCAGTACGAGCAGGTGGTGGCCGCCGTCCATCAGGCCGCGGCGCCTGCGCACGATCCCTTCCTCGATCTCGTGCCGCCGCAAGGTATCCGGCTGACGCCGCGCCATTATGCGTATCTCAAGATCTCGGAGGGCTGCAGCAACCGCTGCAGCTTCTGCATCATCCCGCATCTGCGCGGCGACCTCGTCTCGCGCCCCGCTGCCGACGTGCTGCGCGAGGCGGAGGCGCTGGTGAAGGCCGGCGTGAAGGAGCTCCTGGTCATCAGCCAGGACACCTCGGCCTATGGGCTCGACCTGAAATACGCCCCCTCGACCTTCCAGGACCGCGAGGTGCGGGCGAAATTCCTCGATCTCGCCCGCGAGCTGGGCGCGCTCGGCGCGTGGGTGCGGCTGCACTACGTCTACCCCTACCCGCACGTCGACGAGGTGATCGAGTTGATGGCGGAAGGAAGGGTGCTTCCCTACCTCGACATCCCGTTCCAGCACGCCGCGCCCGATGTGCTGAAGGCGATGAAGCGCCCGGCGGCGCAGGAGAAGACGCTGGAGCGCATTAAACGCTGGCGCGAGATCTGCCCAAACCTCGCCATCCGGTCGAGCTTCATCGTCGGCTTCCCCGGCGAGACCGAGGACGATTTCGCGTTCCTGCTCGACTGGCTGAAGGCCGCCGAGCTTGATCGGGTCGGCTGCTTCAAGTTCGAGCCGGTGGCGGGGGCAGCCGCCAACGCTTTGCCCGATCAGGTGCCGGACGAGGTCAAGGCGCAGCGCCACAAGCGGCTGATGGAGGCCCAGCAGGCGATCTCGGCCAAGCTGCTCAAGCGCAAGGTCGGCAGCCGGCAGAAGGTGATCGTCGATGCCGTCACCGCGTCCGGTGCAGTCGGCCGCTCGGCCGCCGACGCGCCGGAGATCGACGGCACCGTGCATGTCGCCGCGCGCCGGCCGCTCAAGGTCGGCGAGATCGTGACGGTGAAGATCGAGCGCGCCGACGCCTACGATTTGCACGGCAGCGTGGTGGGGTACTGAGCGCCATCGACGCCCTGTCGCCCCGGCCAAGCGCCGAAGGCGCGCGAGCCGGGGCCGCCCGCAGGATGGGGTGCCTTTTTCGGATGACGATCCCGGCTCTCGCTGACGCTCGGCCGGGATGACGACAGGGAGAGGTCGTCGTCCCGGCCAAGCGGCTGAAAGGCGCGCGAGCCGGGATGACACGGCGTCAGCCTACGGGATCAGCAACGTCGCGCCGGTGGTCGCCCGCCCCTCCAGCGCTTCGTGCGCGCGGCGCGCCTCGGCCAGCGGGAAGGTCTGGTGGACCTCGATCTTCACCACGCCGCGACGGATCGCCTCGAACAGCTCGGCCGAGATCGCCTCAAGATCGGCGCGCCTGGCGATGTGGGCGAACAGCGACGGCCGCGTGGCAAAAAGCGAGCCGCGCTGGGACAGCATCATCAGGCTGAACGCCTCGACCGGCCCTGAGGCATTGCCGAACGACACGAACAGGCCGAACGGCTTGAGGCAGTCGAGCGAGCCGGGAAACGTCGCCTTGCCGACGCTGTCATAGACCACGTCGCACTTTTCGCCCTTGGTGATCTCGGCCACCCGCGCGACGAAGTCCTCCTCCGAATAGAGGATGACGTGGTGGCAGCCATGGGCGCGGGCGAGCTCGGCCTTGGCCTTGGAGCCGACCGTGCCGATGACGGCGGCCCCAAGATGCGCCGCCCACTGGCAGGCGATCAGGCCGACGCCGCCGGCCGCGGCATGGAACAGGATGGTGTGGCCGGGCCCGACCTTGAACGTCCGCCGCAGCAGGAACGCCGCCGTCATGCCCTTGAGCAGGGCCGCCGCTGCCGTGCGGTCGTCGATGTCGTCGGGTAGCCGGATCAGCCGCTCGGCCGCGACCAGCCGCGCCTGCGCGTAGGCGCCGCCATGGACGACATAGCCGACGCGGTCGCCGGGTCGGACTGTCTCCACCCCCGGCCCCACCGCCTCGACCACGCCGGCCGCCTCGCCGCCCGGCACAAAGGGCAGCCCGCCGGCCGGCTGGTAGAGGCCGGTGCGGAAATAGGTGTCGACATAATTGAGGCCGATGGCGGTGTGGCGCACCCGCGCCTCGCCCGGCCCCGGATCGCCGACCTCGACATCCTCGAACGTCAGCACCTCCGGCCCGCCGAAGCGGTGGACCCGCACGGCCTGGGTCATTGTCCCGTCTCCTGCATCGGCCGGTCGGGCACGTCCGCCGTGATCACGCCGTCGGCGCGGCGTCGGCGCTTCTTGCTCGCCAGCACATTGACCAGTTCCACACCCGCCGCGAACGCCATGGCGAAATAGATGTAGCCGCGCGGAATGTGGAAGCCCATGCCGTCCGCCACCAGCGCCACGCCGATCAAGAGCAGGAACGCCAGCGCCAGCATCTTGGTGGTAGGGTGCTCGGTGATGAAGTGCGACACCGGCCCCGAGGCCACGTACATCACCGCAACGGCGATGATCACCGCCAGCACCATGATCTCGATGTCCTCGGCCATGCCGATGGCGGTGATGATGGAATCGACCGAGAACACGATGTCGATGATGATGACCTGGAAGATGACGAAGGCGAAGGCGGAGCCGACCGCTGATTTCTTGTCGCCATTGTTGGGATCGTGCTCGATCTCGGCGTGAATCTCGTGCACGGCCTTGTAGAGCAGGAACAGGCCGCCGGCCGCCAGGATGATGTCGCGCCAGGACACCGCCTTGCCGAAGGCCGTGAACAGCGGATCGGTGAGGCCGATCAGCCATGTCAGGAACATCAACAGCACGATGCGGAAGATCAGCGCCAGCGACAGGCCGATCTGGCGGGCGCGCTTGGCCTGTTCGGCCGGCAGCCGCGACACCAGCACCGAGATGAACACGATATTGTCGATGCCGAGCACCACTTCCATCACCGTCAGTGTGACGAGGGCGGCCCAGGCGCCGGGGTCGGCGATCCATTCGAACATGAGAAACTACCGCTCCACAGCGTGCGGGCGGAACAGGCCCGCGAGGATGAAATAGAGGGCGATGGCGCAAAGGGCCGCCGTCACCGCCGGATCTGGCCGCATATCGGTGACGACGGCCCAGAGCGCAAGCGCCGCCCAGGCCGTCAGCATGGCAATGTTAAGCCCGCGCAACCGCCTCACCCGCAGCGGATGGACGAACACCACCGGCAGGAAGGTCAAGACGGTGAACGCCACCACCCCCGCCGCCGCGAGCCAGGGCTCTGGGTGCAGCAGCAGCAGGTAGAACACCACCACGTTCCACACCGCGGGAAAGCCGCGGAAATAATTGTCGCCGGTCTTCATCTGCCGGTCGGCGAAATAGAGCGCCGAGGATACCAGGATGGCGGCGAGGCAGGGGATTTCCGCCACCGGCGGCAGCAGCCCGGCCGCGAGAAGCGCATAGGCCGGCACCACCACATAGGTGAGATAGTCGACCACGAGGTCGAGCGCATCGCCCGACCAGCGCGGCAGAAGCTCGGCCACCCGCAGCCGGCGCGCCAGCGTGCCGTCGACGCCGTCGACCACCAGCGCCACCGCCAGCCAGCCGAACATGGCGGCGAAGCTGCCCCGTACCGCGGCGTCGAGCGCCAAGAGCCCGAGCACCGCGCCCGAGGCGGTGAACACATGCACCAGGAAGGCCGCCCACCGGCGGCCGCGCAATCCCGCCGAGGGCGGCGACAGATCGGGCGCCGTCATCGCCAGCCCCGGTCAGCGGCGCACCGGCATGGTGCGGACGCTCGAATGGCCGGTGTTCGTTTCCTCGACACGCGCTTCGCTCCTGCTCATGCGGTTTCCGGTTGATCCCTTCGGATACCGGAAACGGTCTCGCCGAAAAATCCTTGAACCGATGAGGATTTTTCGGCGATCGGAATTCGGCTCCCCAGCCTGGTCGGCCGGAAACCGTGTCAGGCCGCCCGCGGCCAATGGCTCCACACCTCGCTGCCGACGATCGCGGCCCCGATGACGAGGAGCACGACGCCGATGGCCCGGCTGAATCGGGTGGTCTCGGCGACCTTCTCGATCAGCATGATGACGCCGAGCGCCGCCATCCACACCAAATTCATCACCCCCACCGCGAACATCACCGCCATCAGCGCCCAGCAGCAGCCGAGGCAGAGCAGGCCCTGCCGCACCCCGAGGCGGAAGCCGCCGCCGGCCGAGGCCGCCCAATGGGCGAGGAAGAACGGGAACGGCCGCTGGCAGGCGGTGACGCAGCGGTATTTCAGATCGGAGAACTGGTAGGCACCGGCCAGCAGGAACACCGCGCCCGAGAACAGGCCGGACACCGATGTCATCGCCGGATCGAGCAGCCTCGCCGCGGTGAGCCCCCACTGCCCGAGCCCCAGCGCCAGCCCGGCGACCAGCCACACCGCCACATAGCCGCTGGCGATGACCGCCGGCGAGGCCGCCCGCTCGCCGCGGGCGGCGGCGGCATCGGCCATTTCGGCATAGGTGAGGATCATCGGCGCCGCGGTCGGCAGCATCATCGCGAACGCCATGGCGCCCCACATCGCCACCACCAGCGCCACGTCGGCGAGCCCCCACGGCCCGGAACCCGGCATGCCGAAATGCACCATGCCCGGCTGGCACAGCGAGGCCAGCAGCGCCCGGCCGAGTTCGGTGCGCGTCTCCGGATTGAGCAGCCGGTCGAACAGCACCATGCCCGGCCCCAGCGTGCCCGCCTCGCCGGTCTCGGCCATCTCGGCCACCATGATCGCCAAGTAGGCCCACCCCAGCGCGGCCAGCACGACGATGGCGCCGATGGCCAGCGGGCGCGGGCGCGCGAACAGGCGCCCAAGTCGTGCCTCGGCGGGCGAACGGGCCTCGGCAGGCGAACGGGCCTCGGCGGGCGGCAGCGCCTCGAACGGGTCACGGCGGAGGCCATCGGTCACGGCGTTCCCTCCCCCATCGGTCTTACGGCAACTTGCCGGACCATGGTATCTCGCACGGGAGTATGTGGTCTCCGGGAGTGGACATGACAGACGCCGAAGCCGTCGAGGATGTCGAAATCGCCGTCGTCGGCGCCGGGCCGGCCGGGCTCGCCTGCGCGCTTGCGCTCGCCTCGACCGGCGCCGAGGTGGCGCTGATCGGCCTGCCGCCGCCGCCCGAGGACAACCGCACCACCGCGCTGCTCGGCGGCTCGGTCACCGCGCTGGAGACGCTCGGCGTGTGGGCCGGCCTCGACGAGCGCGCGGCGCCGCTGCGGGCGCTGCGGCTGATCGACGACACCGGCGGCCTCATCCGCGCGCCCGAGATCACCTTCCGCGCCGCCGAGCTGGGGCTCGACGCCTTCGGCTGGAACGTGATCAACCGCGACCTGGTGGCGGCCCAGCGCGCCCGGCTCGGCGCCTATCCGCGGCTCAGGCGGCGCGAGGTCCAGGTCGCAGCGATCGAACTGACCGGCGCCCACGCCTTCGTCCGCCCGGTCGAGGGCGACACCGTCCGCGCCCGGCTGTTGGTGGCGGCCGATGGCCGGAACTCGCTCGCCCGCGCCGCCGCCGGCATTTCCGTTTCGCGCCGCCGCTACCCGCAGACCGCGGTCACCCTCAACCTCGCCCACACCCTGCAGCACGACGACACCTCGACCGAGTTCCACACAAGCCGCGGCCCGTTCACGCTGGTGCCGCTGAAGGGCGAGCGGTCGAGCCTCGTCTGCGTCACCACGCCCGAGGATGCCGAGGCGCTGATGGCGATGGCGGACGCGGCCCTCGCCCGCACGCTGGAGCGGCGCGCCCAGTCGCTGCTCGGCCAGTTCCGCATTGATGGCGGCCGGGCGGCATGGCCGCTGGCGGTGGAGACCCCGAGCCGGCTCGCCGCCCGCCGCGTCGCGCTGATCGGCGACGCGGCGCACGTGGTGCCGCCGATCGGCGCCCAGGGGCTCAATCTCGGCCTGCGCGACGGCGCCATGCTGGCCGAACTGGTGGCCGAGGCCCGGCGCGAGGGCACCGACGTCGGCGACGACAAGCTGCTCGGCCGCTACCACCGCGCCCGCCAGCTCGATATTTCGAGCCGCGCGTTTGCCATCGACATGCTCAACCGCACGCTGCTGTCGGCGTTCCTGCCCGCCCAGTTCGCCCGCAGCACCGGGCTGTGGCTGATCGACCGCCTGCCCGGCCTGCGCCGGCTGGTGATGCGCGAGGGGATGGGGCCCCGGCTCGGCGAGCCCAGGCTGATGCGCGGCGAACCGCTTTGAGCGTGTGAAGGCCTGTCATCCCGGGCAAGGGCCGAAGGCCCGCGACCCGGGATCGTTCGCCATTATTCCGTCGTCCCGGACCGCGCGAAGCGAGGAGCCGGAACCGTTTGCAGGACGAGGATCTTGTCTTGAGAACGATCCCGGGTCTCGCTGACGCTCGCCCGGGATGACGAGGCCCGCAGGCGCGGCTCACCCCGGCAGCTTCGGCGCCGGCAGAACGGTCTCGGGCCGGCGGAAGCCTTCGGCGAGCGGCAGCGGCAGCGCCGGGATCTCGACGCCCTCGGCGAGCGCCACACGCCGCCGGAACAGGCCGCGATTGACGAAGTGCGGATCGGCCAGCGCCTCCTCCAGCGTCGCCACCACCGTGGCGCAGCAATTGGCGGCCTTGAGAATCGGCCCCCAGTGCGACGCCGGCTGGCTGCGCACCAGCGCGGCGATGGCCGCGCCGGTCGCTGCCGGATCCTTCGTGTCGTCCTGCAGGTCTTCCGGCAGGCCGACCGCCGTGCAGAACGTCTCCCAGAACTTGTCCTCCAGCGACCCGCAGGCGACGAGACGGTCGTCGGCGGTGGGATAGAGCCGGTAGCGCGGCGACTCGGCGGTCGGCCCGGCGTGGGTGATGGTGGCAGAAGCCGCCCTGCCCCAGTGATAGGCGAGATTGAGCCAGCCGAACGTGAACATGGCGTCGGTCATGCCGATGTCGATCCGGCAGCCCTGCCCCGTCTTGTCGCGCTGCAGCAGCGCCAGCAGGATGTTGATCACCGCCGGCATGGTGCCGCCGCCGATGTCGGCCGCGTGCACCGGCGGCAGGGCCGGATTGGCAACCGGCGTGTCGGCGAGCAGGCCCGCGGTCGCCACGAAATTGAGGTCGTGGCCGGCCTCCTGGGCGCGCGGCCCCTCCTGGCCGTAGCCGGAGATCGAGCAATAGATCAGGCGCGGATTGATCGCCTTGACGTCGTCATAGCCCAGGCCGTGGCGGGCCATCACCCCGGGGCGGAACTGCTCGATCAGGATGTCGGCGCGCGCGATCAACGGCCGCAAGGCTTCGACCTGCGCCTTGTCCTTGAAGTCGACGACGTAGCCCTGCTTGCCGCGGTTGAGCATGGCGAACGGCATCGCCGTGCCGCCGATCTGCGGGGAGAAGCCGCGCATCGACTCGCCGTCCGGCCGCTCGATCTTGATCACCTCGGCGCCGGCCTCGGCCAGCATCAGGGCGGCGAGCGGCCCGGGCAGCAGCGTGGAAAAATCGAGCACGACAAGGCCCGACAGCGGCAAGGTGGGGGACATCGGCGGCCTATCCGGCAGGTTGAGGGAGGACGGTTGCGGCAGTAACCTGTCGCGTAACCGCCGCCACCAGCGCGGTCAATCCGCGACCAAAGCAGGACTTCCGCGCCATTCCGGCATGGGCTACGCGGTATCTTCGGGAGGACCACGCCAATGAAGCTGCCGCGCGATTTCTTCAAGCCCCTCGCCATCGGCGCCCCCGCTCCCCTGCGCGAGCTGCCGGTGCGGCTGGAGCGCATGATCCATTTCGTGCCGCCGCACATGGAGAAGGTGCGCGCCAAGGTGCCCGACCTGATCGCCAAGGTCGACGTGGTGCTGGGCAATCTGGAGGACGCCATCCCGATCGAGGCCAAGGAGGCGGCGCGGCGCGGCTTCATCGAGATGGCCAAGGCGTCCGACTTCGGCTCGACCGGCCTGTGGACCCGCATCAACGCCTTGAACTCGCCCTGGGTGCTCGACGATCTGTTCGAGATCGTCCGCGAGGTCGGCGACAAGCTCGACGTGGTGATGCTGCCCAAGGTCGAGGGACCGTGGGACATCCATTATCTCGACCAGCTCCTGGCCCAGCTCGAAGCCCGCCATCAGGTGAGAAAGCCGATCCTGATCCACGCGATCCTGGAGACCGCCGAGGGCGTCAAGAATGTCGAGGCCATCGCCGCGGCCTCCCCGCGCATGCACGGCATGAGCCTGGGCCCGGCCGATCTTGCCGCCTCGCGGGCGATGAAGACCACGCGGGTCGGCGGCGGTCACCCGGACTATCGGGTGCTGGCGGACGCCACCGAGGCCGGCTCAGCCCGCGCCAGCGCCCAGCAGGATCTGTGGCACTACACGGTGGCCAAGATGGTCGATGCCTGCGCGTCGGCCGGCATCAAGCCGTTCTACGGCCCGTTCGGCGACTTCTCCGACGAGGCCGCCTGCGAGGCGCAGTTCCGCAACGCCTTCCTGATGGGATGCGCCGGCGCGTGGTCGCTGCACCCGACCCAGATCGACATCGCCAAGAAGGTGTTCTCGCCCGACCCCGGCGAGGTGCGCTTCGCCAAGAAAATCCTCGACGCCATGCCTGACGGCTCGGGCGCGGTGATGATCGACGGCAAGATGCAGGACGACGCCACCTGGAAGCAGGCCAAGGTGATCGTCGACCTCGCCCGCATCGTCGCCGCCAAGGACCCCAAGCTCGCCGCCGAATACGGGCTGTGACGCGGTTTCCGGACATCCGGTTTCCGGTGCGCCACGTACCGGGATCCGGGCGCGATCACCGGCGGTCCGGACCGGACCGATCACAACCTGCTGATGCGGCACGAAACCCGTTTCCCGCAACCGGTGCGGCGCCTTGACACCCTTTCGGTGGTCTCATAGGTGACCAGCCGTCCGGGGTTCGGGTCGCAATGAAAGCAAGGGTCGCCAAATTCCGCATCGGCGCTGTGGTCCGTCACCGCTACCATCCGTTTCGCGGCGTCGTGTTCGACGTCGATCCCGTCTTCAACAACACCGAGGACTGGTGGCTCGCCATCCCGGCAGAGACCCGGCCCGACAAGAACCAGCCCTTCTACCATTTGTTCGCCGAGAGCGCCGACACCGAGTACGTCGCCTACGTCTCCGAGCAGAACCTGCTGCCCGACACCTCCGGCGAGCCGGTCCGCCATCCGCAGGTGGCCGAGGTGTTCGAGGCCGATGGCCAGGGCGGCTATCGCACCCGCTCCACGGTGATGCACTGAGCGCGACGCACGGAACCCTCCACCACACTAACGAAAAGGGCGCGCCGCCGGCGCGCCCTTCGCAAATCGGCATAGGCTGCTGAGATTACTTCGGCGCGGCGGCGCTCGGCGTTCCGCCGCCCTGTTCGAGCAGCTTCTTGCGCAGTTCCTCGGCGCGCTTCTGCATCTCGTCCTGCAGCTTCTTCTGCTGCTCCTCGACCGCCTTGGGGTCGAGCGGCGGACCATCATACGCCTTGGTGAAGCCCGCAAGCGGGATCGGGAAGCTCACCGGCCGGCCGGCCTGGTTGACCACCTGGATCGCCACCCCCTGCGCCGCCTTCAGCTTCTTCACGAAGTCGGCATCGATCTCCAGCTCGCCGAAGCAGCCGTTCGGGAAGCAGATGGTAAACTTGCCATTGACCGGCGGCTGCTTTTCAACCACCACCCGGAAGCCCGGCTGCAACTGCACGGTCAGCGGCGTCACGACGGCAAAGGTTTTCTTCGGCTCGCCCTTGGTTTCGCGCACCAGCACCGACGCCAGGAACTGCCCCGTCTCGGCACGGAGCTCCATGGTAACGAGGCAGATCTCCTTCTTGGCCTCCTTATCGGTGCTGCACAGCTTGGTCCAGGGCGAGGAAATGAGCTGCGGCGCCTGGGCCTGCTCGCCCGGCTTCGGAGCCGGCTTGGGCACGACAGGCTGGGCCGGGGCGGTTTGGGCCGAGGCTTCGGCAGCGAAACCGATGGCCAGCAGCGCCGTGGCGACCGATAGAGCGAGGCGGCGCGCCGTCGGCTGCAACGCGGACCGGATCGGGAACATCATGCGGAACTCCCTCGTGCGCCTGCGCAGTTCCTCGAACCGCGATTCCGACGCTTTAGGCGGTCCTTCACGGCGAATTGAGGCATCAGCGTGGCGTGGCGGCACGGCCGGGCTGCCGAAGGCCCCGAATCCCGCCATGCTGCCGCCCGAGGGTGGGGACAGGGTCCGCACGCAACGGCCGTGCCGCGTGGAATGTTGCGGTGCGCCGCCTGCCGATCGCCCGCCGACCATAGGTTTCGCCAGCGCCGGGTCCGCCATGCCTCGCCCCGCTTTCATGCCTCGCCCCGCTTTGCCTCGCCGCTGGGCCGCTTTGTTCGCTCTGATTGCCGCCCTCGTTGGCGGTTTCGTCGGTCCGGTGGCGGCGGCCGGACCGACGCACGCCATCGCCAACCACGCCCTGGCGATGCACGGCGAGCCGGCGCTGCCGGCCAGCTTCCAGGCCCTACCCTATGTCAAGCCGGATGCGCCCAAGGGCGGGCGGCTGGTGCAGGGCGTGGTGGGCACGTTCGACAGCCTCAACCCGCTGATCGTTCGCGGCACGCCGGCCGCCGGCATCCGCTCCTACGTGGTCGAAAGCCTGCTCGCCCGCAATCTCGACGAGCCCTTCACACTCTATGGCCTGCTCGCCCAGTCGATGGAGACCGACGCCGAGCGCACCTTCGTCGCCTTCACGCTCGACCCCCGGGCGCGCTTCTCCGACGGCCGGCCGGTCACGCCCGAGGACGTGGTGTTCTCGTATCGATTGCTGCGCGACAAGGGCCGGCCCAACCACCGCACCTATTATGCCAAGGTCAAGTCGGTCGAGGTGACCGGCGAGCGCACGGTGCGCTTCGACCTCAAAGGCTCCGACGACCGCGAGCTGCCGCTGATCCTCGGCCTGATGCCGGTGCTGCCCCGCCATGCCCTCGATCCCGAGACCTTCGACCAGACCAGCCTCGCCCCGCCGCTCGGCAGCGGCCCCTATGTCGTCGCCGAGGTCCGCCCAGGCGACTCGCTCACGCTTCGCCGCAACCCCGACTATTGGGGCCGCGACCTGCCGATCAATCGCGGCCTCTACAATTTCGACGAGATCCGCTTCGACTATTACCGCGACGCCAACACCCATTTCGAGGCATTCAAGCGCGGGCTTTACGACGTGCGCTTCGAAACCGACCCCGGCCGCTGGAAGACCGGCTACGATTTCCCGGCCGTCCGCGACGGACGGATCGTGCGCGAAAGCGCCTCGGACGGCCTGCCCGAGCCGGTCACCGGCTTCGTGTTCAATCTGCGGCGGCGGCTGTTCGCCGACGTGCGGGTACGGCAGGCGCTGATCGAGCTGTTCGATTTCGAGTGGCTCAACACTAGCTACTATTTCGGCGCCTATCGCCGCACCGGCAGCTTCTTCCAGGGCTCGGACCTGTCCGCCCTCGGCCGGCCGGCGAGCGAGGCCGAGCGCCGCCTGCTCGCCCCCTTCGCCGACGCCGTCCGCCCCGAGGTGATGGACGGCACCTACGCCCCGCCGGTCTCCGACGGCTCGGGGCGCGACCGCGACAGCCTGAAGCGGGCGCTGGACCGGCTGGACGCCGCCGGCTACCAGCTCGACCGCGGCACGCTGCGCACCAAACGCGGCGAACCCCTCTCGTTCGAGATCCTGGTCGCCACCAAGGACCAGGAGCGGCTCGCGCTGGCCTATGCGCGGATGGCGCAGCGGGCGGGGGTCAGCGCCTCGGTACGCCTTGTCGACAGCGTGCAGTACGAGCGCCGCCTGCAGACCTACGACTTCGACATGATCCTCAATACCTGGACGCCGTCGCTGTCGCCAGGCAACGAGCAGGCGTTCTATTTCGGCTCCAAGGCGGCCGACGTGCCGGGCACCCGCAACTACATGGGCGCCAGGAATCCGGCCGTCGACGCCATGATCGAGGCGGTGCTGGCGGCGCGCGACCGCGAGGCGCTGGTGGTGGCGGTGCGCGCGCTCGACCGGGCGCTGATCTCCGGCCTCTACATCATCCCGCTGTTCCACCTGCCGGACATCTGGCTCGCCCGCTGGCAGACCATCGGCCGACCGGAGAAGACCTCGCTTTACGGTCCCCTCCCCGAAACATGGTGGCGTGTGGCACCCTAGACCAAGAGGTGCAAAGTGATTCTCGAACGTGACGGCAGCGGGAGCGGTCTCACCGGCCGGGTGACGCTCGATCAGATCTTCCGGCGTGTCGCGGCAGAGCGGCCCGAGGCCGTCGCCTTGGCCGAGCGGGTCGGCGGCGAGGTGCGACGGCTGACCTATGCCCGCGTCGAGCACGCGGTCTCGGTGCTCGCCTCGCGGCTGGTGGCGCTCGGCCTGCCGCAGGATTCGGTCGTCGCGCTGCAGGGCGGCACCGGGATGGTGCAGGTGGTGGCGCTCCTCGCCGCGCTGCGCGCCGGCCTGATCGCGATGATGGTGCCCGAGCTGTGGCGCGAGGCGGACCTGACGCCGGCCATCGAGGGCTGCGGCACGCGGGCACTGATCTCGCTCGGGCCGTCCGACGACCTGCCGCTGACCCACTGCCGGGCCGCCGCCGAAGTGTTCTCCGTCCGCTTCGTCTGCGTGATGCAGGACGAGGCGCCGGACGGCGTCGTGCCGCTCGGCAGCCTGGAGTCCCTCGTCGATGGCGAGGTCGGCCGCCTGCCGGGCTACCGGTCCGGCAATCCGGCCGAGCACGTTGCGGTGCTGACCTGGGACGTCGGGCCGGACGGCCCCTATGTCGTTGCCCGCTCGCATCAGGCGCTGATCGCCGGTGCGGTGCCGGTCCTGCTCGCCGGCCGGCTCGACCTCACGACCGCGCTGGTATCGACGATCGCACCGTCGAGCTTCGCCGGCCTCGCCGCGAGCGTGGTGGTGTGGCTGCTCACCGGCGGCTCGCTGATGCTCGCCGAGCCGGCCGACACCGCGACCGTGGTGGAGACCGCCGCCTTGGCGGACGCGACCCACCTGCTGGTGCCGGCCGGTGTCGGCAGTTCGCTGTCGGCCGAGGGCCTGTTCGCCCGCTGCGGAGACTTGCGCGGCGTGCTGCTGCTGAACCGCGCCCCCGAGCAGGCGCCGGCGCCGTGGCATGCCGAGCCCATCTGCGCCATCGACCTCACCGCCTGGGGCGAGGCGGCGCTGCTGGCGCGCCGCCGCGAGGGACCGGAGGCGCGCGCCGCCATTCCCACCCGCGCGCACGCCGCGGCTGGCGCCGACCCGGTGGCGGCAAGCGTGGCCGGCCACCGCACGCTGCAGGGCACGCTCGCCGTCTCCGGCGCGATGGTGCCGAGCGTCGCCTATCCGGTGCCGGCCGGCACCGGCCTGCCCCTGGTCGCCGACAGCGCCTACGACACCGGCTGGACCTGCCACCCCGACCCCGGCGGTGCCGGCTTGATCTCCGACGCGCCGCCGCGCGGCGTGGCCCGCGTCGGCGGCTACCGGGTGTCGCTGCGCGACGCCGAGGCCAAGCTGTCGAAGCTGGCCGACGCGCCGGTCGAGGTGGCGGCGCTGCCGCACCGGGTGCTCGGCCAGCGGGTCGTCGCCACTACCGAAGGCAAGGTCGATCCGGCCGCCGCCGCGGCGCTGCCGCTGGTCGGGGTCTCTCCCGCCAAAGCGCCATCTGCGGGGACCGCGTCGTCAACCAGGACGCGACGCCCCGCTTGACTTGCAACCGAAAATGCATGCGAATTCTGGCCCATTGGGTCGGAGTCTCGCAGGCCGGTCGCCGGAACTTCCGTTCCCGAACAGGTATCTTCGGCGAGGCCGGAATGCGGAATCGCGCAATGGCGCTGCAGATTCCGCAATATTGACGTGTTCTTTACGGGCACGTGCTCTCTACGGGCACGCGCTCCTTTTGGCGGATGTTCGAGGTTTGGAAACCTGAGAGATGCGGCTCGACGGTCCGGTTCTGATCGTGACGCGGGACGTCGCCGCGCCGATCGTCGACGAACTCTGTGCCGCGATCGACAGCGGCGCGGTGCCGGCCGTGCCGGTCGAGGCGCCCGCGGTGCTGCGCAGCACCGCCCCGGCTGCGGTGGTGGTTCTCGACGCCGCCGGCTGCGACGAGGCCGCCGACGAGCTCACCGCGGCTGTGCTGACGGCCGAGCATTTCGTGCCGCTGATCCGCCGCTGGTCGGTGGACGATGCCGAACGCATCGCCACGCTGTGGCTCGCCGCCGATGCCGGCGTGCAGCCGATCCTGACCGCGCTTGCGCGCGCCAACCGCGTGCGCACGCTGCTCTTGGAGACGCAGCGACGTCGGCGCATCGCCCGCGCTGCGGCGCTCAAGACGCCGGCCCTGCCCGACCCCTGGAGCGCGGTGCGCGACATCGCCGTGCTGGTGATCGACAATGGCACGATCCTGCCGCTGGTCGCGCCGATCTGCGCCGCGCGCGGCCTGTCGATGGTCGGCGCCCCGGCGACCACGCTCGCCGGCACCTATCTCGAACTCCGCCATTTCGACGCGCTGGTGATCGGCCCATCGATCGATACGCTCTCCGCCGACAGCTTCCTCGCCTGGCTGCGCGACGATCCGCGCTGGAGCGACCTGCCGGCGTTCCGGCTGGTCGAGGATCCGGAGAGCGAGCCGGCCTTCGCCTCGCCCACCGAGGTGCTGGGCGTTCACGATCCGCGCTTCGCCACAGCCTTCCCTGCCGCGGCCTGCCTCAACGCGTTCGCAGCCCTGCTGCCGTCGGTGATCCAGGACATGCACGGCGCCGGTCTCGCCGATCCGGACAGCGGCCTGCTGTGGCCCGAGGCGTTCCGCGCCGGCCTGATCCAGGCCATGGCGTGGTCGGACGCCAATGACCGCGACTTCACGGCCCTGCGGATTGCCACCGACACCGGCGGGCCGCTGCCGCACGGCGTGCCGCGCATGGTGGCCTGCCTGCTGCGGCGCTCCGATCTCGTGACCCGCATCGACGACGGGCTGATGCTGGCGGTGCTGGTCGGCACCGAGCCCGACGCCGCCCAGCGCGTCGCCACCCGCATCTCGCGGGTGCTGTCGCACACCGTGCTGGCGGAAACCGGCCAGATCGCGCCGCGCGTCGAGGTCGCCTGCCTCACGGCCGAGCCGGACGAGGCGCCGCAGGCCTTCCTCGCCCGCCTCACCAATCCGGACGAGGACGAGTCACTGGCCGCCGCCGGGTGAAGCGGAACGCGCCGCCCCTCAAACACCCTCACGCCGCTTCCGCCCGCGCCGCAATCTTCGCGAGGCTGCGCAGGATCGCCGTGGTGCCCTTGAGGCGTTCCGACAGCTTCTCGAAATTGCGCAGGAACAGGATGCGCTGGTCGGGCCGCACCTTCACCGTCGGCCCCTGCTCGACCAGATAGCTCATCAGCCCGCGGGTGTTCTTGAAGGTGTTGTCGCGGAAGGCGACGACCACGCCCTTCGGCCCGGCATCGACCTTCTCGACATTGGCGCGCCGGCACAGCGCCTTGATGGCGACGATCTTGAGAAGCTGATCGACCTCCGGCGGCAGCGGTCCGAAGCGGTCGACCATCTCGGCCGCCACCGCCTCGATCTGGGTGTCGTCGTCGAGATCGGCGAGCCGGCGATAGAGCGCCAGCCGCACATTGAGGTCGGCGACGTAATCCTCGGGAATCGTCACCGGCACGCCGAGCGTGATCTGCGGCGACCACTGGTCGGACACCGGCTCGGTGATGCCGGCCTTCATCATCTCCACCGCCTCCTCCAGCATCTGCTGGTAGAGCTCGAAGCCGACCTCCTTGATGTGGCCGGACTGCTCGTCGCCGAGCAGGTTGCCGGCGCCGCGAATGTCGAGGTCGTGCGAGGCGAGCTGGAAGCCGGCGCCCAGCGTGTCGAGCGACTGCAGCACCTTGAGCCGCCGCTCGGCCTGGACGGTGAGCGGCTTGTCGGCCGGCACGGTGAACAGCGCATACGCGCGCGTCTTGGAGCGCCCGACACGGCCGCGAAGCTGATAGAGCTGCGCCAGGCCGAACATGTCGGCGCGGTGGATGATCAGCGTGTTGGCGGTCGGAATGTCGAGGCCGGATTCGACGATGGTCGTCGACAGCAGCACGTCGGCGCGGCCCTCATAGAAGGTGGTCATCACCTCTTCGAGGTCCTTCGCCGACATCTGGCCGTGGCCGACAACCACCTTCACCTCCGGCACCGTCTTGTCGAGGAAGTCCTTCGCCTCGCTCAGATCCTCGATGCGCGGGCAGACATAGAACGCCTGTCCGCCGCGATAGCGCTCGCGCAGCAGGGCTTCGCGCACCATCAGCGGATCGAACGGCGCGATGAAGGTGCGCACCGCCAGGCGGTCCACCGGCGGCGTGGCGATGATCGACATTTCGCGCACGCCCGACATGGCAAGCTGCAGCGTGCGCGGAATCGGCGTCGCCGTCAGCGTCAGCACGTGCACCTCGGCGCGAAGCTGCTTGAGCCGTTCCTTGTGGCCGACGCCGAAATGCTGCTCCTCGTCGACGATCAGGAGCCCCAGATCCTTGAAGCTGATGCCCTTGCCGAGTAGCGCATGCGTGCCGACGACGATGTCGATGCCGCCCGAGGCGATGCCGGCCTTCACCTTCGCAAGCTCTGCCGAGCCGACCATGCGCGAGGCTTCGGCGACGAACACCGGCAGGCCCTTGAAGCGCTCGGTGAAGGTGCGGGCGTGCTGGCGGGCGAGCAGCGTGGTCGGCACCACCACCGCCACCTGCTTGCCGTTCATCACCGTGGCGAAGGCCGCGCGCAGCGCCACCTCGGTCTTGCCGAAGCCAACGTCGCCGCACACCAGCCGGTCCATCGGATGGCCGGCGGCGAGATCGTCGGTCACCGCCTCGATGGCCGCAAGCTGGTCCTCGGTCTCCTCATAGGGGAAGCGCGCGGCGAACTCGTCGGCGAGACCCGGCGCGATCGACAGGCGCGGCGCTTCTTTGAGCGTGCGCTCGGCGGCAACCTTGATCAGCGCCGACGCCATCTCGCGGATGCGGTTCTTCATCCGCGCCTTGCGCGTCTGCCAGCCGTGGCCGCCGAGCTTGTCGAGCACCACGCCGGCTTCTTCCGAGCCGTAGCGTGTCAGAAGCTCGATGTTCTCGACCGGCAAAAACAGCCGGTCGCCACCGGCATAGTGCAGCTCCAGGCAGTCGTGCGGCGCGCCGGCCGCCTCCACCGTCTTGAGGCCGACGAAGCGGCCGATGCCGTGGTCGACATGCACCACGAGATCGCCGGCCGAAAGACTCGTCACCTCGGCGATGAAGTTCTGCGCGCGCTTGGCCGAGCGGCGCGGCCGCACCAGCCGCTCGCCGAGAATGTCCTGCTCCGCGAGAACCGCGACGCTCTCGGACTCGAACCCGGCCTCAAGGCCGAGAATGGCAAGCCCGGTGGTGCGGGCATCGAGCGCCAAGGCCTTGGCCCAGCTCCCCACCGTCTCGACGCGCTCAAGCCCATGATCCTTGAGCACGTGGCCGAGGCGTTCGCGCGAGCCCTCGGTCCAGGTCGCCACCACCACCGTCTTGCCGCCCTCCTGCAGGCTGCGGATGTGGGCGTTCACCGCGTCGAACAGATTGGCGTCGGTGGCGCGCTCGGCGGCGAAGCTGTGGCCGCGCTTGGCGCCGATGTCGATGACGCCCGGCGCGTCCGGCGCCGCGAACGGCGACAGCCGCGCCAGCCCGCGCTCGTTCAGCCGGCCCTGCCATTCGTCGGCGGTGAGGTAGAGCTGGTCCGGCGGCAGCGGCTTGTAGACCGCCTGCATGGTGCCGGCCCCCGGCATGTCGAGCGCCTCGCGCCGCGCCTGATAATAATCGGCGAACTGGGCGAAGCGCTCCTTCACCGCCTCCTCGGCCAACGGTTCCAGCACCAGAGGCGTGCCGTCGAGATAGTCGAAGAGCGTGTCGAGGCGATCGTGGAACAGCGGCAGCCAGTGCTCGTGGCCGGGCGAGCGGCGGCCCTCCGAGATCGCCTCATAGAGCGTGTCGCCCTTGGTGGCGGCGCCGAACGCCGCGACATAGCCGAGCCGGAACCGGCGGATCGACTCGGTGGTGAGCTGCAGTTCGCTGACGGGCACGAATTCGAGCTGGCGCATCTGCGACACCGAGCGCTGGGTCTCGGGATCGAAGGTGCGGATCGACTCCAGCGTGTCGCCGAAGAAATCGAGCCGCACCGGCAGCTCCATGCCGGGTGGGAACATGTCGACGATGCCGCCGCGCACCGCATATTCGCCGGTGTCGCGCACCGTGGCGCTGCGCAGGAAGCCGTTGATCTCCAGCCACTGGATGATGCCGTCCATCGACACCATGTTGCCCGGCGCCACGGCGAGCGACTGCGCCGCCACCATCTCCCTTGCCGGCACGCGCTGCAGCACCGCATTGACGGTGGTGAGCAGGATCGCCGGCCGCTCGCGCCCGGTGACGCGGGCGAGCCGCGCCAGCACCGACATGCGCCGCGCGACGATGGCGGCGTTGGGCGAGGCGCGGTCATAGGGCTGGCAGTCCCAGGCCGGCAGGCTCAGCACCTCGACGTCGGGCGCGAAGAAGCCGAGCGCGCTTTCGACCGCCTGCATGCGCGGCCCGTCGCGGCACACCATGAGCAGGCTCACCGCCGGTGCGTCGGGACGCGCGGCAGTGGCGCGGGCGAGGTCGGCGGCGACCAGCGGCTCGATGCCGTCGGCCACGCTGGCGAAGGTCACCGGCTTGCCGGGAACGAGGGTCTGGGGGGCGCGTAGCGGCTTGGTCATTCAGAATCCAGATAGTCGGCGCAGCTCTTCCCTCTCCCCTTGCGGGAAAGGGTGGCGAGACCGAGCGAAGCGAGGTCGAGCCGGGTGAGGAGTATGTCGGGTCGACATCACTTTCACCCCTCACCCGCCTCGCGATCTCAAGATCGCTCGGCACCCTCTCCCGCAAGGGGAGAGGGAAGAAGGGTGGCCTTCATCACGCCTCCGATCCCGGATGGTCGCGATGGAAGTCACGCAGGCTTTGCAGCAACGCCGTGTCATAGGCTGAGGGCACGGGCCGGCTGCCGGTGATCCAGCCGTAGATGTCGACGTCCTGCGCCTCCATCAAGGTCTCCAGCGCGTCGACCTCGGCCTCGCTCAGATCCCCCAGGCGGGCATCGGCGAAGCGGCCGATCAGAAGGTCGAGCTCGCGGGTGCCGCGGTGCCAGGCGCGGAACAGGATGCGGCGGCGGCGCTCGTCGAGACCGGCGCTCGACCGCGTGGTGCCTGACATTGCTCACCCCAAAATGGACGACGGCCCGCGGAGCCGATCGGCCCCCGGGTGCACACGTCCATATAGCCTATCGCGCCCGCGGGCGAGACTGTCCGCGCATCAACCCCGACCCGCATTGATGTTAGTTCTTGTGAATTCCTGTTATTGTCGCGCGTCTGGACCAGGAGGGTTTCATGATGCGTACGATGACCATTTCCCTCTCCCACCAGCAGGCGGAACGGGTGCAGCAGGCGGTCGAGTCGGGCGCCTATGCCTCCAACAGCGAGGTGGTGCGCGAGGCGCTGCGCCTGTGGGCACAGCGCGAGGAAATCCGGGCGCTGGAACTGGCGAAGCTGAAGCACGCCTATGACCAGGGTATGGCCAGCGGCCCGCCCCGCCCCATCGAGCCCGAGGCGCTCCTCGCCGAGTTCAAGGCCAAAGCCCCCAAGCGCGGCGAGAGCATTCTCCGCAAAAGTGGACACCGGTTTTGCGAAAGAGAATGCGATAATTCAAAAAGTTAGAGCGTCCGATCTGTTGCAATCAGGTCGGACGCTCTAAGGTCCCATTCGTGGCTCGGGTCTCCTTCACGCCGCGGGTCGAGGCCGACCTCTACGGAATATGGTCCTCCATCGCCGCGGACAATGTCGCGGCCGCCGATGGCCCCTACCGCCGCATCCTGAACAAGGTCGAGCTTGCCGCCGATCTTCCCGGCCTTGGCGCCGCCCGCCCCGAATTGAGCCCGACCGCGCGAATCCTGGTGGAAGGCCGCTACATCGTGATTTACGAACCGCAGCCTGACGGCGTGCTGGTGGTGGCCATTGTGCACGGCATGCGCGATGTCGAAAACTGGCTGTCCTGACCGCAGCCTGCCGCTCGCCTGAACCGGACAGCGATCACAACGCCATGCGCCCGTCTTTGCTCGATCCGCTGTTCGCCCCGATCACCGCGCTGCCCGGCGTCGGGCCGCGCCTGAAGCCGCTCTACGACCGGCTGCTCGGCCGCGACGGCGCCCCGGCCCGCGTGGTCGACCTCGTCTTCCATCTGCCCCACACCGTCATCGACCGGCGCTGGCGGCCCGTTCTCGCCGAGGTGCGGCCGGGGATGCTCGCCACCGTCGAGGTCGCGGTCGATCAGCACCGCCCGCCGCCGCAAGGCCGCGCCAAGGCGCCGTGGCGCATCTACACCCATGACGACACCGGCGATCTGGTGCTGGTCTATTTCAAGGGCGACAAGGCCCGGCTGGAGAAGCTGTTTCCGGTCGGCGACCGGCGCATCGTCTCCGGCACCGTCGAGATGTATGACGGCATGCTGCAGATGGCCCACCCCGACCGGGTGGTGTCGATCGAGGATGCCGCCAGCCTGCCGGCGCTGGAGGCGGTCTATCCGCTCACCGAAGGGCTGGCGCTCGGAAACCTGCGGCGCACCGCCGCGGCGGCGCTGGCCCGCCTGCCGGCGCTGCCGGAGTGGCAGGATGCCGCCCACCTCGCCGGCAACCGCTGGCCAGCGTTCGCCGAGGCGCTGCGCACGCTCCACGCCCCGGCCGCGCCGGAGGATCTCGACCCTGAGAGCCCGGCGTGGCAGCGCCTCGCCTATGACGAACTGCTGGCCGGCCAGCTCGCGCTGCAGCTTCTGCGTGGCCATATGAAGCGCGAACCGGGCCGGCCGAGCCCCGGCGACGGAAGCATCCGCGCCCGGCTGCTCGCCGCCCTGCCCTTCATCCTCACCGCCTCCCAGCAGCAGGCGGTGGCGGACATTTCGGCCGATCTGGCCGGCGACACCCGCATGATCCGCCTGCTGCAAGGCGATGTCGGCGCCGGCAAGACGGTGGTGGCGCTGATCGCCATGGCCCAGGTGGTGGAATCCGGCCGGCAGGCGGCGCTGATGGCGCCGACCGAAATCCTCGCCCGCCAGCACTTCGCCACCATCGCCCGCTTCGCCGAGGCCGCCGGGTTGCGCGTCGCGCTTCTCACCGGCCGCGAGAAGGGCCGCGCCCGCGAGGCCATCGTGTCGGCGCTGGCCGAAGGCGCACTCGACATCGTGGTCGGCACCCACGCGCTGTTCCAGGAGGACGTGGCGTTCCGGGATCTGGCGTTCGCGGTGGTCGACGAGCAGCACCGTTTCGGCGTCCACCAGCGCCTGGCGCTCGCCAGCAAGGGCGAGGCGGTCGATCTCTTGGTGATGACCGCGACCCCCATCCCGCGCACGCTGGTGCTGACCTATTTCGGCGACATGGACGCCTCGGCTTTGACCGAGAAGCCCGCCGGCCGGCTGCCGATCGACACCCGCACCGTTCCCTTGGAGCGCCTGCCGGAGGTGGTCGATGCGGTCGGCCGCGCGGTGGCCTCCGGCGCGCGGGTCTATTGGGTGTGCCCCTTGGTCGAGGAATCGAGCGAGGTCGACCTTGCCGCCGCCGAGGACCGCGCGGTTGCACTCAAGGGCCGGTTCGGCGACCGCGTCGGACTGATCCATGGCCGGCTCAAGGGGTCGGACAAGGACGCCGCGATGGCCCGCTTCGCGTCGGGCGAGACGCAGATCCTCGTCGCCACCACGGTGATCGAGGTCGGCGTCGACGTGCCGGAAGCAACCGTGATGGTGATCGAGCACGCCGAGCGCTTCGGCCTCGCCCAACTCCACCAGCTGCGCGGCCGCATCGGCCGCGGCGACAAGCCCTCGACCTGCCTGCTGCTCTACAAGGGCCCGCTGGGCGAGACCGCCAAGGCCCGCCTCGCCATCCTGCGCGACAGCGAGGACGGCTTCCGCATTGCCGAGGAGGATCTGCGCCTACGCGGCGAAGGCGACGTGCTGGGCACCCGCCAGTCCGGCTTTCCCGGCTTCAAGCTGGCGCGGCTTGAGACCCACGGCGCGCTGCTGCCGGCGGCGCGCGACGAGGCGGCGCTGGCGCTTTCCCGCGATCCCGCGCTGGAAAGCGAACAGGGCAAGGCGCTGCGGGTTCTGCTGCACCTGTTCGAGCGCACCGAGGCGGTGCGGCTGCTGCAGGCGGGGTGATGGCTCGCCGCTTTGTTCCGGAACCTCGGCCGGTCGTCCCCGGCGACCGCCGCAGGCGGTCGGGAAGGGGACCCATGATCCGCCCCAGTCGGAACATGCCGATCTGTCCGTGCAATTTGCATCGATAACCCGCGCATGGTGAGGTCCATGGGTCCCCTTCCCTCGCGCGGCTTTCGCCGCGCTCGCCGGGGACGACCGGTCGTGCATGAACCCACGGCTTCGTCAGTTCTCCCGGCAAGACACACGTCGCCGTCCGCCCCGCCGCGGTGTAGATTTCCGCCATGACCCCGCACGATTCCGCAACAGCCCGCCGGCGCCGGGCCCGGCGCATCTCGCGCGGCCTGCGCCGCTTCGTCTATCGCCCGCTCGGCTTCGTGGCGCTGGCGCTCGGCCTCATCGGCATGGTGACGCCGGTGATGCCCGGCGTGGTGTTCCTGATCCTGGCGGCGTGGCTGTTCGCGCGCTCCTCGCCGCGCTTCGAGCGCTGGATCCTCGAACACCCGCGCTACGGCTCGTTCGTGCGCAACTGGCGCAGCCACGGCGTCATCCCGCGCCGCGCCAAGCTCATCGCCTATGCCAGCTTCGTTCTCAGCGTCGCGATGGTGTGGGCGGTCGGCGCCCCGCTGATCGCCATTGCCGCCACCACCGTGTCGGTGCTCGCGGTCGGCATCTGGATGGCGCTGCAGCCGGAAGCGCCGGCCGGTTGAGGCTCACTCCACCGTCACCGACTTCGCCAGATTGCGCGGCTGGTCGACGTCGGTGCCCATCACCACCGCCGTGTGGTAGGCGAGAAGCTGGATCAGCACGGCGTAGGCGAACGGCGTGATGGTCGCCGGCATGTCCGGCAGCACGAAGGTCGCTTCCGTCTCTACGCCCGCCTCTTCCGCGCCCTTGGCGTCGGTGAACAGGATGATGCGCCCGCCGCGCGCCGCCACCTCCTGCATGTTCGAGGCGGTCTTCTCGAAGATGCGGTCATAGGGGGCGATGACGATGACCGGCATGGTCTCGTCGATCAGCGCGATCGGTCCGTGCTTGAGCTCGCCCGCCGCATAGCCCTCGGCGTGGATGTAGCTGATCTCCTTCAGCTTCAGCGCGCCTTCCAGCGCCAGCGGATAGCTGGTGCCGCGGCCGAGATAGAGCACGTCCTTGGCCTTGGCGAGGTTGCGCGCCAGCGCCTCGATCTGCGGCTCCAGCTTCAGCGCTTCGGCCATCAGGCCCGGCGCCGCAACGAGGGCCGCGACCAGCCGCTGCTCGTCGGCCTCGCTCAGCGTGCCGCGGGCGCGGCCCGCCGCCACCGCGAGGCTCGCCAGCACCGCAAGCTGGCAGGTGAACGCCTTGGTGGAGGCGACGCCGATCTCCGGCCCGGCCAGCGTCGGCATCACCGCGTGGCTTTCGCGGGCGATGGTCGAGGTCGGCACATTGACGACGCTGAGGATGTTCTGGCCGTGCTGCGCCGCATAGCGCAGCGAGGCCAGCGTGTCGGCGGTCTCGCCCGACTGCGAGACGAACACCGCGAGCCCGCCGGGTTCGAGCGGCGCCTCGCGGTAGCGGAACTCCGACGCGATATCGATCTCCACCGGCAGCCGCGCGAAGCGCTCGAACCAGTATTTGCCGATCAGCCCGGCATAATAGGCGGTGCCGCAGGCCGAGATCGCCACGTGCTTGAGGCTGGCGATGTCGAACGGCAGCTTGGGCAGCCGCACGCGGTCGTTCGCCATGTCGAGATAATAGGCGAGCGTGTGGCCCACGACCTCCGGCTGCTCGTGGATCTCCTTGGCCATGAAATGGCGGTGGTTGCCCTTGTCGACCAGGAACGAGGACGCCTGGGAGCGGATCTGCGGCCGCTCCACCTTGTGGCCGGCGGCGTCGTGAATTTCGGCGCCGTTGCGGCTGAGCACCGCCCAGTCGCCATCGTCGAGATAGGCGATGCGGTCGGTGAACGGCGCCAGCGCCAACGCGTCGGAACCGATATACATCTCGCCGTCGCCATAGCCGATCGCCAGCGGCGAGCCGCGGCGGGCGCCGATCAGCAGGTCGGGCGCGCCGTCGAACACGAAGCCCAACGCGAACGCCCCCTTCAGCTTGGGCAGCGCCGCGGCCACCGCCTCGGTCGGCGCCTTGCCGCTGTTCATCTCGTCGGTGACGAGGTGGGCGACCACCTCGGTGTCGGTCTCGGTGCGGAAGACGTGCCCGGCCGCCTCCAGCGACAGTCGCAGCTCGCGGAAATTCTCGATGATGCCGTTGTGGACCACCGCCACCTTCTCGGTGGCGTGCGGGTGGGCGTTGCGCTCGGTCGGCGCGCCGTGGGTGGCCCAGCGTGTGTGGCCGATGCCGACGGTGCCGTTCAGCGGCTCGGCGTGCAGCTTGAGATCGAGGTTTCTGAGCTTGCCCTCGGCCCGCCGGCGGGCGATGTGCCCGCCCTCCAGCGTGGCGACGCCGGCCGAATCATAGCCGCGGTATTCGAGCCGCTTCAGCGCCTCGACCAGCCGCTCGGCCACCGGCTCCCGCCCCAGAATTCCGACGATTCCGCACATGACTAGAGGCTCCCTGCCAAAGTCCAGCTCGAGGTAAAACCCGCAAACAGCGCGCGCAAATCACAAAACGTCACGGTTCGTGACAGGCGCACGGACCGCGTCCTGAAACAGGTCTCGAACATCCGCCGATCCGGCTGAACCAAGTGGACGTTCCAAGCTTTCGAGGTGCCTCATTCTCTTTCGCAAAACCGATTTCCACGTTTGCGGAGAATGCTTCAGCTCTTGCCCTTGGTGCGCCGGAATTCATCCGCCCAGCCGTCCTTGTTGACTTGCCGGCCGCGGCCGACCGCCAGGGCGCCGTCCGGCACGTCGGCGGTGACCACCGAGCCCGAGCCGACATAGGCGCCCGCGCCGATCCGCACCGGCGCCACCAGCGAGGAGTTCGAGCCGATGAAGGCGCCGGGCCCGATCTCGGTGCGATACTTGCCGTAGCCGTCGTAATTGCAGGTGATGGTGCCGGCCCCGACATTGCTGCCCGCGCCGACGCTGGCATCGCCGATATAGGTGAGGTGGTTGACCTTGGCGCCCTCGCCGACGTCGCTGGCCTTGACCTCGACGAAATTGCCGATGTGCGCCGCGTTGCCGATGGCGGCACCGGCGCGCAGCCGGGCGAACGGCCCAAGCTCCACCCCCTCGCCCACCGCCACCGTGCCGACCTTGCCCTTCTCGAAGCCGTTGAGATGGGCGAACGCCTTGATGACGGTGCCGTCGCCGACCGTGACGCCGGGGCCGAACACCACGAACGGCTCGATCACCACGTCGCGCCCGAGCTGGGTGTCGGCGGAAAAGAACACCGTCTCCGGCGCCACCAGCGTGACGCCGCCGGCGAGGGCCGCCGCCCGCGCCCGGTTCTGGAACACCGCCTCGGCGGCCGCGAGCTGGGCGCGGTCATTGACGCCCAGCACCTCGTCTTCATCCGCCTCCAGGGTTGCCGCCTTGAGCCCGGACGCGACCGCGAGCGAGACGACGTCGGTGAGGTAGAATTCGCGCTTGGCGTTGTCGTTGCCGACGCGCTCCAGCAGCGACAGTGCCGTGGCACCGCCGAGCGCCATCAGGCCGGCATTGCAGAAATCGATCGCCTTTTCGTCGGCGCTGGCGTCCTTCTCCTCGCGGATCGCGACCAGCGCGCCCTCGCGCGTCACCAGCCGGCCATAGCCCGCGGGATCGCGCGGCCGGAAGCCGAGCACCGCCACCGCGGCATCCCCGGCCGCCTCGGCCAGCCTCGTCATCGTCTCGGGCCGCACCAGCGGCGTGTCGCCGAACACCACCAGGACGCGGTCATAGCCGCGGGCGATGGCCGAGCGCGCCGCCAGCACCGCGTGCGCCGTGCCGAGCCGCTCGCGCTGCTCGAATACCTCCGCCGCGGGCGCGAACCGGCGCACCTCGGCCGCCACGTCCGCCCGGTCCGGGCCGACCACCACCGCTGCGGCATCCGCGCCGGCCGCGGCCAGCGTGCTCATCACATGGCCGATCAGCGTGCGCCCGCCGACGCGGTGGAGCACCTTGGGCACGGCGGACTTCATGCGGGTTCCCTCGCCGGCGGCGAGAACGATCGCGAGGGTGGTCGGGCGCGACATCTGGGTCTCCGGGCGTGGCATCGGCCGGTCGGGGCTGGAGCACTCTCCGCAAAAGCGGGAACCGGCTTTGCGAAAGAGAACGCGACAACTCAATTACTTAGAGCGTCCGCCCGGATCGATCGGATCGGCGGACGCGCGAGCGGACTCCGCCCCGGGACGGCAGGCGCGAAGACCCGGCAACCGCCCCGACCCTGCGGCACGGCGCGGCTGCGGCCATGGGTCCGGTCCACGCAATCCTGCAGCGGCCAACCTGTAATAGCGAGGCGTGGGAAGACAGGAAAGCGCCGAATTTATGCGAATCTGGTAAATTGAATTAATGATGATTCTGGTTTTGGCTTGAGCTTGCTATGACATCTTCATTACGGCACCGCCCGGGCCGGGACGATGACGAGCCTTCGTCGCTGACGACCTACGCCGCGTGGGGTGGGATCGCATTGGCGGGCGCGCTGGCGACCGTGTTTGCCGCCTCGCTGTCGGGCGATCCGGCGGCCGAGACGGCGGACGCCGCAGCCGAGACCGGCGCGCCGCAGGTGGTCGTGCGCGCCGACCCGACCCTGGTCGCCGAGACCGAGCGCCTCGCCGACGCCATCCGCACCCTCACCGCCGACCGGGAGCGGCTGGCCACCCGCCTCGACCAGATGGAGCGCACGCTGGGCGACGTCACCGCCGCCATCCCGCGCGACCGCGACGCGGGCGCAGGCCCGGCGGCCCGGTCCTCGGCGCCCACGCCGATCGAATCGGTCCGGTCCGCGCCGGCTGCCAGCCCGCAATCGTCCGCCACCCCGGAGCCGCCATCCGCCGCGCCGGACAGGGCCGAGAGCGGCGACCACCGCGCCGACGTCGGCCCGCCGATGCCGCTCGGCGAGATCTCGAAGCCGGCGAAGCCCGCGCCCAACCCCGCCGTGCCGCAGCCGCGCACCAAGGCCGATTCGTCGCCGGCCGATTCGGTGGGCACGCGCACCGAGTTCGGCATCGACATCGGCGGCACCGCCTCCATCGAGGGGCTGCGGGCGATGTGGTCGACCATCCGCTCCGGCAACGGCCGGTTGCTCGACGGGCTGCAGCCGCTGGTGTCCGTCCGGGACGGACCCCGCCATGGCACCGTCGAGCTGCGCCTGATCGTCGGGCCGCTCGCCAATGCCGCAGCGGCGGCGCGCCTGTGCGCGGCGCTCGCCACCACCGGCGTCGCCTGCCAGCCGACCCAGTTCAACGGCCAGAAGCTGGCACTGTATTGAGAGGCGGCGTCAGCGCGCTTGACGCCGGCGCGCCTTCGGTCCACCCCTCCCGCCTCGTTCTGCCAGGGAGGGTAGTTGTGATGCGCCCGCCGTTTCTGCCGTCGCCGCGCGCGACATCCGTGCTGATCGCCGCCGGGTTCCTCGCCGTCGGCTGGGCGATGTATGTCCGCTATCTGGTGATCGAGAACTCCACCGTGGGCCTCGCCTGCGAGGCGGGGCTTGCGACCACGATGTGCGGCATGCGCCGCGTCGTCACGCTGCTGTTCAACCACAGCATCTTCGGCTGGATCGCGCTGGCCGCCGCCCTCGCCCATCTGGCGCGGCCGCACGTGGCGCTGTTCGCGCTGGCGCTGGTGGCCGGCGGCATCGGCGTCGTGCTCTACAACAAGGAGCTCGCCGCTTTGGCGCTCGGCCTCCTGGTCGTCAGCTTCGCGCGCCCCGCGCCCGCAGCAGCGTAGCCGCCAGCACCAGCCACAGCACGCAGGTCCACTGCGCCTGCCAGTTGGCGAACGTCTCGTTCAGCGACACGAAGATCGCCGAACCGACCAGCACCGCGGCGGCGGCGAACTCGGCGATGCCTTCGAGCCGCGGCCCGCGCGGCCCCGAGACGGCGAGAACCGCCAGCGGCAGCACCGCCGCGCTCAGCGCCGCGAACGGAAAGTCCTTGTAGCGGGCGTCGAACACCAGCCCGAGCGCGCTCTGGATCGCCAGCACGGTGACGATGATCAGCAGCAGGGCCGGCGCCTTGATCCACAGGTCGGTCATGAGCCGCTGCTGCGAATCGAGCACCACGCCGAACCCTTCGAGCGGCCGGCCGAACACCAGCGCCGCCGCAATCAGCGGCGCCGCGGCGGCGGCGGCGGCCAGCAGCGCGCCGTTGCGCACCCAGCCGCCGGGGCCGAGGCTCTCCAGCATCGCCGCCTCCGCCGCCATCGGCACGAACACGCCGGCACTGACCGCGAGCAGCCACAAGGCCGCCCAGCCGCCCCAGCTCACCTGGATGACGGCGCCCCGCCGGTGGGCGGCGAGATGGGCGCTAGCGCCGACCGCAAGCACCATCAGCACCCCGCCGATCGCCTGCCAGATCCATAGCGGCCGGTTGGAGACCGCCTCGCCGAGGACGAACTTCGGCGCACGGCTCGATGCGTCGAGCAGCCCCCAATGGCCGCCGACCGTGCCCTCCAGCCGCCGCTTCCAGGGCTGGTCGAACGCCTCGATGACATTGACGCGGTAGCCGTCGCGCTTGGCCAGTTCGAGCAGATCGTGGATCACCCGCGCCTGGTTGGCGGGCGACGGCAGCGCGCCCTCGCGCATCCGCCCGGTGCTCGGCCAGCCGGCCTCGCCGATCAGGATCTCCTTGCCGGGGAAGACGGCGGCCACCTTGCGCTCGATCTCGTCGATGTGGCGGCCGGCGTCATGGGCGGCGACCGGGAAGTCCTCCCAATAGGGCAGGATGTGGATGGTGACGAAATCGACCGCCAGCGCCAGGTTTCGGTGGCGCAGCCAATACTCCCACACGTCGGCATAGGTGACCGGCACCGGCACCTGCGCCTTGACCTTGCGGATGGTGTCGGCGAGGTCGATGTCCGACATCTCGCCGCGCAGCAGCACCTCATTGCCGACGACGACGCCGCGAATGGTGTCGCGGTGCTCGTTGGCCAGCCGCACCACCGTCTCGATCTCGACGGCGTTCTTCTCCGGGTCGCTGCCGAGCCACAGGCCCTGCAGCACCTTCAGGCCGTGCTGCGCCGCGATCTCGGGCACCATCGACAGGCCGAGCTCGGTGGCATAGGTGCGCACGCAGTCGGTGACCTTGGCCAGCCGCGCCAGATCCTCCTCGATCTGGGCGCGCGGAATCACCGTGCCGCCGTCGAGCGGGCTCTGGCCGTTGCGGAACGGCGCGTACGACACGCAATGGAGCTTCTCGCCCGCAGACAAGGGCGAAGGCGGCATGGCGACCGGGACGCCCAGCCACGCCCAGGCGGACACGACGACGACGACGGCAAGGCCGAGTGTGGAGATGGCGCGGAGCATGGCGATCCAATCCGGTAACGGGCCGACATAGCCGCTCCCGCCATCACTGCCAAGCTGACGAAAAATTCGCGCAAACCCCCTGCGGGTGGTTCACATCGCCGTCATCCCGTCATAATCGAATGGTGTTAGAGAGAAGCTTGTGGGGACCGCCGGTCCCTCTTCTGTAGATCTTCCTGCCATGTGCACCGCATCCCGCGTTATCGGCGCCGTCCTTGTGGCCGGCGTACTGTTTTCATGTGCCGCGCCTTCCGTCTTTGCGCAGTCCGCGCCGCAGCAGGGGAACAACACTCCTCCACCGCCGCAGACGGACGACCCCGTCGCCGAAGCGAACAAGAGGGTGCTGGAGGAAATCACCGAAGCCGCGAAGCTTCCCGGTGGTGCCGGCAAGACAGAGTGCGTTTGGCTGGGCCGACGAATCGCCAGCCTGCTGTTCCGTGACGACGTCGACACTGCCCGTCGCCACATGGAAGTCTACGACCGCTTCTCCTGCCCGTCGGATCATCTTCGCCTGACGTTCCGGTGCGTGGTCCGCCAGGGCAATATCGACCAGAAGGCACCGGAGAGCCTGTCCCAGCGGGTCCACGCCTGCTGGATGCAGCCCGAAGCACCGGCCGCGACGGCGGCCCAATAGAGCAGTCTCCGCGGGGCCGCATGCCGGCCCCTGCGAAAGAGAATGCAACGAACCGCGACCTTGGAGCGCGAGGCCCGAAGCCGGCCGAACGCTCAGGGCGGGGATGGGCTGACCTTGCGCCCAGTGGCGCAGGACTTACGTCGTCATCATTTCAACACCGGAGCGAGCAATCTTCCTCCGGTTACAAGAAATCGGGGAGTTCGATGCTGCCGAGCAGCGTGAAGGCGAACTACAAGGGCGTCGCGGACAATGAGAACCGCCGCCGGTTTTCCGGATCGGCATTGGCGCTCGTCATGGCCGTCATGACGCTGGTAGCCATGGTCCATGCCGGCCTGTGGATGGCTGCGCGCGAAACCATGACCGCGCCGGCGGCGATCAACAAATTCTCCAGCCTGTCCTTCGCGCCCTACGGCAAGAAGTCGAACCCGGAGGACGGCGGCGTCACCGACGAGACGCAGATCCGCTCCGACATGAAGGTGGTGGCGCCCTACACCCGGGCGATCCGCACTTACGCTTCGACCGGCGGCCTGGAGCTCGTGCCCGGCATCGCCGCCGACTACGACATCAAGGTCTCGGTCGGCGCCTGGGTGGACAAGCGCGACGAACGCAACGAGCGCGAGCTGCGCGAGGTCATCGAGCTCGCCCGCAAGCACCGCAACATCAACGCGATCGTGGTCGGCAACGAGACGATCTTCCGCGCCGACCAGACGGTCGACGAGCTGATCAAGAAGATCCAGCGGGTCAAGCGCGAGACCAACCTGCCGGTCACCACCGGTGAAATCTGGAACGTCTGGCTGGAGCACCCCGAACTGGTGTCGGCGGTCGACTTCATCGCCGTCCACATCCTGCCCTACTGGGAAGGCCAGCCCGAGACCAGCGTCGTCGACCGCACCATCCAGATCTACAGCAAGCTGCGCGCCGCCTATCCCGGCAAGCGCATCGTCATCGCCGAGTTCGGCTGGCCGTCGGGCGGCTACAATCTGCACGGCGCCAACCCCGGCCCGCTGATCCAGGCCCAGGTGATCCGCGACTTCGTCGCCCGCGCCGACGCCTACGGCATCGACTACAACATCGTCGAGGCGTTCGATCAGCCCTGGAAGACCAACGAAGGCTCGGTCGGTGCCTATTGGGGCCTGTTCGACGGCAACCGCCACCTCAAGTTCCCGCTGTCCGGCGAGATCTCGGACGCGCGCTTCGGCATCAATCTGGCGATCGCCCTCATCCTCGGCGCCCTGTTCTCGCTGCCGGTGGTGCGCATGTCGCGGCCGACCGTGGGGCACGTCGCGGTGCGAATCGCCGCCGCCAATGCCGCCGGCGCCTGGCTCGCCGTGGTGTTCGACCACTGGGTCACCCACTATTTCGTGTCCGGCGCCCTGGTGTCGATGACGGTCGGCTTCGCGCTGATGATCCCGCTGATCATCGTCGCCATCGCCCGCGTCGACGAGCTGGGCGCGATCGTGTTCGGACGGGCGCCGCGGCGCCTGCTGGCGAAGCCGGCCCACGAGCCGGTCCGCGCCCCCAAGGTGTCGATCCACATCCCGGCCTATCGCGAGCAGCCGGAGATGCTCAAGGCCACGCTCGATGCGGTCGCCCGCCTCGACTATCCGAACTTTGAATGCATCGTCATCATCAACAACACCCCTGACCCGGCCCACTGGCAGCCGATCGAGGAACACTGCCGGCTGCTCGGCGAGCGCTTCAAGTTCCTCAACGAGCCGAAGGTGCAGGGCTTCAAGGCCGGCGCGCTGCGCATCGCCCTGACCCACACCGACCCCGAGGCCGAGGTGATCGGCGTCATCGACGCCGACTATGTGGTGCACCCCGACTGGCTGAAGGACCTCGTCCCGGCCTTCGAGGATCCGCGCGTCGGCATCGTCCAGGCGCCGCAGGACCACCGCGACGGCTCCCGCAGCGTCATGCACGAGATGATGAACGCCGAATATGCCGGCTTCTTCGACATCGGCATGGTCCAGCGCAACGAGCACGATGCCATCGTCGTCCACGGCACCATGGTGCTGATCCGCCGCACCGCGCTGGCCGCCGGCGGCGACTGGTCGAGCGACACCATCTGCGAGGACACCGACCTCGGCCTGAGCCTGCTCGAACAGGGCTGGTCGACCCACTACACCTCGCGCCGCTACGGCTGGGGCATGCTGCCCGACACCTACGAGGCGTTCCGCAAGCAGCGCCACCGCTGGGCCTATGGCGGCGTGCAGATCGTCAAGAAGCACTGGCGGAAGATGTGGCAGCCGGAGACCACCCGTCTGACCGGCGATCAGCGCCGCGAGTTCGCCGTCGGCTGGTTCAACTGGCTCGGCGCCGAGAGCATCGGCGTGCTGATGGCCATCTTCAACATCCTGTGGGTGCCGGTGGTGGCGTTCGCCGGCATCGCCGTCCCTGAGCGCATCCTGACGCTGCCGATCATCGCCACCTTCGTCGTCTACCTCGTGCACTTCGCCTGGCTCTACCGGCAGCGGGTGGGCATCGGCGTGCTGCGCTCGATCGGCGCGGCCATCGCGGCGATGGGCATGCAGTTCACCGTCGCCAAGGCGGTCGCCGATGGCGTGGTGAAGGACAATCTGCCCTTCACCGTCACCGCCAAGGGCGGCGGCAAGGCCGCCAAGACCGGCAGCGACTTCCCGGCGTTCTGGGAGGCGGTGCTGGCCGGGCTGCTGCTGCTCGGGGCGTTCGTGCTCTACATGCGCAACTTCCACCAGGTGCGCGAGATCAACATCTTCGCCGTGGTGCTGATGGTGCAGAGCCTGCCCTTCCTGTCGGCCGCCGGCATGGCGGCGCTGGAGCGCAGCCAGCTCAACGATCTGGCGCTGTGGCGCAGCCTCGGCCGCCGCATCCAACTCGTGCTCGCCCGCCGGGCCGTGGAGGTCGTCCCGCCCAAGGTGGCGGCCGACTGACCGGGAGGTTCGGGGTAGCGAAGGATCGCCGCCCCGGCCACACCTTCCGGCCGAAACGAAGCGGCCCCAGTGTTCGACAAATCCCGGCCGGTGCCTCCGGCCGGGATTTTTCGTGGCCGATGCGTCGGCAGTGGCGCCGCGGTGCCGGCTTGATACGGTTTCCGGCTGATCAAGCCGGAGAACCGTATGCCGTTCGCCGAAAAATCCTCATCGGATCAGGGATTTTTCGGCGAGACCGTTTCCGGTATCCCGAAGGGATCAACCAGAAACCGTATGAATCTCCACCGGAACTGCAACGCGAAGATCGCTCCGCAACCGATTCGACCGACTCGGCTTTCGGCGCCCGTTCACACACCGCGCGAAGGCGGTGCCAACGCGAAACCCGAGCCGGGGGCCCTCACGGCCGCCGCGACAGGAAGTCGAGCACGCCGGCCTTGAACGCCTTGTCGCCCACCGCCAGCATGTGGTCGCGGCCGGGGATAGCGAGGTGCTCGGCGTGGGGAATCAGCTCGGCCAGCGCCGCGCCGGAGCCGGCGACCTCGTCGGCCGTGCCCACCGCCACCAGCACCGGCACGCGGATGGCGTGGACCTCGGCTTCGCCCAGCGTCTGCCGCGAGCCGCGGATGCAGGCGGCGAGCGCGCGCAGGTCGCTGCGGGTCTGCTCGGCGAAGGCGCGGAAGGTGCGGCCCTGGCGGTCGGCCACGTCGGCGAGCCGCGGCGCTTCCAGCGCCTCGGCGATCGAGGCCGGCAGGCCCGCCCCTTCGACCAGATGGATGCCGAGCCCGCCGAGGATGGCCGAGCGCACCCGCTGCGGCCACCGCGCCGCCAGGAAGGCGGTGATGCGGGCGCCCATCGAATAGCCCATCACGTCGGCGCGCGGCAGGTCGAGATGATCGAGCAGCGCCGCGACGTCCTGCGCCATCCGCTCGGTGGCATAGAGGTCGGGCAGATAGAGCTTGTCGGACTGGCCGTGGCCGCGATTGTCGAGGGCGATCACCCGCCGGCCGGCCTGCGTCAGCGTCGACACCCAGCCGGGATAGACCCAGTTGACCTCCTTGGTGGACGCGAAGCCGTGGATGAGGACGATCGGCTCGCCCTCCCCCTGGTCGAGATAGGCGAGGGTCAGGTCGCCATGGCGGAACTGGGGCACTGCGCGTCTCCGGGTTCCGCGCGTGTTAGAGCATTTTCCGCATAAGTGGGAACCGGTTTTGCGCCAGGCTTGACGGCGCGCACGCCCGCCAAATGTGAACGGCCGCGGGGTTCCCGCGGCCGTCGCGAAACGCACGTCCGGTAGCGCGCCGCGCTCAGGCCGCGCGCACCGTGGCGAGGAACTTGGCGACTTCGGCCTGCAGCACGCCCGACTGGGTGGCGAGGTCGCC
>NZ_VWPL01000018.1 GCF_008630065.1 Blastochloris sulfoviridis
TTGATGTCGCGAGGATCGTGAACTTGGCGGAAAATCGAGATGAGAGCCTGCATGGGAGCCTCCCCGAATCGAGAAGCGTCATGAATGAATCCTTCTCTACCTCCCGCGCAATGCCCTTATACTCATCTGCGATTCCCCTGGGGTCAGGGGTGGGGGGTGCGCAACCCTCTTCCTCCCTCTCCCCGCGAGCACCGCGCGTGGTGGGGAGGGGTTGGGGGTGGGGGGAACTCCCGTCCCCCGCCCTTGCCCAAACCGCATTTCGATGGAATGTCGAGCCACTGCAAACAGGAGCCGAGGGCCGATGACCGCTCCCCGCACATTGCGTGACATGGTCGGCGCGCCGAGCGTGCCGCCGCGGCTGGCCGATGCCGTGGTGGTGGTGATCGACGCCCAGCGCGAATATGTCGATGGCCGCCTGCCGCTGGTCGACGTCGACGCGGCGCTGGCGCGCCTGGCCGACGTGCTGTTCGCCGCCCGTGCGGCCGGCGCGCCGGTCATCCACGTCCAGCACCGCGGCGCGGCCGGCGGGGCGTTCGACCCGGCCGGGCCGGGCTTTGCTTTCGCCGATCCGGCAGCGCCGGTCACCGGCGAGCGGGTGGTCGAGAAGACGCTGCCCAATTCCTTTGCCGACACCGAGCTGGCCGAGGCTGTGGCCGAGACCGGCAGCCGCCAGCTCGTGCTGGCGGGCTTCATGACCCATATGTGCGTCTCGACCACCGCGCGCGCCGCCCTCGACCACGGCCTCGGCGTCACCGTGATCGCCGATGCCTGCGCCACCCGCGACCTGCCCGATCCCACCGGCGGCCCGGTCATTCCGGCGGCCGAGATTCACCGCGTCGCCTTGGCCGAGCTGGCCGACCGCTTCGCCATCGTCTGCCGCGCCTCCGACCTCAAGCGCTGAGCCATGCCCGATCTTCTGTTCGAACTGTTCTCCGAAGAGATTCCCGCCCGCATGCAGCCGCGTGCGGCCGAGGATCTCAAGTCGCTGGTCACCACTGCGCTGGTCGAGCGCGGCCTGACCTATGAGGGCGCGAAGGCCATCGCCACGCCGCGACGGCTTGCGCTTACCATCCATGGCCTGCCGGCCCGCCAGCCCGACGTGCGGGAGGAGAAGAAGGGCCCGCGCCTCGGCGCGCCCGAGGCCGCCATCCAGGGCTTCCTCAAGTCGGCGGGGCTTGCCGACATCGGCCAGGCCAAGGTTGTGAGCGATGCCAAGAAGGGCGAGTTCTACGTCGCGGTGATCGAGAAGCCCGGCCGCGCCACGCTCGACGTGCTGGCCGAGGTGCTGCCCGCCATCGTGCGCGCCTTCCCCTGGCCGAAGTCGATGCGCTGGGGCGAGGGATCTTTGCGCTGGGTGCGGCCGCTGCACTCCATCGTCGCGACCTTCGGCCCCGAAACCGAGGAGCCGGAGATCGTGCCGTTCGAGGTCGACGGCATCCGCGCCGGCAACGTCACCTACGGCCACCGGTTCCTCGCGCCCGGCCCGATTTTGGTGCGGCGCTGGGACGATTATCTGACCAAGCTGGAGGCCGCCAAGGTGGTGGCCGATCCCGAGCGGCGCCGCGCCATGATCCTGCACGACGCCCGCAATCTGGCGTTCGCGCAGGGCTTCGAGCTGGTGGAGGACGCCGGGCTGTTGGAGGAGGTGTCGGGCCTCGTCGAGTGGCCGGTTGCGCTGATGGGATCGTTCGACGCGGCGTTTCTGACGATTCCCCCTGAGGTGATCCGCGCCACCATCCGCGCCAACCAGAAGTGCTTCGTGCTGAAGAAAGGCGAGGGGCTCGCCAACCGCTTCATCCTGGTGTCGAACCTCGTCGCCTCGGATGGCGGCGCCGCCATCATCGCCGGCAATGAGCGGGTGATCCGGGCGCGGCTGTCGGATGCCAAGTTCTTCTACGAGACCGACTTGGCGAAACAGCTTGAGGACCGGCTGCCGAAGCTCTCCGAGATCGTATTCCACGCCAAGCTGGGCACGCAAGGAGAGCGCATCGAGCGTATCGAGCGGCTGGCGGCCGAGATCGCACCCCTCGTCGGCGCCGATGTCGAGAAGGCGAAGCGCGCAGCACGCCTGTGCAAGCTCGACCTCGTGACGGAAGTCGTCGGCGAGTTCCCGGAAGTCCAGGGCCTGATGGGCAAGTACTACGCGCTGGCCCAAAGCGAGGATGCCTCGGTCGCCGCCGCGATCGAGGAGCACTACAAGCCGGTCGGCCCCTCCGACCGCGTGCCGACCGATCCGGTCTCGATCGCGGTGGCGCTGGCCGACAAGCTCGACACGCTTTCGCTTTTCTTCTGGATGGGTGAGCTTCCGACAGGTTCAAAAGACCCCTATGCCCTGCGCCGTGCTGCGCTCGGCTGCATTCGCAACATAATTGAAAACGGGCATCGTCTCAGACTTGCTGAGCTTTTCCAGCAAGCCATTTGGGCTGTCATTTGCGAATGGGATAATAAGTATCGTTCAGTGCTCCTGGTTTCGGATGTCGTCGACGATCCAGATGGGGGCACCGATGAAAATGGTCATATCCTGAAGGGGCGCGATTTTCAGCATATTCGCTCGCCTGACAATTTAGAAGAATTTCGCTTGAGGGAAAATTTTACATCAATTGCGTTCACATTGGGTGATGAACAAGGGGTTAGTGGGTTTGAACTGGAGGGCTCTTTCTGGGATCAAGCCCGTCGAGGGTTCCTGGATCCATTTAAAACGATTGATGCGCTCCTCTCCTTCTTCGCCGATCGCCTGAAGGTCCAGTTGCGCGAGCAGGGCGCGCGGCACGATCTGGTCGATGCGGTGTTCGCACTGGAGGGCCAGGACGACCTCGTGCTGATCGTGCGGCGGGTGGAGGCGCTGGCCGCCTTCCTCGACTCGGACGACGGCAGGAACCTGCTCGCCGGAACCAAGCGCGCCGCCAACATCCTGCGCATCGAGGAGAAGAAGGACGGCCGCGCGTTCGACGGCGCGCCGGACCCCGCGCTCTTCGCCCAGGACGAGGAGCGGGCGCTTGCCGCGGCCATCGACACCGCCAAGACGGATGCGGCCGCCGCCGTCGCTGCCGAGGACTTCTCGGGCGCCATGGGCGCGCTGGCCCGCCTGCGCGGTCCCGTCGACACCTTCTTCGACAAGGTGACAGTGAACGCCGACGACCCGGCCATCCGCGAGAACCGCCTGAAACTCTTGAACGAAATCCGCGCCGCCACCCGCACCGTGGCCGACTTCAGCCGCATCGAGGGCTGACCGGCCCGCCGCGTGTGTCTCCGAGTTCCCTGGCTGGCCATTTTGCCGGTGGCCACAAGACTCGTCATGCCCGCGCTTGTCGCGGGCATCCACGTCTTGAAAACAGATGTAAAGACAAAGACATGAATGGCCGGGACAAGCCCGGCCATGACGTCGGCGAGTTCGTGGCAAACGCCGCAGGTGCAGGTCATTGGAAGAAGGGCAGCATTCTGGCTCGGTCTTTGCACCCATTCTGGCTCGGTCTTTGCACCTCGGTGATTCAGACGCGTGATTGCTGTAGCCGAAAGCGGAGAGGGCAGGCGCGCCGCTCCCGGCAGCCGTTCCACCGGCAATGGCGGTTCCCCAGCCATGCCGGCCAGAATTTAGCCGGCTTCAAACCCGGATTGGCGGCACCGTGTGCGCGAATGCAGGCGATTGCACCCGCCCTGCGGCGCTACGGCCGCACCGGCAAAGCCTGAGTCTTCTTGCCGCAATGCGACCGATGTTGCACAAAGGCTACGCATTTCGGGCGTACCCGGCGGCCGGCCGCGCGCCAGCCAACGGACGAACCCGGGCCGGGTGGTTTGGGCCGGGGTTTCTTGCACTGCACGCGGGCTGGAGCGTCCGCCGAACTTAACGTACCGGACGGACGCGTCTCAAGGTCTTGAGTTCTCGCATTCTCTTTCGCAAAACGGGGTCCCATTTTTGCGGAGAATGCTCTATCGCGAGGGGAAGGCGACATGGCGAAATGGGTTTACAGCTTCGGCGGCGGGTCCGCTGAAGGCAAGTCCGACATGAAGAATCTGCTCGGCGGCAAGGGGGCGAACCTCGCCGAGATGGCCAATCTCAGCTTGCCGGTACCGCCGGGCTTCACCATCACCACCGAAGTCTGCACCTATTATTATGCCAATGGCCGGGAATATCCGCCCGAATTGAAGGACCAGGTCGAGGCCGCGCTGCTGCGCGTCGGCGAGATTACCGGCCGCGGCTTCAACAATGTCGAGAACCCGCTTCTGGTGTCGGTGCGCTCCGGCGCGCGCGCCTCGATGCCGGGCATGATGGACACCGTGCTCAATCTCGGCCTCAACGACGTCACCGTCGAGGCCCTGGCCAAGTCCTCCGGCGACCGCCGCTTCGCCTTCGACAGTTATCGCCGCTTCATCACCATGTATTCCAACGTCGTGCTCGGCATCGATCATGACGTGTTCGAGGAAATCCTCGAAGAGTACAAGCACGCCAAGGGCTACGTTCAGGACACCGACCTCAACGCCGCCGACTGGGAAGAGATGGTCGCGCGCTACAAGACGCGCGTCGGCGAGGAGTTGAAGGCGCCCTTCCCGCAGGACCCCTATGACCAGCTCTGGGGCGCCATCGGCGCGGTGTTCGGCAGCTGGATGAACCAGCGCGCCATCACCTATCGCCGCCTGCACTCCATCCCCGAGAGCTGGGGCACCGCGGTCAATGTCCAGGCCATGGTGTTCGGCAACATGGGCGAGACCTCGGCCACCGGCGTCGCCTTCACCCGCAATCCCTCGACCGGCGAGAACAAGCTCTACGGCGAGTTCCTGCTCAACGCCCAGGGCGAGGACGTGGTCGCCGGCATCCGCACGCCGCAGGAGATCACCGAGGAGGCCCGCATCGCCGGCGGCTCGGAAAAGCCGTCGATGGAAACGACGATGCCGGAGGTGTTCAGCCAGTTCGCCCTCTTCGCGCAGAAGCTCGAACGCCATTACCGCGACATGCAGGACATGGAGTTCACCGTCGAGCGCGGCAAGCTGTGGATGCTGCAGACCCGCACCGGCAAGCGCACCGCCAAGGCGGCGCTGCGCATCGCCGTGGAGATGGCGCAGTCCGGCATGATCAGCCAGGACGAGGCGGTGCTGCGCATCGATGCCGCCTCGCTCGACCAGCTTCTCCACCCGACCATCGATCCCAAGGCGCCGCGCACCGTGCTTGCCACCGGCCTGCCGGCCTCGCCCGGCGCCGCGGCCGGCGAGATCGTGTTCTCCTCCGACGAGGCCGAGGCGCTGAAGGGGCAGGGCAAGAAGGTCATCCTGGTCCGCGTCGAGACCTCGCCGGAGGATATCCACGGCATGCACGCCGCCGAGGGCATCCTCACCACCCGCGGCGGCATGACCTCGCACGCCGCCGTGGTGGCGCGCGGCATGGGCAAGCCCTGCGTCTCCGGTGCCGGCGCCATCCGCGTCGATTACGCCGCCGGCACCATGACCGCGGGCGGCCAGGTGCTGAAGAAGGGCGACCTCATCACGCTGGACGGCGGCACCGGCCAGGTGCTGCTGGGCCTGGCGCCGATGATCGAGCCGGAGCTGTCCGGCGAGTTCGCCACGCTGATGACCTGGGCGGATGCGCGCCGCACGCTGAAGGTCCGCACCAATGCCGAGACGCCGGCCGACGCCCGCACCGCGCGCGCCTTCGGCGCCGAGGGCATCGGCCTGTGCCGCACCGAGCACATGTTCTTCAATGAGCAGCGCATCCTTGCGGTGCGCGAGATGATCCTCGCCGACGACGAGGCCGGCCGGCGCGCAGCGCTCGCCAAGCTCCTGCCGATGCAGCGCGACGACTTCGTCGAGCTGTTCGAGATCATGAAGGGCTTGCCGGTCACCATCCGCCTGCTCGACCCGCCGCTGCACGAGTTCCTGCCGCACGGCGCCGACGAGATCGCGGAAGTTGCCAAGCAGATCGGCGCCGATCCGCAGAAGCTCGACGCCCGCGCCAACCAGCTCAAGGAATTCAACCCGATGCTGGGCTTCCGCGGCTGCCGCCTCGCGGTGGTCTATCCGGAGATCGCCGAGATGCAGGCGCGCGCCATCTTCGAGGCGGCGGTGATCGCCGGCAAGAAGACCGGCCAGCCGGTGGTGCCGGAGGTGATGGTGCCGCTGGTCTCCACCAAGGCCGAGCTCGATTTCGTCAAGAGCCACATCATCGAGACGGCCAAGGCGGTGGAGGCCGAGACCGGCACCAAGCTCGACTACCAGATCGGCACCATGATCGAACTGCCGCGCGCGGCACTGCGTGCCGGCGACATCGCCGCCAGCGCCGAGTTCTTCTCGTTCGGCACCAACGACCTGACGCAGACCACCTTCGGCATCTCGCGCGACGACGCGGCGCTGTTCCTCGACAGCTACACCGCGAAGAACATCTTCCCGGGCGATCCCTTCGTGTCGATCGACCAGGACGGTGTCGGCGAACTGATCCAGATCGCCGCCGAGCGCGGCCGCAAGACGCGGCCGGACATCAAGCTCGGCATCTGCGGCGAGCATGGCGGCGATCCGGCCTCGGTGGTGTTCTGCGCCAAGACCGGGCTCAACTACGTGTCGTGCTCGCCGTTCCGCGTGCCGATCGCCCGCCTCGCCGCGGCGCAGGCGGCCATCGGCGCCGCCAGCTCCGGCACGGCGTGAGGTCGGGATCCTGACGAACGCCCTCATGGCTGGAGACGGCGCAAGGCGCCTCCTCGCCATGAGGGATGATCGCAAATCGCGACTCTTTTCTTCCCTCTCCCCTTGTGGGAGAGGGTGGCGAGGCCGAGCGAAGCGAGGTCGAGCCGGGTGAGGGGTGCATGCGGGCGTCCGCCTGAATATTAACCCCTCACCCGGCTCGCGATCTGACGATCGCTCGCCACCCTCTCCCGCAAGGGGAGAGGGTGGCGTCGCCTCCGTCATCGACGACCCGGATCATCCCCGAACCATGCGCTGGCTGCCCACCAAACCCGTCTACCCGCCGCCGAAGTTCCACACGCCCGAGCCGCCACGGCCGCCGGTCTCGCCGCGCGTGCTGACCTGGTGGTTCGGCGGCATGGCGATCCTCGGCATCGCCTTCGGCCTCAATGCCGGTGCGACGCCCGGCGGCTTCGATCCCGACCGGCTCTATGAGCTGTTCGGCCTCGGCTGCCTGGCGCTGATCGCGCTGCGCCTCGCGGTGCGCCGGCCGCTCACCGAGGTGATCAGCGGCCGTGCCATCGTCATCGGCTGCGGCGTCGCGGTGGCCGGCTTCCTCGGCGCGCAGTGGCTCGCCATCCAGATGTTCACGCAGCCCGCATCATGACGCTTCCCACGCTTTCCGACATCGCCGCCGGCGGCAAACGGGCGCTGTCCCAGGCGCTCGCGGCCATCGAGACCCACGCCGGCGAGCCGGCGCTGGCCGCGCTGCTGGACGAGGCCTGCCGCGCCGCGCGCGGCCACGTGCTGGGCCTCACCGGCCCGCCCGGCGTCGGCAAATCGACGCTCACCAACACCCTGATCAAGCACTGGCGCGGCAGCGGCGAGACGGTGGGGGTGATCGCCGTCGATCCGTCCTCCAAGCGCACCGGCGGCGCGCTGCTCGGCGACCGCGCCCGCATCGTCACCGATCCCGAGGACAAGGGCATCTTCGTGCGCTCGATGGCGGCGCGCGACCGGCTCGGCGGCCTGTCCGACCAGACGGTCGCTGCCATGGTGATGATGCGCGCCATCTATGACCGCGTGCTGATCGAGAGTGTCGGCATCGGTCAGTCGGAGACCGACATCGCCTTTGCCGTCGACACCGTGGTGCTGTGCATCCAGCCGGGCTCGGGCGACTCGCTGCAGTTCATGAAGGCCGGCGCCATGGAGGTGCCGGACATCGTGGCGGTGACCAAGGCCGACATGGGCGCGCCGGCCCAGCGCGCCGCCAACGACGTCAAGGGCGCGCTGACGCTCTATACCGGCCACGAGGACTGGCCGGTGCCGGTGGTGCTGGTGGCGGCCGGCCGGGGCGACGGGCTGGGCGAGCTGACCGAGGCGATCGAGCGCCACCGCGCCCATCTGGCGGTCGGCGGGCGGCTCGCCCAGCGGCGCGGCGCGCAGGAGGCGGCCTGGGTCGAGGAGGGCATCCGCGCCCATTTCGGCGCGGCCGGGCTCAAGGCGGCGTCGGCGATCGACGCCGGCACGGCCGGGCCGTTCGGCCGCGAACTGGCGATCGCGCGGGTTCTGGCCTCCCGCCTGGAGGGCGGTAAGACGGGGTGAGAGCGCGGGGCGATCACCCCCGCTCCGTCTCATCCTCGCGCGGGCGCTGGACCGGCGGGCTGGTCTGCTCGTGGCCGTCCCAGACCACCGGCCGCTCCAGCCATTTCTGGATGAAGTTCCAGGACTGGCGATAGCCGTTGTGCGGCAGGATGCAGTCCGAGCAGTCCTTGCGCTTCAGGCCGTTCTTGTCGGTGAACACCTTGTAGGGGCCGGGGCACTCATAGGCGATCAGTGGGCAGTAGCAGAACAGGCAGTTGAACTCGCGCTCCACCCCCTTGTGGCAGGGGAAGAACGGGCATGCCGTGTTGGTGAAACCCTTGAAGGCCTCGTTGTAGGTGGTGTCCTTGGGCTCCATCGCGCCTCGTGTCCGATCCTGTTCTGAAGCTTGCCGCGTGGTGACGAAATGGGTCGGATACCGGCCGATTCAACCGGCCGGCGGAAAATGACCGGGGACGCCGGCCTGCCTCACCTCGCCAGCTTCAACAGCGCGTCGAGGTCGAGATTGGCCTCGACGTGATCGGCGAGCGCCTCCAGCGCGGCCTCGGTACGCGCCTCGAAGTCGAGCGCGGAGGCCTCGGCCCCCACCGTGGTCAGCCAGTGGGCGCGGAAGGCATCCGAGCCGAACAGGCCGTGGACGTAGGCGCCGGTGACGCGGCCGTCGGCCGACACCGCGCCCTCGGGCCGGGCACTCGCGCCATCGCCCAGCATCAGCCACGGCCGTTCAAGGCCCGGCCCGGTGGTGCGGCCCATGTGCATCTCGTAGCCGGTGACGCGCTGGCCGGAGATCTGGTCGGTGACGTCGAGATCGACCAGCCGCTTGTCGGTGGTGATCTCGGTCTCGACGTCCAAGAGGCCCAGCCCCTCGGTCTCGCCGGCCGGGCCTTCGAGGCCCTGCGGGTCGCGCACCACTTTGCCCAACATCTGGAAGCCGGCGCACAGCCCCACCACCCGTCCGCCGTGGCGCACATGGGCGAGGATGTCGATGTCCCAGCCCTCCTTGCGCAGCACATTGAGGTCGGTGCGGGTGGCCTTGGAGCCGGGCAGGATGATCACGTCGGTGTCGGCGGGAATCGGATTGCCCGGCTGGACGAACTTGAGCGCCACCCCCGGCTCGGCGGCCAGCGGGTCGAGGTCGTCGAAATTGGCGATGCGGGAGAGCCGTGGCACGGCGATGTTGAGGCCGCGCCCGCCGAACTCGGCCGGGCGCTCCAGCGCCAGCGAGTCCTCGGCCGGCAGGCGGTCGGCGCGGTCGAACCAGCGGATCACGCCGAGGAACGGCCAGCCGGTCGCCTCGGTAATCGTCCTGCAGCCCGGCTCGAACAGCGAGAAGTCGCCGCGGAACTTGTTGATGATGTAGCCGACGACGCGGGCGCGGTCGGCCTCGCTCAGCAGCGCGTGGCTGCCGACGATCGCAGCCATGGTGCCGCCGCGGTCGATGTCCGACAGGATCGCCACCGGCAGGTCCGCCGACTCGGCAAGCCGCATGTTGGTGATGTCGCTTGAGCGCAGGTACACCTCGGCGCCGGAGCCCGCGCCCTCGACGATGACGAGGTCGGCCTCCGCCTGCAGGCGGCGCAACGAGTCGAGCACCGCCGGCATCAGCGCGTGGCGCATCTTGTGATAGATGCGCGCCGGGCAGTTGCCGAGCACCCGGCCGCGCAGCACCACCTGCGAGCCGATGTCGGTCTGCGGCTTGAGCAGCACCGGGTTCATGTGGATCGACGGCGGCACCTTGCAGGCGCGCGCCTGCAGCGCCTGGGCGCGGCCGATCTCGCCGCGGATCATCTCGCCGTCCGGCCCCGGCGGCAGGTCGCTGTCGGACGCCACCGCGGCGTTGTTGCTCATGTTCTGCGCCTTGTAGGGCAGCACCTTGAGGCCGCGGCGGGTGTAGGCGCGGCACAGCGCCGCCACCACCATGCTTTTGCCGACGTCGGAGGCGGTGCCCTGGATCATCAGGGTGCGGGCGCGCTTGGGCAGGTCGGCGGGGGCGGGGGTGAAGACGACGTCGGCGAGGGACTGGGTCACGCGGGCTTACTCGGCTCGATTGGGGGTGGCGCTTGCTACGAGACCGCGCCGGCCGGGGCAAGCGTGACACGGTGGACGCTGCCGGGCGGGGCGTCGATGGCGAACGCATCCGTCAAGGCAAGGCCGCGGGCGCGGGCGACGAGCGCGCGGATCACGCCGGCATGGGTGACGGCAACCACCGGTGCGCTGCCACGGCGGCGGGTGATGTCGGCGGCGAAGGCGAAGGCGCGGTCGGCGAGCGCGGCGAAGGTCTCGCCGCCGGGCGGGGCAAAGGTGACGAAGTCCGCCGTCCAGGCGTCGATCTCGGCGCGTGCAATGTCGTCCCAGCGCCGGCCCTCCCAATGGCCGAAATCGAGCTCGTGCAGCCGGTCGTCGAGGACCGGCGCGGGATGAAGCCGCGCCGCCAGCGCCCGGCAGCGGGCGGCCGGGCTCGAATAGACCGCGGCGATCCCGGCGGGAAGCGCGGCACGCACCGCCTCCGCCTCGTCCGCGAAGGTCTCGGCCAGGCCGGCTTCAAAGCGACCGTAGCACAGGCCCGTGACGCCAGCGACCTGGGTGTGGCGCACCAGGATCAGCATCAGTGCGCGCCCAGCACCACAGAGCCCAGCACCGCGAGCAGGATCGCCAATTCGGTCATCTGCTGCGTCGCACCCAGGCAATCGCCGGTGTAGCCGCCGAGGCGGCTGTTGAACATCGCGACGCAGCCTGTCCAGGCCAGCGCGCCGGCCGCGAAGGCCGGCAGGATGGCGGCCGCCGGCAGCAGGATCAGCGGGGTGATGGCGAGCCCGACCACCAGCACCAGCCGGTCGCCCTTGAGATCGCTCACCATCGGCCGGGCGCGGCTGGCGTCGGTGCGGGCATAGCTCAGCGCCGCCATCACCATGGCGCCGAGCCCGCGGCTGAAGGCGTGGGCGGCGATCAGCGCCACGGCGGCGACATCGGCCGGCAGGGCGGCCAGCGCCTGCCATTTCAGCCCGACCAGCAGCACCAGCCCGATGGCGCCGAATGCGCCGATGCGGGAATCGCGCATGATGTCGAGCATGCGCTCGCGGGTTGCGCCGCCGAAGCCGTCGCACACGTCGATGAAGCCGTCCTCGTGCTGGGCGCCAGTGAGCACGACGCCGCTGGCCAGCGCCAGCCCCGCGGCGACGCCGGCCGGCAGCGCCAGCGACGCCAGCGCATAGATGGCGGCCGCGACGAGGCCGACGCCGACCCCGATCAGCGGCCAGTAGCTGGTGGCGCGCCGCCAATCGTCCTCGGCGAAGGGCGGCAGCGGCGGCAGGGGGATGCGGGTGAAATAGATCACCGCGGCGAGCAGCGCCCGGCGCTCGCGCGCGAACGGGCTGACGGGGAGCGGGGAGGGATTACTCGGCATAATGACGGCTGCGTTCTTTCCCTCTCCCACCCGGGGCGCGCGCAAGCGCGGCCCGGGTGGGAGAGGGAAGAAAGGGCGCAACCGCCTGCAGTTGAACGGGAATCCGGGTCATTTCAGGCGCACCGGGCAGCCGGCGACGATCAGCCATGCCTCATCCGCCACGGCGGCCGCGCGCTGGCCGAGCACGCCGACGAGATCGCGAAAGCGGCGCAGGGAGGCATCCATCGGCACCGGGCTCCAGCCGATCTCGTCGCCGACGAGGATCACCGGAAAGGGCGCGGCCTTGAGCGCGGCGAGTTCCGTCTCCCAGGCGGCGAGGATGACATCGTCCGCCTGCTCGAAGCGCGTCGCCGTCCACAGCACCACGCTGTCGACGACCGCGCCGGCCGGGGCGGGGTCGAGGGCCGACAGTGCCTGCGCCATGCGGTCCGGTGCCTCCAGCGTGCGCCAGGAAGGCGGGCGCTCGGCCTGGTGCCGGCGCACCCGTTCGGCCATCTCGGCGTCGGTGGGATCGACCGGATAGGTGGCGACGAACACGACGCCATCGCCCCAGCTTCGGGCGATCTCCACCGCCCGCCGGCTCTTGCCGCTGCGGGTCGGGCCGGTCAGGAACGTCAGATGACCCATCGCGCGGTGTAACCTCCGTTCGGCTGCGGCCAGCCGCAGCATCATCGGGCGGCGACATACGCGGGATTTCCCAATGGCGCCAGAGCTTGGCGGTCCGGCCGTCTTGGCCCGTCCAGGCAGCACAGCCTTAAGCGACCAATTGTCCATCCGACGTGACACGGATACGGCGCGCCTCGTGTAGAGCGATGTTGACACCTGTTTGCCACGCACATACCAACGCCCGGTCATAAGCACTCCCGCCCCAGCGCCTCGACGGCCGGGGGCCGGTATGGGGTATCGCCCCCGCGGAGGCTGTCATGCGGATCGTGCTCGTCCATCCGAATTATCATTCCGGCGGTGCCGAGATTGCCGGCAAATGGTCGCCGGCCTGGGTCGCCTATCTTGCCGGTTATCTGAAGGCCGGCGGCTACAGCGACATCCGGTTCATCGACGCGATGACCGACGATCTCACCGAGGACGAACTGCGCGCGCAGCTTGCGGCCTCGGGGGCGGATATCGTCGGCACCACCGCCATTACCCCGGCGATCTACAAGGCCGAGCGCGTTCTGCAGATCGCCAAGGAGGTGAACCCGAAGGTGGTCACCGTGCTCGGCGGCATCCACGGCACCTTCATGTACCAGCAGGTGCTGATCGAGGCGCCCTGGATCGACGCCGTGGTGCGCGGCGAGGGCGAGGCGGTGATGCTGAAGCTCGCCCGCGCGGTCGACGAAGGCCGCTGGCCCGACTGCCGCGGCCAAGTCGCCGGCATCGCCTATGCCGAGGGCTCCAAGGTGATCGCCACCCAGGCCGAGCCGCCGATCCGCGACGTCGACACCATCGTCGCCGACTGGGGCATCCTGGACTGGGAAAAGTACATCTACATCCCGACCGGCACCCGCGTCGCGACCCCGAACCTCGCCCGCGGCTGCCCGTTCACCTGCAGCTTCTGCTCGCAGTGGAAGTTCTGGCGCGACTACCGCGTCCGCGACCCCAAGAAGGTGGTCGACGAGATCGAGGAACTGGTCACCAAGTACAAGGTCGGCTTCTTCATCCTGGCGGACGAAGAGCCCACCATCAACAAGAAGAAGTTCATCGAGTTCTGCGAGGAGATGATCAAGCGCAACCTGCCGGTGCAGTGGGGCATCAACACCCGCGTCACCGACATCATGCGCGACGAGGAGCTCTTGCCATTCTACCGCAAGGCCGGCCTCGTCCACATCTCGCTCGGCACTGAGGCGGCGGCCCAGCTCAACCTCGACATCTTCAACAAGGAGACCACGGTCGGCCAGAACAAGCGGGCGATCGATCTTCTGCGCAACGCCGGCATCGTCACCGAGGCCCAGTTCATCGTCGGCCTGGAGAACGAGACCGCCGAGACGCTGGAGGAGACCTACCGCATGGTTCGGGACTGGAACCCGGACCTTGCCAACTGGTCGATGTACACGCCCTGGCCGTTCTCCGATCTGTTTAAGGAGATGGGCGACAAGGTCGAGGTGTTCGACTTCGAGAAGTACAACTTCGTCACGCCGATCATGCGCTCCAAGGCGCTGGACCGCGCCGAGCTGCTCGACCTCGTGATGAAGAACTACCGCCGGTTCTACATGAACAAGGCGCTGTTCGGCTACATGTGGGAGCGCGACCCGCTGCGGCGCAGCTATCTGGTGGGCTGCCTCAAGGCGTTCCTCAAGAGCGCGTTCGAGCGCAAGTTCTACGACCTCGGCAAGCGCGGCTATTGGGGTCCGCTGTCGAAGAAGTTCCTCAAGTTCGAGTTCGACAAGTCGCGCAAGCTCGCCGACGCGCCGATCGCCCAGCAGTCGGCCGACTGGAAGAGCGCGCCCAAGCGCAAGCAGGATGCGGCGGCTTCCACCACTGCGGCGGCGGTGGCCGAGATGCGCGCATGCGGCGGCTCGACCGAGCAGATGGACGACATCGTCGTCCCGCCGGCCGAGAAGATCATGGCCTGCGGCGGCGGCACCCAGCAGATGCCGGAGAACGAGCCGGTCGCCAAGGTGCATTGATCAGGGGCGGCAAGCGCCGCTCGTCGACGAAAAGACTCTCGATGGCCGGGCCCTGTCCCGGCCATCGGCGTTTTGGTGGCGGCCATGTTCCCGCGTGCGTGCTGGTAGGCGGAGGCCCGCCGTCGTGCCAACGGCCCCAAACGCTGATGCGCAGGGACGTTGACTCTTGCGAATTTACTTCAAGAAAATCAATGGTTTCACGAAAATTCGCAAGCGGAGCCACCGGTCGGCTATCGCCGCCGTTGGTATCAGTTCCTGACGCTGAGGCCCATGAACAGCCCGTCGCCGTTCATCCACGGCCAGGGGCGGGCGACCTTGCGCTTGCTGGGCGGCTGATCCCACGGGCATGGCTTGTAATAGGCTTCGGTGACCTGCGTTTTCCACGCCGCGAAACAGGTCGGCCGGGTGCCGGGGGCAAGCCCGCCGCGCTCCTGCATCACCAGCAGGAAGCGGTCCGGAATCTCGTCCTCTTCGGCGCGGCTGGCGCCAAGCGGCCCCAGCAGCCCGACGACAAGCCCTGTGATGAGTACGGCCACCATGCGCATCCGGCGTTCCTCCGCTTGATTCGAGGTCCGGCTGATCAAGCCGGAGCTTCGTCGTCCGTCCGGCGCAAAACCTACACCCGCCCGGGCCGGGCCGCAGCCGCCGGGGTGGTTGCGCGCGTGCAAAAAGGGGTGTGGCGGGCGCATCGGTACTCGCGATGGCGCATGTTCGTCCGCAAAACCGGTGCCCGCTCTTGCGGAAAATGCTCCAGATCTGAGCAAGGTCAGCGCAGCAGGGTCGCCCGCGCCCACCAGCCGGGATGGGCGGCCCGCAGCTTCGCCGCTGCCCGCGAGGCGTCGCGCGGCGTGCCGTAGAGGCCGAACACCGTGGCCCCGGAGCCCGACATCCGCACGAGCCGCACCCCGGCGGTTGCCGCCACGGCCTCGATGGCCGTGCCGACCGCGGGCGCAAGCGCTCGCGCCGGCGGCTCGAGGTCGTTGCGCAAGTCCGCCAGCGCCGCGATCAGCGCCTCGCGCGAGGTGGGAATGCGATCCTCGGCCGGATGGTCCGAAGGAATGTCGGTGCCCGGCGGGATGGCGAGCGCCCGGAACACCCCCACGGTTGCCACCGGCACGCCGGGATTGACCAGCACCGCCGGCAAGGGCGGCAGGGCCAGCGGCGGGCCGAGGTCATGGCCCGTTCCGCGCATGATGCGCGCGCAGCAGGGCAGGCATACCGGGACGTCGGCCCCGGTGGCGCAGGCGGCGGCGTGCAGCCGCGGATCGTCCAGCGGCAGCGTGTTGGCGCGGGCGAGAAGCCGCAGCGCGGCGGCGGCGTCGGCCGAGCCGCCGCCGAGCCCGGCGGCCACCGGCAGCCGCTTGGTCAGCACGAATCGGCCGACAGCCAGATCCGGCACCTCGGTCGCCAGCGCGCGCGCCGCCTTCAGCACCAGATTGTCGTCCTGGGGGCCGGCATTGGCCGCCGTCGGCCCCGCGACGTCGAGCAACAGCGGCCCGCCCGGATCCAGCGTCAGCGTGTCGCCGAGCCCGGCGAACACCACGAGGCTCTCGAGCAAATGCCAGCCGTCGCTGCGGCGTCCGACGACGTGCAACGTGAGATTGATTTTGGCTGAAGCGCGGTCGATGTAAGGCATCCGGGCGCCCGATCAACCGCAATTTTGCGGCGGGTTCAAGAGTCTTTTACGGCGAGGGGCCGCAACCTTGCCCGCGCCGGGGAAAGCGTCCATTCTCCGCCCAACTGGCCGGACTGTCCGGCAACAGAGGATTCCTCCTTGACGAAACTTGGCCATTTGGTGGTCGCTGCTCTCGTCCTGTCATTGGTCGCGGGAGGGGCGGCGGTGGCTCGCCCGCAGATGGCACAGGGCGGCGATACCGAATACGTGACGCTGTCCGGCGCCTATCTCGCCGGCCGCCTCGCCGGGACGCTGCGCGACAACGCCGCCGCGACTGACTACTTCAAGGCCGCGCTGAAGGTCGATTCGAAAAGCCCCGAGGTCGTCGAGCGCGCCTTCCTGGTGATGCTGGCCCAGGGCGACATCAATGACGCCGCCACCCTTGCCGCGCGGCTGGTGCAGCTCGACCGCCAGCACCGCATTGCCCGTCTCGCCATCGCCATCCGCGCCATCAAGGCCAAGCAGTACCAAACGGCGCGCACCCAGCTCGCCCAGTCGGTGCGCACGCCGATCGCCGATCTGACCGCGACGCTGCTCGCCGCCTGGACCGCCTATGGCGCCGGCGACGTCAAGAGCGCGATCGAGCTGCTCGACAGGCTGCAGGGGCCGGAATGGTACGCCACCTTCCGCGATCTGCACGCGGGGCTGATTCTCGATCTGGCCGGCCAGAAGAAGGAGGCCGGCAAGCGCCTGGAGCGCGCCTACAAGACCAGCGCGACCGAGCTGCGGGTGGTGGACGCCTACGCCCGCTGGGCCTCGCGCAACGGCCAGCGCGAGGTGGCGCTCGAGGTCTATCGCGGGTTCGATAAGCTTCTGCCCAAGCATCCGCTGGTGGTCGAGGCCATTGAGACGCTGGAGAAGGGCAAGAGCCTGCCGCCGCCGGTGCGCTCGGCCCAGGAGGGAGCATCCGAGGTGCTCTACGGCCTCGGGGCCGCGCTTGCCCGCCAGGGCGGCGAGGATCTCGGGCTGATCTATTTGCAGTTCGCGCTCTATCTCACGCCGAAGCACCCGCTGGCGCTCCTGTCGCTGGCCGACCTGTTCGAGACGCTGAAGAAGCCGGATCTGGCGATCGAGATCTATGAACGCGTCCCCGACAGCTCGTCGCTGAAGCGGAACGCCGAGATCCAGCTCGGGCTCAATCTCGACCAGCTCGACCGCACCGATGAGGCGCGCGAGCACCTCGAAGTGCTGGTGAAGGACGATCCCAACGACCTCGATGCCGTGATCGCGCTCGGCAACGTGCTGCGCGGGCGCAAGCAGTTCGAGGAAGCGGCTCAGGTCTACACCAAGGGCATCGACAGCCTTGAGAAGCCCGAGCGCCGAAACTGGATGATCTATTATTTCCGCGGCATCTGCTACGAGCGCTCCAAGAACTGGCCGAAGGCCGAGGCCGATTTCAAGAAGGCGCTGGAGCTTTTCCCCGATCAGCCGCACGTGCTGAACTATCTCGGCTATTCGTGGGTCGACCAGGGCGTCAATCTCGAACAGGGCATCGACATGATTCGCCGCGCCGTGCAGCTTCGGCCGGACGATGGCTACATCGTCGACAGCCTGGGCTGGGCGCACTACCGGCTCGGCCGCTTCGAGGAGGCGGTCGACGAACTGGAGCGCGCCATCGAGCTGAAGCCGGACGATCCGGTGATCAACGATCACCTCGGCGACGCCTATTGGATGGTGGGCCGCAGGCTGGAGGCGATGTTCCAGTGGAGCCATGCCCGCGACATGAAGCCCGAGCCGGATGATCTGGTGAAGATCGAAGCCAAGCTGAAGAACGGCCTTCAGATCGAGACCAAGCCGAAGGCGGAGAACGACAAGGTCCGCAGCGGCGGCTGACCCGCCGCGCCGGGCCTCCCGCCCTGTCCCGTGCGGGAGAGGGCGCAGACATCGAGTCCGGCTATGGCGCCAGTGTCCGCCGCAACGCTAGAGCGTCCGATCTGACTGCATCAGATCGGACACTCTAAGTCTTTGGTTTGTCGCATTCTCTTTCGCAATACCGGTGCCCACTTTTGCGGAGAATGCTCTAATCTGGCGGCATGACCCTCTCGCCCGACGGCCACCTGCCCGCCGCCCTTCTCGACCGCCTCGCCGCCGTGGTCGGGCCGCGGCACGTCCTCGTCTCGCCCCATGACACCGCGCCCCATCTGACCGAGAGCCGCGGCCTCTATGCCGGGCGGGCGCTGGCGGTGGTGCGGCCCGGCTCGACCGAGGAGGTCGCCGCGGTCGTGCGCCTGTGCCACGAGACCGGCACGGCGATCGTGCCGCAGGGCGGCAATACCGGCCTCGTCGGCGGCCAGATTCCGGACGACACCGGCCGCCAGCTCGTGCTGTCGACGCTCCGCCTCGATCGCATCCGCGAGGTCGATGTCGAATCCGCCACCATGACCTGCGAGGCCGGCGTCACGCTCAAGCGGGCGCAGGACGCCGCGGCCGAGGCCGGCCGGCTGTTTCCGCTGTCGCTCGCCGCCGAGGGCACGGCGACGATCGGCGGCAACCTCGCCACCAATGCCGGCGGCACCCAGGTCATCGCCTACGGCAATGCCCGCGACCTCGTGCTCGGGCTGGAGGTGGTGCTGGCCGACGGCCGCGTGTGGCGGGGCCTGCGCAAGCTGCGCAAGGACAATACCGGCTACGACCTGCGCCATCTGTTCATCGGCGCCGAGGGCACGCTCGGCATCATCACCGCCGCCGTCCTCAAGCTCTTTCCGGCGCCGACCGCGGTCGAGACGGCGCAGATCGGCCTCGACTCGCCGGCCGATGCCCTGGCGCTGCTCGGCCTCGCCCAGGCGCGGGCCGGCGGCACCGTCACCAGCTTCGAGCTGATGGCCCGCATCTGCCTCGATTTCGTGCTCGCCCATATTCCGGGCACGCGCGATCCGCTGGCCGGGACGCATCCCTGGTACGTGCTGCTGGAGGTGTCCTCGCACGGCGGGGCCGAGCTGCGCGGCCGAATCGAGGACTTGCTGGCCGAGGCGCTGGAGCGCGGCCTGATCGCGGATGCGGTGGTTGCCGCGAGCCTCGATGCCCGCGCCGGGCTGTGGCGCCTGCGCGAATCGATCCCCGCCGCCCAGAAGCCGGAGGGCGGCTCGATCAAGCACGACGTCTCGGTGCCGCTCACCGCCGTGCCGGCCTTCCTGGCCGAGGCGACGGCGGCCCTCGCCCGCCTGATGCCAGCGGCACGCCCGGTGCCGTTCGGCCATCTCGGCGACGGCAACATCCATTTCAACATCACCCAGCCGCCGGGCGCCGACACCGCCGCCTATCTCGCCCGCTGGGAGGAGGTGAACGCCCTTGTCCACGCCATCGTGATGCGCCACGGCGGCTCGATCTCGGCCGAGCACGGCATCGGCCGGCTGAAGCGGGGGCTCCTGCCCGGCGTCAAGGATCCGGTGGAACTCGACCTGATGCGCGCCATCAAGCGCGCGCTCGACCCGGACGGCCTGTTCAATCCGGGCAAGGTGCTTTGAGGCAGTTTCCGGGTGATCCCTTCGGGATCCGGGGAACAGTCGAACGGATCGATCGGGCCGCCGCCGCGCATTATCCGGATGTTTAACGATCGGGCCGATGATCGCCGGTCAGATCCGACCACAACCCAGTCCGACCGATGACCCTGGCTGAGCCCAACCACACGGATGCCTTCGCGCCGCGGTTCGATCCGGAACGCCTGAAGGCGGCCAATCTCCACCCCGAGACCGGGCTCGCTACCGACTATCTGAACCGCTTCAACGAAGCGATCATGCTGCTCGAACTGGTGCCCGACGATCCCGCCTGCGCCGAGGAGCTGGCCCACTGGGAGCCGGCGGACTACGTGCAGCACTTCTCCCGCTCCAGCTTCAAGGCGCGCGATCTCGCCATCGAGGCCTATCACCGGGCGCCGGCGGTGCTGCGCCACCGGCTGAACGAGATCGGCACCACCATGACCGACATCATCGTCCAGGCGCGGGCGGCGCTGGCCGCCGGCCCGGCCGAGGACGAGGCGCGCGCGCTGGTGGAGGCGGCATTGGCCGACCTCAAGGAATACCTGTCGGAGGCCAGCGCCGTGATCCACGGCAAGCCGCTGCAGGAGGCGGCCTCCACCCGCGAGACCCAGGACGGGGTGGACGCCCTGTTCGCCGATCCGCCCGCGCGGTGAGCGTCTCCCGCCATTATCCGGCAGCACCCGTGCTGGGCGCCAGCGCGGCCATCTTCCGTGACGGCCGCATGCTGGTGGCCCGCCGCGGCCACGCGCCGATGGCAGGGCTGTGGAGCCTGCCGGGCGGCGGCGTGGAAGTGGGCGAGACGCTGCACGAGGCCGTCCGCCGCGAGGTGCGCGAGGAGATCGGCTGCGAGATCCGGCTCGGCGCCTTCATCGGCCACGCCGAGATCATCCACCGCGATCCGGACGGCCGCGTCGCCCGCCATCTGGTGGTCGCCTGCTTCGCTGCCGAATGGGCGGCCGGCGAGCCGACGCCAAGTGCGGAGGCGCCCGAGATCGCCTGGGTCGACCGCGCGCAGCTTGCCGCCCGCCCCACCACCGACCGGCTGGACGAGCTCGCCGCCGCGGCGGCCGCGAGCCTCGGCGTTCCCTGGTAGGACTTTGGACCAAAGGTAGTACCTTGGACCCAAGGACCCCGGCGCGCCGGTTTCCACCACCCCGGCGGTGCTCTATAGAAGGGTGTCGCTGTCCGGCCGATCGGGCCGGAAACCGTATCAAGGGCTCGGCGCCCGGCCGGACACAGTCCGACCGGAATATGCCCTAATACGAAATCCGGCCGATCGGGCCGGAGTTTCGTATTCCGATCGCCGAAAACCCCGTTATCGAGAATCTCTTGAAGACCTGGGGTTTTCGGCGAGATCGTTTCCGGTATCCCGAAGGGATCACCCGGAAACCGTATGAAGCCCCGGCATTTCGCGAATGTCCCTCAACACCTACGGCCATCTGTTCCGCGTCACCACCTTCGGCGAGAGCCACGGGCCGGCGATCGGCTGCGTCATCGACGGCTGTCCGCCGCGCATCGCGCTGACGGCCGCCGACATCCAGGCCGACCTCGACCGCCGCCGCCCCGGCCAGAGCCGCTTCACCACCCAGCGGCGCGAGCCCGACACGGTGAAGATCCTGTCGGGCACCTATGTCGACCCGGCCGACGGCATCGAGCGCACGACCGGCACGCCGATCGCGCTGATGATCGAGAATGTCGACCAGCGCTCGAAGGACTATTCCGACATCGCGCTGAAGTACCGGCCCGGCCACGCCGACTTCACCTACGACGCCAAATACGGCATCCGCGATCCGCGCGGCGGCGGAAGGTCCTCGGCGCGCGAGACCGCCTGCCGCGTCGCCGCCGGTGCGGTGGCCCGCAAGGTAGTGCCGTTCGTCACCATCCGCGGTGCGCTGATCCAGGTCGGCCCGCACGCCGTCCACCGCGCCCGCTGGGACTGGGAGGAGACGGCCAAGAACCCGTTCTTCTGCCCCGATGCCGAGACCGCCCAGCGCTGGGAGGCCTATCTCGACGAGATTCGCGAGGCCGGATCGTCGATCGGCGCCATCGTCGAGGTGGTGGCCGAGGGCGTGCCGGTCGGCCTCGGCGCCCCGCTCTACGGCAAGCTCGATTCCGACCTCGCGAGCGCGATGATGAGCATCAATGCGGTCAAGGGCGTCGAGATCGGCGCAGGCTTTGCTGCGGCCGCGCTCACCGGCGAGGACAACGCCGACGAGATGCGCATGGGCCGTGACGGCGCGCCGCAGTTCCTGTCCAACAATGCCGGTGGCATTCTCGGCGGCATCGCCACCGGTCAGCCCGTGGTGGTGCGCTTTGCGGTCAAGCCGACCTCGTCGATCCTGACGCCCCGCCGCACCATCGACCGCGCCGGAAACGACACCGAAATCCTCACCAAGGGCCGGCACGATCCGTGCGTCGGCATCCGGGCCGTGCCGGTGGGCGAGGCGATGATGGCCGCCGTGCTGGCCGATCACTATCTGCGACATAGAGGACAGACTGGATGACCCGCGTTCGACCGGAGGGGGAGGCCGCCATGACCGACAGCCAGGAGCGGGTGCGCACCGCGATCGAGGCGTTCCGCGCCGGGGCGATCGTCGTGGTCACCGACGATGACGACCGCGAGAACGAGGGCGACCTCATCGTCGCCGCTTCGCTGTGCACGCCGGAGAAGATGGCCTTCATCATCCGCCACACCTCCGGCATCGTCTGCGCGCCGCTCACCGCCGCCGACGCCCGGCGGCTGAACCTGGAGCCGATGGTGGCGCGCAACGACGCCCCGCTCGGCACGGCCTTCACCGTCTCGATCGACGCCCGCCACGGCGTCACCACCGGCATCTCGGCCGAGGAGCGCGCCACCACCGTGCGCGCGCTCGCCAACGGCAATATGGGGGCGGGCGACTTCGTGCGACCCGGCCACGTCTTCCCGCTGATCGCCCGCGAGGGCGGCGTGCTGATGCGCTCCGGCCACACCGAGGCGGCGGTCGATCTGTGCCGGCTCGCCGGCCTGGCGCCGGTCGGCGTCATCGGCGAACTGATGAACGACGACGGCACGGTGATGCGCGGCGGCGAGATCAAGGCGTTCGCCGAGCGCCACGGCCTGACCCGCCTCGCGGTGGCCGACCTGATCGCTTGGCGCCAGCGCCGCGACAAGCTGGTGCGCCGTATGGCCGAGTTCCCGGTCGAGACCGCCCATGGCCGCGCCACCGGCTTCAGCTACTGGACGCCGTTCGACAATGTCGAGCATCTGGCGCTGGTGTTCGGCGACATCGGCGACGGCCGCGACGTGCTGGTGCGGCTGCACCGCGAGCAGATCCTGCGCGACGTGTTCGGCGCCGACCGCTCGCTCGACCGGGCGCTGGAGCGCATCGCCAAGCTCGGGCGCGGCGTGCTGGTCTATCTGCGCGAAGGCACCGCCGGCGTGCCGCACGAGACGCTGGCGCCGAGCGGGGCGGAGGAGTCCGAATCCGCCCGCAAGCGCGAGGAGCAGTGGCGCGAGATCGGCCTGGGCGCCCAGATCCTCAAGGATCTCGGGCTGGTGTCGATCCGCCTGCTGGCCTCCAAGTCGCGCACCTATGTCGGCGTCGCCGGCTTCGACATCGAGATCCTGGCCACCGAACTGGTGTGAGGCCGGATTCCCGTCTCAGGCTCCGCGCGAATTCGTGATCGCCGGACCGCCTGACGGCAGCACGGCTTGCCGCCACACTGGGCAGGGCGCGGGTGGACCGCGTCTCGCTGGAGGCCGGTCGTGACGAACCCCCGTCGTCGGTGGCCGCCGCTTCTCGCCCTGGCCGCGCTCGGCGCCCTGTTGGGGGTGCCGGCGCGCGCCGATGTCGAGATCGCGGTGGATGTCGAGCTCATCCTCGCCGTCGATATCTCCTATTCGATGGACGAGGACGAGCAGCGCCTGCAGCGCGACGGCTACGCCCAGGCGCTGGTGTCCGGCGCGTTCCTCGACGCGGTGAGGTCCGGCCCCAGCGGCCGCATCGCCATCGCCTATGTCGAGTGGGCCGGCGCGTTCGAGCAGCGCACGGTGCTCGACTGGTCCCTGCTCGACGGGCCAGCGAGCGCGCAGGATATTGCGGAGAAGATCGCGCAGATCCCGCTGCGTCGCGCCTTCCGCACCTCGATCTCCGGCGCCATCGCCTATGCCGAATGGATGTTCGACGGCAACGGCTATCGCGCCCTGCGCCGGGTGATCGATATTTCCGGCGACGGCGCCAACAACCAGGGCGAACCCGTCACCCTCGCCCGCGACCGCGCGCTGGAAAATGGAATTATAATCAACGGTTTGCCGCTGCTGCTCAAGCGGCCGAACGCGGCGATGATGGATGTCGCCGATCTCGACCTCTATTACGAGGACTGCGTCATCGGCGGCCCCGGCGCCTTCGTGGTGCCGGTGCGCGCGCCCGATCAGTTCGCCGAGGCGATCCGCCGCAAGCTGGTGATGGAGGTCGCGGGCATCTCCCCGGCCGCACCGCCGGTGATCCCGGCCGCGACGTCCGCGCCGCGCGTCGACTGCGCCATTGGCGAGAAGATGTGGCGCGAGCGCATGCACAATTGATGCGGTTTCCGGTTGACCCCTTCGGGATACCGAAACGGTCGCGCCGAAAAATCCCGGAGCGAATGAGGATTTTCGGCCATCGGCATAAGGTTGTCCGGCCTGAACGGCCGGAAACCGTATGAGGGCTATCGTTCGTCGGAGATTGCGTCGCCTGCGACCGGCGGGTTTCCAACGCCGGCTCGCTTCAGAATTTCAAGCGCCTTGGCAACGTCCGCTCGGGCCACCCGCTCCTGGAAATAGCTTTCCGTCCGCAAGGCCGAGAGTTTTTCGGCTACGGCAACATTGATGAGTTGGTTCAGCGCCACGCCTTCCGCCTCGGCCACCTTGCGGGCTTCCTCCAGCAGGGAGGGCTGGAGCCTCAGGGCAAAGTTGCTTTTCCTCATGGCGATCTCTCCAATCGTCTCAATGCTTCGCCCGGCAGGAGAACAGCGAGACCGAAGCGGTATGCATTCCCGGAAAAGTCGCGGACATTGAATGTCACGATAGCGTCTGCCTGTCCGTTTACGGCCGTCTCGAGCACCATGTCGTCATCCGGATCACCGAGGACCGGCCGCCACAGGAAGGCAATACGCACCGGCGTTGCCACTGCAGCAATCGCATCAAGCAGCACCTCGACCTCGTCACTGGAAAGGCCAGACGCCGCCAGATGCTCCGGCCGGGTCATCACCGCCTGATACTCGATCATGAGCGGAACGGAGGCCAGAAGCGTCAGCCGGCCTTCCAGCGCTGCGACCAGCAAACGTCGGGACGCGCCAGCGTCACTGCGGATCGCCGCCACCATGACGGCCGTATCGAGAAGCAGCCTCATTTTAGAAAAATGATATCACATGCAATATCGATATGGAAGAGTTTACCGCTCGAACCGCGCCACCACCTCGACATGCGGCGAATAGAGGAACTGGTCGACCGGCACGACGCGCACCAGCCGATAGCCTCCCGCCACCAGCAGTGCCGCGTCGCGGGCGAAGGTGGAGGGGTTGCACGACACCGCGACGATCGCCGGCACGCGGCTGGCCGCCAGCCGCTTCGCCTGCGCCTCGGCGCCCTGGCGCGGCGGGTCGAACACGACGGCGCGGAACCCGTCGAGCTCGCGCTCGATCAGCGGCCGGCGGAACAGGTCGCGGGTCTCGGCGATGACCGGCTTCAGCCCCTGCGTGCCGCGCACGGCGCTGTCGAGCGCTTGGACCGCCGCCGCCTCGCCGTCGAAGGCGGAAACCCGCATCGTCTCGGCCAGCCGCAGCGCGAAGGTGCCGACACCGGCGAACAGGTCGAGCGCGGCCGCCTTCGCCGGCAGCTTGCCGATCATCTCGATCGCCAGCGCCGCCAGTGTCGCCTCGGCCGCCGCGGTGGCCTGCAGGAAGGCGCCCGGCGGCAGCTCGACGGCGACGCGGCCGATGACCACCACCGGCGGCCGGCGCCGGACGATCAGCTCGCCGTGCAGCGTCAGGCGGGCCAGATCCTGCTCGCCGGCGAGGCGCACCAGATCCTGCCGGCGGCGCTCGGCGATCGGCCCGGCGCCGCGAATGTCGATGTCGAGGCCGCCCTCGGTGGCGGTGACCTGCAGGTCGAGCGGCTTGTCGGCGAACAGCAGGGCCTCGGCCAGCGCCCAGCACGCCTTGAGCGCGCGATCGAGCGCCGGGTCGAGAATCGGGCAGGCCGAGACCGGCACCACGCGGTGGGCGCGCGCCGCCATGAAGCCGACCGCCAGCACGTCGTGGGTGGTGTGGCGGGCGTGGAAGGTGGCGCGCCGCCGGCCGCGGCCATGCGCCGGCACGAGGTCTTCGACCTCCGCCTCGAGGCCCGCCTCGGCCAGCGCCGAGACCACGAGATGCCGCTTGAAGGCGCGATAGACGGGCGCGGCGACGTGCTGCAGCGCGCAGCCGCCGCACACGCCGAAATGCGGGCAGGGCGGCACCACGCGGTCGGCGCTCGGCTTGAGCACGGCAACCAGCTCCGCGCGGTCCTTGCCCGGCACCGGCTGCACCTCGACCACCTCGCCCGGCAGGGTGAAGGGCACGTAGAGCGGCCCGGCCGCGGTCTCGGCGCAGCCGTCGCCGCGATGGCCGAGGGAGGCGATGGTGAGGATTTCGGTGGTCATGTGTGCGCCAACTGTGCGGCCATCAGGAATTCGCGGTTGCCGTCGCCGCCTTCGATCGGCGAGGGGATGACGCCCTCGACCGTCCAGCCCAGCGCGCGGGCGGCGTCGGCCACCTTGTCGCACACTTCGGCGTGGATGGCCGCATCGCGCACCACGCCTTTCTTCACCCGCTCGCGGCCGGCCTCGAATTGCGGCTTGATCAGCGCCACCAGCCGCGCACCCGGTGCCGCGACGGACGTCGCCGCGGGCAGCACCAGCGTCAGCGCGATGAAGGCGACGTCGATGACGATGAGGTGGGGCGGTCCGCCGAGCCGGTCGAGGGTGATCTCGCGCGCGTCCACGCCCTCGTGCGGGATCACCCGCGGGTCGGCGGCGACCTTCGGGTGAAGCTGGCCGTGGCCGACATCGACGGCGTGGACCCGTGCCGCGCCGCGGGCGAGCAGCACGTCGGTGAAGCCGCCGGTCGAGGCGCCCAGATCGAGGCAGGCGAGCCCCGCCGGATCGACGGCGAAGGCATCGAGCGCATGCGCGAGCTTGACCCCGCCGCGCGATACCCAAGGATGCGGCGCCGCGGCGATGATCTCGGCATCGGGCGCGATGGTGTCGGAGGGGCGCGCCAGCACCGCGCCGTCGGCGCGGACCAGCCCGGCCTCGATTGCCGCGCGGGCGCGGGCGCGGCTGTCGAACAGGCCGCGTTCGACCAGCACGACATCGGCGCGGCGGCGGGGCCTCGTCATGTCGCGGTTCCCTCGCAATGGCCGTCGTCCGGGGACCGTGGGACCGTTTCCGGTATCCCGAAGGGATCAACCGAAAACCGCATGAGAGGCGGCCGATCCGATTGAACCGGTCGGACGCTCTAAGCTTTTGAATTATCGCATTCTCTTCGCAAAACCGGTATCCACTTTTGCGGAGAATGCTCTATGCCCGGCGGGCGGCGTCGGTGAGGTCGCGGCCCAGCACCTCGAACACCTTGGCGACGATGCTGCGGGCGTCGAGGCCGGCCTGGGCGTATTGGCGCTCGATGGTATCCTGGTCCTGGAAGGCGTCGGGCAGCGTCAGCGCCCGCACCCGCAGCGAGCCGTCGAGCAGGCTGTCGTCGGCCAGGGCGTGCAGCACGAAGGAGCCGAAGCCGCCGACCGCGCCTTCCTCCACCGTCAGCAGCACCTCGTGGTTGAGGGCGAGCTGGCGCACCAGGTCGTGGTCGATCGGCTTGGCGAAGCGGGCGTCGGCGACCGTGGTGGACAGGCCGTAGCGCTCCAGCTCCTCGGCCGCGGCGAGGCATTCGCCGAGGCGCGCGCCGAGCGACAGCAGCGCGATCTTGGTGCCCTCGCGCACGATCCGGCCCTTGCCGATCGGAAGCGGCATGCCGGCCTCGGGCAGCGGGATGCCGAGGCCGTCGGCGCGCGGATAGCGCACCGTCGAGGGCCCGTCGTCATAGGCGGCGGCGGTGGCGACCATATGCACGAGCTCGGCCTCGTCGGCCGGCGCCATCACCACCATGCCCGGCAGCACGCCCATATAGGCGACGTCGAACGCGCCGGCATGGGTGGCGCCGTCGGCGCCGACCAGCCCCGCGCGGTCGATGGCGAAGCGCACCGGCAGCTTCTGGATGGCGACGTCGTGCACCACCTGGTCGTAGGCGCGCTGCAGGAAGGTGGAATAGATGGCGCAGAACGGCTTCATGCCGTCGGCCGCCATGCCCGCGGCGAAGGTCACCGCGTGCTGCTCGGCGATGCCGACGTCGAAGCAGCGCTTGGGATGCGCCTTGGCGAACAGATCGAGTCCGGTGCCGCTCGGCATGGCGGCGGTGATCGCCACGATCTTGGGGTCGCGGTCGGCCTCCTTGATCAGCGCCTCGGCGAACACCTTGGTGTAGGAGGGCGCGGCCGGCTTGGACTTGGCCTGCGAGCCGGTGGCGATGTCGAACTTGACCACGCCGTGATACTTGTCGGCTGAGGATTCCGCCGGCCCGTAGCCCTTGCCCTTCTGCGTCACGACGTGCAGCAGCACCGGGCCGACGCCGGCATCGCGCACGTTCTTCAGCACCGGCAGGATGTGGTCGAGGTCGTGGCCGTTGATCGGCCCGACATAATAGAAGCCCAGCTCCTCGAACAGCGTGCCGCCCATCAGGAAGCCGCGGGCGTGCTCCACCGCGCGGGTGATGGTGCGGTCGATGGTGCGGCCGAAGCGGCGCGACAGCTGCTTGCCGATGTCGCGCAAGGACAGGTAGGTCTTGCCCGACAGCAGCCGCGACAGATAGGCCGACATGGCGCCGACCGAGGGCGAGATCGACATGTCGTTGTCGTTCAGCACCACGATGAGGCGCGAATCCATGGCGCCGGCATTGTTGAGCGCCTCATAGGCCATGCCGCCGGACATTGAGCCGTCGCCGATCACCGCGATGACGTTGTTGGCCTCGCCCTTGAGGTCGCGCGCCACCGCGAAGCCGAGCGCCGCCGAGATCGAGGTCGAGGTATGGCCGGCGCCGAACGGGTCGTAGGCGCTCTCGCTGCGCTTGGTGAAGCCGGAGAGGCCCCCGCCCTGGCGCAGCGTCGGCAGCCGGTCGCGCCGGCCGGTCAGCATCTTGTGGGGATAGGCCTGATGGCCGACGTCCCAGATCAGCTTGTCGTAGGGCGTGTCGAACACGTAGTGCAGCGCCACGGTGAGCTCGACCACGCCGAGCCCGGCGCCGAGATGGCCGCCGGTCTGCGACACCACCTCGATCATCTCCTCGCGGAGTTCGCGGGCGAGCTCGGGCAGCTGGTCTTCGGTCAACTGACGGAGGTCGGCCGGAGTGCGGATACGATCGAGCAAAGGGGTTTTCGACACGGGGACACCAGAAACCACAAGCGGACCAAGCCGGTTCGGCGCGGGAGACTTAGCGGTCCGGAGGGGCCGGCGCAATGCGGGCAGGCCCACACCGGACACGGACCGGGCGCATGGAGGGCGTCCGTCAGGGCACCCTCATGCGCGGCCGATCACTCCGGATCGAGCGGCGCCGTGCCGCTGGGCTTGCCGTCTGCGCTGAGCGTGATGCGCTCGATGCGCGCCTCGGCCTCGGCCAGGAGCTGGCTGCAGCGGGCCTTCAGCGCCTCGCCGCGCTCGTAGATGGCGATCGATTCCTCCAGCGGCACATCGCCGCGCTCCAGCCGGCCGACGATCTTTTCCAGCTCGTCCAGCGCCTTCTCGAACGACAGGGTGGCGACATCGGCATGGGCGTCGGCGGTCACGGGCGCCTCCTGGGAGTCGTTTCCACAAGAGCGGGACCCGCTCTTGTGGAAGAACATACGACAATTCAAGAACTTCGGATTGCCACCTGACGCCGTCGGGCCGGGCATCCAAGCTGCGGGAGGGGCGAGTGATAGCCGGTGGCGCGGAAAGCGGCAACGGTCATCGGATGGTCAAAATTGCCTAATTGACAGGCGTAAGCACGGCCGACTTTTTGCATACGAAGCGTTCATCTGCCTCCCAGATGAACAAAGGATGCCAGTCTTGTCAGCGCTTTACGCCAAATACCACATGGCGACGCCTTCTGCGGAGGCGGATGCCGGTGAAGTTGTGGGCGAAATGCCCACAAAAACGTCAATCATCCGTCATCGCCCCGGCCTCACCGCCGCGCTCGCGCTCGCCGGCGTGCTCGCCGCGGGGCCGGCCTTCGCCGAGTCGGGCGACGCGGCCGGCCATGTCGCGTGGATCCTCACCTCGTCGGTGCTCGTGCTGTTCATGACGCTGCCGGGGCTGGCGCTGTTCTATGGCGGGCTGCTCCACGCCAAGAACCTGTTGTCGATCATGATGCAGTGCTTCGCGATCTGCTGCGTGGTGTCGCTGCTGTGGGTAGCGGTGGGCTACAGCCTCGCCTTCGACGGCGACGGCGCGCTGATCGGCGGCCTCCACCGCATGTTCCTGGCCGGCGCCTCGGGCACCTTCGGCACCACGCCGCTGCCCGAGACCGCCTTCGCGCTGTTCCAGATGACGTTCGCCGTCATCACCCCGGCGCTGATCGTCGGCGCCTTCGCCGAGCGGGTGAACTTCACCTTCGTCATTGCCTTCAGCGCGCTGTGGCTGCTCGGCGTCTATGTGCCGGTGGCGCACTGGATGTGGGGCGGCGGCTGGCTCGCGGCGATGGGCGCGCTCGATTTCGCCGGCGGCATCGTCGTCCACACCACGGCCGGCGTCTCGGCCCTCGTGCTCGCCATCATGATCGGCCGCCGCCGCGGCTTCCCGCACGGCCTCACGCCGCCGCACAGCCCCGGCCTCACCATGACCGGCGCCGGCATGCTGTGGGTCGGCTGGTTCGGCTTCAATGGCGGCAGCGCGCTGGCCGCCGACAGTGCCGCGGCCTCGGCGATCATCGCCACCCATCTCGCGGCTTCCGCCGGCGCCATGACCTGGATCGCCGCCGAATGGATGAAGACCGGCAAGCCGACCTCGATCGGCATCGCCACCGGCTGCGTTGCCGGCCTCGCCACCATCACGCCGATGGCCGGCTTCGTCGGCCCGGGCGGGGCGATGCTGGTGGGCATTGCCGCCGGCCTCGTCTGCTACGCCGCGACGCTGTTCGTCAAACACCGCCTCGAGATCGACGATTCGCTCGACGTCTTCGCCGTCCATGGCTGCGGCGGCATGCTGGGCTCGCTCCTGCTGCCGGTGTTCGCGCTCACCGCCTTCGCCGGCACCGGCGCCAGCGACGGCAAGCTGTTCGGCATGCTGGGGCTGCAGGCGCTGGCGGTGGTGGTGACGCTGGTGTGGTCGGCCTTGGCGACGGTAGCCATCGCCTGGCTGCTCGGCTTCGTCACGCCGCTGCGGGTCGGCGCCGAGGAGGAATACAGCGGGCTCGACCTCGCCACCCATGGCGAGCGCGCCTACGAGAACGCGTGAGCGAGCACTTCAAGACAGGGGGGCCGGCCGTCGCGCCGGCCCCTTTGCATGGGGCCGGGGATTTGGGAGCGGCGGACGGAATAGAGAAAGAAAATTCCGCGATTTTCGTTGCCGCTTCATGCTTCGGCGCAATACGCTCGCGCTATTGCGCCCTACGAGCTTCCGATCTTCGAAATATTGGAATCGTCTTCGGTGAGCGTAGGGCGGAATAGCGAAGCGTATTCCGCCATTTCTGCCGCCGCGCCCCGCTGTCTCCTTCGGCACAATACGCTGACGCTATTGCGCCCTGCCTAGCTTTTGTGGCGTATTGCGATCCGCGACCAAGCCTTCGAGACGCCACCGGTTGACCCCACCGACTGTGGTGGAGATCCCCGTACGCATGGGGCAGCCTCGCACAGGCTCACGCGCCGCGGAATCCCCTCCGGGACTCTTTCGTTTCGGTCAATCCACTAGAATACGCGACCGCCTGCGAGTTAGCGCTGCGCCTAGCCAACCATGACGACCATCTTGCCCGTGCGCGATTTGAGACAGGCACCAACCGCCATCATCGGTGCGCACGCCCATCCAGTGACGGCCCTTGTTACCGGACTTCGACCCATTCGGGCTGAATGTCGATCTCCAGCGATGGATCGCGCACCCACTCGAAATAAGCTTTGGGGTTGGTGATCCGGGTGCCTTCGACGTAGCGCCTGTCGTGGCGACGCCAATATTCCAGCACACGGCGCGGCTCGCTGTTCATGGAGGCTCCGGCCAAGCACGGGAGGGTGTCGGCACTCTCGCCGTCATGCCTTGGCGGATCGCCATAGTGCAGCGTCTTGTTTTGGATCGCTTCGGCGATCGTTTGGTCTCGGAAGTTTACGACTGAAAAGGCCACCCGAAACCGGCGTTGGCACTCCTGGCAGGTGATCTCGGCAAGCGCAATTTCACCGATGTGAATGCTAGCCGATCGCCCAGGCTCAAATGCGCAGTAGCGCGGTACAGCGTTCTCGTCGAACCAGATCGGCGGCGTGCTGATGCGGGAGATAATGTCATCGTAGCTTGCGTGCATGACGTGTCGCCTCATCGAAACTGTCTCGCCGGCGGGTGGGGATGCTGCATTCAACCACTCTGCACATGCCGCCGGCACGTCCCGCAGGCATCTCTCATTCAATGTTATACGAACCTGCTATGGTGCGGGAGGCAGAAGTTGGCACGGATGCGGAGTACCGCGGTTTCCAATTTTACTTCCATTAGATCGTGGTGACGATTTAAAGGATTGAGGTTCCCTGGAGAGCGCAAATCGGATTCAAGGCTGATTTTCGGGACACATCAGCACGCGTAGGGCGGAATAGCGCAGCGTATTCCGCCATTTCTGCCGCCGCGCCCCGCTGCCTCCTTTGGCGCAATACGCTGACGCTATTGCGCCCTACGGACTGATCGTCACGCTCCCATCAGGGTCATGACATGGGCGGCGGTGGAGCGGGCGAGGCCTTCGAGGTCGTAGCCGCCCTCCAGGATGGAGACCAGCCGGCCGCCGGCGGTGAGGTCGGCGATCTCCATCAGCCGCTTGGTTACCCAGGCAAAATCGGCCTCGATCAGGTTGATGTTGGCCAGCGGGTCGCGCACGTGCGCGTCGAAGCCGGCCGAGACGATCACGAGGTCGGGCGAGAAGACCCTGAGCCGCGGGAAGATGATGCCCTCATAGGCCTCGCGGAATTCGGGCCCGCCGTCGCCGGCCGCCAGCGGCACATTGACGATGTTGCCGACGCCGGTCTCGCTGGCGGCGCCGGTGCCGGGATAGAGCGGCATCTCGTGCGTCGAGCAGTACATCACCGAAGGGTCGGTCCAGAAGATCTCCTGGGTGCCGTTACCGTGGTGGACGTCGAAATCGACGATAGCCACCCGCTCGGCGCCGTGCGCGGCCTGGGCGTAGCGCGCGGCGACGGCGGAATTGTTGATGAAGCAGAAACCCATCGGCTTCACGCTCTCGGCGTGGTGGCCGGGCGGGCGGACGGCCACGAAGGCGTTGCTCACCTTGCGCGTCATCACCTCGTCGACCGCGATCACCGAGCCGCCGGCGGCCAGCCGCGCCGCCTGCCACGTACCCGGCGACATCGAGGTGTCGCTGTCGATCTGCACCATGCCCTCGTCCGGCGAGGCCTCCTGCAGCCGGTCGAGATAGTGACCCGGGTGGACGCGGGCGACGATATCGAGGTCGACCGGCGTCGCCTGCTCGCGGGCCAGCACCTGGAAGCGCTCATGCTCCAGAATACGCTCGACCACCCGGAGCCGGTCGGCCCGCTCGGGATGGCCGAGCGGCGTCATGTGGTTGAGGCACAGGGGGTTGGACACCAGCAAGGTGGACATGAACCGGACCGTGCCTCCCGTACGCTTTTGATCTTGTCATACGGCTTCCGGCCGACCAGGCCTTCGAGCCGCATCCCGATCGCCGAAAACCCCGTTATCGAACAAGGGTTTTCGGCGAAACCGCTTCCGGCATCCCGCGGGGATCGACCGGAAGCCGTGTCAGTTATCGCACCCCACCTGTTGCAGGGCCATCTATTGTTATGGTCCGCGGGGCGGGCTTGGCATCCCCGTACTTCGTCGGGGGGCCGAACGCGGAGCCGTCATCGCCCCTCGCCGCAACGGCGGACCCCTGTCGCGATGCGCGGATTTCGCATCGTCCGGTTTCCGGGGGGAGCGCGTCGTGAGCCCGGAACCGCACGCGCCGAAACCTCATCGACCGGGAGGGATCTTTCGGCAAACGGGCTGCGAGACTTGGGCTCGCTGAGCCGGAGTCCGCGTCACGCCCCGCGCGGTCCCATGCGGTCGGCCACCTCGGCCGGCACCGCATAGTCGCGCAGCAAGGCGGAATAGCTGCACAGCCCCACCGCCTCGCGCTGCACCGCGAGCATCCACAGCGCCTCGGCCGCCTCGGCGACCAGCGCCGGCCGCTCCCCTTTGCCGTCCGGCGCCGCACCGGTGGGGGCGGCATCGAACGCGGCGAGTGCCGCCAGCGCCGCCTCCAGCCGCCGTCCCATGCGGCCGAGCGAAACGGCCTTCTCCTGGGCGATCTCGTAGTCGAGGCCGGGATTGGCGGAAAAGCGCCCCGGCCCGCCCATCATGGCCGCGACCGGCTTGACCGGCATCGGCGCCTCCCGATCCCAACAGGCCGCCCGTTCCGACGATCAGTAGCCGTCGATCGTCCGCACCACCGAGGAGGTCGGCTTGCCGGTGCCGCCGGCCGAGGCCGGTCCCTTGATCTCCTTGGCCACTTCGGCGTCGTACTCGGGCAGGGTCTGGAGCTGGTCCTTGGCCGTGAGATGCACCACCCGGTAGCCGCCCTCCTTGAGCGCGTCGAGCAGCATCGGCATGGCCTTGGCCGTAACCGCCTGGAAGTCGTGCATCAGGATGATGCCCTTGCCGGTCTTCTGCAGCTTGGTCATCACGGTCTTGACCATGGCCGCCGGCTTCTTGGTCTTGAAGTCGAACGAGTCGACGTCGGTGGAGAACACCGCCATGTTGCGCTCGCCGACATAGGCCAGCATTTCCGGCGGATGGCGCAGCGCCGGGAAGCGGAAGAACGGCGTCTCCGGCGCGCCGCCGAGCGCCAGCTTGACCGCGCTCGCCCCCTTCTCGATCTCGGCCTTGCCGTCGACCGACTTCTTGCTCAGGTCGGCGTGCGACCAGGTGTGCGAGCCGATGGTGTGGCCCGCGGCGGCGACCTGACGCAGGATTTCCGGATGCCAGGAGGCGTGCTTGCCGATCGGGAAGAACGTCGCCTTGGTGCAGTGGCTGGCGAGCGTGGCGAGCACGGCCGGCGTGTTGCGCGGCCACGGCCCGTCGTCGAAGGTGAGCACCACCTCGCCGGGCCGCAGGAAGTCGTAGGCCTTGAAATGTTCGAAGCCGAAGCCCGGCCCGCCGGTGGTGTCGATCTCGACGGTGCGCGACACGCCGAGCGCGTTCGGGTTGCCCGGGCAGTTGACCGCCGCCGGCACCGCCTCCAGGGTCGGGGCCGGCTCCGCCGCGGCGGCCGGTGCCGCGGGCGGATTGGCGAGCAGGGCCGGGGCGTTCGACCCACGGACCACGGGAGCCGGCTGCGTGACGGCCGGCCCATTGGCGGAGTCGGCCGGTACCAGCGCCGGCGCGCTGGGGCCGCGCACCACCGGCGCGGTCTGGGCGGCGGCGTCGGGGGAAGGCTGGACCATCGCCAGCATGGCTGCCGCCGTTGCTGCCAAGAGCACGCGGCGTCGCGGCATTGAAACGAGCATGAATTGCCTCCACCAGACCGCAGCGGTGGCGCCTCTGTCCACGCGCTGGCCGGGAACCGATCGCAGAAAGGGTAGCGCGACTGCCGGCGAGAACAAGCCATTCCGACAGCCGCCGTATGTTCTTCTGAATAGGAGCGGCGGAACAGAGCGAACGCGGATCGGCGCGGAGAATTCAGAGAATATTGCGGTCCGCCCGGCGCGCACGCCCCAGGCGATGCGTCGTCTATCCAATTGACGCCGCAATGACGGCGGTCAGGCGATTCTCGGCCGGGCGATTCTCGGGGACGGCTGGGCGCTCAGCGCTTGACGCAGCGACGCACCCGCGGGCCGCCATCGGGATAGGACTTGGTGTCGCCGCTCTTGCGGCTGTTCACCACCACCTCGCGGAGTTCGCCGGCCTTGCACACCCCGTCGTCGACCAGCACGCGCTGGCCGACGCGCAAGCTTCCGAGCGCCGGCTCGGTGGAGAAGAGACGCGGCGCGGCCACGGCCGGCGCCGTGATCAGGACCAGGGCGGTGAGGCCGGCAGCGAGAGCGGGCAGGGCAGCAGGAATCGGTCGCATGCGGACAGGGAGCCGCAGCGAGCCCGCGATGTCAAACCCGCCCGCGGCGCCAAACGGCGCCGTCGCCGGCCGCGGCGTCAGACGATTCCCAGTTCAACCTCGATGGCGGCCTTGGTGACGCCGGCCCCCTGCACCACGATCCGGTCGCCGTCGTCGAAGGTGATGATGGCCTCATCCGTTGCGCCGTCCGCCACCGTGTAGCCCTGGCTGCCGACCAGTTCGATCCCGTCTTCGGCGAGACTGTAATTGACGATGGTGTCGATCTCGTCCGGCGAATCCGGCCCCTCGACCTGATTGAACACGAACGTGTCCTGGCCGGCGCCGCCGTCGAACGTGTTGTTGCCGATGCCGTCGATGATCCTGTCGTTGCCGCCGCGGGTGCGCACGATGTAGGCGCCGCTCGCGCCCGAGAAGTCGAACGTATCGGCGGCATTGCTGCCGATCACCGTGGCATCGAGGCTGCCGGTGATGTCGGCGTCGATGGCCTTCTTGCTGTTGATCGTGAAGCTGAAGTCACCATTGACATACTTGCTGGACATGCTGACGGAGCCCTCCGCCGTTCCGGCGATCTTGAAGACTTCGCCGTTGAAGGACGTCTTGCTGGAAAACGAAGCCATGGCCTTCCTCCTGCTGCAGGACGAACCGAAAACGCGACAGACTTGACACGGAACCTGAGACGACGCGCGCGCCGCGCCGAAGGTTCCACTTGTGGGTGAGGTAACCGGCTACGATAAGCGCGCCGGTCGCCGCGCCCGGGATCGCGCCGCGAGACTTGGCGTGGGCCGTGAGACTTGGCGTGGGCCGTGAGACCTGGCGTGGGCCGTGAGACTTGGCGTGGGCCGTGAGACTTGGCGTGGATCGCGGCCCGCCCTCGCATCAGCGCGCCGGACGCTCTATCAGGGCAGTCATCGGCACGCGGCACGGGAGGCGCCAATGTCCGTCACCATCTACGGCATCAAGGCCTGCGACACGATGAAGAAGGCGCGCGCCTGGCTGGAGGCGCACGGCGTCGCCCACGCCTTCCACGACTACAAGAGCATGGGCGTCGAACCGGCGCAGCTTGCGGCGTGGGCGCGGCAGGTGGGCTGGGAGAGCCTGCTCAACCGCGCCGGCACCACGTTCCGCAAGCTGCCCGAGGACGCCAAGGCCGACCTCACCGAGACGAAGGCGCTGGCGCTGATGGCGGCGCAGCCCGCGATGATCAAGCGCCCGGTGCTGGAGGCGGACGGCCGGCTGGTGGTGGGCTTCAAGCCGGAGGTCTACGCCAGGACGTTCGGCGGGTAGGGCGCAGGCGCGGAAGGGCGCAACAGCGCTCGAACGCCCCGGCCAATCGCTGCGCCGGGGCGCGGCTCACCGGACGGCGCGGCGCCGGGGCTCGATGCGGCACAGGACCTGGAGCGGGAAGCCGTCGAGCAGGGTCTTGCCGAGGAACGACACCGACGCGCAATGCGAATTGCAGTAATCGTCCAGCGCCAGCAGCTCCTGCCCCGTGAACTCGTCGAATATCGCCAGGTAGCCGATGCCGAGCGAGTCGATTTTCGACAGCGTGTAGAGTGTCGAGGTATAGAGATCGGCGTCGTAATGCACGATCAACGACCCGAGATCGTGGTCCCGAAGCCGCGCCGCCAGCTCCTCCCAGGTGTCCTGGAACCACCCCTTGATGAAGCTCACGCGGGCATCGCCGATCGTCGGCACCGCGCCGTTGGTGCTGAACGTGCCTTTTGGGGCCGGCCCCCAGTCCTCGGGCAACCCCTCGAAACTGTCCAGGCCGATGAATTCGGAGTCCGGGTTCGGGTGCCGCCGGGCGAAATAGCCGATCGAATACCCTTCGTGAACGCCGAATTCGACGAACGTCACCTTGCGGTTCGCCACCGTGTCGAGACCGTAGTCCCAGAGTTGCTCTCGGGTCTCGAACGTCGGGACCGACGCGATCTCGCCGAACCCCGTTTTGAGGATGGCATAGGGCAGCAAGCGGCGATACGTGTCGGCACCGACCGTCGCGGCCATGCGCTTCAGCAATGTCTTTCCGACCATTTGTCGTTTCCGATGGCGTGTGATGAACGATGCTCGCGGCACGCGACCTGCCGTGCTCGCCAGGATCGAGATCGCAAGGACGGGTTCCGGAATGCGCCGGCTTTTCGCCCGGCCCGAAAGCTGTAGGCGATTTGTGTTACCGTTCTGCAACCCTTGGACTGTGCATGCGCAGCCGGCGCCGTGCGGCCTTATGCCAACGGCCAGCCTTGCGGCCGTTGGCGTTACGGCTTCGGCAGACGGTCCGTGCGCGATGTGGCGACGGGATGCGGCGGGATGCCCGGCATCCGCCGCGCGACCCGGGAACGTGCGCTGGATGAGGCCTCTTTTCTGAAGACGATCCCGGCTCTCATGGCCTCGCCGCTCGGCCGGGACGACGACCGGGGACAGGGTGCCGGTGGTGCGGGCCATGGCCAGTCCCAAATTCCGATCGAGCCGGCCGCGATTCAGACCCGCTGTCAACGTCGGCTGCCGCGGGAAAGTTCCGCTCTGACAGACGAAGAGCTCATGGGTCTGGCGATGAAGAGCGTCTAGAACAGCTCGATGGCCTTGGCGTCGTCAGATCGGGATGCCTCGCCGAGTGCGACGGCGTGGGTGGTGCGCTGAACGTTCGACACGTAGCGCGACTGCAGCCGCTCGATCAGTGCCTGGCCGCATGTCAGGTCGACGCGCTCGTCGCCGACGAGGCTCTGCGCGAAGCTGTCGAGGACAGACCGCAGCGAGGTCAGCGCATCGATGAGCGCCTCGACCTGCTGGCGCACCACGTCCTGGAACTGGATGCGACCGTAGGTGTCCAGCACGCTGCAAGCGATGGCGGCATGTTCGGCATCCATTTCGGCCATCAACGTGTCGTGCTCGGCGACGATGGCGCTGTAGGACTGCGACACCGCGTCGAGCGCGCTCAGCACCTGCTCGATCTGCTCGGCCTCGGCCTTGCGCCGCTGGTCGGTAGCCGCGCCGAGCAACGTGCTCTCGATCACCGACTGAGTGGCGGCGATGGCGGTGTTGGCTTCCTGCACCGCCGCGCGCGATTTCTGCGACAGCGCGCGGATCTCGCTGGCCACCACCTTGAAGCCGGCGCCGAGCGCGCCGGCGCGCTCCGCCTCAATGGTGGCATTGAGCGACAGGATGTTGGTCGCCGACCCGATCTGGTCCAGCGAGTGCGTCAGGTTCTTCAGGCTGTTCATCTGTTCGATGACACGACCGAGATGGACGCGCTCGGCAGCGATCTCCTCCGACCGCGCCCGCATGTAGTTGCGGATCAGAGCGACCACCTTGTGGTCGGTGCTCAAGCCTTCCGCCGAGATCCGGTTGCCGCGGTCGTGGCTGGCGGCGGACTTGGCCTTCATCGCGACGATCTGGCCGTCCAGGTTCCGCAGTTGCTCAAGAATACCGATCGCCGCGTCGCCGGTCTGCTCGACGATGCTGCGAAGTTGCGCGTCCGTCAGGGCGAAGAACGGCACGAGTTCCTCGATCCGGGCGGCGATGAGCGGCGCGGCGGCGGGCGCCGGCGTCCGGTCCCCTGCATCGCTGATCGCGCAGTCCGCGGTGGCCTCGATCCTCACATGCGCCATTGGCGCAGAACCGGCTTCGCTATCCACGTCGCCGGGACGGCGTGACAGCGCAACCTGCGTCGCGAGCGTGGCACCGATCGCCGCCAATGCGACAACTGCCGTGCCGGCGTCAACGGCGGACATCAGCGACGCCAATGCCGCAGCCGCGGCCAAGCCGGCTGCGCCCGCCAGAACGGTCGCGCGCCCGGAGCCGCGCTTCGCAGAGCCCGCCCCTGCCAATGACTGGCCTACGATCATTTGATACCCTCGAAACTGGCGGCTGAGGCGGCTTCGCGCGCGGACGTCTCGACACCGCCAAGCGCCAGTGGCCGCCGAAACGTGATGACGAATCTTCGAATGCTGGTCTATCTGCCGTGTCCGCTGCAATCGGGGGGCGAGGCGGTGGACCGGAAGGGTGCGTCAGTTCGGCAGCACCTGCTTGAGAACCTGCAGGAGCTTGTCGGCCTCCACCGGCTTGACCAGCCAGCCGGTCGCGCCGGCCTTGCGGGCTGCGTCGCGCTTGTCCTGCTGGGATTCCGTCGTCAGCACCAGCATGGGCGTGAAGCGGGTGGGTGGCAGCTTGCGCAGTTCCTGGATCAGCTCGACCCCATGCATGCCCGGCATGTGATAATCGGTGATCACCAGACCCGGCGCCAGCCCGCCGCGCACCTTCTCCAGCGCTGCCTCGGCGTTGGGCGCCTGTTCATTGGGATATCCAGCTTTCGACAACAGCACCGACATGCTCATGAGAATCGTCGGCGAGTCATCCACAAGGAGTACCGGTTTCATAACCATGTCCTGATTTGCACCTGCGGCTATTGTCGCTCACAGAGGTGGAGAATAGGTTTTCCCGATCGATGAAATCTCGCCGCACAAGCGCTCGAAATCGGCGGCGCCGCGGCTCGCGGGCCGATAGGCGCGCACGGGAACGCCCTGGCCGAACGCCTCCGCCAGCGACACGTCGACCCGGATCGCCCGGAAGATTCGTTCCGGCCCGTAGCGGCGGATGAGCTCGGCCAGCACGGCGCGCTGCATGGTCGAGCGGGTATCGACCAGCACCGGCACGATGGCGAGCGGCCCCAACGCCGGGTTGACATATGCCGCCACCCGGAAGAACAGCCGCGCGAACTGCGACACGCCGTCGAGCGCCAGCCAATGCAGCACGGTCGGCACCAGGCAGCGGTCGGCCGCCGCCAGTGCGTTCACCAAGGCCGCGTCTACCGTCGGCGGCGTATCGAGCACGATGGCGGCGTAGCGCGCGCGCAGCGGCTCCAGCGCTGCGGCCAGCGCGCGTGGCTCGCGCACCGTGAAGTCGCCGGCGAAGCCGCGATCGGCCGGCACAATGTCGAGGCCCGCGATCGAAGTCGGGCGCACCGCCTCCTCAAGGCGCGCAGCGCGGCCGGTGAACAGGTCATGGACCGTCGGCTCGCCTGCCTTGGCGATCACCCCGAGTCCCAGCCCGGCATGGCCTTGCGGATCCATGTCGACAAGGAGCGTCGGCCCGTGCGTGCGCACCAGCTCCGCCGCCAGGTTGACGGCCACCGTCGTCTTGCCGGTGCCGCCCTTGCGGTTCGCAACCAGGATCACGGGATGTTCGACAGATCCGAGCACGATGATCCCCTCAGGCCGTACGCCTCTGGCCGTGGCCGAGGCAGGCCGCCAGCCCGCGGTCCTGCACATCGCCGCGAATCTCCGCACTGGACGCCCGCAGAATCTGCGCGATCGCCGTGTGAACGCGAAGCAGACTCGTCACGTCGACCACCGGGGCATGGGCCGAGCGCAGGAACGCCAGGAGCCCCTCGGCGTCGTCAATGGTCGCAATTCCAGTGATGGTCGCGACGTCGCCATCGTAGGTGATCGGCATCACATGATCTCCGCAGGATCCAGGACCAGCAGCACCCGCCCGTCGCCGAGCAACGCCGTGCCGGAAAACACGCTCGTGGACGCGAGCAGGCCGTCCAGCGGACGCACGATCACCTCCAGCCGCTCGCGGAAGCCATCCACGATGACGCCGGCCCGACGCCGGCCGACCTGCACCACCATCACCGCTTCCTCGCCATCCTCATCGACCGGCGTGGCCGGCAGATCCAGCACGCCGGAAAGCCGCACCAGCGGCACCACCACGTTGCGCAACACGAAGGCTTCGCGGTCCTTGATGGTGTGGATGCGCCCGCGCGGCACCTTGACGGTCTCGGCCACCGCATCCATGGGAATGCCGAACACGTGGCTGCCGCACAGCACCGTGACCACCCGCGTCACCGCCATGGTCAGCGGCAAGCGCAGGGTGATGGTGGTGCCCACGCCCGGCCGGCTCGACAGCCAGACCTCGCCGCCGGCCTTTTGCACCGCGGTGCGCACCACGTCCATGCCGACGCCGCGGCCCGACAGGTCCGACACCTGGTCGCGGGTCGAGAAGCCGGCGGCGAACACCAGATTGACCGCGTCGGTGTCCGACATCTGGGCGGCCTGCCCGGCATCGATCAGCCCGGTCCTGACCGCCTTCGCCTTGACCGCCTCGGGATCGATGCCCTTGCCGTCGTCGGCGACCTCGATCACCACATTGTCGTTCTCCTGGCGCGCGGCAAGGCGAATGGTGCCGTGCGCCGACTTGCCAGCAGCGCGGCGCGCCTCGGGCACCTCGATTCCGTGGTCCACACTGTTGCGGACGATGTGGATCAGCGGATCGGCAAGGCTCTCCAGCACGTTCTTGTCGGCCTCGGTCGACTCGCCCTCGATCACGAGCTCGATGGTCTTGTCGAGCTTGCGCGCAGTGTCGCGCACCAGCCGCGGAAAGCGCTGGAACAACTGACTCACCGGCATCATGCGCACCGACATCACGCCGACCTGCAGCCCCTGCGCGATGCGGTCGATGACGGCGAACTGGTCCTTGATCTCGCGCGAAAGCTGGCGCGAGCCGAACACCTCCTCGGCGCGCTTGGCGAGGTAGGGCAGGCCGTTCTTGGCCACGACCAGTTCGGCCACCAGGTTCATCAACATATCGATCTTGGCCTGATCGACGCGCAGCACCCGCGTCGCGCCGGACTTGCCGTCGTCGCGGTGGTCCTCGGCGCGGCGCTGGTCCGCGCGGGCCATGGTCGGCTCTCCCGCCGGCGCCGCCGGGCCGCCAGCAGCCGCAGCCGCCACGATCGGCGACTGCACGGCCGCCGGCGCGCCAAAGTCGGGCGCAAGGTCGGTCAACAGCACGCCGATGAACGCCGCCAGCGGCTGATGGTGCCGCTGGGTCCGCGCCGCCTGCAGCGCGGACTCGAGACCGGCAATCCGGTCGCTGACGCCAATGGCACAAAGCGTGTTGCGCACGGTCGCGGCCACCGCATCGAGCCGGCCGGCGGAAATGTCCTCGCTTGTCGACGTCGCGAGAATGGCGACCTGGACGGCGAGCAGATCGACGGCGAGGCTGAGAACCCCGTCCGGGGTCGCGCCGCGCGACTCTGCCGCGCCGCCCGTCTGCGGCATGCGCCCCTCGCCGACGGCGCGCACCAGCCGGCCAAGCAGAGCAGGCGCCGCCAGCCCCCGTGCGTCGAGCACGCAGCGCAGCCAGCGCAGCGCCGAAGCCTCGAAGCTCGCCGGCGCCAGGATGCTCTCCAGCGCAGCAACTGCTGCGATGAGACCGCCGGCATCGCCCGCCTCCAGCGCCGCCCCCGCGGTCTCGGCAAAGTCCGCGCAGACCTCGCCGCCGAAGACATGGCCGGCGGGCTCAACGAGATCGTCCGGACCAATGACCGCCACGTGGACGCGGTCGTAGACGTAGCGCGTGTGCTCGTGGATCTCGTCCGCCGACGCCTGGCACAGCACGTGAAACCGGAGCCAGCACGAGAACGGGTCGAGGTCATCGAACGCCGGCAGCGGCCCCGCCTCCTCCGCCTGCAGCGCCAGCAATCCCGGCGCGCTGGCAGCCAATGCCAGCGGATCGTCGCCGCGGAAGAAGCAGTCCTCTTCCGGCTCGAAGCACCACGCCACCAGCGGCGTATCCGACGCTGCGGCCTCGGCATAGGCGCGGCGGCGCTCGACCTCGGGCACCGCAGCAAGCCAGGCCGGCGCGGGCTCATGCGCCGGCAAAGGCGCGCGCGCGGCGGCCGAAGGCGTGGGCTCTGCAGCCGCTGCCGCTGTGTCTTGCAGTTCGCGCAGCGTACGAAGCGCCGCGATGCGCGCCGAGGTCAGCGCATCCGCATCGGGCGCCAGCGCCTCGGCCGACTCCAGCGTGTCGACGAGATCGCCCAGGACGTCGAGGCTCTCCAAAAGTTCGTCGACGATATCCGCCGTCAGCGCGAACTTCTCGGCGCGCACGTCGCCAAGCAGATCCTCGGCCGCGTGCACAAGGCTGGTCAGCGGCTTGACGTCGAACAGGCCCGACGAGCCCTTGAGGGTGTGGACCGCCCGGAACACGTCATTGACCAGGCTCATCTGACCGGGATGGCGCTCCAGTTCGAGCAGGCCGGCTCCGGCGGTCTCGATCAGCTCGCGCGCTTCGGGAATGAACTGGGCAAGCAATGCGTTCATGCCGCGCCTCCGATCATGATTTGCCCCGCCATCAGCCGCGCATGGTGCGCAAGGCAGTCAGGCTTCACCGGTTTTACGAGGTAGAGATTGGCGCCGGCGGCGAAGGCGCGCTGCCGATCGGTGTCCTTTGCCTCGGTCGAGATCATGATGGCCGGGATGCCGGCGCCCTCGGCCTGGCAGCGCAGCCGGCTGAGGAAGGTGTAGCCGTCCATCCGCGGCATGTTGACGTCGACGATCACCAAGTCGTAGCTGGCCTCCGCCATCTTCTCCAGCGCCTCGAGGCCGTTGAAGGCCTCGTCGACGTCGAAGCCGGAAGCCTCAAGCACGTCGCGATAGAACATGCGGATGGTGGCCGCGTCATCGACGATGAGAACATGCGGCACCGCGGAATTGGACGTTGCAGGTTTCAGCGTTGCGCGATTCGACATGGCAGCCTCATGAGGGCTTCTGGTAGACGATGGCGTTCGGAAATTTGCGAACGTCAAACAGCGACGATACCCGGCTCATCGATTCCGAATGGCCGAGGCAAACGAATCCGCCGGGGCGGAGAACCTCGAAGATGGTCTCCGCGGCCTCTCGACGTGACATGTCGTCGAAATAGATCAGGAGGTTGCGGCAGAACACGACGTCAAAGCCGCGGAATCGCGCGGTCGAGAGCGCGTCCGCCAGGTTGGCCTGAACGAAGGTGATCGAGTCGCGGATCTCCGGAATGACCTGGTGGACATCCTCGCCCACCGGCGTCATGTAGCGCGCGATGGTGGCCTTCGGCACGTACTGCAGCGCCCGCTCGCCATAGACGCCACGGCGGGCCCGCTCAAGCACCTTGGTATCGATGTCGGAGGCGACGATCTCGACCGCGAAATCGTCGACCCGCCGCCAGTGATCGAGAAGCTGAAAGGCGATCGAATAGGGCTCCTCGCCGGTCGAGCACGGGATCGTCCAGATCCGCACCGCGTCTCCGTTTCGGCGCGAGCGTGTCACCTCGGGCAGGATCGATTCGACGAGGCAGCGGAACTGATACTCCTCGCGATAGAAATAGGTCTCGTTCACCGTCATTGCGTTGACGAGAAGCTGGAGTTCCGCGCCATTGGCCTGGTAGCGCGTCAGGTTGAAATAGTCGTGGAAGGCCGGCACGTTGCAGGCCGCCATGCGTTCGCGCAGGCGCTTGTCGACGAAATAGCGCTTGTTGTCGGCGAACATGATGCCCGTCTTGCGGTAGAAGAACTCGCGAAAGCGCGAGAAGTCCTCGTCCGAAATGGCGGGCTCCGCCCTGCGCGCTGCTGGCTGGGTCATCGCGATCCTTATGCGATCCGCTTGATCGCTGCCGTGACGGCGAATGCCATGAACGGCTCCGTCCTGAAGCGGCCGGCGACGGCTTCGAGGTCGGCAACCATGTCCGGCGTGCCGATCTCGGCCAACACCTCGACGGCGGCGGCGCAGACATTGACGTGGGGATCGCTGGCAATGACACGCCGTGCCAGACAGGCGGCGGAGGGATGACGCAGCCGGTGGAGCACCCCCAGCGCGAAGATGCGCACATCGCTGTCGGGATCGTCGAGCAGGCCGGCGATCTCCTGCAGCACAACTTCGGGATCCATCTCCTGAAGCGTCTCGATGGCGCCGTTGCGCCGCGCCGCATCCTCGTCGCGCAGCAGATCGACCAGCGCCGACACCGCACGTGGGCCGTCGGTGCGGCCGATCGCGGTGAGCAGCGTCTCGACCACGCTGGGCTCGCTCTCGACTCTGAGCCGATCGGCCAGCGCATCGACGCTGTCGCGTTGCCCGGCAAGGAGGCGCGCGGCGTTGCGGCGCGCCGCCGGATCTGTCGACTCGAGGTCGTCGAGGAGCTGGCCGCTATCCGCCGCTGCGACGCCTTCGTCCACGAGTTTCGACCTGATCAGCCCCATCATGCCCTCACATCAGCCACGCGGCGATCTGCGCCGGAATGCGCCCCGCCGCCAGCACGGTCGTGGCGCCGCCGAGCCGCACCAGCTCGCCCGGCATGCCGAACACGATCGCCGAGGATTCCGACTCGGCGATGGTGCGGCCGCCCTGCGCCTTGAGATCGCGCATCGCCTCCGCACCGTCATTGCCCATGCCGGTCAACTCGATGCCGATGACGTTCGGCGCCTCGAACGCCTTCATCGCCGAGCGCACCAGGCGGTCGACGCTGGGATGCCACAGCCAGTTCGGATCGCTCGGCACGGCATTGATCAGCTTGCGCCCGAGCCGACTTTCGACCACGACGTCCATGTCGCCGCGCCCGATATAGATTCGCCCGCGCGTGAGCGGCGTCGGCTCGCTCGCCTCCACCACCTCAAGCTGGCACAGCCGGTTGAGGCGCGCGGCGAAAGGTCCGGTGAATGCCATCGGCATGTGCTGCGCGATCACCACCGGCCACGGCAGATCGGCCGGCAAGGCGGGCAGAATGTCCTCCAGCGTGCGCGGACCGCCGGTGGAGACGCCGACCACCACCACGCCGCCAACCGTGCCGAGCTGGCTGCGCAACGCCGGGCGCCGGCATGTCTCCGCCGCCGCCCGCCGCACCCGGCTGGCCAGCCCCAGCGCACGGCGCGGCCGCGCCCGTGCCGCCGCCCGCACCTTGGTGCGGATCTCGTCGGCGATCTCGTCGATATTGAGCGACACCGTGCCGCCCGGCTTGGCGATCCAGTCGACCGCGCCAAGCTGTAGCGCCTCCAGCGTCGCCACCGCACCCTCGGTGGTGATCGAGGACAGCATCACCACCGGCTTGGGGTTGGTGGCCATGATCTCCGACAGGCAGGTCAGCCCGTCCATCTCCGGCATGTTGACGTCGAGGGTGATGACGTCGGGATCGAACTGGGGGATCTGCTCCAACGCATCCTTGCCGTTGCGGGCCGTACGGACCTCGAACCCGCCGCGCTCCTCGAACACGGCCCGGACGAATTTCCGCATCAGGGCCGAGTCGTCGACAACCAGAAGCTTGACCAAGACTGCCTCCGATGAATCTCATGCAGGGCATTGCGTGACGTCGCGCTCGCGGCGGCGAATCACGCAGCGTCCTGCATTGCGCCCAACTCGTCGGTTGCCAGCAGCCTGGCGACGTCGAGCATAAGGATCATGCGCTGCGCCGCCGGCATGTTGGCAACATGGGTGATGGCCCCGGCGTCGGCGGTGGCGATGTCCGGCGCGAGGGCGATCGCCGAGCGCGGAATGCGCAGCACTTCCGACACGTGGTCGACGATGAAGCCGGTGCGGACGCCACCGATGGTGAACACCATGATGCGTTGGCGGTCGTTGCGTTCGATCGTCGCCAGTCCGAACCGCTTGCGCTGGTCGATCACCGGCAGCACCGCGCCGCGCAGATTCACCATGCCCTCGACGAACGAGGCCGATTTCGGCACGTGCGTCAACTGCTCGGGCACGCGCACGATCTCCTGCACGGCGTCGATCGGCACGCCGTATTCCTCGTCGGCAAGGCGGAACACCACGAACTGGTCCTCCTCCTCGGCCGCCGCCTGAACATCGTCTCCGGTCCTGGTCATCGTCTCCCCCTGGTCGCGGATTTCGGTGCTCCTGAAGGCGTCCTGGATCGTCGCATTGGTGAAGAGCCGCTCCGCCGACAGGATCGAGACCAGGCGCTTGCCGCCCTCGATGCGGCAGATCATCTCGACCTCGCGCAACGACCCACCGCTCGACAGAAGCTCGGGCAGAGGATCGACGATGCTGCGCGGCACCCGCAGCACCTCCTTCACCGTGTCGGTGACGATGCCGACCGCAAGGGCGTCATTGTCCTTGGACAGCGACACCACCACGATGCGGCACTGCTCGCCGAGTTCGCTCATCGGCAGGCCGAACAGCCGGCGCAGGCTGACCAGCGGCAACAGGCGACTTCTGAGGGTCATCACCCCGAGAACGCTGGCGTCGCTGTTGGGCACCGCGCTGATCACTTCCGGCACCTGGACGATCTCCTGGACGTGCTCGATCGGCAGGGCATATTCCTGCCCGGCGAGGCCGAACGAGACGAGCTGGATTTCATCGGCAGCGACCTCGCTGGCGTGGCGACGCTCCACGGCCCGCTCGCCCTCGCCGCCAGGGCCTGGCTCCTTGCGGGCATCGCGTCTGCCCTGCCGCATCAGGCGGCCGGGCTCCAGGATCATGATCATGCCGTTCGGGCGCTTGATCATGCCGGAGACGAGATCGGTGGCCACCGTGCCGTGCATGGTGTCGGTTCTCTCGATCTCCTGCAGCTCGCTGGTGACGACGCTGGCCATCCGGTCGACGACGAAGCCGACCGGCGTTCCCTGATTGATCACCACCACGCGGGTGGCGTCATCGTGCTCGGCGTCGGGCAGGTTGAACACCCGGCGCAGGCTGCTGACCGGCAGCACGTTGCCGCGCAGATTGGCGAGACCGGCGAGGCTGCGCGGTGACAGCGGCACCTCGACCATTTCAGGAAGCCGAATGATCTCCTGGACCTCGGCAAGCGGCACGGCATAGGTCTCGCGGTCGACGTGGAAGGTCACGAACTGGCGGATCGTGCCCGAGGATTCGTCCTCGGCCTCCGGCTCGGCGACAGTCGATTTGGTGGACATGATCCGCACTCCTTCTCAATTGGCGAGGCGTGCCATCAGTCTCGGTTCTGCAGCTCGTCGGCGAGCGAAGCGATCTCCTCGATCGCGGCGGCGAGTTCCTCGGCACCCTTGGCCTGTTCCTTGGCGGCCTGCTGGGCCTCGCCGGATGCGGTGGCGGCCTGCTGCGCGGCGGCGGCGATCATGTCGACGCCCTTCTTGGCCTCGGTGAGGTTCTTCAGGATCTCCTCGGAGCCGGCCATGATGTCGCGGTTGCTGGACAGCACCACCGCCATCTCCGCGGCCATCGTCGACATGTTGGCGGAGATCACCTTGTTCTTCTCGACCTCGGAAATCGCGGCGGCCGAGATCTCGTCGAGGTCGCGGCGCACCACCACGATCTGGTCCTGGATCGCCTTCACGAGATCCTTGATGCGCTCGGCGTTCTCCGACGAATCGCGGGCGAGATTGCGGATGTCGGTCGACACCACCATGAAGCCCTTGCCAAACTCGCCGGCACGCGCGGCCTCGATCGAGCCGTTGACCGCCAGCATGTTGGTCTGGATGGCGACGGTGGTGATGGCATCGACGATCTTGTCGATCTTGCGGCTCACCTGCTCAAGCCCGTTGACTTGCTCGCGGTTCGTGTTGGTCTCTTCCAGCGAGGCGTTGACGCCCTCGATCAGTTCATCGACGCTGCGGCGGTTGTCCTGCAGCAGCGCGTTGATCGCGTCGCCCCTTTCCAGCCCGATCTTGGCACGATCGATCGAGGACTGCGCGCCCTTCTCGATCTGGGTCACCGCGGCGGCCGACTGCTGGGCGGCCGCCGACTGCTGCTGCGACCCGCGGTTGATCTGCTCCAGTGCGGTCATGATCTGGGCCGCGGCGCGGTTGATCTCCTCGACCGCCGACGACAATTCCTCGGCCGCCGCTGCGACGTCCTCGGCGCTTCGGCCGATATCGGTGGAGTTCTTGAGCTCGTCGGCAAGCTGGCTGAGCTCGTTGGAGGCCTGGTCGCTCTGAGCGAGTGCGGTGGTCTGCTGCTCCAGTGTCTTCAGCGCCTCCTCGCAGGCAGCCGACTGCTCCTCCGCCGCCGACGCGATGGCCTCGGACCCTTTCTGCGCTTCCACCGACGCCTGTTCGGATTCGACCGCGGCGCGGGCGATGGACTCGGCGCCAGCCAGCACCTCGCCCATGTTTGTCGACACCGTCTTGAGCTGCTCGGTGACGATATTGCCTTTCGCCACCTCGGCGCGCGCAGCCTCGGCCGAGCGGTTGATGCCTTCGGCGATCACCTTCACATCGCTTTGGATCTTGCCGATCAGCTCCTGGATCTCGCGGGCGCTTTTCTCGGAGGTCTCAGCCAGCGTGCGGACCTCGTCGGCAACCACCGCGAAACCCTTGCCGTGCTGGCCGGCACGGGCTGCCTCGATCGCGGCGTTGAGCGCCAGCAGGTTGGTCTGGTCGGCGATGCGGGCAACGGCGCGCACGATGTCGCCGATCGAGGCGGCCTGGCGCTCCAGCTCGACGATGAATTTCACCGAGCTCGCCTGCCGCTCTGCCGCGGTGTTGATCGAGGCGACCGAGGTCGCGATCTGGTTGGAGACGTTGACGACCAGGGTCTGCAGCGCCGCGACCTTGTCGCGCGAAGTCTCGGCGGCCGCCAGCGCCTCGCGGTTCTTGGCAGCGATCACGGTCACCGCGCGCTGCGACTCCTCGGACGCGCTGGCGGCCTGCTCGGCGCCGGCGGCGATCTGCTCCATCGCCTTGCGCAGCTCCTCGGCGGCCGAGGACGCCTCGGTGATGCCGCTGGCGAGTTGGGCGGTGGCGGTGGCGACGCGCTCGGCGGCCTTCTGCTGCTTGGCGTGGGTGCGGGCCTTTTGGCGATTCTCGTCCGCCAGGCGGCCGAGCTTGTTCAGGGCGACCTCTTCACCACCACGGGCGAGGCCTTTCGGAGTACCCGCAGCAGCGAGCGTGTTCTTCTTCACGAGAGCCATGTCCAAGCTCCAAGCTGGTTGCCAAAGGGCACAATCGAGTGCCCGGGCGCTGGGAGCTCGGTCACGTCCGGTTGGGCACCTGTTCGAGTCGTGGATACGTCTGCTTCAATGACCGCGCCTCGTTCAGGCGACGTGCCGTCACAAGTTGGGGGGGTATGAAGATAACGAACCGCAATGTGCGCCGATGTCGTTAACAATGGACTAAACGCACTCGGACAGTTGTTTGGTAGGTATTATTGCTAGTTCAAGGCACTGGATTCGCTTTTTCCCTTCTTGGAACAATGGCGCCAAAATAGATGCCGATGAAACTGATAGATGCCGATGGCTGCAACCTGCGCAAGAGGCTCTACGCCAGCTAAACTGCTACGGCACATCGACATGATGTCTGGTTTTGGCGTTGGCGCGCCTTGAATTTCGCTGGGAATTGAGAGACCGGTTGGAAACTTGAAGTGGACCCGCTTGTGAGGGCCACTGAGCGGGGTTTCTTGGTTGGAAATGCGGGGCGGCTCACATTGGCCTGATGACGCCCGACCAGGTGCACTACGGTCAGGCCGAGGAAATCCATGCCGCCCGCCAGAACACTCTCATCGCAGCCTTCAATAAAAGCCCGAGCGCTTCGTCAGAAAGCTCAGGAATCCCCTCATTTTTTGTGCTGAGACTTCAATGCCTTGGCGTTGTGGTGCTTGAACAGTTGGCCGGTTCTCGTCGACCGCCAACTCTGCGCCCAGCCATATTTCGACGGCGCTGCATGGTGGAAACATGGGGGCGAGTCACGGTTCAGGTCCACCGAAGAGGACCTGCGGGCAAGCGTGGGGCACATAAGTCAAAAATGAGGGGATTCATGAGGTCAGAAAGAGGCCCAAACCGCCGGCAAAACCGACCGAAACCTGGATCGATCCACCACCGAAAGCCCTGAACGTCCAAGCCGAAATTCCTTGCCGGGCTGCCTCAAAATCGTCGATACGTTCCGCCCAGCCATCACGACAGTGGGTCAAGGCCAAGGGCCACTGATACTACGACGTGCCCTTCCGCATGCTCCCGATGACGGCAATAGGTGGCAGTTTCGCCAGCGCACTCGCGGACAGCTCGTGCACATGGAGATGATCATTGCGCTTGTCGCGCATTCGAAGCTGCCGGAGAGCCTCGATGACCTCGGCGATGCGTACGCCTTTCGGGCAGCGCGTGTTGCAGGTGAGGCAGGAGACGCACATCCAGATCGCCTCCGAGCCGAGAAGCTCATCCTTGAGACCGAGCTGCGCGAAGCGGATCATCTGGTGGGGAAGGAGGTCCATGTATTTTGCCATCGGACATCCGGCTGAGCACTTGCCGCATTGATAGCAGGCCAGAAGATCCTGGTTGCTCAGGCTTTCAACTTTCTCGATGAAGGCCCTCGCTTCGGCACCATTGCCATCGATCTTCACGCTCATGGAGTCGCTCCTGACGTGATCATGGGTGCGTCCTCCGCTCTTGAGCCGTGAACCTGCTGCGCAGCATGGAGTGCAGCGCAGGGACGTTGCCGAGACGTGCAAGCTGCTGAATCTTCACGTCCTCCGGCGTGTAGGACGGCAGGATCAGCGGCGAGATCATATCCGTGTCGATACCCTCTCGCTTGAGTTCGCGCGCATGTTCGGCAACGTGCTCCAGGCTGAGCCTCCCGAGCTTCGCCGTCTTGGCGTATTGGGTGGCGTGCTGCCCGGCGCGTCGGCCAAAGACGTTGTAGTCGAGCACAGAGTTGCCCATCAGCCGGTTGCGACCATGGACGCCTCCCGAGGCCTCCCCCGCGACATAGAGGCCGGGGATGCTGGTCTCGCAGCGTTCGTTGATCGCGACGCCGCCGTTCTGATAGTGCAGCGACGGATAGATCAGCATCGGCTCCTTCGCGATGTCGATGCCGAAGCGGTTGAACTGGCGGCACATGCCGGGGAATTGGCGGTGTATGTAGCCTTCGCCGTGGATCATGTCGATGATCGGGGAATCAAGCCACACGCCCGTCCGGCCGACATAGGTGTCGATGCCGTTGTTGCGGTCGTGGCCGCACTCACGGATGATTGCGGCGCTCTCCACGTCGCGCGGTTCGCGCGGGAACACGAACAGCTCGCCGAACTTGTTGAGGGGCTGTCCGCCCGCGCCGCGTATCTTTTCGGTGATCAGGAACCCCGCGATCTGCTCGGGGAACACCGCGCCGGTCGGATGGTATTGAACGGAGTCCATGAATTTGAGCTTGGCTCCGGCACGGTAGGCCATCACGAGGCCGTCGCCGGTCGCGCCGTAGTGGTTGGTCGTGGCGAAACCGCGGATGTGAAGCCGGCCGAAACCACCTGTCGCAATGATCGTGGCCTTCGCCCGCACGATCAGGAACTGCTCGGTATCAAGACTGTAGAGGACGGCGCCTGCACAACGGCCATTTTCGTCGAGGATCAGCTCCACGGCGGGCTCGAACTCGCGGATGGAGATCAGGTCCGGGTGGTTTCGCACCTCGTCCATGAGCGTACGCATGATGATGGCGCCGATATAGTCCCGGCAGGAAACCATGCGCTTGCGCGAGGTGCCGCCGCCGTGCAGCACCTGCATGCTGCCGTCGGACTCCTTGTCCCAGATGACGCCGAGATTTTCGAGCTCCCGTACAATCTCAGGGGCATCCTCCGTCAGCACGCGCACGAGCGCCGGGTCGTTCTCGAAGTGTCCGCCGCCCATGGCGTCGAGATAGTGGCGGGTTGGCGAGTCCGTGCGCGAGACGGCAGCTTGCATGCCGCCCTCGGACATCATGGTGTTGGCGTCGCCGATGCGCAACTTGGTGGCGATCAGCGATTTCATGCCCTGGCGTGCGGCCGTGATGGCAGCCCAGCAACCCGCACCGCCTCCGCCGATGATGAGGAGGTCGGTTTCGTAATCGGGCTCCCGGAGACCAAGCTCCATGAGCTTCGGGCGGATCATGGAATGCGCTTCCAGGAGGACGGCGACCTCCGTCGTCATCTCCTCGCCCTTGTTGGGTCCAACCCGAACCGGTCGTTTCGCTCCCTTCGAATAGTCGGGATGATATTTCGTCAGAACATCTTCCCGTTCCTCCGCGGTCATCGGCGGAAAAACCGGCGCTCCCGTCAGCGCCAGTTCCAGCCGTTTGGGGCGCGTCCGCTCGACCTCTTTCACATGGCCGGCCAGATAGTCAGGATACATGCCTCACTCCCAGGAGCGGCCGATGTGCAATCGCCGTCGTTGTCATCAGGAAATCCGTGGCGCAGGTCATTGGTGGCGTGCTCAGGGCTCGATGTCGCGTGCGTAGTAGAGCTTGCTCAAGGCAGCCTTATCCATCGTCATGAGCTTGCTGTATTCGCCGTCGTACTTGTGAGAGCGGACCTCCGCGATCCTGTCGTCGAGTTCCCTGCTCTCCTTGCGCAAATACCGGCCGGTAAGGCGCTTGGAGAGGATGCCGACCTCGTGCTGGATGATTTCTGCGGGACAACGCAGGGCGCAGAGGCCGCAGGCGACGCAGTCGAACGCCATGTCTGCAACCGCAGCAATATCGCCGCGCATGGCCGCCTGAATGTAGTCCATCACCGGCAATCCTTGCGGACAGGCCTTGGTGCAGGTTCCGCAGGCCACGCAGCGAAACGTGACGGGATAGACCTGCAAGATCGCGGTGACGTCGGGCGTCAGCGTTTCGAGGTCGTAGACCGCCTTCTCCATCGGCACGGAGGGAATCTGGGTGAGCGACATCCCATCCTTGACGAGGGTGGTGCAGGCTAGGCCCGTGTGGAGCTTGTAGTCGCCCGGCAGGCGGTAGATGGTGCCACAGGCCCCGCAGAAGCCTTCGCGGCAGCCGGCACCGCGGATGATCTGGTGCCCGGCATATTCGATGGCCCGCATGATCGTGGCGTGTTCCGGCACGACATGTCGCTTGCCGTTGATGTACACACTCACCATGTGCGCGCCAACGTGCTGGCGCTTGCCTCCTTCTTCGTGCGGTTCGGTTTCCTTTTGCATTCCACTCCCCGTCAGGACCTCGCGAAGCACCCGCCCTGTGTCAGGCCGCTGTCCTTGTTGCGGCGCTCCGGTATTCGGCGATCTCGTCGAAGTTCATGTAGCGGTAGACGTCGGCCGCGGTCCTGTTGACCGCCTCGATATGCTGCATGTACTCGGCCACGGTCGGGATGCGTCCGAGCAGCGCGCACACTGCGGCAAGCTCGGCCGAGCCGAGATAGACGCGCGTATCGATGCCAAGCCGGTTCGGGAAGTTGCGCGTCGAGGTCGACATCGCGGTCGAGCCCTTCTTGATCTGAGCCTGGTTTCCCATGCACAGCGAGCAGCCCGGCATCTCGGTGCGAGCGCCCGACGTCCCGAATGTGCTGTAGTAGCCCTCCTGCATAAGGATGGAGGCATCCATTTTTGTCGGCGGAGTGATCCATAGCCGCGCCGCGATGTCGGTCACTCCAGCCAGCACTTTCCCTGCGGCCCGGAAGTGACCGATGTTGGTCATGCAACTGCCGATGAAGACCTCGTCGATCCTGTCGCCAGCAACCCGAGAGAGCAGCTTCACGTCGTCGGGGTCATTGGGACAGGCGACGATCGGCTCCGTGATCTCGTCGAGGTCAATCTCGATCACCGCGACATAGTCGGCGTCGGCGTCGGGTTCGAGCAGTTTCGGATCGGCGAGCCAGGCCTCCATCTCGCCGATACGGCGTTCGAGCGTGGCCCGGTCCTGGTAGCCGTTGGCAATCATCCAATTCAGCAGGGCCACGTTCGAACGGACATATTCGATGACGGGCCCCGTGTTCAGGCGAACCGTGGACGCCGCGGCCGAGCGCTCGGCCGATGCGTTGGCCAGTTCGAACGCCTGCTCGACCTTCAGGTCTTCCAGCCCCTCGATTTCCAGGATGACGCCGGAGAAGATGTTCTTCTTGCCCTTCTTCTCGACGGTCAGCAGCCCCTGCTGAATCGCAACATGGGGAATCGCGTTCACGAGGTCGCGCAGCGTGATCCCGGGCTGCATGGTACCCTTGAAGCGCACCAGCACGGATTGCGGCATGTCGAGCGGCATCATGCCGGTGGCCGCGGCGAACGCGACGAGCCCGGAGCCTGCCGGGAAAGAGATGCCCAGCGGGAACCGCGTATGGGAGTCGCCGCCGGTGCCGACCGTATCGGGCAGCAGCATGCGGTTCAGCCACGTATGGATCACACCATCGCCAGGGCGCAGCGACACGCCTGCACGACTGGAAATGAACGCCGGCAGTGTCGCGTGCGTCTTTACGTCCACGGGCTTGGGATAGGCGGCGGTGTGGCAGAAGGACTGCATCACCAGCCCGGCCGAGAAGCCCATGCAGGCGAGATCCTTCATTTCGTCCCGCGTCATCGGGCCCGTGGTGTCCTGCGAGCCGACCGTGGTCATCCTCGGCTCGCAGTACGCGCCGGGACGCACCCCCTTGCCTTCGGGCAGGCCGCAGGCGCGGCCCACCATCTTCTGCGCCAGCGTATAGCCCTTGCCCGTATCGGCAGGCTGCGCGGGCATGCGGAAAAGCGTCGAAGGCGGCAAGCCGAGGACCGCGCGCGCTTTCGATGTCAAATCGCGGCCAACGATCAGCGGGATGCGACCGCCGGCCTGAACCTCATCGAGGATCACGTCCGACTTGATCTTGAACGTGGCGATGACCTCGCCGTTCTTCAGCGCCGTGCCTTCAAGCGGGCGAAGCTCGATCACATCACCCGTCTCCATCCGGGAAACGTCAAGCTCGATCGGCAGCGCGCCGGCATCCTCCATGGTGTTGAAGAAGATCGGCGCGATCTTGCCGCCGAGGCAGACGCCGCCGCAGCGCTTGTTCGGCACATTGGGGATGTCTTCGCCGGTCCACCACAGAACGGAGTTGGTGGCAGACTTGCGCGAGGAGCCGGTGCCGACCACATCGCCGGCATAGGCGACCGGATGGCCTTTCTCCTTCAGCGCCTGCAGAAGCTTGATGGGGCCGACCTTGCCTGGCTGATCCGGCTCGATGCCGGGGCGCGGGTTCTTCAGCATGGCAAGCGCATGCAGCGGAATGTCCGGGCGGGTCCACGCATCGGGCGCGGGCGAAAGGTCGTCGGTGTTGGTCTCGCCGGGAACCTTGAAGATGGTCACCGTGAGGCTTTCCGGCACGCCCGGCCGCGACGTGAACCACTCCGCGTCCGCCCAGGATTGTATGACGTCCTTCGCGTTGTCGGCGCCCGGCTTGTCAGACGCGGCGAGCGCATTGACCTCGTTGAAGTAATCGAACATCAACAGCGTGTTCTTCAACGCTTGTGCAGCAGCCGCACCGCAGTCCGGACAGGCGAGAAGTTCGATCAGCGGCTTGATGTTGAAGCCGCCCAGCATGGTGCCGAGAAGCTCCGTCGCTCGGACCTTCGACATCAAGGACGACGGCTCTTCGCCCTTTGCGACCTTCGCCAGATAGTCCGCCTTCACCCCTGCCGCATCGTCCACTCCGGCCGGGACGCGGTTCGTGATGAGGTCGAGAAGGAACGCCTCCTCGCCCTGCGGCGGATTCTTCAGGAGGCCGACGAGCTCGATCGTCTGCTGCTTCGACAACGGCAGAGGCGGAATCCCGAGTGCGGCGCGTTCGGCGACATGGGCGCGATAGGCTCCGAGCATGGCGTTCCCCCGATTTTTTAGGCTTGAGCCAGTGAAGCGATTGCAGCGTTCAACGTCGCGCTGGGTCGCATGGCCTTCGATGTCTTCTCGAAATCCGGGCGATAGTAGCCGCCGGTATCCTGCGGCTTGCCTTGTGCAGCCGCCAGCTCGCCAAGGATTTTGGTCTCGTTCTCCGCAAGGGTCTGGGCAAGCGGTTTGAACCGCGCCTGCAGGTCCTTGTCCCTGGACTGTTCGGCGAGCGCCTGCGCCCAATAGAGCGCAAGGTAGAAGTGCGAGCCGCGATTATCGAGTTCGCCGACCTTGCGGGCCGGCGAGCGATTGTTCTCGAGGATCTTGGCGTTGGCCTGATCCAGCGTCTCCGCCAGCACCGCGGCCTTCTCGTTCTTGAAGACTTGGCTCAGATGTTCAAGCGCCACCCCGAGCGCCAGGAACTCACCAAGCGAATCCCAGCGCAAATAGCCTTCCTCCTGGAATTGCTGCACGTGCTTGGGTGCGGAGCCACCAGCGCCGGTCTCGAACAACCCGCCGCCATCCATCAAGGGCACGATGGACAGCATCTTGGCGCTCGTTCCGAGTTCGAGGATGGGGAACAGGTCGGTCAGGTAGTCGCGGAGCACGTTGCCGGTGGCCGAAATCGTGTCCTTGCCCGCCCGGATGCGTTCGATCGAGAACTTGACCGCCTCTTCCGGCGCCATGATGCGGATGTCGAGGCCGCTCGTATCGTGGTCTTTTATGTAGCGCTCGACCTTCTTGATGATCTCGGCGTCGTGGGCGCGGTTCTTGTCCAGCCAGAACACGACGGGCGTATGGGTAAGCCGCGCGCGCTTGACGGCGAGCTTCACCCAATCCTGGATTGGCGCGTCCCTCACCTGACACATGCGGAAGATGTCGCCCGGCTCGACATCCTGCTCGAGCAGGATCCGGCCCGCCTGATCGACGGCGCGCACCTTGCCTTTGCCGGCAATCTCGAACGTCTTGTCGTGCGAGCCGTACTCCTCCGCCTTCTGCGCCATCAGGCCGACATTCGGCACGGTGCCCATGGTCTTCGGGTCGAAGGCGCCGTGCTTCCTGCAGTCCTCGACGACCGCTTGATAGACCCTTGCATAGCAACGGTCGGGGATGATCGCCTTGGTGTCGTGAAGCTTGCCGTCCTTGCCCCACATCTTGCCGGAATCGCGGATCATGGCGGGCATGGAGGCATCGATGATCACATCGCTCGGCACATGCAGATTGGTGATTCCCTTGTCCGAGTTCACCATCGCGAGTTCCGGCCGCGTCTCGTAGACGGCGGCAATATCGGCTTCGATGGCGGCGCGCTCCGCATCTGAGAGCTTCGAGAGCTTTGCGTAAAGGTCGCCGAGCCCGTTATTGGGGTTGAATCCGATCGTCTCCAGCGCGGCGGCGTGCTTCGCCAAGGCATCCTTGAAATAGACTGAGACCGCGTGGCCGAACATGATGGGGTCGGACACCTTCATCATTGTGGCCTTGAGGTGCAGCGACAAGAGCACACCCTGCTTCGTCGCGTCCTCGATCTCCGCCTCATAGAACGCCCGCAAGCTGCGCTTGCGCATGACTGCGGCGTCGATCACCTCGCCGGCCATGCAGGCGGTTCTCTCCTTGAGCACGGTCGCAGTGCCGTCGTCGCCCACGAACTCGATCCTGAAGCTGCCGACTTCAGGAACGGTGACGGCCCTTTCGCTGCCGTAGAAATCGCCGCTGCTCATGTGAGCAACGTGTGTTCTCGAGTCCGCAGTCCACGTGCCCATCTTGTGCGGGTGCTTCCGCGCATACTGCTTGACGGACGGCGCGGCGCGCCGGTCCGAGTTGCCTTCACGCAAGACCGGGTTCACCGCGCTGCCAAGGATCTTCGCATAGCGCGCCTTGATCTCCCTCTCGGCGTCGGTCTTCGCGTCCTCGGGATAGTCCGGGATGTCGTAGCCCTTTGCCTGCAACTCCTCGATTGCCGCCCTCAATTGCGGAATGGAGGCGCTGATGTTCGGCAGCTTGATGATGTTGGCTTCTGGCTTCTTTGCGAGTTTACCCAGGAAGGCGAGATCATCCGATTGCCGCTGAGCGTCGGTCAGTTTCTCCGGGAAGTTCGCAAGGATTCGTCCCGCAAGGGAGATGTCCCTTGTTTCGACGTCAATGCCTGCTACACGCGTGAACGCCTGGACGATGGGCAAGAGCGAATAGGTCGCAAGCGCCGGGGCTTCGTCGACCTTGGTCCAGACGATCTTCGGTTCGTATCCGGTCATTTGCCAACCTCGAAAAATGCGTCAGCCAACGGGCAGGTGTCGTGCCCGCCCTAAACGACGTAGGAGCATTGCGATGCGGGTGTGCGCGTATCCATGTTGCGTCCACGGTTGATGTGGTCGTCGATCTCGCCCGCGCAGCCAACCATCCGTCCGAAGAGAAAGGCCGTGAAGGCGGCGCTTTCAAGAGCTTCCTCGGAGAATGCGCCCGAACGATAGCCGGCCCAGAGGGTTTTCAACAGAAGGGCTGCGATTACTGCGTCGATATTCACGCAGAAGACATTCGGCGTTACGCCGTTATCGTACAGCACTTGGACGAGCGCGCTGTAGAAATCGTGGAAGACGTTCGTCTCGCCGCGTTCCTTGAACAACTGCGACAGATAGACCTCGCGCGGATCCTTGTTGACGACTTGGTTTCTGAAGATTGGATGGTGGATGCCCGGAATGGCCTGCACGTCCGCTCCGAGGCCTTTCTTCGCCTTCTTCTGCGCGGCGAAGTCATCGGCGAAGCGACCGGCCATCGCCGCAAGGTCGAGGCCATGATCGGGATCCCCGGGCTCCTTGAGATCGGTGCTCCCGAACTGGCTGATCAGAAAGCGCATGCCCTCGAAGCCGTTGCCGCCGTGGGAGAAGCCCGTGTGCGTGAGGAAGCCGATCATCGCCTTGTTGATCTGCACGCGATCCGGTGTCTCCGGACCATCCGCCGACACCGCGCCCTTGCACCCCTGCGCGGAGATCGTGCCTGGCCCGTTGGAGATGATGAGCCCCAAAAGCACCTGGAACGGGAACAGCTTCTCGGGGGTCGGCGCTTCCCCGATCAATGCCAAGTAGGCCATTTCGGTGGCAGACCAGCCGTTGATCAAATCACTGATGGGAACGCCACAGAACGCATTGTCGTTGTGCCTGCTACCCTCGACGGACCCGCCGATGATCGTGGCGAAGAGGCGCGCATACCAGGGAAAATTTCGAACCGTGTTGCGCGTGATCTTCTTCTTCATCAGCGCGCCCCAGGCAATCGTCGTCGTAATGGCCGCCAGTACGGCGTCGGCAGTGGGATAGCCGTTCAGCGAGCCGAGGAAATCGACGAAGACGGACTTCGCGCCGCGCGCCTTAAGCCCGGCCAACATCGCTTCAGCCTTGGCGTCAGGGCTCTTGCTCACGAGTGCAGCAAGCTGTTCCGGGGTCGGATGAATGCCGGAGACATCGAAGCCGTCCTCGTCGCCCGCCTTCAGGCCGGAATGTCCGAAAAGTTCAACCAGAACATCGGCCCCCCTTCGTGCATCCACGACGCTCTTCGGGCCTAAGAGCGCGCACGCGGCCGCCAGGACGGTGTTGGGAGCGCTTCCCGACGCGCGGGCCGCGTCCGCCCCTTTCACCATGGCCTCGTCAAGGTTGACCTCCGCGGCTATCGCCGCGTTGAACAACGCATTGTCATTGTCGTCGTTGTGCTCGCGGGTGAGCGCAAGGCAATAATTGGATTCGAGCGGATATTTCGCGGTATCGAGAATTGACACGCCGCTGACACGCGTAACCTGTGTCTTGGCATCCATGATCGAGCTGCCCGAGCGGTCTTTCATGCCCTCGCGGGGAAATACCGTCCCGACTTGCTTCGAAAGTTCGGTGATCTGATCCCTGTAAGGCTGGATGGGCTCGACAAGCGGGATGTCAAGTTCCGGCGGTAGCGTCAGGCCTTGATTGTTGCCGAACCACGGCTTGAGGGTCAGGTCGCCTTCAGGGGGAAAATCCGGTCGCACACCATGCAGCCCCATCACCGCGGTCATCGCCGCCGGAATGTGCGCAATGTTCGTAACGACCGCGCCGGCTCTCGAGAAAATCGGCCGCTCGGGGGTGAATATCCCGTCGACCTTGAGAATCCTTTGGAACCACGCTTCCTTCGCTTCAGCACTATCGCCCGTTCCAGCCATCGCGCCGGCGTGGCCGACCGCGCGGGTCAGCTTTGCCTTCCAGCGTCCAACGACACACGCAATGACCGGCTTCGAGAATTCGAGCTCTTCCTCGTAATAGCCGCCCGGCTCGATATACATGACGGCAGATTTGCTGCGCGAATCGTTATCGAAGGCGCAGGCGAATTCCGGCGGTGCGAAGCCGATATAGACGTCCTTTCCGCTGGAAATGCTGGTCGTCGTTCCCCAGCCGCCCGATGCGAGGTAGGTGGCGATGGTCGTGGTGAAATTGCCGGAATTCGAATAGATGGCGACCGAGCCCTTGCGCAGCGATTCCTCAGGTCTCTCTCCGCCGAGCGGGCCACCGATGCGCACATGGTTCCAAGCGTCAGCCACGCCAAGACAATTTGGACCAAAGAGATCGACGTGGCGTTGCTGGGCCATCGCCCGGATCTCGCGGGAATCATGGACCGGCACTTTCTCCGTCAGGATGATGATCTTCTGGACGTGCCTGTTGACACGCATCAACTCGAGGGCGCCATCGCGCACGGCCGCCGGTGGCAGGTGAATCACGCCCACATTGAAATTGTGTCCGTCGTCGAGCCCATCACGAACGTTGTTGTAAACGGGAATGGGCCCGATCGGCGTTTCGAGGAACTCGCCGCGCCGTCCCGGAGATGTGCCGAATACGATGTTGCCGCGGGAGTAGGCATGGCTGGTGGGAGCCACGGCACGCGACTCGTTGCCAAGAATATTCAAGACGCAAACCTGATCCCCGCGCGTGGCGATGTCGGCCAGGGATCTTATGCCTACGAAATACTTGAATCTCTCATTGCCGTGATTCATTGCCTCCCCCCGAAATTCCGTCCCGCAAACGTTTCAACCGATCGAAGGCCGACCGGCGCCGTTCACGCGGCAACACCGAGTTTTTGAGCAAGCATTTCGCGCCCCTCACTCTTCATCCAGCGGTCCGCGGCTTGCGCATAACGCACGACGTCGGTCATCGCCGAATCGAAGCCGAAGATGCGGTATGGCAGGCCGAGCAAATCGCAGACATCCTTGAAGGACAGCATGCCGCGCGCCAGGTTGGGGCCGCCGCGGCCAATGACGACATAGACAGGCGTCGGGCCGTGCTCGCTGAAATGCTCGCGCAGTCCGTCAGCCATGGCGCGGAACGTGACGAAGATATCCGTATTGTTCGCCTTGCCGCCGATGATAAAGAGCACGTTGGCCTGTTTCAGCCAGTGCTTGAGGCAGATGCGCATGACATCGCGCATTTTTTCGTAGGGCGGATTGCCGCCGAAGTCCGTTGAAATGATAGCATCGTCGCCGAGGAACTCCGTCACCAGCGCGTTGGCGCCGCCGCCAAAGGTGAGGGCCAGGATGGATCCTTCGGGATTGATGACAGAGACATCCGATTGCCCCTGATAGGTGCGCAGTAGATTGATCTCATATTCGAAATCGCTGTAGTCCTCGACAAAGAGCTGGTCGGGCAAATTGAGACGCTTCACACGCGGGTCATCCCGATCGAACCCGCATTTGAAATCGCAAGCGACCGGTGTCAGCCCACCCTTGCCAGTTGGCATCATGCGGATAGGGTTGAGTTCGAGCGTCGTCATCCCATTGTGATGGAAGAGGTCCCACAGCTTCGGCAGATTTTGCGCAAGCGGCGAGATGATTTCCTTCGGTGCCTTGAGGTCCGTCAACGCATTGGTGATCACGAACGATTTGAGGCCGGTCAGCGGATCGAACGGGACCTCCGCGATCTGGTCCTTCGGCAGGTCCTCGATCTCCACGCCGCCGCGATGTGTGATGGTGATCGTTGGCGCGCGATAGCGGGTCGAATCCGCGATGCAGACATAAACCTCGTGCTCGGCCGGCACTGCGCCTTCGAACGTCACGCCATGGGCTTTCGCGACAGCATTCCCGTGGCGATGCTCGGCGAAATAGAGGCGCTCCTTTTCCTTCAGCGCTGTCTTCAAATCCTGCGCACGGCCCACCAACCCGGCTTTGCCCTTCTTTCCGACGCCACCGCGGAAATTGGGTTTGACAAAAATCTCACCCCATTTGCTGATCAGCGCCTTGATCTCCGCATCGCTCGCCTCCGGCCCAAGCACCTCAGCGGTCGGAAATTCGACGATCTTCAGAAGCTGGGTTCCATAAAGCATCCCGGCAAGGTTCATAGGCGTGCTCCTCGGAAGTATGCTTGATTGTCAATATTCCTGCGGCAAGCTCTTCAGCTGCGCCCACGAGTAGACGGGTCCCTTCACGCAGACGTAGTCCGTCCCGACGTTACAGCGCCCGCATTTGCCGATGCCACACTTCATCTTGTTTTCGATGGTTGTGTAGATTTGCTCGTCCGCGAAGCCCATTTCGCGCAAATTGCTGATCACGAACTTGATCATGATTGGCGGGCCGCAGGTAATGGCGATGGCGTTGTCCGGCCTCTGCGGCTTGTCCATCACGTTGGCGGGGACAAAGCCGCAATAGCCTTCCCAGCCTTCCTCCGGCGAGTCGATCGACAGGTGCACGTCGGCCTGGCCGCGCAACTTCTCCAACTCGGCGGCATACATGATGTCCCGCGAGGTTCGTCCGCCATAGAAGACCGTGATCTTGTCGAAATCCATGCGGTTCGCGACCGCAGTTTGGATCACCGGCCAGATCGGCGCCAAGCCACAACCGCCACCGATGAAGACCAGATTGCGCCCCTTCCAGTCGCTGACCGGAAACTTATTGCCGTAGGGCCCGCGCACGCCAATCACGTCGCCGACCTTCATGTCATGAATGGCCGTGGTGACACGGCCCGAGCGCATGATCGAGAATTGCTTGTAGTCCGTGATCGTCGGCGCCGACGCGATCGAGATCATCGACTCGCCCTTGCCGAACACCGAGATCATGGCACATTGGCCGGGCTCGTGATCGAAGCCGCCACCGTTCATGAACTCCACACGAAACGTCTTGATCGCGCGCGCGCCAGGCACCTCGTCCTTGATATGCACGATGCGGGCGAGTTGCGGGAGATAGACGTTCTCGCTCATTGCCAGACGCCCTCTTCCATGACATTCGCGATTTTGACGATGTCGATCCCGACCGGACAGTGCGTGATGCAGCGGCCGCAGCCAGTGCACTGCTGCATGTTGTGGGTCTCCACGAAATACAGAAGCTTATGGCAGATCCGCTGCCTCAGCCGTGCGCCCGTGTCTTCACGCGGATTGTGGCCCGACGAGTGCATGGTGAAGTCGGGGAACTGACAATTATCCCACGTCCTGACCCGCGCGCCGGTCAGCGGCGACTTGTTGGTCACCTCGTCATTGATGTCGAAGCAGTGGCAACTCGGGCAGAGATAGGTGCATGCGCCGCAGCCGATGCAGGCCCGTGCGAGCTTGTCCCAGATCGGGGAATCGAAGTTACGCCTCAGCGCCGCTGCCACCGCCTCCATCGACGATATCGATCGCTGGGAATACTCGAGCGCAATGGCGTGAGCGTTGCCGACGTCATCCATGTCGGCTGCCTTCACATCCTGGAACAGGTCGCCGGCGCTGCGGACAATGTCGCTGCCCTTATCGGTCAGCGCCTTGACGTGATAGCGACCATCGAGCTCTGTCATGAGAACATCGAGGCCATCTTCGGAATGGGGAGAGCCGCCAACGGAGACGCAGAAGCAATTTTGCGAGGGCGGTGCGTTGCATGCGAGCCCGACGAAGACGACGTTATCGTGCCTTGCCTGATAGTAGGGATCGGAGAAGCCACAGGTGAAGACCCTGTCGTTGCGAACCATCGCCCGGCCATCGCAAGGCCGCACGCCGAACACGACCGTGGACTCAACCTTGGGCTCCGTATCGGTGAGTTTCGGTGACTGGCTATTCTCGATCCGGAAACGGTAGAGCACCTCTCGCTGCGGGAACACAAACCGTTTTGCCGGTCGAACGGTATTTGAGTGATTGAGCTCCACCGTGGCACCGCGACCCACTTTCGCGAATTCCCAGGTGTCCTCCACGAAGTCAGGAGCGTAGATCTCGGCGCGTTCCTGCAGTTCCGTGATCCATTGGCCGAGCCGGTTTCTCTTCAATATCGCTTCCATCGGCCTACCTCACGAAATCGTTGGGATCGCCGTCGCGGAAGGACGAGATGAGCGAAGGCTGCTCCGCATCAATGCCCGGCGTGTATTGGAACATCTCGAGGGCCTCGCGCTCGAGCATGGTGTTGAGAAGACGAAGCGGAATATTCACAGGGCATACGCGCTCGCATTCGCCGCAATCGATGCAACGGCCGGCGAGATGCATGGCGCGCACCATGTGGTACATCGCATTTTCCGATGGAGTGGCGGAGCGGTTGATCCAGCGGACGCGATCGGCCTTCTCGTCGGCGCTCGTCGTCGGACCGACGATGAAGTTCGTCGAGTCGACGACGCACTCGTCGCAGTAGCACATGGGACAGACGGCGCGGCAGGCGTAGCACCGGATGCAGCGCTCGAAATGCGCGTCCCAGAAAGCCGAGCGTTCCTCACTGCCCTTTTCAGCGATGGCCGACACCGCTGCGAAGCGTGGACCGTACGGGCGCTCGTCCACCTTTTCGCCGAAGAAGAAATCGGCGTCGAGCGGATAGGACTTGGCGCATTCGAGGCAGCGGTCGGCGAGCACGTCTTTTCCGGGCAGGATCGTGCCGCCGCCGACGTAGGACACCCTTACGCCGCCTTCGCCCTCAAAGTGTGCGGACGTGGCTCCCTTGCCGCGCAGCGCCTTGTTGAGCTTGCGCGTGTCGATCATGCCGCCGGTCTCGCAGGACACGCCGAGCACGATCACCTCATCGCGCCTGATGTGATTTTCCTGGAGCAGCACGGTGATGGCGCGGCTGTCGCAGCCCTTGGCGACGATGCCGAGCGGCCGCTTGTCGGATTGCCGCGCGTGCTTCATCCGCTTCTTCTCGTTTACGAGGTAAAGCGCGAGGTTGCCGACGCAGGTTGGATCGAGGACGAGCGCTGCGGTCTCGTCGGCCGTGGTCATGAAGGCCGGCTCGGCCAGAAGTCCCGCCGTGCTGCGCCGATAGCCAAGCACGGCGCGGACCTTTCCGCTCTGCAGCAGGTCCTTGGCGCGCGCCCTGATGTCTTCGACCGGGATCATCAGCGTTTCGCCTTCAGCTTGGTCTGAGGCCCGAGCGCCTTCAGGTCGTTCACGAAGTCCGTGATAACCTCCGCGTATTTCACGCCCTCGGCCGCCGAGACCCAGGACATGCGGAAACGGTCGGGTTCGACCCCGATGAACTGCAGAAGCTTCTGCACCAGGAAGATGCGCCGTCGGGCGTAATAATTGCCTTTGAGATAGTGGCAATCGCCGGGATGACATCCGGAGACGAGCACGCCGTCCGCGCCCTTGTTGAATGCCGAGAGGATATAGATCGGCGATACCGAGCCCGAACACATCACCTGGATCGGCACCGCGTTCGCCGGATATTTCAGCCGCGACACGCCCGCGAGATCGCTGCCAGCCGACGAGCACCATTTGCACAGGAAGGCGACGACCTTCGGCTCGAACTCCTGAGCGTCATGTTTTGCAGCAGCCGCGTCCTGCACCTTACTCACCCCCCATGCAGGCTTCGAGCATCTCGAAGACCTGCAACTGCGTTACGTTCTTCACGTCGATTGCCGCACGCACACATGTTCCGACGCAGGTGCCGCAGCCTTCGCACAGCACCTCGTTCACATGTGCTTTGCCCTCCACAAGGGTGATGGCTTCGAACGGGCAGACATCGACGCACATTTCGCAGCCGGTGCAATGGCTCTCACGCACCCTTGCCACGACCGGGCTATGCTCCAGTTCAGGCTTGGAGAGAAGCGCGATGACTTTGGATGCTGCGGCGCTCGCCTGACAGACGGTTTCCGGGATGTCCTTCGGCGCTTGCGCCGCGCCAGTGAGGAAGATGCCGCCGGTCACGCTCTCCACGGGACGAAGCTTAGGATGCGCCTCGGCGAGGAAGCCGTCCTTGTCGCGCCCGATCTTCAGAGCCTTGGCGACCTCGGTCGTGCCCTTGGATGGCACCATCGCCTGAGCGAGCACCACCATGTCGGCGTCGATCTCGACATTCTTGCCTGCAAGCGTATCGACGCCGAGAACCTTGAGCTTGCCCTTCGACTGGTAGATTTTCGAGACGCGTCCCCGAAGGTAAATTACGCCGTCGCGTTCCATCGCGCGCTGGACGAACTCCTCGTAGCCCTTTCCGCCAGAGCGGATATCGATGTAGAAGACGTAGGCCCTGCCGTTCGGCACATGATGCTTGTACAGCGTGGCATGTTTGGCCGTGTACATGCAGCAGATCTTGGAACAGTAGACGCAGTGCTGTGCCGGATCGCGCGAGCCGGAGCATTGCACGAAGACGACGGTCTTTGGCTCCTCGTGATCCGACGGCCGGAGCACCTGCCCGCCGGTCGGGCCGGATGCCGAGCACATGCGCTCGAACTGGATGCCGTCCAGCACATCCGGGTATTTCCCGCCGCCGTATTCGGCCATTTTATCCTTGGCATAGAGATCGAAGCCCGTCGCCACCACGATCGCGCCCACATCGATTTCGCTGTCTTTGGGCTTGGCGTCGTAGTCGATGGCGTCCGCCTCGCACACGTTCGCGCATTTGCCGCAAACGACGGGATTGAGCCCAAGGCAACTCTCCGGGTCGAGATAATAGCTGGCCGGAATTGCCTGCGCGAAGGGGATGAAGATGGCACGGCGGTCGTTCAGGCCGACATCGTACTCGTTCGGAACGACGACGGGGCAGACCGCCGTGCAGTCGTCGCAGAGCTTGCACTTGTCAGGATCGACGTATTGCGCCTTTGTGTGCACCTTGATCTTGAAGTTGCCGACGAAGCCCGAGACCGAGGTAACCTCGCTCGACGTCATCAGCGTGATTTTCGGGTGCTTCGAGACCTCCACCATTTTTGGCGAGAGAATGCACTGCGAGCAGTCGAGCGTCGGGAAGGTCTCCGACAGCTGGATCATGTGGCCGCCGATGGTCGGCTGCTTCTCGACAAGCACGACGTCGAGGCCCGCATTCGCGAGATCAAGCGCGCTCTGAATTCCGGCGATGCCGCCGCCGATGACCATGACCTTGCGCGTGACCGGCAGGCCGATGGGCGTCAGGGGTTGGTTGCGGCGCGCACGCTCGACCGCCGAGCGCGTGATCTTGACCGCTTTGGTGGTTGCCTCGTCCCTGTCCTTGTGAACCCAGGCGCATTGCTCGCGGATGTTGGCGATTTCGCATTGGAAGGGGTTGAGACCGCCCTGAGAGGACGCCTCGCGGAAGGTCTTTTCGTGAAGGTTCGGCGAGCAGCACGATATGACGACGCTGTCGAGGTTGTGCTCTCGGATGGCGTCGATGACGGACTGCTGGCCAGGATCGGAGCACATGTAGACGTAGTCGTTGGAGAAGACCACACCTGCGTCGCGGGCGAGTTCCGCCGCCACGCGCTTCACATCAACGGTCGCCGCGATGTTGGTCCCGCAATGGCAAACGAAAACGCCGGCGCGCCTAGTCAATGGACCGCTCCCGTTTTCCTGGAGACGGCTTCGACGCCGTGCTGATAGCCCTTGTCGAGCGCCTTGATGTTTGCGGAGAGGAAACGGTCGGGGACAAGGCCCGGCAGTGCCTTCTTCATGGCCTCAGGCGACACAGCCCCGGTGATGGCCGTGAAGAAACCCAGCACGACGAGGTTGGCGAACAGCCGGTTGCCAAGCTCCTCGGCGAAACGGGTCGCAGGGATGCTATAGAGCTCAACGCGCTCCGAATCGCCTTTCGGCTTCACCAGATCCGCTTCGATGATCAGGATGCCGCCGACGGCAAGGCCCGGCTCATAGGTGTCGTAGGCTTCCTGGGACAGCGCAATCAGGACGCCGGGCGTCGTGCAGTAAGGGTAGAGAACCCGGCTATCGGATATGATGAGCTGCGACTGGCAGGCGCCGCCGCGCGCCTCCGGCCCGAAGCTCTGCGTCATGGTTGCGAACTTGTCGTCATGGAGCGCAACTGCCGCCCCCGTGATCAAGGCGCAGCGAACGATGCCCTGCCCGCCGAAGCCGGAAAACTTGATCTCCCACATGGCTAGTCATCCGCTCCGCATTCAAGGATCTCGGCCTCCTTGCTGGCGGACAGCCGCGCCCTTTCCTCCGCCTCCTTCTGGAGCTCCGCCGTGGTCTTGCCATAGAGCTGATAGCTGTCGCCGAGGACCTTCATGTAATGGTCGTTGACGGCGTCGAGGAAGGTGGGCTTCTGCCGCTCGACGAACTTGCCTAAGGCGATGTCGCCCTGGAAACTGATGCCGACCGAGCGCGTATCCGCACCATGCTGGATGTCCGCGTTCTCCTTGTAATAGTCCATCGCATCCAGCCCATCGCCGAGCTTGTTGCGGCGCTGATAGAGCGTGGTGCAGGGCGCGATGACCTCGATGAAGGCGAAGCCGCGATGTTTCAGCGCCTTGCCGAAGGTCTGCGTCATGTTGTGGGCGTGAAGCGCCGTCCAGCGCGCCACGAACGTCGCGCCGGAGGCATCGGCCAGGAAGGGCAGGCTGAAGGGCGTCTCGTAATTGCCGTGGGGCGTCGTCGAGGCGTTTGCCGTGGTCGGCGTCGTCGGCGTCACCTGTCCGCCGGTCATGCCGTAGGTGAAGTTGTTGATGCAGATGACCATGAGGTCCATGTTGCGGCGGGCGGCGTGAATGAGGTGGTTGCCGCCAATGCTGGCGAGGTCGCCGTCGCCCGAGATCACCACGACCTTCAGTTCGGGGTTGGCGAGCTTCAGGCCGGTGGCAAAGGGGATGGCGCGACCATGCGTGGTGTGGAAGGAGTCGAACTTCACATAGCCCGCGACGCGGCCCGAGCAGCCGATGCCGGAGACCACCGCAATCTTGTCGCGGTCATAGCCGCTGGCCTTGATCGCCTCGACGAAGCAGGTGACGACCGTGCCGATGCCGCAGCCAGGGCACCAGATATGCGGCATCCGCTCCATGCGGAGGAACTCCGCCATGGGGTTCTGCTCGCGGAAGGCCTTGTCGTCGGTCGAATATTCGGGGGCCGGCTCTGCACCTTTCATTGGTTCGCCCCTTCCTTGATGGCGGCGAGGATTTCTTCGGGATCGTGGACGGCGCCGCCGCAGGAATTGACGCTGATCACTCTGCACTGGCCTGCGGCGCAGCGTTCGATCTCGAGGACGACCTGCCCGTAATTCAGCTCCGGAACCACGATGGCTTTCACGTTGCGGGCGAGGTTGCGGATCTTCGTCTCGCAAAACGGCCACACCGTAATGAGCCGCAGCATGCCGACCTTGATGCCGGCGTTGCGCGCTTGCTGAATGGCGCGGATGGCGATGCGCGAGGAAATGCCGTAGGACACCACCACGACATCCGCGCCCTGAATGCCATCCTCCTCGGTGCGGATGATCTTGTCCGCGTTGGACTCGATCTTCTCGATGAGGTGTGTGACCACCTGCTTGTTCATGTCCGGCGTCAGGGCCGGATAGCCACGTTCGTCATGCGTGAGGCCGGTGGTGTGGAAGCGGTAGCCATCGCCCGCCTTGACCATCGGCGCGGCCGTCCTGCCGTTGAAGTCGTAGGGCCGGTAATCTTCCTTGGGTCCCATGTACCAGTTGCGCTCGACGATGCGGATGTCCTCGGCCGGCGGAATGACCACCTTTTCGTGCATGTGGCCGACCGTCTCGTCGGTCATGATGAAGACGGGAACACGATAGATTTCCGCGAGGTTGAAGGCTTCGATGGTGAGATCGAAGCATTCCTGCGGCGAGTCCGGCACCAGCGCGATGATGCGATAATCGCCATGCGATCCCCAGCGCACCTGCATCATGTCCTGCTGGGCGGTGAGCGTCGGCAGGCCGGTGGAGGGGCCGGTGCGCTGCACATCGGCAACGACCATCGGGGTCTCCATCATGCAGGCAAGGCCGAAGGTTTCCATCATCAGTGAGAATCCGGGACCGGACGTGACGGTCATCACCTTCTGTCCGCCCCACACCGCGCCGACATTTGCCGTGATCGAGGCGATTTCGTCTTCCATCTGGATGAAGAGTCCGCCGACTTCCGGACAACGCTCGGCGAAACGCTCAGCCGTTTCGGTGGAGGGCGTGATCGGATAGCCCGCGAAGAAACGGCAGCCGGCGGCGAGCGCGCCTTCGGCGAGCGCATGGTCGCCGTCCATGAAGTGGCGGCCTGTCAGAACGCCCCGTGGATCTGCTGGAACCGTCTTGGGAGATTCGGCCACGCGTGTGTCCTTCATCTTTGATCAGTCGTCACGAAAATCGCGAATTCGGGGCAAACCTTTTCGCAGAACTTGCAATCCCGGCATTCGTCGGCGTTCTTCACCCTCGGGGGGTGATAGCCCTTCGCATTGTATGCATTGGACATTTCCAATGCGTCGGTCGGGCAGTATTCGACGCAAAAGCCGCATCCCTTGCACCAGTTCGGGTTGATGGTAATCCTGCCATACGCTTTCTTGAGCTTGCCGAATGACATTGCAATCCCCTAGAGAAGCCCCCTCTCCGCTAGAATAGAACGGGGAGAATTGTCATGCAGATCGAGCTTCAGGATGCGCTCGTCGCAGCCGAAGGCGATCGCCATGAGTTGGGTGAAATAGACGACGGGGATTCCCTCGAATTCCGGGTACATGCGGCGGGTGACCTCCTGGCGGTGGTCCAGGTTGAAGGCGCAGAGCGGGCAGCTGACGGCGATCACGTCTGCGCCTTGCTCCCTCGCATCGGACAGGATTTGATAGGTGCGGTCGGCGACGACTTTCGGCTTGTCGACAGTCTGATAGGCTCCGCAGCATTCCGCCTTATGAGACCAGTCGACTGGTCTGCCACCCAGCGTGCGGATCAGATCATCGAGAAGAACCGGATTCTCCACATCATCGAACGCGATCGAGCGTGGCCGCACCAGCAGGCAGCCATAATAGGACGCGACCTGCAGGCCGTTCAGCGGCTTGACGACCCTCGTGGAGATGGCTTTCGAATCGGCCTTGAATTCGCGCAGAATCTCGAGCGTGTGAACGACCTCGACATCGCCGTCGTAGTCGGTCGCCTCATCGGTCATGAAGGCGTTCATGCGCTTCAGGAGAACCGGATCGGCTTTGACCCGGTCGTTGGCGCGTTTAAGTGTATTATAACACATTGAGCACGCCGTCATGACGCGCGAGGCGTCGGCCTCCCTGACGCGAAGCATGTTGCGCACCGGCGCGAGCTGGCGCATCGAGTCGTCCTCCGACAGGGACAGGACGGTACCGCAGCAGTTCCAGCGATTGAGCTCTTCGATCTCAACGCCGAGGCGCTGCATCGAAAAAAGGAGAGATTCCTCGAAGTTTCCGGCGCGGTTCTTCATTGTGCAGCCAGGATAGTAGCTCAGCTTCATGTCTACCCCCGCGGCCGTAAGAAAACACAACGAATTGGTCAGACACATTCGCACCGCAAAGGACTCTCCTCCTTTGCGTTTGCATATCATTTGCTTTAACTTCCGCAAGCGGAAGTTAAGTCACATCTCCTTTATTAGCGCCGCTCACTGCGCTACCGCTATTCAGTTTTTTTGAATATTCGAATAAGCGAAACTAAATGCCTTGATCTAAAGCAAACGAACAGGAGATTTGTTCGCGAGCGCAGTCGAAATTGTTGCGCTGCACATCCTGGATTTACAAGATGTCTCTCGAGCTATTTCCCGGTACTTCTGTACAATTTTAACATTGAGCTTCCCCGTATCGCTGCAAGGCGGACGCGCGAGCCATGCACCCGACTGAGCTAACGTGAGCCAAGCGAACGTCTGTGTTTATCGCAGTGCGATTACAGCAAGGCTGGCTGCCAATCGACTTTTCGACGCCGCTATCGCGGTCCTCAAAGACGCTTTCGTCAAGGAACTAATCGTCAAACGAGTTTTCGGCGGCAATTGCGTGGGCCGCGGACTGTGTGCGTGAATATCCGAATGAGACCTCGTTCAGATTCGGTGGGAAACCATGACGGCTGCGCCGAGGTGAATGATGGCGCTGCAACAGATGTCGGCTTTGTCGGCACGCCTGACGATGTGCCTGAACGCCTTGCGCTTGTTGAAGAAGGTCTCGATGAGATGGCGCCATTTTCACCGCTCCGCATCAATCCGGATGGGTTCGCTCGGCGCGGATGCTGCGAAATGACGATCTTGGCGCGGCGCAGGTTGTGGCCTGCGATGATGGACATCGGGCTTCCAAACAGGCCTTCAGCCTGATGACACGCGACAGCAAGGCTGTCGCGGCAGGTCAGGCTGTTGCTGACGAACAGCTCCGAAAGCAACTGCGCTTGCGCCGAATTACGATTTCGCGAGGCGGCTCACTTCCTCCTCCTCGAGATAGGCGGCCTCTGCAGGCGTCAGTTCGATCGTGTCGTAACCGGTTATCATCGTCTTGACGTAGTGGGTGAACGTCTTGCCGGTGGTCGTCATATAGATGTGGATTATCACGAAAATCATCATCAGATCGGCTGCCGCGGTGTGGACGAAGACGACCGTCGGCAGGCCAAGTATCCCGGTCGCCCACTGCCCCCACAGCGGATAGGCGAGATAGATGATGCCGCTCGCCCACAGCGCCGGCCCGATGATCACCATGAACGACAGGTAGGCCAGCGACTGGAGCGCGTTCTGCTTGCGCTTCAGGGTTTTCGAGTACGGATGCGGGGCCCCGACGAGAATCCCCCAGACATAGAAGCGGATCACGGCGGGCAGCCCGCGGACGTCGGGCAAATAGTGGCGCCAGGCCGTGGTGGTGAAGTGCCAGAAGGTGGTGAAAATCCACAACACGATCAGCGCAACGGCTGCGCTCGAATGGATCAGCACCGCGGTGCGGAAGTCCATCAACGTGAACGATCCGTGCACCGCAAAACCCGACACCGCCAAAATGAAAATCAACGCCGCCTGCGACCAGTGCCAAAACCGCTCATAACGGGTATAGATCATCACCGAGCGGCGCGGCTGGGGGATGCCGGGCGGCGGCACGGCCGAAGCTTGGCTCATTTCGGCCTCCATTCGGGCCTCCATATGATTTTGAAGCGCAAAGCAAGGCGGATCGCGGCGTGAGCAGCGATGCCGGCGAGCGTGAGGGAGAGTGCGATGATCCCGAGCGTGTCGAGCCAGCCGAACCCGTCCCGACCCGGCAGATAGACGCCGGTGATCGCCGCGAGCCGGCCCTTGGGCTTGTGGCACTCGCCGCATCCGACCGCGTCGCCCTTGGGCGCCACCATGTGGGTGATCGGCCAGTTCGAGACGGTGTCGAGAAAGCCGAGTGTTCCGGAGAACGGCCGGTTCTCCAGCTTCATGCCGGCGGAGACCGACTTGACCAAATCGAAATTGCCCCAGAAGGCGGTGTCGTCATCTCCCCACAGGTGATTGAAGACCAGCGTCTTGTTCACGGGATCCCACGGCACTTTGGTGCGGACTTGCTTGAACGGCCAAATGCGCGAGTTCGGGTCGCCGGGATCGCCCTTGACGACGTTTATCGGCACCGGGCTCTGCTTCGCGTCGATCTTGGTGTCGGCGGTGGTGTAGACCATGCGGCCGTCGAACCACTGGTATGTCGGCACGAAGTTCTCGTCCCATTTGAAATTGCCCTTGATCGACCAGTAAGTATGGCGCGGCGTTCCGTCGGCCTGGACGTATTTCTCCTCGGCATAGCCTTTGCCGTCGATCAGTCGGCCGGCGGTGCTCCAGTCCCAGTCGGTGACGGTGGCGACACCGCCGCGGGCAATGCGCGGGATGTGGCAGGTCTGGCAGGCGACCCGCTCGGCGTGATGATTGAGCTGCCAGCCGATCAGGCTGAGCTTGGGATGCGGGGTAGTGCCGTGACAGGATTCGCAGGTCGCGACGTCTCGGCGCGCCCCGGGCTTGCCGAGCCCGGTCTCGTCGTGTGCCACCATGTCGTAGCGGCTGCCGGCAATCTGGTGATGTCTCGATACGTGGCACTGTGTGCAGGCGAAGTTGGGGCCGGCGACGGCCATGTGCACATCGAGCGCCTTCGACGGTCGGGTGAGGGAGGAATCGAGGTCGCCGTGCTTGACGCCGTCGCCGCCACCGCCGTTGAAATGACAGGTGCCGCAGTTCTCGCGCCCCGGCAGGCCGACATTCTGGGCAACGTGGGCGAAATCGATCGGCGCAAGGTTTTCGAACAAGACGCCGCAGATCGCGCTCCCGCGCGAGTTCGGCAGCCGGTAATAGGTCGCGGTGCGGTCGTGGCAGACCAGGCAATCGATCCTGGCCTGGTCGGTGAAGTCGAAGGTCGCGTCGGTCCAGCCGTAGCCGGCATGGCACTGCGCGCACATCCCCTCATTGCCCCGGGCGTTGGTGCAGAAGTTGTTGATGACATTCTTCTTGCCCAGAAGCTGGCCAGTGCGCGGATTGCGATAGTCCCACGTCCAGTGGACCGACTTCATCACCTGTTCGCCGGCCTTGTTGTGGCAGGTGAGGCACGCCTTGGTGACATCCGCGCCGGTCTGGAACGGCCCCTTCAGCGCCTCGAACTTGGTGTGGTCGGCCGTGCCGCCTGACAGGGATCCGGAGTTCTGGTCGGCCACCGGCTGCAGCTTCGCAGCCGGTGCCGAATGCTCCGCCGTCGCGGCAATCGCCGTTGCGTTCCAACCAAGTGTGGCGATGAAGAGCAAAGGGACAATTGGGTGCGTCGATGCCATTGTCCTGTCTTCCCATTATGTTCGTATGTCTGCGGACCTCGCGGCGCGACGTTTCGACGCGCGAGGTAGCCGTGGAAAATCCCCGGCCGGTATCGACAGCGCGGCTGAAGAGTTGGCGCAGTTGCGGGCAAATGCGGGCGCGTCCAGCAAACGGCACGCCCCGGCATTCCGGGAACGGGGACGCAACGAAACCTGAAGGCGTTCCGATCAGCGGCAGTCGCGCCTTTCAGCCGCGCTGAATCCCACAGCGCCACCGCCCGCCGACCTGATGCCCTGGCCCGCCAAATCTGCGGTACCGCGCGCTTCTCAGCGTGGCTTCGCCGCTACCCGATGAACGGGCCCTGGGACTCCCGAGCCGGAGCACCTGTGCTGGTCACATGGTGATGGTTTTGCCTTTGACAACTTGACGATCATGGCCTTTCCCCCTTGACGCGACAGCCGTTCATGCGTGCGTCGCACTCTTCTCCCGGTCCGTTGGCCGGAACCGGTTTTTTATATGGTTACATACGAATGCTATCACATATGAATGCATGAAGACATCGTTTTGTCGGCGGGACGGCCACCAGCCTGATCGGCCGGAATCGCATTGCAGGACCGAACGCCAGGACCGAACGTCAGGATCGGGTTTCAGCATCCGAATGAGAGGATCCCGAAAGAGGCATCACAGGTCGGTCGATTCCTTCCATCGGCGCCCCTCAAATCGAATCCGGTGCCTGAGTGATGGCTGATCCTGACTACGGCCGCATCAAGCGGAATATCTCGAAGATGATCAGCCTCGGCGCGCCAGAGGCAGACATAGACGCCTATGTGGCATCCGAGGGCGTGACCGCGGAGCAGCTTCGCGCCGCGCCGAAAATTGCACCGGCGGCTGGCCCGTGGACCAAGTACCAGAATGCGCCGGAGGCGCTGGCGCTAGCGGAAGGGCCGTGGACGAAGTATGCCGCCGCTGCGTCATCGCAAGCCGAAGCCCCGGCCCCTGGCGGCTCGCCCGACACCGCGACCGACATCGCCAAATCTGCCGGCGCTGGTGTTGTGCGTGGCGTCGCTGGGCTTGCCGCGCTGCCTGTGGTGCTGAAGGATGCGGCCAAGAGCGTCGCCAACGCCGCATACCGCTACACCGTTGGCGCTGGGCTCAGTCGGATCAACACCGGCGAATGGTCGGTTCCGAGTCAATCGCCGGCTGAACGTGCCGAGACGGCGGGGAATCCGGGTTAACGAGGGTTGAGCTGGAGGACCTGCATCAGGAAGTTTGGGTCCCAACTGGCGCATTTGCGGCGGGTTTTGACGCTGCCTTTGTCCGTGTTGGCCCGCACGAGGCCGAGGGCGAAGCGGCGGACGACGGCCATGTTCTTGGCGCCATGGCCGGTTCGGTAGCGCGACAGGTCG
>NZ_VWPL01000019.1 GCF_008630065.1 Blastochloris sulfoviridis
GCCCTCATCGCCATCGCCCGAAAGCTCCTGACCATCCTCAACGCCATGATTCGAGACAACAAACCCTGGCGAGACCCCAAAGCCGCATGACAGTTGCTCACGGCTGAAGCTGTTCGCCCGGGACGACACACCGGCCGACGCTCCCCCCGCCTCAATAGGCCTGCTCGACCTGCTTCACCTGGTAGCGCGGCTCCTCGTACTTGCCGCGCTTCTGGCGCTTGGGCAGCTCGATCCGGTCGCGCTTGACGTGCTCGTAGGGCACGGTCTTCAGGATGTGGCGGATGATGTTGAGCCGCGCCCGCTTCTTGTCGTCGGAGGGCACCATGAACCACGGCGCCCAGGCGGTGTCGGAGTTCTCGAACATCTCGTCGCGCGCCGCCGAATAGTCGTACCAGCGCTTGTAGGATTCCAGATCCATCGGCGACAGCTTCCAGGTCTTGCGCGGATCGTTGATGCGCCCTTCCATGCGGCGGGTCTGCTCGTCCTCGCTGACCTCCAGCCAGAACTTGATGAGGATCACCCCGGATTCGACGATCGCCTTCTCGACCGCCGGAACGGCTGCGAGGAAGCGCCGCGCCTGCTCGTCGGTGCAGAAGCCCATCACCCGCTCGACGCCGGCGCGGTTGTACCAGCTGCGGTCGAAGATCACGACCTCGCCGGCCGCCGGCAGATGCGGCAGGTAGCGCTGGATGTACATCTGCGACTTCTCGCGGTCGCTCGGCGCCGGCAAGGCGATGACGCGGAAGGTGCGCGGGCTCACCCGCTCGGTGATCGCCTTGATCGAGCCGCCCTTGCCGGCGCCGTCGCGCCCCTCGAACAGGATGCAGACCTTGAGGCCCGCGTGCTTGACCCATTCCTGCAGCGCCACCAGCTCGCCGTGCAGGCGCACCAGCTCGGCCTCGTAGTCCTTGCGCTTGAGCTTGCCGGGCTTGGCGGCGGATTTCGCGGCCGTCTCGCCGCTCTGGGCGGGGTTGTTCTGCGTGTCGTTCGACTTGTCGTTCGACTTCTTGCCCATGACATGACCTCCCGGTGACACAACCTCCCGGCCGGCAACCGTGCGAAGCAAGGCGATCCGTGTCAATCGGCGTGTGGGTTGGCCTGTCATCCCGGGCGAGGCGTCAGCCGAGAGCCGGGATCGCCATCCAGATAGCGCACCATTTTCTGAAAACGGTCCCGCTGAAAACGGTCCCGGATCGCGGGCCTGCGGCCCTTGTCCGGGACGACGACCTCTCCGCCGCCGGACGATGACCGGAAATGCGCTGAAATGCCGAAGATAATCCCGGCCGGCCGAAGCGGACATCGCGCCGCAGCCGGGCTTCCCGCCAAGCTCCCGGCCGCCCCGCTCGCGCCAGGGTTGAGCGGCGTCCGGTCGCGCTGCGGGAAGATGCGGCGGCCTGCGGCCCAGCTTGCGCGCAGGCCGTTCGGCAGCGCGGCGCAGGCGGGGTGCGGCGTGCCGGCGGGCGGGGCTGTGGACCACCCCGGAAAAGCGCCCGATGTTGCGGGGCAAAACGCCGCAGGGCGTGCCGCAGCAACCCGGATGTTCCGCGAAAGGGCGCACAGCGGGGTATATTTATACCAAGGCTGCGACCGCCTGTCGCAGCCTTTTTTCCCAGGATTGGCATTTAGTCCTTGACAGCCGCGCGCTGCTGGGGTACAAGGTCAGCACGCTCCGCAAGTGCGGTTGGCGCCGCCATATGCCCCTCGGCTTGGTGCCGCCGCTTGGATGGGTGAAACCGCCTGCCAAGAGCCCCCGCCGCGCTCCCCCGCGCGCGGCGGGGCTCCTTACGGAGAAGCCGAAGGCTATCCCGGGTGCGTCCTCAGCCAGCGCCCTCATCAACCGGGATAGCCTCGCCTCTTCGGGCCTTCCTCTCCTCGGAAGGAGACGGCTGGGTGCGGGGTAGAGAACCCGCCCCGGCCGTCCTGCCCGGGGGAGGCCCCCCCAAAGACCACTTCAAGAAGCGACCACTTCAAGAAGCGACCACTTCAAGAAGCGACCGCTTCCAGAAGCACCGCCGCAAGGCGGCATCCGCGAAAACACCGCTCGAATTCACGCAAAATCCGGTTCTGCCATGGTCTCGTCCGCGCCGCCCGCGCCGGAGGAGCTCGAACGTCTGCGCGTCCTCTATGAGGACCGCCGCGGTCCGGCTCTGCCCGCACTGGCCGCCGGCGCCGGCCTGTCGCTGTGGCGACTCAACCAGCTCGCCATCGCCCAAGGTTGGAAGCGGCGGCGCGGTCCGGTCGGGCTCGGCCGCAGCGGCGAGGCCGGCCCCGGCCGCCACCGCGGCTTCGCCTGCACCGGCCTTGCCACCTGCCGCGAACGCGAGGCGATGGTGACCAAGCTGCTCGCCACCTGCGAGGAGCAGGTCGCTGCCGCCGCCGACCGCCTCGCCACCAGAAGCGCCGATCTCGTGCCCGAGCGCGAGGCGCGCACCCTTGCCGTGCTCGCCCGCACCATCGAGCGCCTCACCGCGCTCGACAGGAAGGCCGCGCGAACGCCGGCCCAGACGCCGGCTGCGGACTCCGATGACCGAACCCTGCCTCGCGACTATTCCGGGCTGCGGACCGAGCTGGCGCGCCGTCTGGCGGAGCTGGAAGGCGAGCGGCCGGGAGGGGGAGTTCCTGGCCCGCCTGACGGATGACCAGCTCGACGACTTCCTGCACGAATGGCGCTCCTGGGCGCGGGCCTCGCAGTGGCCGCCCGCGGCCGCCGCCGATGGCGCACCGTGGACGATCTGGCTGATGCTGGGCGGGCGCGGCTCCGGCAAGACCCGGGCCGGCGCCGAATGGGTGCGGGCGCTGGCGCTGGGCCGCCCGCCGGCCGCGCGCGCGCCGACCTCGCCGATCGCGCTGGTTGGCGAGACGGCGGCCGACGTGCGCGAGGTGATGGTGGAGGGCGTCTCCGGCCTGCTGCGCATCCATGCCCGCTATGAGCGGCCGCGCTGGCTGCCCTCGCGCCGCCGCCTGGAATGGCCGAACGGCGCGGTGGCGCAGACCTTTTCCGCCGACGATCCCGAGCAGTTGCGCGGGCCGCAGTTCGCCGCCGCCTGGTGCGACGAGATCGCCAAATGGAGCCGCGCCGAGGAGGCGTTCGACATGCTGCAATTCGCGCTCCGGCTGGGCGAGGCGCCGCGCCAAGTGGTCACCACCACGCCGCGCGCGGTGCCGATCGTGCGCCGGCTGGTCGCCGATCCGCGCGTGGCGGTGGCGCGCATGACCACCGCCGAGAACGCGCTGAACCTCGCGCCGAGCTTTCTCGATGCCATCGTCGGCCGCTATCGCGGCACGCGGCTCGGCCGCCAGGAGCTGCTGGGCGAACTGGTCGAGGACCGCGCCGGCACGCTGTTTCCGCGCGACCTGATCGAGCGCTGCCGCATCGCCACCGCTCCCACGCTGGCGCGCATCGTCGTGGCGGTCGATCCGCCGGCCTCCGCCCACCGCACCTCGGACGCCTGCGGCATCATTGCGGCCGGGCGCACCGCGGACGGCCGGCTCTGCGTGCTCGCCGACGACACCGCACGCGGCCTCAGGCCGGCGCAATGGGCAGCGCGGGCGCTGGCGCTCTATCATCGGCTTGAAGCCGATGCGCTGATCGCCGAGGCCAACCAGGGCGGCGAGATGGTGCGCAGCGTGTTCGCGGATGCCGATTCATCGGTGCCGGTGCGCCTCGTCCACGCCCGCCGCGGCAAATGGCTGCGCGCCGAGCCGGTCGCCCAGCTCTACGAGCAGGGGCGGGTGGCGCATGTCGGCGCCTTTCCCGAGCTTGAGGACGAGATGGCCGACTTCGCCCATGACGGCCTCTCCGACGGCCGCTCGCCCGACCGGCTCGACGCGCTGGTTTGGGCGCTCACCGACCTCACCCAGCCCGACACCCAGCCGCGCGTGCGGCGGGTGTGAGCGACGTGGTGACGTAGGGCGGATGAGCGAAGCGTAATCCGCCAGTCCGTTGCCAGCCCTGCGTCGTGATCGGCGCAAGACGCGTGCGCCATTGCGCCCTGCGGGTTTTCGTCGTCCCGGGCGAGCAACGCGAGACCCGGGATCGTCATCCGGAAAGGGTCTCCGTCCTGCAAACGGTCCCGGGTCGTGCAGCTTCGTTGCGTGCACGGGACGACAATCTCTCCAACGCGTCGTCCCGGGCGAGCAACGCAAGACCCGGGATCGTCATCCGAAAAGGCCCCTCGCCCCGCAGGCGGGGCGAGGGAGAGGAGCCGCCATGTCCCGTCTCGCCATGTCCCGTCTCACCCGCCTGTTTCGTGTCCCCGAGCGCAAGGCCAGCCGGGTGGCGAGCCTGATCGCGCTCGAGCCGGGCCGGCCGCGCTGGACGCCGCGCGACTATGGCGCGCTCGCCCGCGAGGGTTATGCCGCAAACCCGGTGGTGCACCGCTGCGTGCGGCTGATCGCCGAGGCCGCGGCCTCGGTGCTGTGGCGCGTCTATGTCGGCGGCCGCGAGGTGCCAGACCATGCATTGGCACAGCTTCTCGCCCGGCCCAATCCGCGCCAGAGCGGCCAGGGCTTCCGCGAAACGCTGCACGCGTTCCAGCTTGTCGCCGGCAACGCCTATGTCGAGAGCGTCGCCGCCTCCGGCACGGTGCGCGAGCTGCACCTGCTGCGGCCCGACCGCATCAAGGTGGTGCCGGGGCCGGACGGCTGGCCCGCGGCATTCGACTACACCGTCAACGGCACGACGCTGCGCCTGCAGCAGAGCGAGGATGGCATTGCGCCGGTGCTGCATCTGGCGCTGTTCCATCCGCTCGACGACCATTACGGCCTCGCGCCCGCCGAGGCCGCGGCGAAGGCCATCGACATCCACAACGCCGCGCTGGGCTGGAACAAGGCGCTGCTCGACAATGCCGCGCGTCCCTCCGGCGCGCTGGTGTGCGCGGGCGAGGCGAGCCTGTCGGAGAGCCAGTTCGAGCGGCTGAAAGCTGAGCTTGAGACCGGCTTCTCCGGGCCGATGAACGCCGGCCGCCCGCTGCTGCTGGAGGGCGGGCTCTCCTGGCAGCCGCTGTCGCTGTCGCCCAAGGACATGGATTTCCTGGAGGCCAAGAACGCCGCGGCGCGCGACATCGCGCTGGCCTTCGGCGTGCCGCCGATGCTGCTCGGCATTCCCGGCGACAACACCTATTCCAACTATGTCGAAGCCAACCGCGCCTTCTGGCGGGCGTGCGTGGTGCCGCTGGTGACCCGCACCGCCGAGTCGCTCTCCGCCTGGCTTCAGCCGGCCTTCGACGATGCGCCGCGCATCGTCGTCGATCTCGACGAGGTGCCGGCACTCGCGTCCGACCGCGAGGCGCTGTGGCGGCGCATCGGATCTGCGACGTTCCTCTCCGACGACGAGAAGCGCGAGGCGCTGGGCTGGGAGAAGCGGGGGTAGGCGCCCCGCGCCCGCGGCCTCACGCCCCACCCAGCGATCGATTTCTCGAATAACGGTTCCGTCATGACGAAGGTCCTTTCGGCCTTTGTGCGGCCGGATCGTGCCCGCTTTCTGCGGCCGGATCCCGGCTCCTATCGTTTGCCGTCATATCACGTGACGCCGCGCACGGTGACGCTGCAGCAGAATGCAGTCAGCGCGCTGGTCCATCTGGCCCAAAACCTCACCATTCTTCGGCGAGAGCTCGCTTCGGTTCGCGCGCTGCTGCGGGAGAAGGCGAACTTCAATCCAAACCAGCCGCGCGACGAGCGTGGACGTTGGACGGAAACCGGTGCCGGAAACGAGAGCGACGCCGCGGAACGAAACATCCCCACCGATCGGCCGGCCGCGCCGGACCCGCAGCCATCGGCCACGATCTTGCGCAATCAAGTTGCCAAAGCGGCGATCAGGAAGCTTGTCGTGATGGGCGTACGCGAGGCCGCCAATCCTCTGATCGGCACGGTGCTCAACGCAGCCGATCTCGTGGATACGGCGCGTGAGGTCTATCCTTATGTTCGATCGCATTTCGACGAGCCGAAAACCCTGGAGGAACTGCAGGCGGCGGTCTCGGTACGCGAGGCCGGCTATGACATCCACCACATCGTCGAGCAGACCCCGGCCGACCGCGACAATTTCGCCCGTTCGCTGATCGATGCGCCCGAAAACCTGGTGCGGGTGCCGACGCTGAAGCACTGGGAGATCACGGCGTGGTTTATGACTCCGCGTGAGAGCTTCGGAGGACTATCAGCGCGCGAATATCTGCAAGGAAAGGACTGGGCAACGCGTGTCGAGGTTGGCAAGATGGCACTTGCCTCTTGCGGAGTGCTGAAGCCATGAAACCGACGGCACTGAGCAAGATGTCGGTCGACGAGTTGGTCGCGCGGTTTGTTGATATCGCACGCCGGCAGCACGACGCGATCCTGAATGATAAGTACGCCGCCTATCGGCGCCTCTACAATGAGATGGAAGCCGTTCGCCAGGAGCTGCGTGCGCGTCCCGGCGACCAGAGGCACGCTCTCACGCGTCTATTCAACGATGACAACACGCAGGTTCGGCTGAAGGCCGCCGTTTCAACTCTGGCCCTTGAACCAGAGGCTGCTCGAAGAATTCTGGAGGCTATTCGCGACAGCCGCGAGCTCTATTTTGCTCTTGACGCTGGGATGACATTAAGAATGCTCGATGATGGCTCGTTCGTGCCGACCTGAGGCGCTTTGAAGCCGTCTGACTCTTATTGTGTCGTCCAGGACGGCGCATCGCGACGATCCCGAAACACAATCGAGACAATCATGGACGAGATCACCCGCAGCGTCATCGCGCGCGGCGATCTCGCGCATCTGGCGCTGTTTCTGTGGGCGTCGGGCGCCTCGGCGCTCGCCGCCTTCGCGCTGCGCGAGCTTGCCGCCGCCCACCGCCGGTTCGACGTGTTCGTGCGCGAGCTGGCCCGCTTCAACAATCGTCTGGAACATTGAGCCGAGCGATGACCGACCTCCTCGAAGGACTGGCCGTGCTGCTGCACCGCCGCGCGGGCCGCGAAGGTGCGCGCGACGATGCCGAGACCGTGGTGCGCCGCTTCATCTGCGCGCTGGTGCGGCTGCGCCGGGCGAGCCGCCGATGAGCGCGACGCTTGAAGGCTATGCCAGCCTGTTCGGCCGCATCGATCTGGCGCGCGACGCGGTGGTGCCGGGCGCCTTCCGCACTGCGCTCGCCCGGCGCGGCGCCGGCAACATCCGCATGCTGTGGCAGCACGATCCGGCGCAGCCGATCGGCGTGTGGTTGGCGATCGCCGAGGATGCGCAAGGGCTCTATTGCCGCGGCCGGCTGGTGCCGGAGGCGGCGAAATCCGCCGAGGTCGCAGCACTGCTCAAGGCCGGCGCGCTCGACGGCCTGTCGATCGGCTATCGCACCGTGCGCGCCCGCACCGATCCGAATACGCGCGTGCGCCGGCTGATCGAGATCGACCTGTGGGAGATCTCGATCGTCACCTTTCCGCTGCTGCCCGAGGCGCGCCTGCGCGCCAAGCATCGACTGTTCCGGTAGGGCGCAATAGCGAAGCGTATTGCGCCGGTGACGTACGAGCTTGGCGCAATACGCTTCGCTATTGCGCCCTACGGCCTTTGCCCGAGCCGCGTCATCCCGGGCGAGCGTAGCGAGACCCGGGATCGTTTTCCGAAAACAGCACCAATCCTGAAAACGGTCCCGGGTCGCGCAGCTTCGCTGCTTGCCCGGGACGACGCATCTGACTGTTGAAACCAAAGGATCCGCTCATGACCCTCGCCTCGCCCGAGACCAAGGCCACGACCCCCGAGATGCAGGCCGCGCACGATGCGCTCAACGACACCTTCGCCGCCTATCGCGACGCCAATGACGAGCGGCTGGCGGCGCTGGAACGGCGCTCGTCCACCGACGTGCTGAGCGAGGAGAAGGTGGCGCGCATCGATGCCGCGCTGGAGCGCCAGCAGGCGATCCTCGACGAGCTGGCGGTGAAGGCGCGCCGCCCGGCGCTCGGCACCGGCGAGCGCGCAGCCGATGACGCCGCGCGCCGCGAGCACAAGTCGGCGTTCGACGCCTATGTGCGCACCGGCGAGACCGCGGGCCTGAAGCGGCTGGAGAAGAAGGCGCTGTCGGCCGGCACGGGTGCCGACGGCGGCTACACGGTGACCGCCGAGGTCGAGCGCGAGATCGGCCGCAGGCTCGCCGCCATCTCGCCGATCCGCGCCATCTCCGGCGTGCGCGAAATCTCGCTCGGCACCTATCGCAAGCCGTTCATGACCACCGGCTTCTCCGCCGGCTGGGTCGGCGAGACCGGCGCCCGTGCCCAGACCAATACGCCCACCCTCGCCGAGCTGGCGTTTCCGGCGGCCGAGCTCTACGCCATGCCGGCGGCGACGCCGACGCTGCTGGAGGACTCCGCCATCGACATCGAGCAGTGGATCGCCGCGGAAGTGGAGACCGCGTTCGCCGAGCAGGAGGGCACGGCGTTCGTTACCGGCGACGGCAACGGCAAGCCCAAGGGTTTTGTCGCCTGCACGACGGTTGCCAATTCGGCCTGGCAGTGGGGCAAGCTCGGCTTCATCGCCACCGGCGCGGCCGCTGCGTTTCCGGCGGCCAACCCCTCCGACGTGCTGGTCGACCTGGTCTATGCGCTGCGCGCCGGCTATCGCCAGAACGGCACCTTTGTGATGAACCGCAAGACCCAGAGCGCGGTGCGCAAGTTCAAGGATTCGCAGGGCAGCTATCTGTGGCAGCCGCCGGCCAGCGCCGATGGCCGCGCGTCGCTGATGACGTTCCCCATCGTCGAGGCCGAGGACATGCCGGACATCGGCGCGAATGCGCTCGCCATCGCGTTCGGCGACTTCCGCCGCGGCTATCTGGTGGTCGACCGCCAGGGCGTGCAGATCCTGCGCGATCCCTATTCCGCCAAGCCCTATGTGCTGTTCTACACCACCAAGCGCGTCGGCGGCGGCGTGCAGGATTTCGACGCCATCAAGCTGTTGAAGTTCGCCGAGAGCTGAGGGGTGCTGTCGTCCCGGGCGAGCGTCAGCGAGACCCGGGATCGTCATCAGAAAAGGCCCATTTCCTGCAAACGGTCCCGGGTCGCGCAGCTTCGCTGCTTGCCCGGGACGACAGGCCTCAAGCTCCCGCCGTCACTCCCCCAGCCGGCCGCCGAGCGTCTTCGCCGCGCCCGGCAGCCAGTCGATGATCGCACCGCTGGCGGTGATCGCGCTGGCGGCGCCGCAATTGCGCCCGCCCTCGCCGGCGCTCCAGGCGATGATGCCGGCGAGCACGGGCTTGCCGCCTTCGCGCGTCAGCGCGGCGCCGCCGGAATCGAGATCGCAGGCGCCGGCCGGCTTGCTGCCGGCGGGCGCGAGCTTCACCTGCGCGGTGACGTAGCGCAGCAGCACCGTCGTCGGCACCTGCCGCAGTACGCCGCCGCTGCGCGGATTGCCCTCTTCGGCCAGGCCGAAGCCGGCGAGCGTGATCGGCGTGCCCGCCGCCGGCAGGCCGGGTGCGCTTGCGAGCGCGATCGGCTGGAACTGCGCGGGCAGGGGGCTGCGGGTGCGCACCAGCGCCACGTCGGGCGAGGGCTTCCTCTGCTGGTAGTGCGCGCGCGTCCAGGCCGGGTGGATCGCCGCGCCGTCGATCTCCACCACCGTGGGACCGGCGCCGCCGCGCACCAGCACGGCGTAGGAGCCCGGCCTGTCGACGCAATGGCCGGCGGTGAGCACCAGATTGCGGCCGACAACCACGCCCGAGCAGGCGCCGTGGTTCGACACGACCTCGACGACATGCGCCTTGAGCGCCGGATCGGCCGGCGTACCGCCGACGATGGCCCGGGCCGGCGTGACGACTGAGGGCGCGATGAGGGCGGCCAGCGCCGCGCCGAGAGCAAGCTGTTTCGCGGTCATGCGCTCGTGTGGCGCGCTCCTGTCTCGAAGTCAAATGGCAGTGCGCAAGACGCGCTGTCGCCCCCGGCGAGCACCGCGGAGCGGTGCGAGGGAAGGGGGCCCATGAACCACGCCGCGGGCGGCTTTCACCCGCCTGTCGTCCTTGGGTTCCCTTCCCGAACGCCTTCGGCGTTCGCCGGGAACGACCGGTCATGTCCATCCTGGGATCCCTGAAATGCCCCTGTCTCTCCTCACCCCGCCCGCGGCGGAGCCGCTGACGCTCGCCGCGATGAAGGCCTATCTGCGCGTCGAGCACGACGACGAGGACGAGCTGATCTCGGGCCTCGTCGGTGCGGCGCGGCGGGCGTGCGAGGCGGCGACGCGCCGCGTCCTCATCGCCCAGACCTGGCGGCTCACCCGCGCGCGCTGGCCGCGCGACGGCCAGATCGACGTGGCGCTGGCGCCGCTGATGTCGGTCGTCGCCGCGCGCATCCGCAGCGCCGAGGGCGGCGAGAGCGCGATCGACGCCGCCCGCTTCCGCGTGGTGGCTGGCGCGGCCCCCGGCCTCATCCTGGCGCGGCCTCCGCTGCCCGCGCCCGCAGCCGGCGGCGCCATCGAGCTCGACATCGCGATGGGCTATGGCATGGAGGCCGCCGCGGTGCCGGCCGATCTGGCCGAGGCGGTGCGCCGCCTCGCCGCGCATTTCTACGACAGTCGCGGCCTGCCGGCGGACGGCGCCGCCGCGCTGCCCTCGGACGTGGCGGCGCTGCTCGCGCCCCATCGCGTGGTGTCGCTGTGACCGCCGCCGCCGACCTCAATACCCGCTTCGTCATCGAGGCGCCGCACGAGGTGCCGGACGGCGCGGGCGGCGTCGCGCGCACGTATGTCAGCATGGGCCGGGTGTGGGCGAAGCTTGCGCCGCTGGCGATGGACGAACGCATGATCGCTGGTGACAGCGTCGGCGTGCTCACCCACCGCGCCACGGTGCGCGTGCGCGCCGACCTCACCACCGCGCATCAGCTCGCACTCGGCGCGCGGCGCTTCCGCATCCGCGCGCTGCGCGAGGCCGGCCGCTTCCTTGAGCTGCTGCTGGAGGAGGAGCGCGGGTGACCGCCGATGCGCGGTCGCCCCCGGCGAGCACCGCGTCAGCAGGCGTAGGGCGCAATAGCGAAGCGTATTGCGCCAATCCCGGTTCGCACATCGGCGCAATACGCTTCGCTATTGTGCCCGACAGGCCCGCGTCATCCCGGGCGAGCGAAGCGAGACCCGGGATCGTCATCAGAACAAGCCCTTTCCTGCGAACGGTCCCGGGTCGCGCGCGCTGTGCGCGCTTGCCCGGGACGACGATCATTTCCCGAACAGCAACATTGGAGCCCCCATGTCCGCCGCTGTCGCATTGCGGGCCGCGATCTTCGCCGCGCTCGCCAATGATGCCGCGCTCGCCGCCGTGCTGGGCGGCGCGAAGATCCATGACGAGCCGCCGAGGACGCTCGACTTTCCCTTCGTCACGCTGGGCGAGGCGGAGATGCGCGATGCCTCGACGATGACGGAAGACGGCGATGAGACGACGCTGAGCCTCCACGTCTATTCGCGCCAGGGCGGCCACCGCGAGGCGCACGCCGTGGTCGGCGCGGTGATGGAGGCGCTGATCGACGCGCCGCTGCCGCTCGCCGGCCATCATCTGGCGAATTTGCGCTTTGCGGCGGCCGACGTGCGCCGCGGCGAGGACGGACGCACCTATCACGGCCGCATCCGCCTGCGCGCGGTGACCGAGCCGATGTGATGCGGTTTCCGGCCTGCAGGGCCGGAGAACCGCATTCCGATCGCCGAAAATCCCGTCTCCATCGGGGGATTTTCGGCGAGACCGTTTCCGGTATCCCGAAGGGATCGACCGGAAACCTCATGACTTGCCCGTCGCCCCGGGCGAGCGCGAGCGAGACCCGGGGCCGTATTCAGGAAGGGGGCTTGTTCTGATGACGATCCCGGGTCGCGCGGCATGCGCCGCTTGCCCGGGATGACGACATTTCAAGGAGAGTCTGATGCCCGCCCAGAAAGGCAAGGATCTGCTGCTCAAGGTGAACGACGGCGCGGCCTTCGTCACCGTCGCCGGCCTGCGCACCAACCGCTTTGCGCTCAATGCGCAAACCATCGACGTCACCCACGCCGAGAGCGCCGGCCGCTGGCGCGAGCTGCTGTCGGGCGCGGGCGTGCGCAAGGCCAGCGTTGCCGGCTCCGGCATCTTCAAGGACACGGCCTCCGACACGCGCCTGCGCCAGCTCGCCTTCGACGGCGAGATCGCGAGCTTCCAGCTCGTGGTGCCGGATTTCGGCATCATCGAGGGGCCGTTCCAGATCACCGCGCTGGAATATGCCGGCCGGTATGATGGCGAGGTGACGCACGACATCGCGCTGGAATCGGCCGGCGCGCTGACCTTCACCGCGTTGTGATTCTGTCATCCCGGGCGAGCAACGCGAGACCCGGGATCGTCCTCCGAAAAGGCACTTCATCCTGAACACGGTCCCGGGTCGCGGGCCTCCGGCCCTTGCCCGGGACGACAGCCTCTCCCCCGCGTCATCCCGGGCGAGCGTCAGCGAGACCCGGGATCGTCATCCGAAAAGGCCCCCGTCCTGAACACGATCCCGGGTCGCGCAGCTTCGCTGCTTGCCCGGGACGACAGCTTGCGAGACCCATCATGCCCAACCGATACCGCGGCGAGATCGAGGCGGACCTGTCCGGCCGCAGCCGGCGCCTGGTGCTGACGCTGGGCGCGCTGGCCGAGCTTGAGCACGCGCTGGGCGCGCCCGACCTTGCATCGCTCGCCGCGCGCTTCGAGGGCGGGCGGCTGGCGGCGCGCGAGGTCGCCGCCATCATCGGCGCCGGCCTGCGCGGCGCGGGCGAGTCGATCGGCGAGGCCGAGGTGCTGGCGCTGACCCACCCCGAGGGCGCGCGCGGGCTGGTGCGGCTCGCCGCCGATCTGCTCGTCGCCACCTTCGCGCCGGAGGAGGCGCCAAACCCTCCCCAGCCCGGGCCGGCGACGGTCCGGGCGATGGGCGCGGCCTCGTTCCCTGGCGGCGCTGGCTGAGCTTTGCCTTCGGCGTGCTGCGCTGGCCCCCCGACATGGTGTGGGCGGCGACGCCGCGCGAGCTGGCGCACGCCGCGCGCGCCTTCACGCGCGATGGGCCTCGGCCGCTCGACCGCGCGACGCTTGAGGCGCTGATGGCGCGCCACCCCGACGGGAGACCGTGATGGACGACGACGATTTCGCCGCAGCCGATCTGCGCGAGGCCACCGCCACGCTGGCGGATGCGCGCGACCAGATGGCGGATCTCTCCGCCGCCGCCCGCAGCTTCGGTTCCGCCATCTCGACGGCGATGAAGGCCGCCACCACCGAGGGCAAGGCGTTCGACGACGTGCTGAAGACGCTCGGCCTGCGCCTGCTCAAGATCGGCGCCGATGCCGCGGGCAAGCTGATCGCCTCGAACCTCGCCGGCCTGACGCAGGGCGCGCTCGCGGCCTCAAGCCTGGGCGAAGTTACGGCCTTCGCCAAGGGCGGCGTGGTCGGCGCACCGTCGCTGTTCGCGATGCAAGGCGGTCTCGGCCTGATGGGCGAGAGCGGCACCGAGGCCATCGTGCCGCTGGCGCGCGGCGCCGATGGCCGGCTCGGCGTGCGGGCGGACACCAACGGCGCCGCACCCGCGTCGGTGGTCGTCAATGTGACGACCGCGGATGTGGCGAGTTTCCGCCGCTCGGAGGCCCATATTGCGAGCCTGCTCGCCCGCGCCGTGGCGCGCGGCCAGCGAACCTTGTGAGGGTCCGCAGCCGGCGGCTTCGCCGTAAAGTGGTGATTGTCAGGCCTTCGCGAGGGTGGCGAGCTGCTTGGCGATGCTGTCCTTCAGCATCAGCCGTTCCTTCTTGAGGTCTTCCCACCGCACGTCGGAGGCAGGGTCTTCGCCGGTCTCGATGTGATGAATTTCGTCATTGACGAGATGGTAGCGCGCCGCGAGCGCGGCGAATTCGGGGTTTTCGCCGCTCAGGCGGCGGATGGTCTCGGCATCGGCGGGAAACTCCTCGTCGAGCTGGTGGGGAACGTGGCTCATCACTCGCACTCCTTCTGTCGCGGCGCGGGATCCGGATCACGCGGTGATCTTCCGGAAACCGCATGAAGTCTGCGGCGGCCCGCGCCGGGTCTGCATTGCGATGGATCATACGGTTTCCGGCCTGCAGGGCCTTCGAACCGTATGCCGATCGCCGAAAAATCCTCATCCGATCAAGGATTTTTCGGCGAAATCGGTTCCGGTATCCCGAAGGGATCAACCGGAAACCGCATCATGGCCGATTTCCGGATGGGAGCAACACGTGCCCGCCTTCCACGACATCCTGTTTCCGCTCGACGTGGCGCTGGGCGCCCGCGGCGGCCCCGAACGGCGGACCGAGATCGTCTCGCTCGGCTCCGGCCGCGAGGAGCGCAACGCCCGCTGGGCGCATTCGCGACGGCGCTGGAACGCCGGCTACGGCGTCAAGTCGCTGGCGGCGCTGGCCGGCGTCGTCGCCTTCTTCGAGGAGCGGCGCGGCCGCCTCTACGGCTTCCGCTGGCGCGACCGGCTCGACCATGCCTCCGGCCCGCCGGACGCGGCGGTCGTGGCCACCGACCAGCCGCTCGGCGTGGGCGACGGAACCCGCACCGCCTTCCAGCTCGTGAAGACCTATGGCGGCGCGCACGCGCCCTATGTCCGCCCCATCGTCAAGCCGGTCGCGGGCTCCGTGCGGGTGGCGCTGGGCGGCGTCGCGCAGGCGGCGGGCTTCGCCGTCGATTCGACGACCGGCCTCGTCACCTTCGCCACTGCCCCGGCAATGGGCGTGGGCGTCAGTGCCGGCTTCCTGTTCGACGTGCCGGTGCGCTTCGATGCCGACCAGCTCGACATCGATCTTTCGGCCTTCGCGGCCGGCGAGATCCCGTCCATTCCGGTGGTGGAGATCCGGCTGTGAGAGAGCTTCCCGAAACGCTTGCCGCCGCGCTCGCCAGTGGCGCCACCACGCTCGCCCGCTGCTGGATCGTGCGGCGGCGCGACGGCGTGGTGCTGGGCTTCACCGAGCACGACGCCGACCTCGACGTCGCGGGCGTCCTCTGCCGCGCCGGCGCCGGGTTCGACGGCTCGGAGGTGACGAGCTCGCTCGGCCTCGCCGCCGACGCCCACGAGCTGGCCGGCGCGCTCTGCGACGACACGCTGGATGAGGACGATCTCGCCGCCGGCCGCTTCGACGGCGCGGCGATCGAGCTGTGGCTGGTCGATTGGAGTGCGCCCGAGCGCCGCGTGCTGCTGCGCGCGGGCGAGCTTGGCGAGGTGACGCGCACAGGGGCTGCCTTCACCGTCGAGGTGCGCGCCCTCGCGTGCCGGCTCGACGAGACGCGCGGCCGGCTCTACACGGCGGCCTGCGACGCCGACCTCGGCGATGGGCGCTGCGGCGTCGATCTGGCGGTGTCCGCGCTTCAAGCCGCCGGCACGGTTCTCTCCGTGTCGTCGGCGACGCGGCTCCTCGCTGGGGGGCTGTCCAGCTTTGATGATGGCTGGTTCACCGGCGGCCGGCTGGTGTGGCAAAGCGGCGCCAATGCCGGGCTCGCGGTCGAGGTGCGGACGCACCGCACGGACGCCGCGGGCGTGGCGCTGGCGCTGTGGCAGAAGCCGCCGCAGCCGATGGCGGCGGGCGATGCGTTCGTTCTTTCCGCCGGCTGCGACAAGCGCTTTGCCACCTGCCGCGACCGCTTCGCCAACGGCGTCAATTTCCGCGGCTTCCCGCACATTCCCGGCAACGATGTGGTGATCCGCTACGCGGTGGCCGGCGAGCCCGGCAATGACGGCCGGGCGGTGGTGTGAGGGCTCCTTGCGGATAACGATCCCGGGTCGCGCAGCTAAAGCTGCTTGCCCGGGACGACAGTCTCTCCCGTTCGTCATCCCGGGCGAGGCGTCAGCGAGACCCGGGATCGTCCTTTTCGTGCTTCGTCATCCCGGGCGAGGCGAAGCCGAGACCCGGGATCGTCCTCAGGAAAAGACACCCCTTCCTGAAAACGGTCCCGGGTCGCGCAGCTAAAGCTGCTTGCCCGGGACGACAGTCTCTCCCGTTCGTCATCCCGGGCGAGGCGTCAGCGAGACCCGGGATCGTCCTTTTCGTGCTTCGTCATCCCGGGCGAGGCGAAGCCGAGACCCGGGATCGTCCTCCGGAAAAGGCGGCCCCTTCCTGAAAACGGTCCCGGGTCGCGCAGCTTCGCTGCTTGCCCGGGACGACAGCCTCTCCCCCGCGTCATCCCGGGTCGCGGGCCTTTGGCCCTTGCCCGCGACGACGCCAAATCCGCAACGGAACGCCGCCATGTCCCCCATCCGCATTGCCGCCGTCGCTGCCGCGCGGCGTTGGATCGGCACGCCCTATCGCCATCAGGCTTCCGTCATCGGGGTGGGCTGCGATTGTCTCGGCCTCGTGCGCGGGGTGTGGCGCGAGCTCTACGGCAGCGAGCCCGAGATCGCCCCGGCCTATACCCCCGATTGGGCGGAAGCGGCGGGGCGCGAGGCGCTGGCCGAGGCGGCAAGCCGCCACCTCGTGCCGCGCGCGCTCGAAGATGCCCAGCCCGGCGACGTGTTGCTGTTTCGCTGGCGCGCCGGCCTGCCGGCCAAGCATGCGGCGATCCTCGTCGAGCCCGCGCGCATGGTGCACGCCCATGACGGCGCGGCGGTGGCCGAGGTCGCGCTCACCGCGTGGTGGCGCCGCCGCCTCGCCGTCGTCTTCGCCTTTCCGGAGCGCTGAGCCATGGCCTCGCTGATATTGTCGTCGATCGGCGGCGCGGTCGGTGCCGCGTTCGGCGGCCCGGTCGGCGCCGTCATCGGCCGCACGCTGGGCGGGCTCGGCGGCGGGCTGATCGACAAGGCGCTGTTCGGCACCACCACCCACCGCGCCAGCGAAGGCCCGCGCCTCGACGATCTCGAGGTGATGGGCTCGACCGAGGGCGCCGCCATTGCGCGCCTCTATGGCCGCGCCCGGCTGGCGGGCGAGCTGATCTGGGCGACCAATCTGCAGGAGGTGGTCTCCACCCGCACCGAGACCAGCGGCGGCAAGGGCGGCGGCAGCAGCAGCGTCGAGACCACCGAGACCACCTATCGCTACTACGCCAATTTCGCGCTGGGGCTTTGCGAGGGGCCGGTCGCTGGCATCGGCCGGGTGTGGGCCGACGGCAAGACGCTGGACATGCGGGCGCTGACCGTCCGCCTCCATCCCGGCAGCGAGACCCAGGAGCCCGATCCGCTTATCCTCGCCAAACAGGGGGCGAGCGGGGCGCCGGCCTATCGCGGGCTCGCCTATCTGGTGTTCGAGCGCCTGCCGCTCGCCGCCTTCGGCAACCGCATTCCGCAGATCCAGGTCGAGGTCATCCGCCCGGTCGGCAGACTGGAGACGATGATCCGCGCGGTGACGCTGATCCCCGGCGCAACCGAATTCGGCTACGACACCCGCGCCGTCTCCCGCATCGTCGGCCGCGGTTCGTACGAGACCGAGAACCGCCACGCGCCGGGCGCCGACACCGACATCGTCGTCTCGCTCGACCGGCTTGAGGCGCTGTGTCCGGCGCTGGAGCGCATCGCGCTGGTGGTCACCTGGTTCGGCACCGATCTGCGCGCCGGCCACTGCCGCATCGAGCCGCGGGTCGACCGCATCGGCAAGTCGACCACCGGCGCCACGTGGTCGGTGGCCGGCCGCACCCGCGCCGGTGCCGCCCAGGTGTCGCGGGTCGACGGCCGCCCGGCCTTCGGCGGCACGCCGTCCGACGGCTCGATTCTGCGCGCCATCGCCGAGATGAAGGCGCGCGGGCTGAAGGTGACGCTGGTGCCGTTCGTGATGATGGACATTGCGGCGGACAACACGCTCGCCGACCCGTGGACCGGCAGCGCGTCGCAGCCCGCTTATCCCTGGCGCGGCCGCATCACCTGCGATCCGGCGCCCGGCCGGCCGGGCTCGCCGGACGGTTCTGCTGCCGCAACGGCGCAGGTTGAGGCGCTGTTCGGCAGCGTCCGCGCCGATCATTTCACGGTCGCGGGCGGCGCGGTCGCCTATGCCGGCCCGAGCGAGTGGACGCTGAGCCGCATGGTGCTGCATTGCGCCGCGCTGGCCAGGGCCGCCGGCGGCGTCGACGCCATCCTGGTGGGCTCGGAATTCGAGGCGCTGACGCGGGTGCGCGCCGGCCCCGGCGCCTATCCGGCGGTTGACAAGCTCGTGGCGCTCGCCGCCGAGGCGAAGCGGCTTGCCGGAAGCGCCACCAAGATCTCCTACGCCGCCAATTGGAGCGAATACGGCGCCGACGTGCGCGATGGCGGCGCCGAGGTGCGCTTCCCGCTCGATCCGCTGTGGGCCTCGCCCGACATCGACATGGTGGCGATCGACTGGTACCCGCCGCTCGCCGACTGGCGCGACGGCGTCCATCTCGACACCGCCCGCGCCGCCACGCCGCACGAGCGCGCCTATCTCGCCGCCAACATCCGTGGCGGCGAGGCGTTCGACTGGTTCTATGCCGACGACGCGGCACGGCTCGCGCAAGCCCGCACGCCGATCGAGGACGGCGCGTTCGGCAAGCCTTGGGTGTTCCGCCAGAAGGACCTCGCCGGCTGGTGGACGCATGCCCACCATGAGCGCGCGGGCGGCGCCGAGCTTGCCGCGCCCACCGCCTGGGTGCCGATGGCGAAGCCGATCTGGCTCACCGAGCTGGGCTGCCCGGCGGTGGACAAGGGCGCCAACCGGCCGAGCTGCTTTCCCGACGCCAAGTCGTCGGAGGGCACGCTGCCGCCGTTCTCGAACGGCCGGCGCGACGATCTCATCCAGCGCCGCGTGCTGGAGGTGTCGCTTCAGGCGTTCGATCCGGCGTTCGGCGCCGATGATGCGACCAATCCGATTTCGCCCGCGGGCCTGCGCATGGTCGATCCTTCGGCGGTTCATCTGTGGACCTGGGACGCCCGCCCGCACCCGTGGTTTCCGCACGCCACCGACGTGTGGTCGGACGGGCCGAACTGGGAGACCGGCCATTGGCTGACCGGCCGGCTGGGGCAGGCGACGCTCGACGGGCTGGTCGAGGCGGTGCTCGCCGGCTGGGAGGTCGAAGCCGATGCCACGGCACTCAAGGGCAGCCTCGACGGCTACGTGATCGACCGGCCGATGTCGGCGCGCGACGCGCTGGAGCCGTTGGCGCTGGCCTGCGGCTTCTCGGCGCTGGAGACGGGCGGGGCGCTGGTGTTCCGCCCGCGCGGCGGCGAGGCGGTGGCAACCCTCACCGAGGACGACCTGGTGCTGCCGGAGGAGGGCGATCTCCTCAAGCTGGTGCGCGGTCAGGAGAGCGAGCTGCCGCTGGAGATCACGCTCGGCTACACCGACGCCGAGGCCGACTATCGCCGTGCCGCCGCCCGCTCGCGCCGCCTTGTTGGTGCGAGCCGCCGCGTCAGCCACGCCGATCTCGCCATCGTCACCTTCGACGCCGAGGCCGAGCGGCTCGCCGAGCGCTGGCTGCAGGACGCCTGGGCCGGCCGCGAGACCGCGAGCTTCGCGCTGCCGAAGAGCCGGCTCGATCTGATGCCGGGCGACGTGGTGCGGCTCGTTCATCGCAATCAGGAACGCCTCGTCGAGATCACCGCGATCGTCGACGAGGCGGCGCGGCAGGTGAGCGCGCGCGGCATCGACCCCGACGCCTTCGACATCGCCGTGCGGCCGGGCAGCGCCCGCGCGCCGGAGGTGGCCCCCGCGCTCGGGCCGCCGGCCGTCCATGCGCTCGATCTGCCGGCGCTGGCCGATCCGCCGGTGCTGCAGCATCTGGCGGTGTTCGCCACGCCCTGGCCCGGCGCCATGACGCTGTGGCGCTCCACCGATGGCGCGAGCTTCGAGGCGGTCGGACACGCCGCGCTGCCGGCGATCGTCGGCGAGACGCTCGACGATCTCGCGCCCGGTCCGCTGTGGCGCTGGGACCGCGCGCATTCGGTGCGGGTGCAGTTGGCCGGCGGCGCGCTGGCCGCATTGCCGGAGTCCTCCGTGCTCGACGGCGGCAATGCCGCAGCGCTCCAGCATGCGGACGGCAGCTGGGAGGTGATCCAGTTCGCGCACGCCGAGCTGGTGGCGGCGGGCATCTATCGCCTGTCGCATCTGCTGCGCGGCCAGCTTGGCACCGAGCACGCCGTGAAGGCGCTTGCGGCCGGCGCGCCGTTCGTGGTGATCGACCGTGCGCTGGTGGCGGTCGAGAGCGACGTCGCCCGCATCGGCCGCCCGGCGATCTGGCGCGTCGGCCCCGCCGGCCGCGACCATGCCGACGACGCGGTGACCGAGCTGGTGGCGACGCCGACCGCGAACGCCTTGAAGCCGTTGGCGCCTGTGCGCATCGACGCGCGGCGCACGGCGGCAGGGGTGACGATCGCCTGGATCCGCCGCACGCGCATTGGCGGCGACGGCTTCGACCTCGCCGAGGTGCCGCTCGGCGAGGCGGTTGAGGCCTATGAGATCGACATTCTCGACGGCGGCGCGGTGAAACGCACGCTGCAGGCCGCGTCGCCGTTTGTGCTCTATCCCGCCGCATCCGAGATCGCCGACTTCGGCACGCCGCAGACGACGCTGTCGCTGCGCGTGGTGCAGATGTCGGCGACCGTCGGGCGCGGCCTTGCTGCCGAGGTGACGCGCGATGTCCGATAGCCCCAATCTCGCACTGCCGTTTCTCGCCGCCGGCCAGGCGCAGAAGCACGTCACGCTCAACGACGCGCTGATGATGCTCGATGCGCTGGTGCAGTGCGCGGTCGAAAGCCGCACGCTCGCCGCGCCGCCGGCCGAGCCAGTCGACGGCCAGCGCTTCGTGGTCGCCGGCAGCGGTGCCGGCGACTGGGCCGGGCAGGGCGGCGCCATTGCCGTCCGTGTGGATGGCGGCTGGCGCTTCATCACGCCGCGCGAGGGCTGGCAGGCCTTCGTGCGCGACGAGGGCGCGGTGCTCGGCTTTCTCGGTGGCGCGTGGCTGCCGGGCCTCGCCCGAACCGCGCATGGCGGCGCGCTGTCGCTGCACGCCATCGAGGCGGAGGTGACGCTGGCCGGCGCGTCGGTCGTGTCGCCGCTGGTGATCGAGAGCCGGCGCATCTGCCTCGGCGTGGCATCGCGCACCATTCAAGCCATCACCGGCGCGACCTCGTTCAAGGTCGGCATTGCCGGCGAGCCGGCGAAGTTCGGCGACCTGCTCGGCATCACTGAGGGCGCGAGCAATATCGGCATCATCGGCCCGACCGGATTTTACGCCGACACGCCGGTGGTGATCGCCGCCAATGGCGGCGCGTTCACCGGCGGCAGGCTGCGGCTCGTGCTCTATGCGCTGGGCTTCACCGCCCCGGCCGCGTGAGCGACAGCCTGCGCCGCGTCACTCCCGCCTTCGTGCCGCGTCATCCCGGGCTTCGCAACGCGAAGAGCCGGGATCGTTCTCCTCGTGCCTTGTCATCCCGGGCAAGCAGCGAAGCTGCGCGACCCGGGATCGTTCTCAGAATCGGCCCCCTTCCGGAAGACGGTCCCGGCTCCTCGCTGCGCTCGGTCCGGGACGACAGCTTGGCCTTGTCATCCCGGGCAAGCAGCGAAGCTGCGCGACCCGGGATCGTTCTCAGAATCGGCCCCCTTCCTGAAGACGGCCCCGGCTCGCGCTGCGCTCGGTCCGGGACGACGATCTCTCCCCAATCCCCGCAAACCATCTCACCCTGGAGCCGTGCCATGACCTATTCCGCCGATCGCGATCCGTTCGCGCGCTATGCCGTCTCGGCGGCGGCGCCGGGCCGTCGGCTGGTGACCATCACCCCGCACGATACCAACCAGCTCACTCCCTATGTGCGGGCGCTGCGCGTGACGGTGCCGAGCACGGTGGCGCTCACCAACGGCCTTGCCACCTTCAGCATCGTCGACATCGACGCGCCCAACGATGCGACGCTCACGCCCGTCTCGGTGGCGCCCGGCGTCAGCGACATCCCCATCGGCGCGCGGCTGGTGCGGGCCACCGGCTTTCCGGCCGGCATCGTCGTGCAGGGCTATGTCTGATGCGGGCGCCCATCCTGCGACACACCCATCGATCCGTTCGAGGTTCGCATGCTCGGAACCGGACTTGACCTGCCGACGCTCGCGGCGCGGCGCCGCACCAGCCCCTGGTATCGTCCCGACGACGTGCTGCGCATCCTGCCGGGCATCGACCGCGCCATGGTGCGGCTGGCGTCGGGCGCGCTCGCCGAGGGCACGATAGGCACGCTGATCGCGCTGGGCAATCTCAGCTTTGCCCGCACCGGCGCCGCCTATGCGCAGCGCAAGGATGGGGCGTGGACGGCGTTTGCCAGCAACGCGCCGCGCATCACCGATGCCGGCATGACGATCGAGCCGAGCACGACCAACCACGTCAAGAACAACGCGATGACCGGCTACAGCGGAACCGTCGGGTCCATCGGCTGGATCGGCGGGCTCAGTGGCAGCGGCCTGACGCAGACGCTGATGGGCGTCGGCATCGAGGACGGCATCGACTTCATCGACATCCGTGTCAGCGGCACGGCGTCGGGCACGATCGCCAGCGTGCTGTATTTCGACACGGTGGGCATCAACAACGTCGTCAACGCCGATACGGTTGCCGGAAAAACCTGGACCATCGGCGCCTTCGCCCGGCGCATCGGCGGCAGCTTCGCCAATGTCGGCGGCCTCGATCTCGTCATTCGGGAGAACGACAGCGGCGGTGCGTTCCTCCGCCAGACGCTCGGCAGCGTGCTCGGGGCAACGTCCGGCCAGCTTGGACGCCAGCCGTTCAGCCAGGCGGCCACCCTCGGCACGTCCTGCCATGGCATCGCCTGCGGCCTGCGTCTTGGCGCGAGCTCTGGCGCCGCGATCGACTTCACGCTCCGCCTCGGATGGCCGCAGGTCGGCCTGGGATCTGTCGCCATGACGCCGATCCGCACGACCGGCGCCGCGGCAACCCGCGCCGCCGACGATTTCCGCTGCCCGACATCGGGGCTTTCGTTGCCGGCCAGCGGAACGCTGGTGGCGGAGTTCGTGCCCGGCGTGTCGCTCGACGCCATCCATGCCGGCGAAGCTTACGCGCTCGGCATCGACGACGCCGGCAGCACGCGCCTCGCTCTGCGCGCGCACGGCACCGCCAAGGGTCCGCGGCTCGTGGTCGGCGACGGCGAGGGCGTGGCCACGGTCGCCCCGGCGACCGGCGTCGCGGCGGGCGGCGCCTGTCGCGCGGTGGCGACGTTCGGCGCCGCGGCGGCCGGCGACAACAGGTTGTCGGTTAACGGAATCTTTGCAGGCGCCAGCGAACGTAGATGCGTCTTCGACCTGCCGGCGGCGATCGGCCTGGGCCAGGTCCACAATGGCGGCGCGGCCTTCATGTCCGGCGTCGCCAGGGAGTGGGCCATCCGCTCGACCGTGCTCACCGCCGACGATTCCAACGCTGAAAGTGCGAGATACACGGCATGAGCGAATACGACACGCTTCTCCGCTTCGACGATGCGACGGAGTTCGCCGAGATGTTTCCGTGTCGCGAGGCGCCGCGCCCGCCGGCGTGGCGGGTCGGGGAGCGGATCGTGCTCGGGCCGCTCGCCATCGCCCCGCCGGTGGTCGCCGTCGCCGATGACGGCCTGCCGGTCTATGCCTACGACCCGGCCGCGGCGATCCTCGAGGGCGTCTATGCGGTGGTCACCACCAACGGCATCGACGAGGCGCTGTGGGAGAACCCGGCCGCCATCGTCATGCGCAACCGCGACACCGGCGTGGTGATCCGCCAGCGCACCACCAACGACGTCGACCTGCCGATGTGCATCAGCCCGGTGTGGGCGGGCATGCAGAGCGAGTTCGTGCTGCCGGCGGCGTGACCGGGCTTCTGCGGATTTGACCTGACACCAACGGCCGCCAAGGCGGGCCGTTCCGATGACGTCGTGATGGCCGGGCTTCGTCCCGGCCATTTGCGTCCCTAGTCGAAAATGCGTTCTGAGCCGTGGATAGCCGGAATAGGTGCGGACAAGACGTGTCAGTCTTAGAGGTTCTTGTCTAAGGTTGGAGGTCATAATGGGCAACGAAGACGCATTGTTTAATGAAATGCCTCCATCTTCTCGTATAAATATCGAGGTTACTCAGGAGATGGTTCAGGCAGGTCTCGCTGAGCTGCGATGTAGAGCCTTCGGTGACGATTTCTGTCTTCTCGTTGAAGATATCTACCGCGCGATGGCTTATGAAGATCCCAACCGTATTTCTGCTTCCAATATCAGTTTCTCGACGTAAATTAGCCCTCGTTTCCCGATCTCAAGAGGAGAAGGGTTGTTGATGGCCTCCCCGAAATGTGTGTCCGGAGGCTGATAATAGCGTTGGCTTCTATGATCGATTACTGTCTTTAGCTTTATTGTCTTTGCACAAAATTTAAGATTGACAGCATCTCGATCTGATGCGTCAATAATTACATTTCCGGAGCTATCGATCCTAATTTCTTTCAGAAGAAACCCGGCGGAACCGGGCTTCGCGCTTAACTCGATGCCTCCCGCCTGAAATGAAGCTGTTTCTTCGAGTCCGTGCCTATCTGCATTGCGAGCATGGTGAAGGTAATTAAGTAAAGGATCAGTTTTTCTTTCTCGCTTGATTGCGCCAAACCACTGTCTGCATTGTGGTGAATTGCGTGATCCCTTCTCAATTTTCTCGAATACGTCATCGATGGCAGATAAAAATTCTGTCCATTTCAGCATAAAATCATCGTCAGAATCGCAGGTCTCAAGCTGGCAAAATGCTTCCTTTGCCACCCTGAGACGGCGTTTTGCTTGAATGATAGCGCGTGAATCCATTGAAGTACGCTGGCATACATGGTGCCAGATTACTAGGTTCGCGCGCAAATTTCCTGGTTATTCTCCTGGGAGGTGTGCTCCCGCCGCCGCCGTCCGCGCCGCACCCTGATCCGCCGCCCCTCGGGGCGGCTTTTTCATGAGATCGACATGACGTCCTTCACCGACGCCTACCGGGCGGAGGCCGAGAGGCTTTGCGCCACGATGACCGTCGCCGACCCGGCGCGCATCGATGCCGCCGCCAGGCGGATCCTCAAGATCAAGCCGATGCTGCTCGCGGCCTCCGCGCGCACCGGCGTGCCGTGGCCGTGGCTCGGCGCGGTGCTGGAGCGCGAGTCCTCGTGCCGCGCCGGCCGCCACCTCCACAATGGCGATCCGCTCACGGCCCGCACAGTCCACGTGCCGGCGGGCCGCCTTCCGGCGCCGGCCGCGCCGCCCTTCAGCTTCGCCGACAGCGCGTTCGACGCGCTGTGCGTGCTGAAGGGGCTGCACCGCATCGCCGATTGGTCGCCGGCCCGGCAGGCGTTCGAAGCCGAGCGCTACAACGGCTTCGGCTATCGCCGACGCGGCCTGCGCTCGCCCTATCTCTGGGCCGGCTCAAGCCTGCAGCAGGCCGGCAAGTACATCGCCGACGGGGCGTTCGATCCCAACGCGGACGACCGCCAGCCGGGCGTCATGCCGCTGATCCAGCGGGTGCTGGCGCTCGACGGTGCGGGGCCGCTGCCGAGCCCGGCGCTGCCGGCGAAGGCCGATCTCGAAGCCGGGGCCGCCCGCGCCGCGGCCCAGGCGCAGCGCACCGGCGCCGGGGCTGCCACGGCCGGGGCAGGGGCCGGCGGCGTCGAGACCGTCCGGCAGGCCGGCGACACCGCGTCCGCCGAGGCCGTGGCGGGCGTCGACTGGATGGCGCTCGGGCTGACGGCCGCGGCGCTGGCGCTCTTGGTGCTGGCGCTGTGGCTCGCCTGGCGCAGCGGCTGGCACCGGCGGGCGGCCGCGGCGCTCGGCACAGCGGTCGCACATGCCGAACGCTGGGCCGCCGAGCGCGCGCGCCTGCCCGCCCCGGCGGACGCCGAGGGCGCCTGGACGCAGATCGCTATCTGATACCAACGGCCCCAGACGCTGACGCGTGGGGCCGTTGACTCTCGCAGATTTTCTTTCGGTAAATCAAGGATTTCTCGAAAATCCGCGACCGGAACCAACGGTCCGCGTTCGCGGCCGTTGGTATGACAGGAGGGCATCATGGATTGGACGGATCTTGCCGCGCCGCTCGGCCGGGTCGGCGGCTCGCTGCTGGGTGGCCTGGTCGGCGGGCCGGCCGGCGCCGCCATCGGCGAGCGCATCGGCGGCGCGCTGGGTGGCGCGCTGGGCGTGCCGGCGACGCCGGAGGCGATCGGCGCCGCCATCGACGAGAACCCCGCCGTCGCAGCCCAGATCGTCCAGCGCATCGAGCGCGAGTACGGGCCGGAGCTGATCGCCTACGCCCACGCCCAGCTGGCCTTCGCCACGCAGCTTGCGCGCGACGAGAAGACCGAGGGCTGGACCGGCTATGGCTGGCGGCGGCTCGCCGGCTGGTCGGTGCCGGTGCTGGGCCTGTGGCAGCTCCTGGTCGGGCCGGTGGTCCAGGCGATCACCGGCGCGACGCTGACCACCGACTTCGCCGCCTTCGTCGCCTATGCCGGCATCGTCACCACCTTCCTGATGGGCGGCCACACGCTGAAGGAGGTGATGGGGCGCAAATGATGCGAGGCCCGGCGGCAGGGCCGGGGGCCGGTGCACGGACGGCGGCGTGGGCCGCCGGGGCGCCGCGAAGGGGAGGAACCACACGGCCGCGCTGACGTTGTCAGCTGTTCCCGCGCTGATTGAATCGCTGCGACGGCAGGGTTCGGTCGGCGCCGCTGACGGCGCCGGCGGCATCGCGGGTCGATGCCGGTCGAACATCCATTGATCAGGAGGTTGTCATGCAATCGTCCCAGACGTCCGCGGGCGTGCTGGATGCTGATGCGAGGCGCATCGGCGTCAGGCCCGCCCAGACCCGGTGGGCGATGGCCCTTCGAGGCGCGCGCGGCACCGTGTCCGGCCTGATCGCCCTGGTGGCGGCGGGCGTTGCGATGGGGCCGGCGGCGCAGGCCTGCACCCGCGCGGTCTATCTCGGACCGGACAACACGATCATCACCATCCGCAGCATGGACTGGAAGACCAATATCGGCTCGAACCTGTGGGCCTTTCCGCGGGGCATGGCGCGCGACGGTGCGGCGGGGGCCAAGTCCATCCGCTGGACCTCGAAATACGGCAGCCTGATCGCCACGGCGTTCGACGCCGCGACCGCCGACGGCATGAACGAGCGCGGCCTGGTGGCCAACCTGCTCTATTTGGCCGAGGCCGAGTACGAGACGCCGACACCAGGCGAGAAGCGCCCGCCGATCTCGATCTCGGCCTGGGCGCAATATGTCCTCGACAATTATGCGACGGTGGCCGAGGCGGTCCAGGCCCTTCGCGCCGAGCCGTTCTACGTGGTCGCGGTGATGACGCCGGACGGCGAGCCGGGCACCGTGCACCTGTCGATCTCGGACCCCACCGGCGACTCCGCCATCTTCGAGTACATCGGCGGCAAGCTGGTGATCCATCATGGCCGCAAGTACCAGGTGATGACGAATTCCCCGATCTTCGACCAGCAGCTCGCGCTGAACGCCTACTGGGAGGAGATCGGCGGCGTCGTCATGCTGCCGGGCACCAACCGCGCGGCGGACCGCTTCGTGCGGGCCTCGTTCTACATCAACGCCATCCCGAAGACGTCCAAGGAGACGGACGCGGTGGCCGGTGCGTTCTCGGTGATCCGCAATGCGTCGGTGCCGCTCGGCATCTCGACGCCGGACCAGCCCAACATCGCCTCCACGCTGTGGCGCTCGGTGTCGGACCACAAGAACAAGCGCTACTACTTCGAATCGACGCGCAGCCCGAGCATATTCTGGGTCAATGTGTCGGAGATGAACTTCGCGCCGGGAGCCGCGACCCGGAAGCTCACGCTGGCCGGCGATGCCGTCTATTCCGGCAACGCCGCCACGCAGTTCGAGCCGGCGGAGCCGTTCAAGTTTCTTCCGGCGTCGGTGAAGTAGGACCGGCGCAGGCGAGCCGGCAGGGCCGGATCGCGGTGGATGCCGCGATCCCGCCGAAAAGGCTGCGCTATAGTTCCCGGATGCGCCTGCTTGTCATCGAGGACGACCCCGATCTCAACCGCCAGCTCGTCGCCGCGCTGGAGGCGGCGGGCTACGCCGTCGACCGCGCCTTCGACGGCGAGGAGGGCCAGTTCCTCGGCGACACCGAGCCCTACGACGCCATCGTGCTCGATCTCGGCCTGCCGAAGCGGGACGGCATCTCGGTGCTGGAGGCGTGGCGGCGGGCCGGCCGCACCATGCCGGTGCTGATCCTCACCGCCCGCGACCGCTGGAGCGAGAAGGTGCAGGGCTTCGATGCCGGCGCCGACGACTACGTGCCCAAGCCCTTCCACATGGAGGAGCTGCTGGCGCGGCTGCGCGCGCTGCTGCGCCGGGCCGCCGGCCAGGCCACCAGCGAGTTCACGTGCGGCCCGGTGCGGCTCGACGCCCGCGCCGGGCGCGTCACGGTGACCGGCGCGCCGGTGCGGCTCACCTCGCACGAATACCGGCTGCTCGCCTATCTGATGCACCAGCAGGGCCGGGTGGTGTCGCGCGCCGAGATCGTCGAGCACCTGTACGACCAGGATTTCGACCGCGATTCCAACACCATCGAGGTGTTCGTCGGCCGCCTGCGCAAGAAGCTCGGCGTCGAGGTGATCCAGACCGTGCGCGGCCTCGGCTACATGGTGACGGCACCGGCCGCGGCCGGGGCACCCGGATGACTCGGGGAGAGATCGTCGCCCCGGACCGAGCGTAGCGAGGAGCCGGGGCCGTCATCAGGACGGGGTCGCTTTTCCGGAGGACGATCCCGGGTCTCGCTGGCGCTCGCCCGGGATGACGCGGGGAGAGATCGTCGTCCCGGACGGCGCGCAGCGCCGAGCCGGGACCGTGTTCAGGACGGGGGCCTTTCCGGAGGACGATCCCGGGTCTCGCTGGCGCTCGCCCGGGATGACGCGGGGAGAGGTCGTCGTCCCGGACGGCGCGTAGCGCCGAGCCGGGACCGTGTTCAGGAAGGGGTTGCTTTCCCGGATGACGATCCCGGGTCTCGCTGACGCTCGCCCGGGATGACGGGCGACGGCCGCCGCCTCAAGCCGGCGGGACGCCGAGGATGCGGTCGAAGGCGGCGCGCACGCGCGCCTGCGTCTCGCGCAGGTGGGCGTCCAGCGTCGGGAAATCGGGCACGTCGCCGGCCCGCGTCAACAGCGTCAGCAGATTGGGCCCGGCGGCGGCGGGGTCGAACGGCGCGGCGAGGCACAGCCGCAGCACCTGCGTCAGGTTCTGGTAGAGACGCGCCGCGTCGCGCAGCGTCTCGGCGTCGGCGGCCGGGATCAGGCCGAGGCGGGCGGCGGCGTCGAGCACGCGGGCGGTGTTGGTGTTGAACAGCTCGGGCAGCTCGGTGCCGTGCACGAGCTGCAGATACTGGGCGATGAATTCGAGATCGACCAGCCCGCCGGCGGCGTGCTTGAGATCCCACGGATCGTTCTCGCCCTTCTCCTCGGCGATGGCGCGGCGCATCTCCACCACGTCGCCGGCGGTGGCCACCGGCTCGCGCGGCCGCGCCAGCACCTCGCGGATGGAGGCCTCGACGCGGGCGGCGAAATCGGCCGGGCCCGAGATCACCCGCGCCCGCGTCAGCGCCATGTGCTCCCAGGTCCAGGCCTCGGTGAGCTGGTAGCTGCGGAAGCTCTCCAGCGAGGCGGCGAGCGGCCCCGAGCGGCCGGAGGGGCGCAGCCGCATGTCGACGTCATAGAGGCTGCCGACATTGGTCTGCACGGTCAGCGCGTTGATCAGCCGCTGGGTGAAGCGGGCGAAATACTGCGCGCCGTAGAGTGGGCGGTCGCCGTCGGAGTCCGGATGCTCGGCGTCGAACTCGTAGAGCACGATCAGGTCGAGGTCGGAGCTCGCGGTCATCTCGCGGCCGCCGAGCTTGCCGAGCGCCAGCACCGCCATCGACATGCCGGGCACGCGGCCGTGCAGCGCGGCGAAACGCTCCAGCACATGGGCGTGCAGGAAGCGCACCAGCGCCACCGCGAGGCGGGCATAGGCCTCGCCGGCCTGCGTCGCGGTGAGCGTGCCCGACAGCACGCGCACGGCGATCAGCACCTTCTGCTCCTGGCCGAGCAGGCGGATGCGGTCGAGGAAATCCTCGTCGCTCGTCGCGTCGGCCAGCGTGGCGGCGAAGCGCTTCTCCTGGGTGTCGCGGTCGGGCAGCGGGCCGAAGAAGGCGGGATCGAGCAGCGCGTCGAGCACCTGCGGCCGGCGCGCCAGCATGTCGGCGACGCGCGGGGCGGTGCCCATCACCGAGGCCAGAAGCTGCACCAGGTCGGGGTTGCGGCGCAGCAGCGTGAACAGGCGCAGCGTGCCGGTCAGCGCACAGACGAAGCGGTCGAAGGTGGCGAGCGCGACATCGGCATTGCCGCTCTTGGCGAAGCCGTCGAGCAGCGCCGGCACCAGCTCGGAGAGCAGCGCGCGCGGCGCCTCGCTGCGCAGCGCCCGCGGCCGGCCGGCCAGCCATTCGCGCACGATGAAGCTCGCCGCCAGCGGATCCTTGAAGCCGAGGCCCTTGAGCGTATCGAGGGTCTCCTTGTCGTCGCGATCTTCGGGGAAGCGGAAGGCGCCCTCGACCTGGGCGGCCGGCGGCGCATCCTCGAACAGGCCGGCATAATGGCGCTGCACCACGCGCAGATGCGGCAGGATGGCCTCGGCGAAGGCATCGCGCCCGTCATAGCCGAAGAAGCGGGCGAAGGCGTCGAGCGCGGCCTTCTCCTCCGGCAGCGACTGCGTCTGCTCGTCGGCCACCATCTGCAGCCGGTGCTCGACCGCGCGCAGGAAGACGTAGGCTTGGGTCAGCTCGTCGCGCGCCTCGGCGGCGATCCAGCCGCCCGCGGCCAGCGCATCGAGCGCCGGCAAGGTCTGGCGCAGCCGCAGGTGCGCGTTGCGGCCGCCGACGATGAGCTGCTGGGTCTGGGCGAAGAACTCGATCTCGCGGATGCCGCCGCGGCCGAGCTTGACGTTGTGGCCCTCCACCGCGATCTCGTCATGGCCGCGATAGGCGTGGATCTGCCGCTTCATCGAATGGACGTCGGCGATGGCGGCGTAATCGAGGAAGCGCCGCCAGACGAAGGGCGCGAGGTCCTCCAGGAAATCGGCGCCCACCGCGAGGTCGCCGGCGCAGGGGCGGGCCTTGATGTAGGCCGAGCGCTCCCAGGTCTGGCCTTCGCGCTCGTAGTAATTGAGGCCGGAATCGGTGGCGATGGCGATCTGGGTGGAGGCCGGGTCGGGACGCAGGCGCAGGTCGACGCGGAACACGTAGCCGTCGGCGGTGCGCTCCTGCAGCAGCTTGACCAGGCCGCGGGTGATGCGCACGAACAGCAGCCCGGCCTCGGCGCCGCGGCCGAGCGGGGCGCGCTCGCGATCGTAGAACACCACGAGGTCGATGTCCGACGAGTAGTTCAGCTCGCCCGCGCCCATCTTGCCCATCGCCAGCACCGCATAGCCGCAGCCGGCCTCGGGCTGGTCGGGATCGGGCGGCACGAGCTTGCCCTCGGCCGCAGCGGCGGCCAAGAGCCGGCGCAGCGCCGCCTGCACGGCGGCGTCGGCGATCTCGGTCAGCGCGCCGGTGACCTGGGCGAGATCCCACACCCCGCCGATGTCGGCGAGCGCGATCATCAGCGCCGCCTCCTGCTTCATCAGCCGCAGCGCGCGCATGGCCCCGGCATCGTCGGCGGCGGCCGCCACCGCGGCGCGCGTCTCGGCGATCAGAGCGGGCAGGCGCTCCTCCGGCGTGCCCGCCAGCAGCCGGACGAGCCGGGGCGGATCGTTCGCCGCGAGCTCGAACAGGAAGGGCGAGCCGCCGGCAATGGCCGCAAGCAGCGGGCGAATCAGCGGATTTGCGCCAACCAGGGCGGCGAGATCGCCGTGTTGCAGGAGGTCGTCCAGGCGCCGTTCCGCCTGGGCAGGGTCGGCCACCTGGGGCGCCGTGGTCAGGCGTGCGGCAAGCGCTGGCGCCGCGAGCGCCGGACCGGCGGCGGTTGATCGGGGAGCAGCAGGGCGAGTCATGCCGCCTGTGTAGCACCCCGCGGCAGCAGGATCACCACCTTCAGGCCTGGGGAATTGTCGGCAAGGGCCAGGATACCGCCATGCAGGCGGGCCACCGCCGCCGCCAGCGACAGGCCGAGCCCGGAGCCCGGCCGCGAGCGCGAGGATTCCAGGCGCACGAATCGTTCGACCGCCCGCTCGCGGTCGTCGGCGTCGATGCCGGGGCCGCGGTCGGCGACCGTGAGCACGACGACGTCGCCGTCGTTGCGGACGGCGATGGTGATCTCGCGCTCTCCGGCCTCGCCGTCCTGCGGCAGGCCGTATTTGAGGGCGTTGTCGACCAGGTTGGCCAGCGCCTGGCCGATCAGCTCGCGGCTGCCGCTGAGCGGCACCGGCTCGGGTGCATCGACGATCAGGGTCACCGCCTTCTCCTCGGCCACCGGCTCGTAGAGCTCGCCGACGGTCTGGACGACCTCGGCGGCGTCGAGGTCGGTCATCTCGCCGTCGACGCGGCCGGCCTCGGCGCGGGCGATCATCAGCAGGGCGTTGAAGGTGCCGATCAGGCCGTCGGCCTCGGCGATAGTGTCCTCCAGCGCCGCCCGCCAGTCGTCCTCGGTCCGGGCGGTGCGCAGCGCCTCCTCGGCGCGGTTGCGCAGCCGGGTCAGCGGCGTCTTGAGGTCATGGGCGATGTTGTCGGACACCTCCTTCAGCCCGCGCATCAGGCCCTCGATGCGCTCCAGCATGGCATTGAGCGAGGAGCCGAGCCGGTCGAACTCGTCGCCGGTGCCGGCGACCGGCAGGCGTTCGCTGAGATTGCCGTCCATGATCGCCTTGGCCGAGGCGCCGATGGCGTCGACCCGCCGCAGCACGCGGGTGGTGACGAAGGCGCCGCCGGTGATCCCCAGGATCAGCACCACCGCCAGGGCCCAGCGCATCGGCCGCGCCAGCACGGCATGCACCTTCTCGCGCTCCTCGAGGTCGCGGCCGATCACCAGCCGAAAGCCGCCGGGCAGCACGAAGGCGCGGGCCATGGCGCGCAGCTCGCGGCCGTCGGCCTCCTCCATCCGGCGGTAGCGGATGTCCGCCCACCCTTCGGCGGACAGATGGCTGCCCGGCAGCTCGGCGATGTTGCCGGCCAGCGTCTCGCCCTGGAAGGTGGTGAGCAGATAGATGTTGGAGCCGGGCTGGCGCGAGCGCCAGTCGACCACCGCCGCCAGACGGCGGATGCCGCCGCGGGAATAGATGTCCGACAGCGCCGCGATCTCGGCGTCGAGCGTCTCCTGGACCTGGCTGAACAGCAGCACCTGGGTGTGCCAGCCGAGATAGGCCACCAGCGTGGCGGCGAAGGCCAGGAACACGGCCAGATACACGGCCATGATCTTGAAGGCCGTGGTGCGGAGAAGCTTACCGAATGCCGTCACGGATCACGTATCCCGCCCCGCGCATGGTGTGCAGCAGGGGCTTGGAGAAGCCCTTGTCGATCTTCGAGCGCAGCCGGGAGATATGGACGTCGATGACGTTGGTCTGCGGGTCGAAATGATAGTCCCAGACGTTCTCCAGCAGCATGGTGCGGGTCACCACCTGGCCGGCATGGGTCATCAGATATTCGAGCAGGCGGAACTCGCGCGGCTGCAGCACGATCTCGGTGCCGGCGCGGGTGACCCGGCGGGCGAGGCGGTCGAGCTCGAGATCGGCGACCTTGAGCACGGTCGCAGCCGCCGCCGGGGTGCGGCGGCGGGCCAGCGCCTCGACGCGGGCGAGCAGCTCGGAGAAGGCGTAGGGCTTGGGCAGATAGTCGTCGCCGCCGGCCCGCAGGCCCCGCACCCGGTCGTCCACCTGGCCGAGGGCCGAGAGGATCAGCACCGGGGTCTGGCGGTCCTCGGCGCGCAGCGTCTCGATCACCGACAGGCCGTCGCGCTTGGGCAGCATGCGGTCGACCACCAGCACGTCGTAGTCGCCCTCGCGGGCCATGTGCAGCCCGTCCTCGCCGTCGGCGGCATGGTCGGCGAGGTGGCCGGATTCGCCGAACGCCTTGACGATGTACTCGGCGGCGGCGATGTCATCCTCGATCACCAGAATGCGCATGACGGACTCCAGCGGCGCCGCAGCGGCGACTCGGCAGACGGACATCGCACTATCCTCTTCCAGACCGGGCCGTAAAGAACGGCCCCGGCGGCGTTTGAGCCTTCCGGCCGGCCATAAGCCTGTCACCCCTGTCGTCGGTCTGAGCTGTCACCCATGTTTCCGGTCAGGCCCCCCTTTTCCCTCTCCCCTTGCGGGAGAGGGTGGCGAGACCGAGCGTCAGCGAGGTCGCGCCGGGTGAGGGGTACATACGGCGTGCGCTGGGGAATTTACCCCTCACCCGCCTCGCGATCTTCGATCGCTCGGCACCCTCTCCCGCAAGGGGAGAGGGAAAAGGGGCCGAGCGATCACCCGCAGCCCGCCAGAAAAAGTATGGGCGGGAGGCAGCTGCCTCCCGCCACCCGGGAACGAGAAGTATGGGCGGGAGGCAACTGCCTCCCGCCACCCGGAAACGAGAAGTATGGGCGGGAGGCAACTGCCTCCCGCCACCCGAAAACGAAGAAGTATGGGCGGGAGGCAACTGCCTCCCGCCACCCGAAAACGAAGAAGTATGGGCGGGAGGCAACGGCCTCCCGCCCATGGCGCCCGGCGGGGTAGGGGGGCGACGGGGAACTCCGCCGAGCGCAACGTCTGTCGGTCGGGGACGGACCGAGCAGTGGCACCTGTGAACGGTCGGTCTGAGCCGACCAGGAGCGTCATCCGATCAGACGCTCCAAAACCTTCTCTGACGCTCCAAGTTTTTGAGTTGTCGCATTCTCTTTCGCAAAACCGGTTCCCACTTTTGCGGAGAATGCTCTTAGGATTGACCGACCTGAAGGGCGACGAACCGGCTGGAGCCGCCGGTCTTGACCCGCACCAGCACGGTGCGGCGCTTGTCCTTGCGGGCCGCTTCGAGGGCATCGCGCACGTCGCTGGCGCTCGTCACGGTGCGGCCATTGACGTCGAGGATCAGGTCGCCGTCGCGCAGGCCGGCGGTCGCGGCCGGACTGTCCGGCTCGACGTCGCGCACCGCCACGCCCTTGCCGCCCGGCCCCGGCGCCAGCGTGAGGCCGAGGCGGGGGATATCGCGGTCGCCCGCGCTATCCTCGCTGTCGGCGCGCTGGGCGCGCTGCTCGTCGGGGAACTTGCCCGGCGTGAGCTCGATGGTGCGCTCCTTGCGGTCGCTGACCACGGTGAGCTTGATCGGCTCGCCCGGCTTCTCGGCGGCGATCTGCTTGGCGAGGTCGCGGGCGTCCTTCACCGGCTTGCCATTGACCGCGGTGATGACGTCGCCGCTCTTGATGCCGGCCTTGGCGGCGGGGCCGCCGGCCTGCGGCTCGGTCACCAGCGCGCCCTGCGCCTTGGCGAGGCCCAGGCTGTCGGCGAGGTCGGTGTTCACGGGCTGGATCTGCACGCCGATCCAGCCGCGGGTGACCGTGCCGTTCTCGCGCAGGCTGGCGACCACCGTCCGCACCGTGTCGGCGGGGATGGCGAAGGCGATGCCGACGCTGCCGCCCGACGGCGAGAAGATGGCGGTGTTGACGCCGATCACCTCGCCGTCGAGGTTGAAGGTCGGGCCGCCCGAATTGCCGCGGTTCACCGGCGCGTCGATCTGGACGAAGTCGTCATAGGGGCCCGAGCCGATGTCGCGGCCGCGCGCCGAGACGATGCCGGCGGTGACCGTGCCGCCGAGGCCGAACGGATTGCCGACCGCCACCACCCAGTCGCCGATGCGCGGCGTCTTGGCGCCGAGCGTGACGAACGGGAACGGGCCGTCGCCGTCGATCTTGAGCAAGGCAAGGTCGGTGCGCGGATCGGTGCCGACCACCTTGGCGGTGAGGGTGCGGCCGTCGTCGGTGACCACCTCGACGCTCACGGCGTTGTCGACGACGTGGTTGTTGGTCACCACATAGCCGTCGGGGGTGATGAAGAAGCCGGAGCCCTGCGACTGGCCGAAGCGGTGCGGCGGCCGCGGCGGGCCGAAGCCGTGCGGGGAGCGGCCGAACCGCTCGCCGAACTCGCGGAAGAAGCGGTCCATGCCGCCCGGCGGCATCGCATCGTCCTCGTCGAACTGCATCCGCTCGGCGACGGGCTGGGACTTGACCTTGACGCTGACCACCGCCGGGCGCACGCGCTCGACCACATCCGCAAAGCTGAACGAGGCGGCGGTGAGGCGGTTCGGCGTGCTCTGGAGCTGGGCCGTCTGGGACTGAACCTGGGTTTCGGCCATCGCGACGTCGCGCACGATCAGCGGCGACAGGCCGGCTGTGCCGGCGCCGAGCAGCGCCAGCAGGGCCACGCCAGCCATCAGCCGGCCGCGGCGGCGAGCCGGCGGCGGATCGAACTGGGGGGAGTTCGCAAGGGGGGACATGATGGTCGTCTCTCTCCGTTCAGGGCGTTGCGCCCCGGTTCGCTGGAGAGATTGACGCCGCGCACCTTACCGCGGGCTGGCGCATCGATGAAAATTTCGTAACCTCGTCAGGTCCGTAAGGTTAACCTGCCGCCGCCTGTCATCCCGGCCGAGCGCCAGAGAGCCGGGATCGTCCAGCTTCGTGCCCCGTCATCCCGGACGGCGCGCAGCGCCGAGCCGGGATCGTCATCCGGAAAAGGCACCCCTTCCGGAGAACGATCCCGGGTCGCGCACCTGCGGTGCTGCCCGGGACGACGGCTTGAGGAGGCGTAGGGCGCAATAACGCAGCGTATTCCGCCATTTGACCATCACCGCCGGCCGGCATGACCGGCGCAATACGCTTCGCTATTGCGCCCTACGGCGCGCGCCGGAGACCGCCTCCGCCGCCTCATGCCGCCGCGCGCTGGGCGGGGTAGAGTGGCAGGCGCAGCATCACCTTGGTGCCGCGGCCCTCGGACGAGCGGATCTTGACCGCGCCGCGGTGCAGCTCGACCAGCGACATGGCGATCGCCAAGCCCAGGCCGGAACCCTTGTGGCTCTTGGTGAACTGGCTCTGCACCTGCTCGAACGGGCGGCCGAGCCGCGCCATCGCCGCCTTGGGAATGCCGATGCCGGTGTCCTCGATCACCACGAGCGCGATGCCGCCCCAGGCGCGCGCCCGCACGCTGACCGCGCCGCCCTCGGGCGTGAACTTCACGGCGTTGGACAACAGGTGCAGCATGATCTGCTTTACCGCCCGGCGGTCGGCGTGCAGCACCGTGTCGGGATCGATGCGGGCCGCGACCGCCAGCCTCTTGTCGCCGGCCGGCACCGAGACCGCGCGCAGCGTCTCGGCCACCACCGCGTCGAGCCGCACCGCCTCGGGGTGGACCAGCATGCGCCCGGCCTCGATCTTCGACATGTCGAGAATGTCGTTGATCACGTTGAGCAGGTGCTGGCCGCTCAGCCGGATGTCCTGGCAGTACTCGTTGTATTTGGGATCGAGCGCGCCGAACATGCCGTTCTCCATGATCTCGGAGAAGCCGATGATGGCGTTGAGCGGCGTGCGCAGCTCGTGGCTCATATTGGCCAGGAATTCGGACTTGGCGCGGTTGGCCTCCTCGGCGCGGGTCTTCTCGCGGGCGTACTTGCCGGCGAGGTCGGCGAGCTGCTGGGTCTGGGTTTCGAGCGTCTGCTGCGACTTGCGCAGATCCGCCACCGTCGCCATCAGCCGCCGCTCGCTGTCGAGCAGGCGGTCCTCGTGGCGCTTGCGGGCGGTGATGTCGGTGCCGACCGACACGAAGCCGCCGTCCTTGGTGGCGCGCTCGGCGATCTGGAACCAGCGGCCGTCCTCAAGCTCGGCCTCGAAGGTGCGGCAGCCGGCCTCGTCGCCGCCATGGTCGTGGATGTGGGTGCGGATGATGGCGTAGCGGCTGGCGGCGGTGACCTGCTGCAGCTCGGTGCCGGGCTGCACGTGGCTGTTCGGCAGGCCGTGCAGCTTCTGGTACTGCGAATTGCACAGCACCAGCCGCTTGTCGGCGTCCCACAGCGCGAAGGCGGCGGAGATCGCCTCGATGGCGTCGCGCAGGCGCGCATCGGCGGTCTCGGTGGCGTCGACGAGGCGCTTCTGCTCGCTGATGTCGACGGCGATGCCGACGAGGCGCGGCTCGGCCTCGCCCTCGTCGCGCACCACCTCGCAGCGGAAGCGCAGCCACAGCCACTCGCCGCAGACGTGGCGCATGCGGAACACGCGGTCGATGGCGCCGTCCTCGGAGCCGACGAGCTGGGTGGCAAGCTCGTAGAGGTCGCCATCCTCGGCATGCACCAGCCCGGCGATCTCGCCGAACGACAGCATCTCGCCGCGCGGCACGAGCCCGAGAAGCTGGAACATCGAGTCCGACCAGAAGATCCGCCCGCGCGCCAGATCCCAGTCCCACAGGCCGCAGCGGCCGCGATTGAGCGCTGTGTCGACGCGCTGGCGCACCGTCTCGTAGATGGCGTCGGCCTCGTGCGCGCGCAGCGACTGCCAGTGGAAGGCGAAGCCGAGGATCAGCAGAATGCCGCCGGTGGTCGAGAACAGCGTGACCAGCAGGGCGGCGTCCAAGCGCCATTCGTCGAGCACTGCGTCGACGTCCTGGATCACCGCCACCTGCCCGTAGTGGCCCTTGAGCGCGCGCACCATGGCGAGCGCCTCGGTGCCGTCGGCGAGCACCACCTGCAGCACGCCCGCCTGCTCGGCGAAGGTGGTGAGGGGCTGGCCGGTGCCGAGCACATCGGCCAGCGTATGGCCCTTCGCGGGATGCGGGTCCGGCCAGGCGCCGACGATGCGGCCCGTGCGGTCGGCGACCAGCACGCTGCGGCCGACGACGCTCTTCGGCAGCGACAGCATCAGCGCGGCGCTGGCGCTGGAGGCGGCTGCCAGCAGATCGTCGGTGACGGCGTGGGCGATCATCTCGATGTCGTTCTTGGCGACCGCCATCGCCCGGAAACGGCCATCGTTGATCTGCACCAGCGCGCCGATGCCGATGGTCACCAGAAACAGCAGGATGAGAACGGGAACCGCGCGACGCAGCATAGGCTCAAGCTTGAGCCGACGCCGATAGGCGGGGCAGGCGAGCGACTGCGCAATACCGCGAACATGCGGATGACACACGGACGCGTTGGCTGCCCGGGTGCGAGCCATCGCCCTGCCTCCGATGAAAATAGTCGATGGAAATAGGCTGGAGGGACTGCCGCATCTCTCCGAATCACTGTCGATTGGAATCGAATCGGGGGTGCCTTGTCCAGCACTTCCGCGTGTAGCGGGCGGTTGTGACTCGACGCGTGCGCGAGCGATGAAATTGCGCAACACTGCGCCCCGACAGGGCCGGCAACGCCGTGAAACTTGAGGCTTTCGCAACGGTTTTTGGCTGATCGGCCGGGCCTCTTTTTCCCTCTCCCCTTGTGGGAGAGGGTGGCGAGCGATCGCCAGATCGCGAGGCGGGTGAGGGGTGAATCTTCCAGCACACGCCGTATGTACCCCTCACCCGGCTCGACCTCGTTTCACTCGGTCTCGCCACCCTCTCCCACAAGAGCCTGCGCCCGGGCGCGCGCAAGCGCGGCCCGGGTGGGAGAGGGAAGAGGGCGGCTCACGGCCGGAGGCCATTTCGAGCCGATCAAGCGGAAGCCGAATGAGGCCTCAGCCCAGCGAGCGCTCGACGATGTCGCGCACGTCCGACGACAGCGCGTCGGTCGCCGCGATCCGCCGCAGCACGGCCTCGGCGGCCGCGCGCCGCACCGGCTCCAGCGCCCGCCAGCTCTTGAACGCCGCGAGCAGCCGCGCCGCGACCTGCGGGTTCTTGGGATCGAGCTCCAGCACCAGCCCCGCCACCAGCTCGAATCCGGCGCCGTCGGGGCGGTTGAACTGGGTCTGGTTGGCGGTGGCGAACGAGGCGATGAGCGAGCGCACCCGGTTGGGGTTGGCGGTGGAGAAGGCGGGGTGCGCCATCAGCGCCCGCACTCGCTCCAGCGTGCCGGCCTCCGGGATGCAGGCCTGCAGCGCGAACCACTTGTCGACCACCAGATGGTCGCGCGCATAGCGCTCGTAGAAGCTGGCGAGCGCCGTCTCGCGCGCCGGGGCGCCGTTCAGCGCCAGCACCGACAGCGCGGCGAACCGGTCGGTCATATTGTCGGCGCTCTCGAACTGGGCGAGCGCGGCCTCGAACGCCGCCGGCTCGCCGGCCGCCGCCAGGAGATCGAGGCAGGCATTGCGCAGCGCCCGCCGGCCGGCGCTGTCGGCGTCGGGCGTGTAGGGGCGGCCGTCGGCGCCGCCGAGCGAGGCCAGGAGCCGCGCCGACAGCGCCCGCGCCAGCGCCGCCCGCAATTCGCTGCGCACCGCGAACACCAGGTCCGGATCGACGTCGCTGCCGATCTCGCGGGCGATGTCGGCCTCCGAGGGCATGGTCAGCACCTGCGCCGCGAACGCCGGGTCGCGCCCGGCATCGTCGAGCGCGCGGCCGAGCGCGGCGACCAGTGCTTCGGCGGACGCCGGCTGGCGCTGGTCGCGGCGGGCAGCGACGGCGGCGAGCAGATGGCGCATCGCCAGCGTCTGCGCCGACTGCCAGCGGTTGAACGGGTCGCAATCGTGGCGCACGAGGAACAGCAGGTCGTCCTCGGTCAGATTGGCGGTGAGCTTGATCGGCGCCGAGAAGCCGCGATTGAGCGAGGGCACCGGCCGCGCCGGCACGTCGCGGAACACGAACACCTGGTGGGCGCGGTCGATCTCGATCACCCCGTCGTGCCGGCCGCCGCCTTCGAGCGCCAGCGGCAGGTCGGCGCCGTCCGGACCGACGAGGCCGAGCTTGAGCGGGATGGTCGCCGGCTGCTTGACCGGCTGGCCGGGCGTCGCCGGCACGATCTGCGCCACCTCCAGCCGATAGCTGCGCTCGCGCGCATCGAAGCTGCCGGTAACCGTGACCTCGGGCGTGCCGGCCTGCGCGTACCACAGCGCGAACGGCGCCAGATCCCGCCCCGAGGCGTCGGCGAAGCAGGCGAGGAAATCCTCCACCGTCGCGGCGTGCCCGTCATGGCGGGCGAAATAGAGGTCCATGCCGGCCCGGAAGGTCTCCGCCCCCAGCAGGGTTTTCAGCATGCGGATGACCTCGGCGCCCTTCTCATAGACCGTCGCCGTGTAGAAGTTGTTGATCTCGTGATAGATTTCGGGCCGCACCGGGTGGGCGAGCGGCCCGCCGTCCTCGGCGAACTGGTGGCTTTTGAGCAGCCGCACGTCGGCGATGCGCTTCACCGGGCGCGAGCGCTGGTCGGACGAGAACTCCTGGTCGCGGAAGACGGTGAGGCCCTCCTTCAGGCAGAGCTGGAACCAGTCGCGGCAGGTGATGCGGTTGCCGGTCCAGTTGTGGAAGTACTCGTGGGCGATGATCGCCTCGATATTGGCATAGTCGGTGTCGGTGGCGGTGTCGGGCGAGGCGAGCACGTATTTGTCGTTGAAGATGTTGAGGCCCTTGTTCTCCATCGCCCCCATGTTGAAGTCGGACACGGCGACGATGTTGAACAGGTCGAGGTCGTATTCGCGGCCGAACGCGGTCTCGTCCCAGCGCATGGCGCGCTTCAGCGCGTCCATGGCGTAGCCGCAGCGGCCCTCATTGCCGGGCTCGACATAGATGGCGAGATCGACCTTGCGCCCCGACGCGGTGACGAAGCCGTCCGTCACCGACGCGAGGTTGCCGCCGACCAGCGCGAACAGATAGCAGGGCTTGGGGAAGGGATCGTGCCACACCGCGTAGTGGCGATCGGTGCCGGCAATGTCGCCGGCCTCGATCCGGTTGCCGTTGGCCAGCAGCACCGGCGCCTCGGCGCGCTCGGCCTCGATGCGGGTGGTGTAGACCGCCAGCACGTCCGGCCGGTCGGGAAAATAGGTGATGCGGCGAAACCCTTCGGCCTCGCACTGGGTGCAATAGGTGCCGCGCGAGCGGTAGAGCCCCATGAGCTGGGTGTTGGCGCAAGGGTCGAGCCGGGTGGTCAGCGTCAGCGCCAGCGGCCGCGGCGGCGGCACCGGGATAGTCAGCGTGCTGGCGGTGACCTCGAAGGCGTTGGGGCGCAGCGGCCAGTCGTCGAGCGCGATCGAGGTCAGCGTCAGCCCGTCGCCGTCGAGCACGATCGGCGCGTCCGGCCGCCCGGCCGGGTTGGGGCGGAGCGCCAGCTTCGCCGTCACCAGGGTCTCGGTCGGGTGCAACCGCACGTCGAGGTCGACGGTGTCGACCAGCCAGTCGGGGGGGCGATAGTCCGTCAGACGGACGGGGCGGGCAGCCTCGGTGCGCATCGGTGTTCTCGGGATTGGGAACATTCGATGTAGACTGTTCGGCCCGCGTTAGAAAGACGCAGGTTGGCCGCCGGCGGTACGGATGCGGCGGATCGGGCCGGAGCGTCTGCCATCATGAATCGCCCCCCACCCGGATCGCCAACGCGGTCCGACCTTTCCGTGAGGGACGGGGAGAGGTGACGGAAGCGCCTCTCTTACCTCCGCGTGCGGGGAGAGATTAAGAACACCGCGAGCGGGTGAGGGGCAACCTTGGGCGTCGCCCGCAAGGACGGGAACCGCCCTGGCGAACGAGACTGCATCAGCTCAAGAACTTGAGTGACGCCGGACCGCTTCGCTGCGATCGGGGGACGCGGCGTCTGGTCACCCGGACGCCGCGTGGCGCTTCGGCTCGGCGTGGCCGATCGCCCGCGTCACCTCCGGCATGGCGGTCTTGAGCCGCCGCTCCAGCGCGTCGACCGCCTCGTGCACCTGGGCGACCGCCGCCGTCTCGTCGGCGCGGCAGTGGAAATTCACCACCAGCCCGTCGCGGGTGCGGCGCAGCCGCACATTGTGCACGTCCGACAGCAGCGGATCGCCGTCGAGCAGCGTGCGCAGAAGCTCGGCGACGGCGCTGCTGTCGGCCTCCTGGCCGGCGAGACCCTGCGTCTGCAGCGGCTCGATGTGGGTCTCGACCTCGGCCTTGGCGCCGAGCTCGCCGCGGATCGACTGTTCGAGCTCGGTGGCGACCTGATGGGCGCGGCCGAGGCTCATCGCCCCGTCCACCTCCAGGTCGAGCGCCACCGCCAGCCGCTCGGGCAGATGGTGCACGGTGACGTGGTGGATCGCCAGCCCGCGATGGGCGGCGATCACCTGGATGCGCTCCAGCATCGATTCGTCGTCGAGCGCCACCGCCACGGTGGTGACGGTGACATCGGCATTGTCGAGCAGCCCGGCGATGGCCGCCCGGATCGCCGTCTTGGTGTCGGCGATGCGCTCCAGCGAATGGGTGCGCGGCACCTGCACCGTGGCCTCGACGAAATGCTGCGGCCCGACCTGCCGGGTGCGCACCCGGTCGACCGCGACCACCCCGTCGATGCCGCGCAGCGCGGCGGTGACGCGCTCGGCGGCGCCGGCCGGCGCGGTATCCAGCAGCGTGTCGATGGTGTGCCGGCCGAGCCGCACCGCCAGGATCGCGATCAGGATGGCCACCGCGATCGCCGCCGCCGAATCGCCCCAGCCATAGCCCGCGAACGACAGCGCGATGCCGATCAGCACCGGGATCGAGCCGAAGAAGTCGGAGGCGAAATGCATGGCGTCGCCGGCCAGCGCCTGGCTCTGGGTCTTGATCGCCACCCGCCGCAGCGCCAGCGCCCGCCAGCCATTCACCGCCATCTCGATGCCGAGCACGATGAACGGGATCACCGTGAAGGTCATCGGCGTGGTCTCGCCGCGCAGCCGCGTGACCGCCTCGACCAGCACGCCGCCGGCCACCAGCAGCAGCAGCGCGGTCTGGATCAGCGCCGCCAGGCTCTCGATCTTGCCGTGGCCGTATTGGTGCTTGGCGTCGGGCGGCCGGTCGGCCAGGCGCACCGCGACCCAGGTGACGATGGTGGCGCCGAGGTCGATCAGGCTGTGCAGCGCGTCGCTGATCAGCGCCAGGCTGCCGATGGCGATGCCGACGCCGAACTTCGCGGCGGCGAGCACACCGCTCGCAACCATCGACACGGTGGTGACGCGTTCCTTCTCGCTGGCCATGGCGGAGGCTTAGGCGGGGGAGAGCGGCGCCGTCAACCGACCTCGGGTCGCAGGCTGTGCCGGCGTGCCGGGTGAGGCGAAGCCCGGATTTGTCCCGTTCCGTGGGGCGTCGTCCCGGACGGCGCGGAGCGCCGAGCCGGGATCGTCATCAGAACGAAGGCCTCTTCCTGCAAACGGTCCCGGTTCGCGCGGCTTTCAGCCGCTCGCCCGGGACGACAACCTCTCCCTACGTCATCCCGGACGGCGCGGAGCGCCGAGCCGGGATCGTCTGCCGGAAGGGCTCCTTTCCTGATGACGGCCCCGGCGCCTCGCTGCGCTCGGTCCGGGGCGACAGGCTTGTGAAAACGGTCCCGGGTCGCGCGCGCTGTGCGCGCTTGCCCGGGACGACAACCTCTTCCCCTGCGCGCATTCCGACCCGCCCCGCAACGGCGGCCCGGACGTCACGCCGACATGCGGTCGCAGGCCAGGCGGCGGGCGGCGACGTGGTCGGTCTTGCCGGAGCCCAGAAGCGGCACCTGGTCGATGATGATCACCTCGCTCGGCACCATCAGCTCGCTCACGCCCTTGCTGCGGCCGAACGCCGCGACGTCGCCGCGCTGCGCCGCGATGCGGGTGGTCAGCAGCACCACGCGCTCGCCGCGCCGCGGGTCGGGCACCGACACCACGGCGTGGCTGTCCTCGGGCCACAATTCGCAGATCATCGCCTCCACCGCGGTGAGCGAGATCATCTCGCCGGCGATCTTGGCGAAGCGCTTCACGCGGCCGCGAATGGTGACGTAGCCGTCGGCGTCGATGTCCACCACGTCGCCGGAATCGTGCCAGCCGCCGGGCGGCGGCTGGATCTGGCCGGGCCGGTCGGCATTGAGGTAGCCGAGCATCATGTTCGGCCCCCGCAGCCACAATTGGCCGCCGCCCTCCAGCCCCGGCACCGGCTCCAGCCGGGTCTCGATGCAGGGCAGCAGCGGCCCCACCGTGCCGTCGCGGTTGAACATCGGCGTGTTCACCGCCACCACCGGCGCCATCTCGGTCATGCCGAAGCCTTCGAGAAGCTGCAGGCCGAAGCGCTCGCGATAGGTGCGGCGGGTGTCCATGCGCACCGGCTCGGCGCCGGAGACGATCAGCCGCACCGTGCGGAAGGCGTCCGGCGCGGCGTTGCGGGCATAGCCGGCCAGGAACGTGTCGGTGGCGAAGAAGATGGTGGCCCGGCACGCGGCGAGCTGCTCGGGCACCTGCTTGTAGTGCAGCGGCGAGGGGTAGAAGTGCAGCTTCACGCCCGCCACCAGCGGCAGGATCATGCCGGCGGTGAGCCCCAGCGAGTGGAACACCGGCAGCACGCTGAGCAGCTTGTCCTCCGGGCCGAAATCGATGCGGCACGCCACCTGGGCGCAATTGTCCAGGATGTTGCGGTGGGACAGCACCACGCCCTTGGGCGAGCCCTCCGACCCGGAGGTGAACAGGATGGCGGCCCGCTCGCCCGCCTTCGCCCGCGGCCGCCAGACCACGTGGTCGATCAGGCCGCGCAGCTTCTGCAGCCGGCCGATGCCGCCGCGCAGATCCTCCAGCCAGACGATCTTCATCGTCGTGCCCAGCGCGGCGGTCAGCGCCTGGAGCTGCGCCCGCTCGATGAAGGTGCGCGAGCTCAGCACCGTGCGCACCTCGGCGGCGCGGCAGGCGGCCAGGATGTTGGCGGCGCCGGCGGTATAGTTGAGCATCGCCGGCACCCGGCCGGTGGCCTGGAGCGCGAAGAAGGTGACGGCGGTGCCCGCGGCATTGGGCAGCAGCACGCCCAGCGCCTCGCCGGGGCGCGCATGCGGCCGCAGCGCCCGGCCCAGCACCAGCGCGGCGATCGACAGCGTCCGGTAGGTGAAGGCGGCGCCGTTCGAATCGGTCAGCGCCGGGTGGTGCGTGCCGTAGCGGCTGCCGGCCTCGCGCAGCGCCGCGAACAGCGTCTGCTCGGTGTCGGAGGTGCGGAAGCGGAACTCCGACAGCGCGAAATAGAGCGCCCGGCCGGCGGCGACCCGGCGCGCCCGGCCGCGGGGCGTGCCGCGGTCGAACCGGACGGGCGAATCGATGTGCGCGGTGAGTCGCGGCAGCAGGCGGCGGTTGATCTCGTGCGGCCGGCGCAACGTGGCGTGCGTGCGCTCGGCGCCGCAGAGCCGGACGGCCGCAACGTCGGCGCCGGTGCGTTCGGCGGCGAGGCCGACCGCCTCCAGCGTCCGCTGGCCGGCCTCGTCCAGCACCGAGCGGTCGGGCGGATAGACCACGAGCACCGCCCGCTTGGCGGCGAGCCGCCGCAGCGCCAGCGCCTGGCCGAGCCCGGCCGGGGCGGCGACGGCCAGCCCGGCGGCCAGCATCCAGCGCACGTACCATTTTGCCGCAGTGTCCGGCGGCAGGACGTGGAGCGCCCCCGTGCCGAACAAGGCAAGGCCGATCAGCGGGTCGAGATGGCTGGCGTGGCAGACCAGATAGATCCGCCGCCGCCCCGGCTCCGTCACCAGAGTCCGGTCTCCGCACACCTGGAACCGGAACAGACCCCGCAGCATCACCCGCAAAAGACCGCGAACCACCGCCATCAACCCGACCTCGACGCCGCCGGACGGCGGCAACTGAAGGAGGACACCCGACCGTCCGGCGATCTTGCGAAACGACACGGACGCCCCAGGTCCCTCCGTTATCGCATTCCCTGTCACAAAACCGGTTCGAACAATTGCGCAGAATGCTCGAACAGCGCGCCGCCCCGGCGGGGGCGGGGCAGCGCAGTCCGGACCATCATGAAGGAGGGAATTTAGGCGATGCGGGCGGCTTCGCACGACGGCCGGCCAGAAAAATCGTCGCTGCAGCGCAAAAGGAATCTTCGCTGCATTGCGAAAGATTGCTGGCGGGTGCCCGACAGCGGAGAAAAATCTTGAGACAGGGCGCTGTCGAGCGCAATAAATTTCACGATATCTAAAATGATCCCACAATATCGAGGTTTCTTGACACGCGCAGAAGGTCGGTCGATCCTTGCGCCGTTTTCAACAGAGGACTTCTGTCCTTGATTGATCAGCCCCCGCACGATCCGACGCTTGATTCCAAGGCCTCCGCCACCGCACCGCACGAGGAGCGGCGGACGATCCAGTCCGTCGAGCGGGCGCTCGATATTCTCGAAGTGCTGGCGACCGGCACCGACGAGATGCGCCTCAACGAGATCGCGCGGGCGGCGCGCCTCAACATCTCGACCTGCCACCACCTCATCACCACGCTGCTCGACCGCGGCTATGTCGGGCAGAACCCGCGCGGGCGCACCTATTTCCTCGGCAACAAGACGCTGGAGCTGTCGCGCTCGCGCGCAGCCATGATCGATCTGGTCAAGACCGCGATGCCGGCGCTGCGGGCGCTCAACCAGTCCACCGGCGAGACCGTCAGCCTCGACGTGCTGCGCGGCGCCGACCTGGTGACGCTGGCCATGATCGAGTCGCGCCATGCCGTCCGCGTCGCCCTCGACGAGGGCGACAAGGCCGAGGCGGCGCACGCCACCGGCAGCGGCAAGTCGATCCTGGCCTGGGTGCCGGAGACCGAGCTCAGCCGCATCATCGAGGAGAAGGGGCTGCGCCGCTTCACCGAGCACACCATCTGCTCCAAGGACGAGCTGATCGAGAACCTGCGGCTGGTGCGGCGCAACGGCTGTGCCATCGTGCGCGAGGAGTTCCAGCCCGGCGTGCTGTGCATCGGCTCGGCGATCCGCGACCATACCGGCGCGGTCATCGGCGCGCTGTGCTGCGCCCTGCCGACCCTGCGCGCCACCGACGACGCGGTGGCGAGGGTGTGCAGCGAGGTCAAGGCCGCCGCCGTCAGCCTGTCGCTGCAGCTCGGCGGCGAGCCGTCGGCGCTCGCCAACGAGCTTCGCGCCGCCCGCGCGACCCCCGAGCGCTCCACCGCCGCCTGATACGGGCGCCGCGTGATCGGCTGGAATAGCTGCAGGCCGGGAGCCGCGCTCTTTCCCTCTCCCCTTAGGGGAGAGGGTGGCGAGGCCGAGCGAAGCGAGGTCGAGCCGGGTGAGGGGTAACTTCAGGCCAGCCAATCTCACCTCTCACCCGCCTCGCGATCTGAAGATCGCTCGGCACCCTCTCCCACAAGGGGAGAGGGAAGAAAATGCGGCCGGCGCCGCCGCGCATTCGAGCCGCTCCAAACCGTCATCCAGCCGTCAAATTCCGCCGCCGGAACGGTGGCGCCCGATCGCGTCAACGCGCCACGTCCGCGCCGGCCGTTACATGCCCGCGCCTGCCGTTATCGGCTGGCCCTTGGCCGGCCGATCGCGATAGGATGGACTCGTGCTGGCCGCGCGGAAATGATGTTCGGCCGATTCATGGTCCAGGGGACGGGGTCGATCATGCCGCTTGACGACGACTTGCGCGCCGCGTTGCTGCAGCGCCGCGAGAAGCTTGCCGCCGCCGGCGGCGGCAAGAAGATCCGCGAGCGCCACGACAAGGGTCTGATGACCGCGCGCGAGCGGCTCGACGCCTTCTTCCAGCCCGATACCTTCCAGGAATACGGCGCCCACATCCGCCACGGCTGCACCGCCTTCGACATGGCGGACAAGGACATTCCCGCCGATGGCGTGGTGGTCGGCACCGGCCATGTCGAGGGCCGGCAGGTCGCCGCCTTCAGCCAGGACTTCATGTCGGTCGGCGGCACGCTGGGCAAGATGCACGCGCGCAAGATCGTCTGGGCGCAGGACTATGCGCTCAAGAACGGCACGCCGCTGGTCGGCTTCAAGGATTCGGGCGGCGCCCGCATCCAGGAGGGCGTCGACGCGCTGTCCGGCTACGGCGAGGTGTTCTACCGCAATGTCGAGCTGTCGGGCGTGGTGCCGCAGATCGCCATCATCGCCGGCCCCTGCGCCGGCGGCGCCGCCTATTAGCCGGCGCTGATGGACTTCATCATCATGACGCGCACCAACGCGCAGATGTTCATCACCGGCCCGCAGGTGATCAAGGCGGTGTCGGGCCGCGACGTCAGCATGGACGATGTCGGCGGCGCCGCCATGCACGCCGCCGTGTCCGGCAACGTCCACGTGCTCGCCGAGAACGATGCCCACGCCATCGCGCTGGCCCAGCAGCTTCTGTCCTATCTGCCGAGCAACAACACCGGCGATCCGCCGCACGCGCCGCGGCCGGAGATCGACTTCGGCCCCGACGAGGGCATGGACGCGCTGGTCGAGTCCGATCCCTCGACGCCGATGAACATGCACGCGATTCTCCGCCGCGTGCTCGACGGCGGCGAGCTGTTCGAGATCCACGCCAGCTTCGCCAGGAACCTGATCGTCGGCTTCGGCCGCATCGAGGGGCTGGTGGTCGGCGTGCTCGCCAACAATTCGATGGAGAAGGCCGGCTGCCTCGACATCGACTCGTCGGACAAGGGCGCGCGCTTCATCCGCTTCTGCAACGCCTTCAACATCCCGCTCGTCACCTTCGTCGACGTGCCGGGCTTCCTGCCGGGCATCGACCAGGAGCGCGGCGGCATCATCCGCCACGGCGCCAAGATGCTGTTCGCCTATGCCGCGGCCACCGTGCCGAAGGTGACCGTGGTCGCCCGCAAGGCCTATGGCGGCTCGTATCTGGCGATGTGCAGCCAGGAGATGGGTGCCGACGTGGTGTTCGCCTGGCCCACCGCCGAGATCGCGGTGATGGGCGCCGACGGCGCGGTCAACATCCTCTACAGCCGCGAGCTCAAGGCGATCGAGGATCCCGAGCTCAAGAAGGCCAAGCGCCGCGAGTTCGTCGAGCACTACCGCGCCGAGTTCGCCTCGCCGTATCTCGCGGCGTCGAAGGGCTACATCACCGACATCATCGAGCCGGAGATGACGCGGGCGATGGTGTCGCTGGGCTTGCGCAAGCTCCTGGCCAAGCGCGAGCTGCGTCCGCCCAAGAAGCATGGCCTGATCCCGCTGTGACGCGCGCCCGAACGCTGGCCCGGCCATGACCGACACCAACCTCGCCTTCGTCCTCACCGATCCGGTTGCGCTGCAGCAGCTCGTGGCACCTCTGCTGGTGCTGCCGACCATCGCCGCGCCGATCCGCGCCCGCCACCACGTCTCCCACGCCCCCAGAGGCTGAGCGGACCGCGCTGCCAGGGGGGGGGGATCGCGCCACCGGACGAACCGAGCCGCCAGACCACCCCAGCCGGAAACACCGCTCAGGAAGACCGTTCAGGGAACCCAACATGATCCGACATCTGCGCATCACCGTTGACGGCAAGGTCTATGACGTCGTCGTCGAGGAGGTGACCGACCAGGGCGCGCCCGCGCCGCACGCCCCGCCGGCCGCGGCCGTCCAGCCGGCGGCCGTTGCGTCGCACGCGGCGGCTGCGCCGGTCCCGTCATCCGCGCCGGTGGCGCCGGGAACCGGCGAGGCCCAGCGCGCGCCGCTGGCCGGCACCGTGCTGTCGGTCGCCGTCAAGCCCGGCGACGCGGTGGCCGCCGACCAGGAAATCTGCGTGCTGGAAGCGATGAAGATGAAGACCTCGATCTTCGCCTTCAAGGCCGGCACCGTCACCGCCGTGCTGGTGAAGGCGGGCGATGCCGTCGACAGCGACCAGCCGCTGGTGACCATCGCCTGACCGGATCTCCGATCCGCCGACACCGGTGTGCGGCATGCGCGGTGATATCGGCGCGTTCGGGGAAACTGGCCCATCGATCCATCCGGCTCGATGGCCGGGCAATTCAGACGAAACTGGCAGGCGGACCGGCAGACGGATCTGCAGACGGAGGAGCCCGCATGGACGAGATGACGCTGATCGCAGTGAAGACGTCGGCCACCGCCTTCGGTCTGATGGCGGTGATCGCCGCGCTGTGCGCCGGGCTGATCCGCGTCATCGTCACGGTGCTGGCGCGCAGCAGCCGCGCGCCGGTGCGCGAGGCGCCGGCGCTGGCCATGCCGGTGCGCGACGACCGCGCCGAGGTGGCGGCGGTGATCGCCGCGGCGGTGCATGCCGCGCTGCCCGGCCGCCATCGCATCATCCATCTCGGCGAGGCGACGAACGGGCAGGACTGGACGCGCGAATCGCGTACGCGCCTCCACACCTCGCACGCCCCCCGCCGCTGACGCGCCCATCCCCGCAAGGAGCCGCCATGCTCGACATTTCGTTCCTCGACCTGTTCCAGGGCATTGCGACGCTCCTCGCCTCGGAGCCGCACATCCTGGTCGGGCGGCTGTTCCTGATCGCGCTCGGCATCACGCTGATCTATCTCGGCCACAAGGGCGTGCTGGAGGCGCTGCTGATGGTGCCGATGGGGCTCGGCATGGCCACCGTCAATGCCGGCGTGCTGTTCCTGCAGGACGGCAAGACCGGCACGCTGTTCCTCGATCCGCTGGCGAGCGGCACCGAGGCGGTGGTGACCGTGCTGCAGATCGACTGGCTGCAGCCGATCTACACGCTGATGTTCTCCAACGGCCTCATCGCCTGCCTGGTGTTCCTCGGCATCGGCACGCTGCTCGACGTCGGCTACGTGATGCAGCGGCCGCTGCGCAGCATGTTCCTGGCGGTGTGCGCCGAGCTCGGCACGCTGATCACCTTGCCGATCGGCGTCATGCTCGGCCTGCCGATCAGGGAGGCAGCGGCGGCGGCCACCATCGGCGGCGCCGACGGGCCGATGGTGCTGTTCGCCTCGCTGATCCTCGCGCCCGAGATTTTCGTCGCCATCACCGTGGTCGGCTATCTCTATCTCGGCCTCACCTATGGCGGCTATCCCTATCTGGTGAAGGCGCTGGTGCCCAAGCGGCTGCGCGCCATCCAGATGCCCACCGAGAAGCTGCGCACCATTTCCAGCTCCGAGAAGATGGTGTTCGCGGTCATCGCCTGCATTCTGTTCTCGCTGTTGTTCCCGGTGGCCTCGCCCCTGTTCCTCAGCCTGTTTCTCGGCGTCATCGTCCGCGAAAGCGGGCTCGTGCAGTTTCGCGACCTGCTCTCCAACCAGGTGCTCTACGGCGCCACCTTCTTTCTGGGTCTCGTTCTGGGCGCGCTGTGCGAGGCCGGCACGATTCTCGATCCCAAGGTGCTGATCCTGCTCGTTCTCGGCATCATGGCGCTGACCTTCTCGGCGATCGGCGGGCTCTTCGGCGGCTACGTGCTGTATTGGCTCAGCGGCGGCAAGTACAACCCGGTGATCGGCATCGCCGCGGTCTCGTGCGTGCCCACCACGGCCAAGGTGGCGCAGAAGATCGTCAGCCACGACAACCCCAACGCCATCATCCTGCCGCACGCGCTGGGTGCCGGCATCAGCGGCGTCATCACCAGCGCCATCTTCGCAGCCATCCTGATCAGCCTGCTCAGGGGAGCGTGAGCGGGGAGGTGATCCGCCGCCCGGAAGCGGCTATATGGCAGGCATGACGCTCTCCCGCCGCTTCACCGTCGCGCCGATGCTGGATTGGACCGATAAACATTGCCGGTTCTTCCACCGCCAACTGACCCGCCACGCGCTGCTCTACACCGAGATGGTCACCACCGGCGCGGTGATCCATGGCGACCGGTCGCGGCTGCTCGGCTTCTCGCCCGAGGAGCAGCCGGTGGCGATCCAGCTCGGCGGCGCCGAGCCGAAGGATCTGGCCGAGGCCGCGCGCATCGCCGAGGGCTTCGGCTATGTCGAGGTCAATCTCAATGTCGGCTGCCCGTCCGACCGGGTGCAGAACGGCCGCTTCGGCGCCTGCCTGATGCGCGAGCCGCAGCTCGTCGGCGACTGCGTCGCGGCGATGAAGGCGGCGGTCGGCCTGCCGGTGACCGTGAAGTGCCGCATCGGCGTCGATGAGCAGGATCCCGAGCAGGCGCTCGACGCGCTGGCCGAGGCGGCGGTGGCGGCCGGCGTCGATGCGCTGATCGTGCATGCCCGCAAGGCGTGGCTGGAGGGCCTGTCGCCGCGCCAGAACCGCGACGTGCCGCCGCTCGATTATGAGCGCGTCTACCGGCTGAAGCGGGCGCGGCCCACTCTCGACATCATCCTCAATGGCGGCATCGCCACGCTGGAGGAGGCGCGGGCGCATCTCGACCATGTCGACGGGGTGATGCTCGGCCGCGCCGCCTATCAGGAGCCGTGGCGGCTTCTCGCCGTCGACCCCGAGCTTTTCGGCGAGCCGGCGCCGGTGGCCGGCATGGCCGAGGCGGTCGAGCGCATGATTCCCTATTGCCGGCGCCACCTCGATATTGGCGGGCGGCTGTCGGCGGTGACGCGCCACATGGTCGGCGCCTTCCACGCCGTGCCCGGCGCCCGCCGCTTCCGCCGCCTGCTGGCGGAGGGGGCGACCAGGCCCGGCGCCGACGTCGAGGTCATCCAGGCGGCGCTGGCCGAGGTGCGCGGCGGGCAGGGCGACATCGCCGCGTGACGGGATTGTGGCTTGCTGGACGCGGAGCGGCTATCACACGGGAACCCCTTCTTCCCTCTCCCACCCGGGCCGCGCTTGCGCGCGCCCGGGCGCAGGCTCTTGCGGGAGAGGGTGGCGAGACCGAGCGACAGCGAGGTCGAGCCGGGTGAGGGGCTTCCAAGAGCGTCGCATTTCACCCCTCACCCGCCTCGCGATCTGAAGATCGCTCGGCACCCTCTCCCGCAAGGGGAGAGGGAAGAAGAGGGCCGAGCCGATCATCCGAAATTTGTACAACAGGGCTTGGTGGGGGGGCTGAATGCCTGAGATTCCGCTCGGCGAACTCGCCGCTCTGGCGGCCGCGCTGCTGGCGGCCGGCATCGTCACCGGCCTGATGGCCGGCCTGTTCGGCGTCGGCGGCGGCGCCGTCATCGTGCCGGTGCTCTATCAGGTGTTCGAGGTGCTGGGCGTGCCGGAGGAGGTGCGGATGCACCTCGCGGTCGGCTCCTCGCTCGCCATCATCATCCCGACCTCGATCCAGTCGTTCCGCGCCCATTTGAAGAAGGGCGCGGTGCGGCTGGACGTGCTCAAGGTGTGGGCACTGCCGGTGGTGGCCGGTGTCGCGGTGGGCGGCGTCGTTGCCGCGCACGCGCCGGCACTGGTGCTGAAGCTGGTGTTCGTGGGGGTGGCCACCACCATCGTCATCAAGACCTTCGCCGGCCGCGACGACTGGCGGATTGCCGACGATTTGCCGGGGCGGACGGCGCTCAGCTTCTATGGGTTTGGCATCGGCATCGCCTCGACCCTGATGGGCGTCGGCGGCGGCGCCATGGCCAACATGGTGTTCGCGCTCTACAACCGCTCGATCCACAGCGCGGTGGCGACGTCGTCGGGCCTCGGCGTGCTGATCTCGCTGCCCGGCGCGCTGGGCTACATCGTCGCCGGCTGGCCGAAGATGGCGATCCTGCCGCCATTCTCGCTCGGTTACGTGTCGCTGATCGGCGTCGCCATGATTGCGCCGGCCGCGGCGCTGGCGGCGCCCTATGGCGCGCGGCTCGCCCACCGCCTGCCGCGGCGCAAGCTGGAGATCGCCTTCGGCCTGTTCCTCACCGTGGTCTGCCTGCGCTTTTTGGCCGACATCCTGATTTGAACCGGGGCGACGACGGTTGCCGCAGCCGTCCTCGACGTTCACGCGGGTTGAACCTTGCGCGTCAGCTTTCCGGCCGGCCGCGCATCACCATCTTGTCGCCGCGCACCTCGAAGGAGTCGAGCCGGCTGAGGAAGGTCATGCCGAGCAGGCTGACCTTGAGCTTGTTGCCCGGCTCGGCGACCAGCGCCGGCACCTTGCGGGCGACGATGCCGCCGACCGAGAGCTTCTCGATCACCACCGAGGCGGCCCTGGTGCGGCCGCCGGCGGTCTCCACCGGCACGTCGTAGCGCAGGAAATCGAGCGGCAGGCCGGCCGCCCGCGCGGCATCGAGCGTCAGCACCACGGCGGTGGCGCCGGTGTCGACGATCATCCGTACCCGCTTGCCATTGAGCTCGGCGGGCACCGAGAAGTCGCCGCCGGACCCGCGCTTGACCTCGACGCGCGGCGCGTCGCTCCGCCCGGCCTGGACGATGTCGGGAATGCTCTCGCCCAGCAGCTTGTGGGCCAGCGCGGCGATCTCGATCCGGTAGGTGTAGCCGAGCGCCATCACGGTCAGGAGCCCGACCCAGACCAGCACGGTGCGCATCACCTCGACGAGCTGGCCGTGATACATGAGGTAGGCGAGGGTGCCGGCGATGGTCACGAGCGCCAGCCGCCAGGACACCCCGGCGAGATCGGCGATTTCCATGCCGGCGATGATGCCGCTTTGCTCGCGGGCGCCGAACCCCAGCACCAGCACCGCCACCGCCGTGACCAGGATGACGAACGGCCGCGACGATTTCACGGCGCGCCCTCGTCGCGCGCGGCGAGGCGCGCCAGCCGCGCCGGCAATTCGCCCATCACCCGCTCGCGCTCGGCCTGGGGCATGGACTTCCAGCCGGCGATCTCCTCGATCGTGCGGCCGCAGCCGGTGCACAGCCGCCACGCCGGATCGAGGGTGCAGACCTTGATGCAGGGGCTGACAAGGGTCATCGGGGTGTCGTCGGGCGATTCCGGAGCAGGCATCGGGACCATAATGGCTCAGGTCGCGACCGCAATCACCGCCCGCTGCGGCGCAGGCGCCCGTAAGCGGCCGCTGATAGCCTGAAAATAGCCGGCGGAAAACCCGCAAATGGATGCGCCGCCGGACCAAGGGGCGTTCGCCCGGCCTCGCCCGCGGCGCCGGCAGACGGCTGCCGCAACCGGTGGCTGGATTGCCCAGCCCGCGCGCCGGCCGCTATAGGTCGCGCCACGCTGGCGCCGATCGCGCCGCCGGACAGCGCATTGGCCGTCACGATGATGCGTGTCCGGCCCGCAACGCCTGCCCACACCCCTTCGCAGGGCCCCGCGAGCCGCCGCCGCGCCGCCCGCCCGATCGCCCTGCCTCACGCCCCGGAGCCAGACCCATGTCCGAACGTTCGTCCGAAGCCGCCGGGCCCACCGGCCTTCCCTTCGACGACATCCGCCGCCTCGTCGCCCAGATGCCGGGCCCGGACGAGCAGGCGGTGGCCGCCATCCGCGCCCGCGACGCCGAGCTGACCAAGCCGCCGGGCTCGCTCGGCCGGCTGGAGGCGCTGGTCGAGTGGCTCGCCGCCTGGCAGGGCTCGACGCGGCCGATGGTCGAGCGGCCGCTGGTGGCCATCTTCGCCGCCAGCCATGGCGTCACCGCCCGCGGCATCTCGGCGTTCCCGGATTCGGTCAACCGCCAGATGCTCGACAATTTTTCGGCCGGCGGCGCGGCCATCAACCAGCTTTGCGCCACCTACGGCCTGGGGCTGAAGGTGTTCGACCTCGCCATCGACCAGCCGACGCCGGACATCTCGTCCGAGGCGGCGCTGAGCGAGCCGGCCTGCGCCGCCACCATGGCCTATGGCATGGAGGCGATCGCCGGCGGCATCGACCTGTTGTGCGTCGGCGAGATGGGCATCGGCAACACCACCATCGCCGCGGCGATCTACCACGCCCTCTATGGCGGCCAGCCGCAGGATTGGGTCGGCCCCGGCACCGGGCTCGACCAGGAGGGGGTGCGGCGCAAGGCGCAGGTGATCGGCGAGGCGGTAGCCCGGCACCGGGCCGGCGACGGCGACCCGCTGGAGGTGCTGCGCCGGCTCGGCGGCCGCGAGGTGGCGGCGATCGCCGGCGCCATCCTGGCCGCCCGCCACCAGCGCGTGCCGGTGATCCTCGACGGCTTCGTCACCACCGCGGCGGCGGCGGTGCTGCACGCGATGGATTCGCATGCGCTCGACCACTGCCTCGCCGCCCACTGCTCGGCCGAGCCGGCCCATGTCGAGGTGCTGCGCCGCCTGAACAAGACGCCGCTGCTCGATCTCGGCATGCGGCTGGGGGAGGGCTCGGGCGCGGCGATCGCCGCCGGCATCGTCAAGGGCGCGCTGGCCTGCTGGCGCGACATGGCGACGTTCGAGTCGGCCGGCGTCGCCACCAAGGGATCGTGAGACGAGTTCCATCCGCGTCATCCCGGCCGAGGCGTCAGCCGAGAGCCGGGATCGTCCTTCCCGGTTTTCGTCATCCCGGACGGCGCGCAGCGCCGAGCCGGGATCGTTCTCCGGAAAATGTCCGTATTCTGCAAACGGTCCCGGATCGCGGGCCTTCGGCCCTTGTCCGGGACGACGACCCGAGTGGCGTCATCCCGGCCGAGCGTCAACCGAGAGCCGGGATCGTCCTTCCCGGTTTTCGTCATCCCGGACGGCGCGCAGCGCCGAGCCGGGATCGTTCTCCGGAAAATGTCCGTATTCTGCAAACGGTCCCGGATCGCGGGCCTTCGGCCCTTGTCCGGGACGACGACCCGAGTGGCGTCATCCCGGCCGAGCGTCAACCGAGAGCCGGGATCGTCCTTCCCGGTTTTCGTCATCCCGGACGGCGCGCAGCGCCGAGCCGGGATCGTTCTCCGGAAAATGCTCCCATCCTGCAAACGGTCCCGGATCGCGGGCCTTCGGCCCTTGTCCGGGACGACGACCTGAGTGGCGTCATCCCGGCCGCGGCGAAGCCGAGAGCCGGGATCGTCCTTCCCGGTTTTCGTCATCCCGGACGGCGCGCAGCGCCGAGCCGGGATCGTTCTTCGGAAAATGTCCGTATTCTACAGACGGTCCCGGATCGCGGGCCTTCGGCCCTTGTCCGGGACGACGACCTGAGTGGCGTCATCCCGGCCGAGGCGTCAGCCGAGAGCCGGGATCGTCCTTCCCGGTTTTCGTCATCCCGGACGGCGCGCAGCGCCGAGCCGGGATCGTTCTTCGGAAAATGTCCGTATTCTGCAAACGGTCCCGGATCGCGGGCCTTCGGCCCTTGTCCGGGACGACGACCCCATTTCGGCCGTCTGCCTTGACAGCGGCCTGATCCTCATAAAGATATGTTTATGTCTTTAGAGGTGATGGATGGCCGAGCCGCTCTCGTTCCAGCAGGCGCTTGAGGGCCTCAAGGCGGCCGGAGAGGCGACGCGGCTGCGCCTGCTGCTGCTGCTGGCCGAGGCCGAGCTGACGGTGACCGAGCTGGTCGACATCCTGCGCCAGTCGCAGCCGCGCATCTCCCGCCATCTCAAGCTCCTGGCCGAGGCGGGCCTCGTCGAGCGCTTCCGCGAGGGCGCCTGGGCGTTCTACCGCAAGGCCGGGCGCGGGCCCGGCGCGGACGCCGCCGACGCGCTGCTCGGTCTGGTCGATCCCGCCGATCCGGTGGTGGCGCGCGACCGGGTGCGGCTCACCGAGGTGCGTGCCGCCCGCGCCGCCGCGGCGCAGGCGCATTTCGCCCGCCTCGCGCCGGAATGGGACCGCATCCGCTCCCTGCACGTCGCCGAGGAGGCGGTGGAACAGGCGATCGTCGAGGCCGCCGGCACCCAGCCGGCCGGCACGCTGCTCGATCTCGGCACCGGCACCGGCCGCATGCTGCAGCTTCTGGCGCCGAAGGTCGGCCATGCCGTGGGGCTCGATGCCAGCCCGGCGATGCTGGCCATCGCCCGCGCCAATCTGGAGAAGGCCGGCATCCGCAACGCCGAGGTGCGCCAGGGCGACTTGTTCGCGCCGCCGTTCGTGTCGGCCTCCTTCGACCTCGTGGTGGTGCACAGCGTGCTGCACTATCTCGACGACCCGGCCGGCGCGCTGCGGCAGGCGGCCTCGCTGGTGGCGCCGGGCGGCCGGCTGCTGGTGGTCGATTTCGCCGCCCACACCCAGGAGTTCCTGCGCAGCGAGTTCGGCCACCGCCGCCTCGGCTTCGCGCCTTCGGAGGTGGCGGGCTGGATGCAGGCGGCCGGCCTCGACGTGATCGCCGAGCGGGCGCTGGAGCCGCCGGGCGGCGAGGGCGACAAGCTCACCGTTCTGTTGTGGGTCGGGCGCGATCGGCGCGCCGGCCGCGCCGAAGACCGAACCCGCGAGGTTGCGTGATGACTCTTTCTTCCTGCCGCCCCTCCCGCTTCGTGGGCGGCCCCGGCATCTCGGTGTCGTTCGAGTTCTTTCCGCCCAAGACGGCGGAGATGGACGTCCAGCTCTGGGACTCGATCACCCGGCTGGCGCCGCTCAGGCCCGCCTTCGTGTCGGTGACCTATGGCGCCGGCGGCTCGACGCGCGAGCGCACCCACGCCATCGTCAAGCGCATCGTCGAGGAGACCGCGCTGAAGCCGGCGGCGCACCTCACCTGCGTCGCGGCGACGCGCGAGGAGATCGACGAGGTGATCGGCGCCTATTGGGCGGCCGGCGTGCGCCACATCGTGGCGCTGCGCGGCGACCCGCCCGCCGGCCCCGGCACCGCCTACGCGCCGCATCCCGGCGGCTACGCCCATTCGACCGATCTCGTCGCCGGCATCAAGAGGATTGCCGATTTCGAGGTGTCGGTGTCGGCCTATCCCGAGAAGCACCCCGAGAGCGCCTCGATCGAGGCCGATCTCGACGTGCTCAAGGCCAAGGTGGAGGCCGGCGCCAGCCGCGCCATCAGCCAGTTCTTCTTCGACAACGCCCACTTCCTGCGCTACCGCGACCGTGTTGCCGCCCGCGGCCTCCACATTCCCATCGTGCCGGGCATCCTGCCGGTGATGAACTTCAAGCAGGCCAAGAGCTTCGCCGAGCGCTGCGGCACCGAGGTGCCAAGCTGGATGGCCCGCCGCTTCGAGGGGCTCGACAACGATCCCCGGACCCGCGAGCTGATCGCCGCGGCGGTGGCGGCCGAGCAGGTGCTCGATCTGGTGGACCACGGCGTCACCGAGTTCCATTTCTACACCATGAACCGCGCCGATCTGGTCTATGCCATCTGCCACCTTTTGGGCCTGCGGCCGGTATCGGCGCAGGCGGCGGCGTGAGCCTTCCCATATAATGGGGGCAGGAATTCGGGAGATCGCCATGGCCGAGCCGGACAATTTGGTGCTGTCGCTGTTGCGCGAGATGCGCGGCGACATGTCGAGTATGCGGGCAGAGATGGCCGCGGGCTTCAAGTCTGTCGAGTCAGGGATCGCTGATCTCGAAAAACGGATCGACAGCGTCAAGCAGGCGGCGTTCGGCGAATCCGTGCTCGGCCGCTACGCCGCCGCCGAGGTCGAGGACCGGCTTGCCGAGATCGAGCGCCGCCTCGCCGCGCTCGAAACGCGCACCTGACCGGGAGCGGATCCGCCATGGAGCAGCGCCTCAGCCTCGTCACCCTCGGCGTCGCGGACCTTGCCCGCGCACAGGCGTTCTATGAGCAGGGCCTGGGCTGGGTGCGCGCCGACGTGCCGGGCGAGGGCATCGCGTTCTACCAGCTCGGCGGCATCGCGCTGGCGCTCTATCCGTGGGACGCGCTGGCCGAGGATGCGCAGCAGCCGCCCGCGCGCGGCGGCTTTTCCGGCATCACGCTTGCCCACAATTGCCGCTCCACCGCCGAGGTCGATGCCGTGCTCGCCCGCGCGGTCGCGGCCGGAGCGAAGCTCGTCAAGCCGGCCCAGACTGTGTTCTGGGGCGGCCATTCCGGCTATTTCGCCGATCCCGACGGCCATCTCTGGGAGGTGGCCTTCAATCCCTTCTTCCCGCTCGCTGCGGATGGTGCCCTCGCACTGTCCCAGCCGGCTCCCTAGAGTTCAGCCCATGCCCGACTCTGCCGCTCCGTCACTCGCCCGCGTCCGCCTCAACGAGGCGGCGCGCGAACGCATCCTGGTGCTCGACGGCGCCATGGGCACGATGATCCAGCAGCTCAAGCTGACGGAAGACGACTTCCGCGCCGAGCGCTTCAAGGACTGGCCGCAGGATCTGAAGGGCAACAACGACCTGCTCAATCTGACGCGCCCCGACGACGTGCGCGCGGTGCACCTTGCCTATTTTCGCGCCGGCGCCGACATCGCCGAGACCAACACGTTTTCCTCCACCACCATCGCCCAGGCCGACTACGGCATGGAGTCGCTGGCCTATGAGCTGAACCGCGAGGGCGCCCGCCTCGCCCGCGAGGCGGCCGACGCCGCCGAGGCCGAGGACGGCCGGCCGCGTTTCGTCGCCGGTGCGCTGGGGCCGACCAACCGCACCGCCTCGATCTCGCCCGACGTCAACAATCCCGGCTTCCGCGCCGTGACCTTCGACGATCTGCGCACGGCTTACGCCGAGCAGGTGTTCGGCCTCCTCGACGGCGGCGCCGATCTGCTGCTGGTCGAGACCATCTTCGATACGCTCAACGCCAAGGCCGCGGTGTTTGCGATCGAGGAGGTGCTGGCCGAGCGCGGCCGCGACGTGCCGGTGATGATCTCCGGCACCATCACCGATCTGTCGGGCCGCACGCTCTCCGGCCAGACGCCGACCGCCTTCTGGTATTCGCTGCGCCACGCCCGGCCGTTCTCGATCGGGCTCAACTGCGCGCTGGGCGCCAAGGAGATGCGCGCCCACATCGCCGAGCTCGGCCGCATCGCCGATACGCTGGTGTGCGCCTATCCCAATGCCGGCCTGCCCAACGCGTTCGGCCTCTATGACGAGAGCCCGCAGGCGATGGCCGCGCTGGTCGGCGAGTTCGCCGAGTCCGGCCTCGTCAACATCGTCGGCGGCTGCTGCGGCACCACGCCCGACCATATCGCGGCAATCGCGAAGGCGGTTTCCGGCAAGCCGCCGCGCGCCGTGCCCGAGATCGCGCCGCTGCTGCGTCTTGCCGGGCTTGAGCCGTTCACGCTCACGCCCGAGATCCCGTTCGTCAATGTCGGCGAGCGCACCAACGTCACCGGCTCGGCACGCTTCCGCCGCCTCATCAAGGAGGGCGACTACGCCACCGCGCTCGCGGTGGCGCGCGATCAGGTGGAGAGTGGCGCCCAGGTGATCGACGTCAACATGGACGAGGGCCTGCTCGATTCCGAGGCGGCGATGGTGACGTTTCTGCACCTCGTCGCCTCGGAGCCGGACATCGCCAAGGTGCCGGTGATGATCGATTCGTCCAAGTGGACGGTGATCGAGGCCGGGCTGAAATGCGTGCAGGGCAAGCCGATCGTCAACTCGATCTCGCTGAAGGAGGGCGAGGCCGAGCTCCTGAAGCGCGCCGAGACGCTGCGCCGCTACGGCGCCGCGGCCGTGGTGATGGCGTTCGACGAGACCGGCCAGGCCGACACCTTTGAGCGCAAGATCGGCATCTGCCAGCGCGCCTACGATCTCCTCACCGCCCACGGCTTCCCGCCCGAGGACATCATCTTCGACCCCAACGTGTTCGCGGTGGCCACCGGCATCGAGGAGCACGCCAATTACGGCGTCGATTTCATCGAGGCGACGGCCTGGATCCGGAAGAACCTCAAGCACGCCCACGTCTCGGGCGGCGTGTCGAACCTGTCGTTCTCGTTCCGCGGCAACGAGCCGGTGCGCGAGGCGATGCACGCGGTGTTCCTCTATCATGCCATCAGGGTTGGCATGGACTTAGGAATCGTCAATGCCGGCCAGCTCGCGGTCTATGACGACCTGCCGGCCGAGCTGCGCGAGGCCTGCGAGGACGTGGTGCTGAACCGCAACCCGGAGGCGACCGAGCGGCTGGTCGCGCTGGCCGAGCGCTTCAGGGGCACGGGTGGCGCAGCCGTCAAGGAGGCCGACCTGTCGTGGCGCCAGCAGCCGGTCGAGAAGCGGCTGGAGCATGCGCTGGTCCACGGCATCACCGAGTTCATCGAGGCCGACACCGAGGAGGCGCGTGCTGCGGCCGCGCGGCCGCTGCACGTCATCGAAGGCCCCTTGATGGCCGGCATGGGCGTGGTCGGCGATCTGTTCGGCGCCGGCAAGATGTTCCTGCCGCAGGTGGTGAAGTCCGCGCGCGTGATGAAGCAGGCGGTGGCCTATCTCATGCCGTTCATGGATCGCGAGAGGGCCGAGGGCGGCAGCACGGAGGGCGCCTCCGCCGGAAAGATCGTGCTCGCCACGGTGAAGGGCGACGTGCACGACATCGGCAAGAACATCGTCGGCGTCGTGCTCCAGTGCAACAATTTCGAGGTGGTCGACCTCGGCGTGATGGTGCCGGCGCAGAAGATCCTCGACGCCGCGCGCGAGATGAAGGCCGACATCATCGGCCTGTCCGGCCTCATCACGCCTTCGCTCGACGAGATGGTGACGGTGGCCACCGAGATGGAGCGCCAGGGCTTCGAGGTGCCGCTGATGATCGGCGGCGCCACGACCAGCCGCGTCCACACCGCGGTGAAGATCGCCCCGCAATACGAGAAGAGCCAGGCGGTCTACGTCACCGACGCCAGCCGCGCCGTTGGCGTCGCCGCCTCCCTGCTCAATCCGCAGACGCGCGGCAGCTATATCGCCGACCTGAAGTCGGAATACGCCAAGATCGCCGAGGCGCACGCGCGCGGCACCATGCGCAACGAGCGCCTGCCGATCGATGCGGCGCGGGCGACGCCGTTCCGGCCGGATTTCGCGGGCTACGCGCCGCCGCGGCCGGGCTTCCTCGGCACGCGGGTGTTCGAGGACTACGATATCGCGGCGCTGGTGCCGGTCATCGACTGGACGCCGTTCTTCCACGCCTGGGATCTCAAGGGCCGCTATCCGGCGATCCTCGACGACGCGAAGGTCGGGCCGGCGGCGCGCGCGCTGTTCTCCGACGCGAAAGCCATGCTGGCGACCATCGTCGCCGAGAAATGGCTCACCACGAAGGCGGTGGTCGGCTTCTGGCCGGCCAACCGCATCGACGACGACATCATGCTGTTCCGCGACGACACGCGCTACCTGCCGCTCGCCACGCTGCACACGCTGCGCCAGCAAATCGCCCGCCGCGACGAGACGCGCGCCCACACCGCGCTCGCCGATTTCGTGGCGCCGCTGGAGAGCGGCCTGCCCGACTATGTCGGCGGCTTCGTGGTCACGGCGGGCCTGGGCGAGGAGGCGCGCAGCAACGCCTTCAAGGCCGCACACGACGACTATTCGTCGATCATGCTCAAGGCGCTGGCCGACCGGCTGGCCGAGGCCTTCGCCGAGCACCTGCACCTGCGCGTGCGCCGCGAACTGTGGGGCTATGCGGCCGACGAGGCGCTCAGCCCTGAGGATATCGTCGCCGAGCGCTATCGCGGCATCCGCCCGGCGCCGGGCTATCCGGCCCAGCCCGACCACACCGAGAAGGCGACGCTGTTCGAGCTTCTTGGCGCCGAGCGGATCGGCGTGACGCTGACCGAGAGCTTCGCCATGTCGCCGGCGGCCTCGGTGTGCGGGCTCTATCTGGCCCATCCGGAGGCGCATTATTTCGGCGTCGCCAGGATCGAGCGCGATCAGGTGGAAGATTACGCCCGCCGCAAGGGCTGGAGCGTGGAGGAGGCCGAGCGCTGGCTGGCGCCGGTGCTCGCCTATCAGCCCGGCCTGCGCCGCGCCGCGGCGGAGTGATACCAACGGCCGCGAAAGCGGACCGTTGGTTCCGGTCGCGGATTTTCGCGAAATCTTTGATTTACCAAAAGAAAATCCGCGAGAGTCAACGGCCCCACGCGTCAGCGTTTGGGGCCGTTGGTATGAGGCCAGCCGGCAGGCTCCCAAAACGCATCGGCCGGGGCAGGAGACCCCGGCCGTGGTCGAGATTCATTGGGTTGGAGTTCGAGGTCGGATTTGTCCAGTTTGCCGCGGAACCGCGCGACACGACACAAGCATCAGATCATGCGCAGAAGAATGGCGCCGATGAAGGCGAAGGCCACTCCCGCAGCCAGGACGTTCAGCTTGTAGGCGATGTCCACTAGGCACCTCCCGTTGCTCATATGGAGAAAAGCTAACAGGAACGGCCGGGCCGCCGAAACGAATTCATCGCTGCAGCGCCGCGCGCGACATTACAATAATACCATCATTGTGACGGGGTGATTCGGCAAGTCGCTGGGATCAGCCACTGTTTCTTTTTTGCAACGCACAAACGAATTATGAACGATCGGTGAAGGCCGGTGGCCATGTCGCGGACGGCAACGCGACGAGGAGAGAGACATATTCCATCCTGGCGTGGTGACGAGGCCGGGTGAGAACCCGTCATGCTGCCGTTGACTGCTATGGCACTTGGTGCTACAAAAACAGCGCGGTCCGTTTGGGCCGGTCTAGGTTTTCAGGTCTCATTTCGAATGAATTATACTTCAGAGGATTTCAATGCGGACTTTCAAGACGAAGGAATTCGCTAAGGACGCAAGTCGAAATGATGTACCAGACACGGCGTTGTTCGAGGCGGTTTCTCGCGCCGAGGCGGGGCTGATCGATGCGGAACTCGGGAAGTTTCTGATCAAGCAGCGTGTTGCACGCACCCGATCCGGCCGGTCGCGAGGGTTCCGGGCGATTGCGGTCTTCCGGAAGAATGATCTGGCAGTCTTTGTGCATCTCTTCGGGAAGAACGAGAAATCGTCGCTGAGCCCAGCGGAGGAGAGCACGTTTCGCGAAGCGGCGAAGATCATTGCGGCTCTGCCCAAGGACAAGATCGCCGCCCTGGTGGCCGCCGGAGAATGGATCGAGTTGAACAATGAATAGTGGGGCAAAATATCGCAGCCGGCCGCTGCGCTCCATTCATCAGGCGATGGCCGGACTCGAGCGCGTCGGCGCGGTCGATAAGGAGACGATGCGGAACTTCGACGTGGCCTGCCTGACTCCGGTCGACGACCTGACGCCGAGCGACATCCGGGCGATCCGAGAGGTGGCCAATATGAGTCAGGCGACCTTTGCTCTGGCTCTCAATGTCACCTCATCGCTGGTCAGCAAGTGGGAGCGCGGCGAGAAGAAGCCCAGCGGACCGTCGCTGAAGCTGCTGTCCTTGGCCAGCAAGAAGGGAATCGACGCCATTCTTTGACTCAGGTCACGATAGGTGTCCCTGGCAGCTTGGCCTTGCGGCGGTGGTTGAGGATTCGTCAACGGAATCGTCGGCATTCTCCGCGCCATGTCGCGAGTCATTCCCCGCATCGTGGTGGCGGCCGTCGTCGCCAGCGTCGTCGCCGGCTGCGGGCTGCGCATGTTCGAGCAGCGCGAGCCCTGGCGCACGCAAGCCGAGGTCGCCTGCCTCTCCGAAGGGCTGGTCAAGCCGAGCGACCATGTGCGGCCGGTCTCGGAGATCGACGGGGAAGGGGCCTGCGGCATGACCCGGCCGTTCAAGGTATCGGCCTTCGCCGACGGCTTCATCGCGGTGAAGCCGCAGGCGACCCTGGCCTGCCCGATCATCCCGCAATTGCAGGCGTGGGTGTCGGAGAGCATCCAGCCCGCGGCGATGCGCTGGTTCGGCCAGCCGGTGGTCGAGATCCGGCAGATGTCGTCCTATTCCTGCCGCGGCCAGAACGGGCAGGCGGGCGCCAAGATTTCCGAGCACGCCTTCGGCAATGCGCTCGACATCGGCTCGTTCAGGCTGGCCGACGAGCGGGTGATCTCGGTGCGCGACCACTGGAGTCGCGGCACGCCGGAGGAGAAGGGGTTCCTGCGCGAGGTGGCCGGCGCCGCCTGCAAGCGCTTCACCACCGTGCTCGGCCCCGGCTCCAACATCTTCCACTACGACCACATCCATGTCGATCTGGCCCGGCGCAAGTCGCGCGACATCTGCAAGCCCGGCGTGCTGCCGACCGGGCCGTCGCCGGCCGACCTGATCGTTCGCAAGAATCTTGACCTCAACAAGAACCCTGACATCAACAAGAGCGCCGACCTCAGCCGGAGCCCCGTCCTCGGCGGCAGCGCGGCGGCCGGCCGGCCGGATGCGATGCCGACCGGCGCGATCCGCCAGAGCGCGCTGCCGTCCCTGCGGCCGATCGATCCGCAGTCGATCGACGAGTCGATGCCCGGCGGCCGGATGCCCACCGCCATCCCCGGCTCGGACTGAGCGGCGCCGTCATTCCCGGCCGAGGCAAAGCCGAGAGCCGGCGTTGTCCGCGTCATCCCGGGCAAGCGGCGTCAGCCGCGCGACCCGGGATCGCTTTCCGGATATGCCACCTCGTCCTGATAACGGTCCCGCGGGCCTTCGGCCCTTGCCCGGGACGACGACCTCTCCTCGCGCGTCATCCCGGAGCAAGCGCGAGCGAGCATCCGGGATCGTCTTCAAGAAAGGGCGCCTCTGTCTGATAACGGTCCCGGCTCGGCGCTGGCTGCTCCGCATCCGCGCCGTCCGGGACGACGTGATGACGGCGCGCGGGTCAGAACAGCCCGAACATCTTGGCCGGATTGGTGCGGGTGTCGGCGGGCTTGTGCTCGACCGGCGGCACCAGCGGCACCGGCTCGTCCACCGGCGGCAGCGCCGACATCACCCGGCTGGCCGGGAAGGTGACGATCACCTCGGTGCCCTCGCGCACCTTGGAGGCGAGCGTGAACGTGCCGCCGTGCAGGTCGACCAGGCTCTGGACGATCGGCAGGCCGAGGCCCGCCCCCTGTTCGGCGCTCTTGATCGCGTTCGAGCCCTGGCCGAACGACGACAGCACCACCGGCAGCTCGTTCTCAGGGATTCCGGGGCCGTTGTCCTTGACGGTGAGGTACTGCCCGCCCGAGGCCGTCCAGCCGACCTTGAGGCAGATCTCGCCGCCCTGCGGCGTGAACTTGATGGCGTTGGACAAGAGATTGAGGGTGATCTGGCGCAGCGCGCGCTCGTCGGCCCACAGCGCCGGCAGGTCGGTCTCGTAGAGCTCGGTGATGCGGATGCCGCGCGTTTTCGCCCGCATCGACAGGAGCCGCACGCAATCCTCGGCCACCGCCACCAGCGGCACCGATTCCTCGTTGAGCTGGTAGCGCCCGGCCTCGATGCGCGACAGGTCGAGGATCTCGTTGATCAAGGTGAGCAGGTGCTGGCCGGAGGCGTGGATGTCGGCGGAATATTCCTTGTAGGTCGCCACCTTGTGCGGGCCCAGCACCTCGGTCTTCATCACCTCCGAGAAGCCCAGAATGGCGTTGAGCGGCGTCCTGAGCTCGTGGCTCATCTGCGCCAGGAAGCGCGACTTGGAGACGTTGGCCGCCTCGGCGCGCCGCGCCGCCTCGTCGGAGCGCGCCTTGGCCTGTTCCAGCTCGCCGATCAGCGCCTCCTTTTCGGCCCGCGCCTCCAGCATCGCCAGGGCGTTGGCGTGCAGGTGGCGCGCCAGCGCGTAATAGTAGATCTGGCCGGCCGCGGCGATGGCCGCCAGCACATAGTCCTGCGGCCGGCCCGAGGTGGCGTAGATCGTCACCAGCGCCACGGTCACCGGCAGCGTGCCGGCGATCGCCGCGCTCGGCAGTCCGGCCGAGAGCATGTTCAGCACGGTGGCGAACAGCAGCATGGCGAACAGGATGAACTCGCCGGCGCCCGGCATGTCGCTGCCCTGAAGCTGCGCGACCGGCAGCGCCCAGGACACGGCGAGCAGAAAGTCGAGCCCGCTCAGCAGCATACGGGTGCGCCGCACGCGAGCCGGGCCGGCATCCGAATCGACGAACCTGCGGCAGACGAGGATGGTGATGCCGTGGATCGCCAGCACCAGGGCCGTCCACGCGGCGGCCGCGAGCGGCCCGCTCCACATCGCCGAGGACAGGCCGACCACCACGATCAGCAGCAGCATCGGCAGCGCCGCCGTCAGCCGGCTCTTGGCGAACAGCCGCGTCAGCTCCAGGTCGAAGGCCGGGCGGGTGCCGGTGGTCGAGGTCAGCCGGTCGCGGGCCTCGCGCACGCGCCGCGCCGTGGCGCGCCGCCGTTCGTTCGCGGCGCGCACGGCATCGTCCATCTCGCGCCGCTCCGAACCGGTCGCCGTCACCGCGACTTCCCCACCTCGCGCATGAAGCGAGACTGAACGAAGATGGTTAAGGCGGCCCTGATGGATATGGTTAACGCCGTCGCCTTCGCCGCAACACGGCGCGAGGGGACGTTAACGCGGGGGGCGGTAATCTCGGCGCATGGCTCTCCGATTCACCCGCCGCTGGCCGCTGCCGCTCGATATCGCCGGCGCGCTCGTTCTCGCGCTCGGCTTGGCCTGGCTGGGCACGCAGGGCCGTGCACCCATCTGGTCCGGCGAGCAGGAGGTGTCCGGCGTCGCCCGCGTGGTCGACGGCGACAGCCTGCGCATCGGCAATGCCGAGATTCGCCTCTACGGCATCGACGCGCCCGAACGATCGCAGACCTGCGAGCGCGACGGCCGGTCCTGGCCCTGCGGCGAGGCCGCCCGCCGCCGGCTGGCCGATCTGGCCGAGTATCGCCTGGTTCGCTGCAAGGTGCGCGACACCGACCGTTATCGCCGGGCGGTATCGGAGTGCGAGGCCGGCGGCGCCGACCTTGCCCGGCAGATGGCGCTGGACGGGCTGGCGGTCGCCGAGAGCGGCTATTTCGTCGAGGAAGTGCGCGCCCGCGTCAACGGCCGCGGCCTATGGGCGGGGCAGTTCGTGCGGCCGTCGGAGTGGCGGCGGGCCCATCCGCACCGGCCGCATTGATGCGGTCTCGGGTCGATCCCCTCCGGAAGCCGGACGGGGCCTTGCCGGAAATCCTTGTTCAAAAAGGAGATTTTCGGAGACCGGGCGGCGAAGCCCCGGCTTGATCGGCCGGATTTCGCATGAACCCGCCCGGCCCCTTTACGGACGGCGCGGGACGCACCATCTTGCGGTCATGAGACAGGGCTATCTTCTGATCGGCTTGGTGGCCGCGACGATCATCATATCCGCCATCCTGTTCACGACGAATCCCGACATGGCCGAGCGCTATGGCGAGATGCGACGATCCGTGACCCTGAGCGAGGACGTCCAGAACGTCATCATGGCGCTGATCGCGCTCGGCATCGGCGGCTATCTCGGCTGGCATTATCTGAAGCGCGATTGAACGCGATCGGGGTGCGCAATCTTGTCTGCGCGCGTCCCCGGCTTCCGTCGTTTAAGACCACGTCACACGAAAGCCGGTCACCGCGGCCGGCGTTTTGCATTTCGCATCAGGAGGACCCCATGTCTGTCGCCGCCGATCGGGTGCGCGCTGCGCTCGCTGCCATCCGCACCCCGGACGGACGCCCGCTGACCGAAGCGGGCGTGCTGTCTGACATCGTCGTCACGGACGGCAAGGTCGCCTTCTCCCTCACCGTCGCCGCCCCGCAGGTCAAGGCGTGGGAGCTGGTGCGCCAGGCTGCCGAGGTCGCGGCCAAGGCGGTGCCAGGCGTCGCCGACGCCTTCGTGGCGCTGACCGCCGAGCGCGCCCCCGGCCACGAGCGGGCGGCCAGCGCGCCCGCGCCCCGGCCGGCGGCGGCCCCCGGCATCCGCAGCCAGGGCATCCCCAACGTCTCCCACATCATCGCCGTTGCCTCCGGCAAGGGCGGCGTCGGCAAGTCGACCACCGCGGCCAATCTGGCGCTCGGCCTGCAGAGCCTCGGGCTCAAGGTCGGCGTGCTCGATGCCGACATCTACGGTCCGTCGATGCCCAAGCTGCTCGGCATCCATGGCCGGCCGGACATGGCGAGCGGCCGCATGCTGCGTCCGCTCGACGGCTTCGGGCTCAAGGTGATGTCGATCGGCTTCCTCGTCGAGGAGGACACGCCGATGATCTGGCGCGGCCCGATGGTGATGAGCGCCATCACCCAGATGCTGCGCGAGGTCGAGTGGGGCACGCTCGACGTGCTGGTGGTGGACATGCCGCCGGGGACGGGCGACGCCCAGCTCACCATCGCCCAGCAGGTGCCGCTGGCCGGCGCGGTGATCGTCTCGACGCCGCAGGATCTGGCGCTGATCGACGCCCGGCGCGGCATCGCGATGTTCAAGCGGGTCGACGTGCCCTGCCTCGGCATCGTCGAGAACATGAGCTATTTCCTGTGCCCGAACTGCGGCACCCGCTCGGACATCTTCGGCCATGGCGGCGCGCGGGCGGAGGCCGGGCGGCTCGACGTGCCGTTCCTCGGCGAGGTGCCGCTGCACATGGCCATCCGCGAGACCTCCGATTCCGGCCGCCCGCTGATGGCGTCCGAGCCGCAGGGGCCGCACGCGGGCATCTACCGCGCCATCGCCGAGCAGGTGTGGGGCCAGCTCTCCGCCGGCGCGGTGGGGCAGCCGGCGCCGCGCATCGTGATCGAGGCGTGATACGGTTTCCGGTCGATCCCTTCGGGATGCCGGAAACGGTCTCGCCGAAAACCCTTGTTCGGAAACGGGATTTTCGGCGATCGGAATACGGCTCGAAGGCCCTGTGGGCCGGAAACCGTATGATCCTTCCAGCCAAGGCGCGCCGGCCGGGAAAAACCGAATTGCCGCAAGGGGATATGGCGGGTGGCCGGGCCCGCTGCCGCGGGCGCGCGAGCGATTCCATTTTGCCGAACATGGGATAGAGTGCGCCCGGGGCTTGGGTGGGGCTTGGGAGCACGTTTCGCGCCGGCCGGTCCGGCGCGAAGGGACAGAGATATCCATAATGATGGGAGGTCCGGCCGGCGTGGCCGGAGTCCGCATGTCGCCGATTCGTCCGCAACGCCGGCACAGGCCGGTCGATGCGGTTTCCGGACGATCCCTTCGGGATGCCGGAAACCGGACAACGAGGCGCCCTGAGTGAGGAGAAACGAGAAGATGGACCGCCGCCAATTCGTGAAATCCGCCGGGATTGGAGCCGCCGCCTCGGCTTCGCTTGCCGCCCCGGCGATCGCCCAGTCCGCCCCGGAGGTCAAATGGCGCCTCGCCTCGAGCTTCCCGAAGTCGCTGGACACGCTGTTCGCGTCCTCGGAAGTGTTCGCCAAGGCGGTCGCCGAGATGACCGACAACAAGTTCCAGATCCAGGTGTTCGCCTCCGGCGAGATCGTGCCGGGCCTGCAGGCGCTGGATGCCACCACCAACGGCACCGTCGAGATGTGCCACACCGCCTGCTACTATTATCTCGGCAAGGATCCGACCTTTGCGCTGCTCACCGGCATGCCGTTCGGCCTCAATGCGCGCATGGCCGATGCCTGGTTCACCCATCTCGGCGGCAATGAGCTCGCCAATGACTTCCTCAAGAAATACAACGTCATCGGTTTCCCCGGCGGCAGCACCAACGCCCAGATGGGCGGCTGGTACCGCAAGGAGATCCGCGACGTCGCCGACCTGCAGGGCCTGAAGTTCCGCGTCGGCGGCTTCGCCGGGCGGATTCTCTCCAAGCTCGGCGTGGTGCCGCAGCAGACCGCGGCCAGCGACATCTACCCCTCGCTGGAGAAGGGCACCATCGACGCCGTCGAGTGGGTCGGCCCCTATGACGACGAGAAGCTCGGTCTCTACAAGGTCGCCAAGTACTACTATTACCCGGCCTGGTGGGAAGGCGCCTCGATGATCCACAATCTCATCAATCTGGAGAAGTGGAACGAGCTGCCCAAGTCCTATCAGGCGGTGGTGCGCACCGCCTCGGCCATGCAGAACGACTGGCTGGGCTCGCGCTACGACTCGCTCAATCCGGGGGCGCTGAAGCGCCTCGTGGCGGCCGGCACGCAGCTCCGTCCGTTCCCGCAGCCGGTGATGGAGGCCGCCTACAAGGCCGCCAACGAGGTCTACGCCGAGGTGACGGCCGCCAATCCCGACTTCAAGAAGATCTATGACAGCGTCGTCGCCACCCGCGCCGACCAGTATCTGTGGTGGCAGGTGGCCGAATACACCTACGACACCTTCATGATCCGCACCCGCGCCCGCGGCGGCTGACCGGGTCTCCGTCGCCCCGGGCAGGCGGCTTCTGCCGCGCGACACGGGATGGTGGGGTGAGACCGTCGCCCCGGGCAAGGGCCGAAGGCCCGCGACCCGGGCGTGAAGGTCGGGTTGTCGCCCCGGGCAAGGGCGCACAGCGCCCGCGACCCGGGGCCGTCCTCCGGAAAGGGGGGTCTTGTTCTGCACACGATCCCGGGTCTCGGCCGGATGCTCCGCATCCCGCCTCGCCCGGGATGACGCGGCCCGGAACTGTCGCCCCGGGCAAGGGCGCACAGCGCCCCGGGGCCGTCCTCCGGAAGGGGTGTCTTGTTCTGCAGACGATCCCGGGTCTCGGCCGGATGCTCCGCATCCCGCCTCGCCCGGGATGACGCGGCCCGGAACTGTCGCCCCGGGCAAGGGCGCACAGCGCCCCGGGGCCGTCCTCCGGAAGGGGTGTCTTGTTCTGCAGACGATCCCGGGTCTCGGCCGGATGCTCCGCATCCCGCCTCGCCCGGGATGACGCGGCCCGGAACTGTCGCCCCGGGCAAGGGCGCACAGCGCCCCGGGGCCGTCCTCCGGAAGGGGTGTCTTGTTCTGCAGACGATCCCGGGTCTCGGCCGGATGCTCCGCATCCCGCCTCGCCCGGGATGACGCGGCCCGGAACTGTCGCCCCGGGCAAGGGCGCACAGCGCCCGCGAGCAACTGTCATGCGGCTTTTGGGTCTCGCCAGGGTTTGTTGTCTCGAATCATGGCGTTGAGGATGGTCAGGAGCTTTCGGGCGATGGCGATGAGGGC
>NZ_VWPL01000001.1 GCF_008630065.1 Blastochloris sulfoviridis
TCGCCTTGCCGGTCAGCGTCAGGTTCTCGATGTCGCCGATGGCGTGAACAGCGTCGGCCAGACTGAAGGTCACCGAGGACTGCACCAGGTCGGTACCATCGCCGCCGGTCTCGTCGACCACGTCCTTGGCGCTGTCGACCATATAGATGTCGCTGCCGGTGCCGCCGATCATCGTGTCGGCGCCCGCGCCGCCATTCAGGATATCGTCGCCGCCAAGGCCGGTCAGCACGTTGGCGCCGGCATTGCCGATGATGATGTTGGCCAGGGCGTTGCCGGTGCCGCTGACGCTCGCCTTGCCGGTCAGCGTCAGGTTCTCGATGTCGCCGATGGCATGCGCGCCGTCCGACAGGCTGAACGCCACCGACGACTGCACCAGGTCGGTGCCATCGCCGCCGGTCTCGTCCACTACGTCCCCGGCGTTGTCGACCACATAGATGTCGTTGCCGGTGCCGCCGATCATCGTGTCGGCCCCGACCCAGCCATTGAGGGTGTCGGCACCGCCGCCGCCGGTCAGCACGTTGGCAACCTTGCTGCCCGTCAGCTTGTCATCGAATTCCGAGCCGGTCACGTTCTCGAAGCCGGAGAGCGTGTCGCGGCCGGCGCCGATCGTGTTCTGCGACTTTGTCGACGCAAGCGTCACCGTCACGCCGGCAGTGGCATGGGCGTAGGAGACGGTGTCGGTGCCGAGGCCGCCGACGAGATAGTTGTTGCCCGCATCGCCTTCCAGCGTGTCGTCGAACGCCGAGCCGGTGAGATATTCGATGCCGACGAGGGTGTCGCCCTCGGCGTCGCCGCCGCTGGCCGTCCCATTCATCAGGCTGACATTGACGCCCACCATCGAGGCCGCATAGCTCGCGGTGTCGATGCCGAGACCGCCGTCCAGACGGTCGGCGCCGCCGAGGCCGGCCAGCACGTTGTTGCCGATGTTGCCGGTGATCTCGTTGTCGAGCGCATTGCCGGTGCCGTTGATCTTCGCCTTGCCGGTCAGCGTCAGGTTCTCGATGTCGCCGATGGCGTGAACAGCGTCGGCCAGACTGAAGGTCACCGAGGACTGCACCAGGTCGGTACCATCGCCGCCGGTCTCGTCGACCACGTCCTTGGCGCTGTCGACCATATAGATGTCGCTGCCGGTGCCGCCGATCATCGTGTCGGCGCCCGCGCCGCCATTCAGGATATCGTCGCCGCCAAGGCCGAAGATCGAGTCGTTGCCGCTTCCGCCATTGATCTTGTCTTCCTCGTCCGTCGGCATCGGCTGGCCGGCGACCGGGGTCTTGCCATTGATGACATTGGCCGACGACGTTCCGTTGATCGTGACGCCAACGACGTTCGTCACCGAGACCGCGAGCGTCCGGACGCTCGCATTGACGCCATCCGAGGCGGACACCTCGACGACATAGACGTTGTCATGGTCGGCGTCGGTGGGGGTCTCGTAGTCCGGCGCCGTCTTGAACACCAAGCTGCCGTCGACGATGTCGAACAGGGCCGCGTCGGCGCCGCCATTGATCGAGAAGGTTGCCGGCGTGTCGTCGACCGTGTCCGCGTCGGACGCCAACAGCGTCGCCACGACCGTCGAGTTCTCGGCCACGTCGACCACCAAGTCGCCGGACGGGTCGTTCGGGCCGATGACCGGTGCGTTGTCGTTAATGTCAATGAGGGCGACGGTGATCGTCTTGGTGGTGGTGTTCACACCGTCATTCGCCGTGACCTCGACCACATAGCTGTGCGGATCAATCTCGAAGTCCGGCGCCGTCTTGAACGCCAGCTTGCCGTCGACGATCTCGAACAGGTCGGCATCGGCGCCGCCGGTGATCGACAATGTCGCGGGATTGGTGCCCACGGTGTCGGGATCGGTCGAGGTCAGCGCCGCGACAAGCGTCCTGTTCTCGGCCACCGACTGCGCCGCCGCCGTGGTGATGGTCGGCGCCACGTCGTTGAGGTCGGTCACGCCAACCGTGATGTCCTGCGTGTCGGTGCCGCCCTGGCCGTCCGACACCTGCACGGTGACCTGATAGCCGGGCGTCGTGCCGGCACCCGGCAGCGCCTCGAAGTTGGGCGCGGACTTGAACGCCAGGTTGCCGTCGACGATCTGGAACAGGTCGGCATCTTCGCCACCGGCGAGCGCGAAGGTGAGCGTCTGCCCCTGGTCGGGATCGGTCGCAGCGAGTGCCGCAACGACGGTCGTGTTCTCGGCCACCGACTGAGCCGCCGCCGTGGTGAGGGTCGGCAGCTCGTTGACGTCGGTGAGAGCGACGGTGATCGTCTGCGACGTGGTGTTCACGCCGTCATCCGCCGTGACCTGCACCTCGTAGCTGTGCGGATCGGTCTCGTAGTTCGGTGCCGTCTTGAACACCAGGTTGCCGCCGACGATCTGGAACAGGTCGGCGTCGGTGCCGCCGGTGATCGACAATGTCGCGGGATTGGTGCCCACGGTGTCGGGATCGGTCGACGCGAGCGCCGCGACGAAGGTCGTGTTCTCGGCCACCGACTGCGCCGCCGCCGTGGTGATGGTCGGCGCCACGTCGTTGAGGTCGGTCACGCCTACCGTGATGTCCTGCGTGTCGGTGCCGCCCTGGCCGTCCGACACCTGCACGGTGACCTGATAGCCGGGCGTCGTGCCGGCCGCCGGCAGCGCCTCGAAGTTCGGCGCCGCCTTGAACACCAGATTGCCGTCGACGATGTCGAACAGGTCGGCGTCCTCGCCACCGGCGATCGAGAAGCTTAGCGTCTGCCCCTGGTCGGGATCGGTGGCGGCAAGCGCCGCGACGACGCTCGTGTTCTCGGCCACCGACTGCGTTTCCGCCATGGTGATGACCGGCGCTTCGTTGACGTCGGTCACGTCCACCGTGATGGTGCGCGTGTCGGTGCCGCCCTGACCATCGGACACCTGCACGGTGACCTGATAGCCGGGCGCCGTGCCGGCACCCGGCAGCGCCTCGTAGTTCGGCGCCGTCTTGAACGCCAGGTTGCCGTCGACGATGTCGAACAGGTCGGCGTCCTCGCCACCGGCGATCGCGAAGGTGAGCGTCTGCCCCTGGTCGGGATCGGTCGCGGCAAGCGCCGCGACGACGCTCGTGTTCTCGGCCACCGACTGCGTTTCCGCCATGGTGAGGGTCGGCGCCTCGTTGACGTCGGTGACGTTCACCGTGATGGTGCGCGTGTCGGTGCCGCCCTGACCATCGGACACCTGCACGGTGACCTGATAGCCGGGCGCCGTGCCGGCACCCGGCAGCGCCTCGTAGTTCGGCGCCGTCTTGAACGCCAGGTTGCCGTCGACGATGTCGAACAGGTCGGCGTCCTCGCCACCGGCGATCGCGAAGGTGAGCGTCTGCCCCAGGTCGGGATCGGTCGCGGCAAGCGCCGCGACGACGCTCGTGTTCTCGGCCACCGACTGCGTTTCCGCCATGGTGAGGGTCGGCGCCTCGTTGACGTCGGTGACGTTCACCGTGATGGTGCGCGTGTCGGTGCCGCCCTGACCATCGGACACCTGCACCGCCACCTGATAGCCCGGCGTCGTGCCGGCCGCCGGCAGCGCCTCGAAGTTGGGCGCGGACTTGAACACCAGATTGCCGTCGAGAATGTCGAACAGGTCGGCATCTTCGCCACCGGCGAGCGCGAAGGTGAGCGTCTGCCCCTGGTCGGGATCGGTCGCAGCGAGTGCCGCAACGACGGTCGTGTTCTCGGCCACCGACTGAGTTTCCGCCATGGTGAGGGTCGGCGCCTCGTTGACGTCGGTGACGTTCACCGTGATGTCCTGGGTGTCGGTGCCGCCCTGGCCGTCCGACACCTGCACGGTGACCTGATAGCCGGGCGTGATGCCGGCCGCCGGCAGCGCCTCGAAGTTCGGCGCCGCCTTGAACACCAGATTGCCGTCGAGAATGTCGAACAGGTCGGCGTCCTCGCCACCGGCGAGCGCGAAGGTGAGCGTCTGCCCCTGGTCGGGATCGGTGGCGGCAAGCGCCGCGACGACGCTCGTGTTCTCGGCCACCGACTGAGTCGCCGCCATGGTGATCACCGGCGCCTCGTTGACGTCGGTCACCGCGACGCTGATCGTCTGGACGGTGGTGTTCGTGCCGTCGGTTGCCGTGAGCTGCACCTCATAGCTGTGCGGGCCGGTCTCGTAGTCCGGCGCCGTCCTGAACACCAGATTGCCGCCAACGATCTCGAACAGCGCCGCGTCGGCGCCGCCGGTGATCGAGAAGGTCGCCGGGTTGGTGCCGACGGTGTCGATATCGGTCGAGGTCAGCGCCGCGACAATGGTCGTGTTCTCAGCCACCGACTGTGTCGCCGCCGTGGTGATGGTCGGCGCCACGTCGTTGACGTCGGTCACGTTCACCGTGATGGCCTGCGTGTCGACGAAGCCCTTGCCATCCGACACCTGGACAGTGACCTGATAGCCGGGCGTCAAGCCGGCATCCGCCGGTAGCGCCTCGTAGTCGGGCGCGCTCTTGAACACCAGATTGCCGTTGTCGATGGCGAACAGGCCTGCATCCTCGCCGCCGACGATCGAGAAGGTCAGCGTCTGCGGGTTCAGCGCCAGCCCCAGGTCGGCGTCGGTCGCGACGAGCGCCGCAACCACCGTACCGTTCTCGGCAATGCTGGCCGCACCGGTGTCGCCGCCGCCAAGCGAGGTAATGGTGGGCGCGGCATCCTGGATGATGTTCACCGTGTGCGTGCCGTTGGCGCCGACATCCAGAACCAGGATATCGCCGGTCTGGCTCACCACCGTCGCGCCGCTGACGCTCAGCGTCCGGCCCGCCGTGCCGCCGAGATCGACCGTCAGCTTGCCCTCGCCGACCAGCGAGAAGGACAGGTTGACGCCGTCGCCGACGACGGAGGCCAGGTCCGCGCGCATCGGCAGCGCGGTGATGTGGGTCACGTCGGCGGCGGCGGTGCCGAGATTGATGGTGTAGGTGGCCGTGGCACCGCCGAGCGTCGGCGTGAACACGCTGTCACTGTCGTAGGCGTACCAGCCGGTGACGCTCGCGATCACCTTGCCGCTGAGATTGTCGAGGTCCAGCGCGAACTTGCCAGCGTCGGCGGAGGTCACGGTCGCGGTGATCGTATCCCCCGACACCGAGTAGGCAATGCTCGACTGCTCGAACGTCTTGATGCGATTCGCCAGATCGGCGAGCGTCACGAACTCCGCCCCGGAATTGTAGACGTACTCGATGAACTGGGTGAACATCTCTTCGGTGTAGCCGCCATTCTCCCAGTTCGTCGGGCCATAGTCGTGCCAGGGCCAGACGATGACCGCCGCCTCGGCGTGGCTGGTCAGGCTGTTGAACTCGCTCATCCACTCGGCGAGCGCGGCCTCGGGCGTGTAGTGTTGATATCCGACGAGCGTGAAGTCGAACTTCATGTTCGGGGCGAGATAGACCTTGCCCGCCTCGGCGTCGGCGGCCGACAGATAGCCGAACGCACCGGGATAGCCGGCGCCGTTACTCGAATAGCCGCCCGACAGATAGCTGTAGTACTGCAGGATCTGCTCGGCGGTACTGGCGTACTCGGTCGCGCCCGGAACCGCCGCACCAATGCTGGTGAGCGTCGTCAGGTGCTGCAGGATGGCGTCGCGCGACTGGCCGAACTCATACTCGAAGGTGCCGGGCCCCGTGCCGTCGGTCAGGATTCGGGTGTCCTCGGCGGGATCGAGATTCAAGAGATGGGTGAGCGAGTGGCTGCCGATCTCGCCGCCCAGCGCCAGAAGCTGCTGGTAGTAGGGCAGCGAGATGGTCCAATCCGTGTATCCACTCTCCCCCTGATTGTCGCCGATGTTGATGTAGTACGAACTGACGAAATTGTACGCGGCCTTCCACGACTCGACGATGGGAATCAGCTTGTCGTAGATGCCGGCGCTGCCGTCGGTCGGGTTCACCTGAGCGGCGAACTGCGACTGGTCCATGTCGGTCCGCGAGGCGAAGATCGAGTCCTGGCGGGTGAGCTGCAGCCCGACGGTGGGACCGCTTGCCCCTTCGACCGCGTATTGGATCGCCTGCGACAGCTGGTTGTTGTCGCCGAGCAGCGCCGTCGTCGAGAAGTGGACGTTGCGGTCGCCATTGACCGTGCTGGTGACGATGGCGTCATAGGTTCCGGCGCCCGTTCCCGTCACCGTCTGCGTGGCGATCACGGAGTGCGTCGTCGTTCCCGGCGTGGCATCCGTGAAGGCCTGCCAGCCGACGCCGGCGCTGTTGGCATAGGTGTTGATCACCTCACCGGCGGTGTAGCCGCCGACGCCGTCGAAGCCGGTGCCGGCCGAACTGACCGTCACCTCGGTCGTGCCCGTGAAGCCGAAGGCCTCCGGCGCGAGATCGAAGAATTGCGCCATGCGCGCATAGGCATCGGGTAGCGCCGCGCCGGTCTCGTCATTGGTCATGAAGTTGCCGGCGGCGATCAGGCTGACGTCGTAATTCTCGGCCAGCAGCGTCAGCGTGTTGGTGATCGCCGTGACGTCGGCCGAATTCACGTTCTCGAACGACGGGAACACAATGGCGTCGTAATTCACCAGCTTCGACAGGTCCTTGAGGTCGGCCTCGGTGATCACGTCGAAGGGGATGCCGGCCATCGCCGCCTGGTTCTGGGCGGCAAGGAAGAGCTGGGTGTAGGCCGTCTCGGCAGCGTCGCCGGTCAACCCGAAATAGTTCGCCGCCGTCGTCTCCGAATAGACGATCGCGACCTTGGTGGTCGTGCCGGCGTCCACCGGCAGGTCGGCGGTGTCGACGATGGTGAAGGAGTTGTTGTAGCTTCCCGGTAGAAACGTCGCGTTGTTGACGTCGATCAGCGCATTGAGGGCGGCGGGGCTGCCGATCGCAGTCTTGGGCACTGCGAACTCGATGGTGGTGCCGTCGCCGCTCAGACCGAAATCGAGAGTCTGGATGAGGGTGGCCACCTCATTGCCTGATGCGTCGGCGGCGACCGAATAGAGCGTCAGCGTGCTCCCGCTGAGTTCCACCTTGTACTCAACGCCGCCGGCGCTGCCCCAGATCTGATAGCCGGTGCTGCTGTCCTGATCGGTGTTGAGCCAGATGGTGGTGTTGTTGCCGATCGTGATGGCGTCACCGTTCTGGTCGACGGCGGACGCCTTGATCGCGAACACGTAGCTGTCGGCCTCGACCTTCCCGTAGACTTCGTAGTCCGCAACCGCATTACCGGTGTCGATCCGATCGCTCGGGGTCCAATCCGAGAGAGCCCCATCGAGCGTGACGCTTCCGACCGTGCCGGACATAACTCAACCTCCGAGATTAACGACGTGATCGTTTCGCGATCATTCCGGGAATGAATGTCCACCACGGTCTCAAACTGGCCGGCCCGAGCGGCACGGCAGCGTTGGTCTTGCGTCTCGGACACGGCTGGCTTCGGGCAATATCCGGCCGTGAGGGCGTGGTGCCCTTCGTGACCCATTCGCCGCTGGTGGACAGGCGGCGACAGGCCTCGGATGGGGACGCGTCCCCATCCGACCTGAAAAAGGGAAAGCTCTAGAAACCTTGCTTCAAAAGATTCGCCACCGGCTGTTCTGGCAGGATCGCATCCTCGTCTTCGCCGACCTTCAGCACGTCGCCCGGCATCAGCACCGACGTGTCGGTGGCGGGCACCATCTTCGGGCCGTCCTTCGTCTGCCGGACGATCGAGTGGCTCGGCGGCTTGCTGCCAAACGTCATGGCCACCAGCCGCTTGGCCTTGTCCAGCACGCCCGGGAGCATGTCGGCAGAGGCCATCACCGAGATCTGCACGTCGCCGATGGACTGCTTCACCTCGGCGATGGACTTGGTGAGCGTAGCCGTCCTCTCGGCAGCGAGGCCCGCCTTGGCACGCTCGGCCTGCTCCAGGCGGCTCTTTGCGTGCAGCACCGCGAGCAGGTGATCCTGCCAGCGAACCTCGATATCCGACAGCTCGGTGCGCAGCGTGACGAGCGTATTGCTCGACACCATCGCCCTCTCTTTGAGCTTCATGATGGTATCGATCCGCTCGAGCCGAAGCTCCTTCTGCTTTTCGATCTGCACCGACTTGCGCGCAAGCGTATCGAGTTCGTTCTGCACGGACTTGATGGCCGCCGCCGCCTCTTCCACCCGCTGCTGATGCTTGACGCGGTCGAGCTGGCTCGATGCCATCTCGGCGGCCAATGCGAGCCGCGCATCATTCTCGCCGACGAGCGACAGAAGCTGCTCGGGTGCGCGCGGCACGCCGCCATCGCGCTCCGCTTCCAGCACGGCTTGGCGTGCGAGGAGCCGCTTCAACTGGTCCGCCGCCCTGCGAAGCTTCTCGAACTCCTGGACGCGGTCGCCCCTGTCCGTGCCCATGAAACCCAATTTGTCGAGGCCGCCCGCAAGCGCGATGGCCTGAAGCGCCGTCATTCCGGGCGTGTGCTTGTAGGCGCCGGGGCTGCGAAGGGGCCCGACCACATAAACCGGAGCCCGCTCGATAATGGTGATGCTCACATCGGCGCCCCGGCCCATGGCCTTCGAGAACGCTTTCACCAGATCGCGCTGGATCTCGTCGAGTCGCCGGTCCTGAACGACGAATCGCCCGAGTCGCGGGAACGAGATGGAGCCGTCGACCTCGACGGCGTACTCGCCGGAGAAATCCATGCGCTGATAGAATGTGCGCAAGGCCGACCGCGCGCCGGCATCGAGCGACCCGTTCGCGGGAACGTCCATCGTCTCGAAGAACGAGATCTTGAGTCGGTCGCCGATCACCACGGTCGAACCGCCGAGAGAATCAGCGCCCGAGCGGGAGACGGGAATCGACGAGGTCGGACGTTCATCCGCGCCGGCACTGTACTCCTGTGCCTTTCCGCTCTCGCCAATGCCAAAAATGGCGACGAAGACTACAAGTGCCGCAGCGCTCCCAACGAGCGCTCCCCTGCCCGAAAGCCTGTGCGGATAGAACTCGAGCATAATTCCGGCTCCTCTTCTTCGAACGCCCGCGACCAACCCCCATGGTTCACACGAAGGTTCTTCACTTGCTTTCGCCAGATATGTCTTGATTGCGCCGTAGCGCGATGGTTAATTTTTCGTTAACTTACAATGTTCTACAAGAAACGATTGTATCAAACCGACTATGCGCGGGCTATTCCTAATGTCTGATCCGGATCAGACTTAGGCTTCAGCGGCGACCGATCGCAATCAGCGTTAACTTCGCAAAGTCTGACCTAGATCAGACTATGGCCACTTGAGTTACCTTTGGTCATCGACGTAGATTCGATGCTGGCACAGGTGGGTCGACGCAGCGCCAGGGTGCGCAGTCGAGTCGTTGGTTCCGTGCGAGTCGCTGGCTCCCTGAGGCGGGGGCCAGAGATGAGAATGCCGCGCGCGAGGTTGCGTCGGGTGGAGTGAGCGGCCGTCCGTCTTCGAGATGGCCCGGATGGAGGTGGTGCGGACGGAGCGGCCGGTTCGATGCGCCAACGCAGTGGCGTGACCTGATGTGACGGAGGAGAAAAATACCGTCAGACGGCAACTGGCGGCACGGTGCGATCTAACCGCTTATGTTGTGGACAATTTTCTGGTGTGGACCCGCTTCGCGGTGCGCCCTGCCCGCCGGCGGTTCGGCACTGAGGATCGGCCCGGGAATCAGCGTTTCAAGACATAACCGCCTTCGGGAATCACCGTCTTCAGGAGTCAGCGTGTCTGGAGTCGTCGTCTTGGCGGTCACGATCTCACTAGGCGTCCTGGGCGTCATCTGAGGGGGGCGTTATCCCTGGGCTTGGCTTCAAGAATCGTTGTCCGGAAGCTTATTGCGAGATCAATGATGCTGCCTCTACGGCCCGCAGCCCGTCGATCATGTCGATTGGCCGCTTGCGGCGTCGCATTCTCATTTTTGCCAGGATCTCGTTCACCATGCGGAAGCATCATTGCACGTAATTCTCAGCGATGCCCCGCCCATTGACGCCTTGTGCGCGCATCGATTTCCCGTTGACTTCCAGTTAGTTCACGACACCCGACCGTGACTTACTCTTGACTCGCGAATGCCGTTTCCAATTCGAGGCGTTGCTGAGAAGGCTGATCAGATGGCGGCGCGCCGGAACGCCACGCTCATTTAACAAAATATCTCGAAATACATTATGGTTAATAAAGTTAACGTATGTCTACTATTACATTATTTATTGGTGTACAGTCTGGAGGTTTTGTTATTTTAGACAATCAATGGCACACTTTTGACATTATACGAAAATAATTTTGCCCTACGCCTTCGCGACGATTGATCGCCATTCTTTGAGGGAGCCTCCGTTATGGCAGTGACAGGGATGTACGTTCTTCAAGGTGTCGTACCGTCCGAGGTGGCATCTGCACCGTTTGATGTGAAGGTCGTTGAAACATACAACGACAATGGCGTTGCTTTTTCCAAGACAAACGTCGCGACGATGACGGCCGGCGCCGGCTCCGTTCTTGGCTATTTCTGTCTTGGCGAGGCGGAAAATTACCGCACCTATTTCAAGTCTCTGCCGAAGTCGGTGTTGGGCCCCGTCGATCCCGACTGGGCCGGCAATTATCAGGTCGCTTATTGGTCGTCGGAGTGGAAGAGCATCGCGAAGGCCGAAATCGCTCGTATGGTCCAGGCTGGCTACGATGGCGTCTATTTCGACGTCATCGACGAATACGAGATGGCCTGGGCAAAGAAGAATGCTCCGGGCGGCGATGCTGCCGGGGCGATGAAGTCTCTCGTCAAAGAGCTGTCGGCCTATGCGAAAAGCCTGAACCCCAACTTCCAGGTCTGGGTCAATGGCGGGGAAGGCCTGCTGACGGACAAGACCTACGTCAACGCCATCGACGGCATGCTGAAGGAAAATCTGTTCTACGACTTCGACGGAAGCAGCAAAATCGCCGCTGCGGAGACGCAGTACTCGCTCAACCTGCTGAAGAACGCGATCAACGCCGGCAAACCGGTCATCGCCGTCGAATATGTCGCGGGCAACGCGACCAAGGTTGCCGACGTTCACGCCAAGGCGGCTGCCGCCGGAATCGGAAGCTACGTCGCCGAGCTCGAGCTCGATGGCATCAATTTGGTCGACAACCCGGTCACCACGTCTGGCGGCAGCACCGGCAGCTCGACCGGCACGGGCACCGGCGGCACCGTGACCACAAGCCCCGGCTCCACCGATTCCGGCTCGGACGGCGGCTCGACCGATGCCGGCTCGGGCACCGGCACCAGCGGCTCCAACTCCGGGCGCCGCACCGGCTCCGGTTCCACGAGCTTCGGCCGGCGCAACACCAATTCGGTCACCGACACGGACTCCGGCACGTCGTCGTCCGGAGGCGGCTTCTCCACGCGGCGAACCTCCCTCGGATCGTCGCGGAGCAGTGCGTCCGCCACGTCCGCCGGCGACAGCACCCGCACCTCCTCCGGCACCAGCCGCCGCCTGCTCGGCACCCCCACCACGCTGGGCTATTCGTCGGACGCCACGTCATCGGACACCACGTCGGCAGCCCGCGCCGGCACCAGCCACTCGCGCCTCGCTTTGCTGAACCAGTACGCGGCGTCGAGCTTCGACACGGCAGGCGCCTTCCAAAGCAGGACCGCGTCGCAGGACCGGGCCTCAGAGAGCCTGATCCAGATTACCCAGTCGCAGCACAGGTGACACGCCGGAGGCATCGCCGCCGCGGCGATCGCCGGCGGGGATTTTGACGGTGCGGCCCCGCCGGCCGCACCGCCTCCCGCCGGATCCGGAGGACGAGGCGCGTCGCAGTGATTGACAGCAACGAAGTGGCCTGCTCGTCCGAACCCGGGTTCGCCCACGATCCCGGCCTCATCGCGCTGGTCATGATGCTCGGGTTCCACGGGTTCGGGGTCGATCCCGAGCAGGTCCGCCATCAGTTCGGCGGCCGGCCGATCGGCGTCGCCGAAATGATCCGCGGCGCGCAGCAGTTCGGGCTGAAGGCGCGGGCGGTCCGCAGCAATTGGAGCCGTCTGGCGAAGACGCCGCTGCCGGCCGTCGCCCTGTTGCACGACGGCGGCTTCCTTCTGCTCGGCAAGGTGGGCGAGAGCGAGATCCTGGTGCAGGCGCCGGACCGCGCACGGCCGGCGATGCTGACGCGCGAGGAGCTGGAGCGGGTCTGGAGCGGCCAGCTCGTGCTGATGACCAAGCGCAGCTCGCTCACCGACCTGACCCGCCGCTTCGACATCACCTGGTTCTTCGGCGCCGTACACAAATATCGGTTCCTGCTGGGCGAGGTGCTGATCGCCTCGTTCTTCCTCCAGCTCCTGGCGCTGGTGTCGCCACTGTTCTTCCAGGTGGTGATCGACAAGGTGCTGGTGCACCAGAGCATGCGAACGCTCGATGTGCTGGTGATGGGACTCGTCGCCATCGCCGTGTTCGAGACGGTGCTCGGCATCCTGCGCACCTATCTGTTCGCGCACACCACCAATCGAATCGACGTGGAGCTTGGGGCACGGCTGTTCCGGCATCTGCTGGCGCTGCCCATCGCATATTTCCAGGCGCGTCGCGTCGGCGATTCGGTGGCGCGCGTCCGCGAGCTGGAGAACATCCGGAACTTTCTTACCAGCTCCGGGCTGACGCTGGTCATCGACCTGTTCTTCACCTTCGTGTTCATCGCGGTGATGTTCGTCTATTCGCCGTTGCTGACCGCGGTCGTGCTGGCGTCGATTCCCATCTATGTCGGCATCTCGGCGGCGGCGACGCCGCTGTTCCAGCAGCGTCTCGACGAGAAGTTCGCCCGCGGCGCCGAGAACCAGGCGTTCCTGGTCGAGAGCGTCACCGGGGTCGAGACGCTCAAGGCGATGGCGGTCGAGCCGCAGATGCAGCAGCGCTGGGAGGAACAGCTTGCGGCCTATGTCACCGCGAGCTTCAAGGTGCTCAGCCTCGGCAACACCGCCAGCGAGAGCGTCCAGCTCGTCAGCAAGCTGGTCACCGCCGCCCTGCTCTATCTCGGCGCGCAACTCGTCATCGAGGGCCGGCTCACGGTCGGCGAGCTGGTGGCGTTCAACCTGCTGGCCGGGCGGGTCAGCGCGCCGGTGCTGCGGCTCGCGCAAATCTGGCAGGACTTCCACCAGGCGCGGCTGTCCATCGCCCGCCTCGGCGACATCCTGAACACCGCGCCCGAGCCGCTCTACAGCCCCGGACGCATGACTCTGCCGATGATTCGCGGCGATGTCAGTTTCGAGAACGTCACCTTCCGCTATCGCATCGACGGACCGGAGATCCTGCACGACATCAATTTGCACGTTCCCGCAGGTCAGGTGATCGGCGTCGTCGGGCGCTCGGGGTCGGGAAAGAGCACGCTCGCCAAGCTTGTCCAGCGGCTCTACGTGCCCGAAACCGGCCGGGTGCTGGTGGATGGAATCGACGTGGCGCAGGTCGATCCCGCCTGGCTGCGCCGCCAGATCGGCGTGGTGCTGCAGGACAATGTGCTGTTCAATCGCACGGTGCGCGACAACATCGCGCTCGCCGACCCGGCGCTGCCGACCGGGCAGGTCATCGCGGCTGCGACGCTGGCGGGCGCGCACGACTTCATCATGCAGCTTCAGCAGGGCTACGACACCATCGTCGGCGAGCGCGGCAGCAGCCTGTCCGGCGGCCAGCGCCAGCGAATTGCCATCGCCCGCGCGCTGATCACCGATCCGCGCATTCTCATCTTCGATGAAGCGACGAGCGCGCTGGACTATGAGAGCGAGAGCATCATCCAGCAGAACATGGCGCAAATCGCCGAAGGGCGGACGGTGTTCATCATCGCCCACCGCCTGTCGGCGCTGCGGCATGCCGACCGCATCATCACCATCGAGCGTGGGCGGCTGGTCGAGGACGGCACGCACCATGAGCTGATGGTCAAGGCCGGCGGCCGCTATGCGACGCTGTACCGGCTGCAGGCCGGGCTGCACGAGGTGATGTGAGGGCAACGCCGAGGGCGACATGAAGACGAAGCCGCACGCCGCGAACGATCCGGGACTGCTCGTTCTCGGCATGCTGTTTCGCCTGCGCAACATCCCTGCCGATTTCGACGCGCTGGCGCATTCCGCTGGCGTGGTGGACGTGCCGGCCATGCTGCGCTTCGCCCGCGCGCACGGCCTCAAGGCCCGCGCCGCCAGGATGGGCTGGAAACAGCTCCTGGGCGCGCCCCTGCCTGCCATTGCGGCGCTGACGGATGGCGGCTTCCTGCTCGTCGGCCGGGTGGTGGATGACAGGGCGATCGTCGTGGCGCCGGGCGCCACGCGGCCGGTGCTGATGACGCGGGACGAATTCGAGGCGGCCTGGAGCGGGCAGATCGTCCTGATCACGGCGCGCAGCGCGGCCGACGCCCGCCTGCGGCGCTGGGCCGGCGCCGCCATCGCCGCGCCGATGCGCCTCGCCCGCGCCCTTGCCGGTCGCATCCGCTCCCTCGCCAATCCCGGGGCGGCGCGGGAGGCGGCGCAGCGCGGCGCGAATGCCGCGAGCGGCATCATCATCGATTTCGCCGACCGCGCCCGCAAGCTGCAGAACGCCGTGGCGACGAGGCCGCGCTCGCCCGCCCGCCGCACGGCCGAGGAACTGGCCTTCCTGCCGGCGGCGCTGGAGATCGTCGAGACGCCGCCCTCGCCGATCGGCCGCGGCATCATCTTCAGCCTGATCGCCATCATCGTCGTGGCGCTGGTCTGGTCCACCGCCGGCACCGTCGATATCGTCGCGGTCGCCCAGGGCAAGATCATCCCGAGCGGACGCACCAAGACGATCCAGCCGTTCGAGACCGGAATCGTGCGGGCGATTCATGTCAGCGACGGCCAGAGCGTGAAGGCCGGCGACGTGCTGATCGAGCTCGACCCGACGATGAACGCGGCCGAGCTGGGGCGCCTGGGGGCCGACCTCATGGCGGCGCGCCTGGAGGTTGCGCGCCTTCAGGCGGCGCTGAACGGCGGCGACGACCCGGTGGCGGCGTTCGCGCCGCCCGCAACCGCGCCGGCCGAGCTCGTGCAGATGCAGCGCCGCTTCCTGCTCAGCCAGGTCACCGAGCAGAGGGCCAAGATGGCCGCCCTCGACCGGCAGGTGGCGCAGAAGGAGGCCGAGCGCGCCACGATCCGCGCGTCGATCGACAAGCTCAAGGCGACCATGACGCCGCTGCAGCAGCGCGTCGAGATTCGCGAACACCTGTTCCAGAAGGAGCTGGGCTCGAAGATCGTCTATCTCTCCGAAATGCAGGAGCTGATCGGCCAGCGCCAGGAGATCCTGGTGCAGGAGAGCCGCTACGGCGAAGCGGAAGCCGCCATCGCCTCGCTGATCGAGACGCGCAACCGCGCCGTGGCGGAATACGAGCGCAGCCTGTTCGACGAGTTCGCGAAAGCCGAGCAGCGCATGGCTGGGCTCACGCAGGAGATCATCAAGGCCGAGCAGCGCACCAGCCTGCAGAAGCTCACCGCGCCGGTCGACGGCAAGGTGCAGCAGCTCGCCGTTCACACCATTGGCGGCGTGGTGACGCCGGCGCAGACCCTGATGCTGATCGTGCCGGCGGAAAGCCGGCTTGAGATCGAGGCCATGATCTCAAACCGGGATATCGGCTTCGTCGAGGTCGGCCAGGAGGTGGCGATCAAGGTCGACGCCTTCAACTTCACCCGCTACGGGCTGCTGCATGGCCAGATCCTGTCGATCTCGCAGGATTCCATCACGCGCGAGCGGGGCCACGACCGCGGCGATGCGGCGAGCGGCGAGCCCAGCAGCGAGCCCAAGGGACAGGAACTGGCCTACGCCGCCCACATCTCCCTCGACCGGACCGAGATGGACCTCGGCGACAAGCGCGTCAGCCTCTCACCGGGCATGGCGATCACCGCCGAGGTCAAGACAGGCTCGCGCCGGATCATCAGCTACCTGCTGTCGCCGCTGGTTCGCTACAAGCAGGAGAGCCTGCGCGAACGCTGAGCGCCGGTGCCGCACTTCGACTGCGGCCGGCGATGGCGGCGGGCCTGGAATGCGGGTTTTCTTTCAGGAAATCAGCGATTTCGCGAGAATCCGCGACCGGAACCAACGGTCGGCCATCGCTGCCGTTGGCATCAGTTCTCCTTCACGGCGCGCTTCAGGATGCCGGCAATCGTCGATGCTTGCATCAGCGCGTCGACATCCTTGACCAGAACGTCGTTGCGTCCGGCTCGTTCGATGATTCCAGATGTCGCGAGCTGGACCATGATCCGGCTCAGGGTATCGGCATTGATCGCCAGATAGCTTGCGATGTCATCCCGCGACGGAAGCTTGATGACCGGCTGCTTTTCATCATGGCGCAGGAACAGATAGAGCAGGAAGGAGCACACCCTCTGCTTGGAGTCGAGGACGCTGACAATGAGCTGATGCAGGAACGACCGATACAGATGCTGCTTCACGAATAGCTGGTTGGCGGTGAACACGTTGCGGACGAACGCGCTCTCGGAGCTGTCGTCATTGTCGAAATAGAACAACTGGACAGGAGTCGACGCCCGGAAGAAAAAATCCTTCCAGTATTGATATCCTGGGATAACCAAGGTGTCGTTCGGAAGCAAAAAGTCGATGATGTGAGACTTTCCTTCGCCGAACGTTGCACCAAAGGCGAGCATTCCCTTGCGAATGACGATGGTGCTCATGGAGGAGCTGGGAAGGATCGACAAGGACTGGTTCTTGCGCAGATCGAGAACGCGACCATACTTATCGATCGCCGCATCCAGGAGTGGCGCTTCCGGTGTGAGTTGAACCGTGTCGTCATCGAGCGACAGGTTGAGCGGCAGGGCCCGCTTGCCAACCTCCGGTTTGCCGGCATCTCCCTTTGGTTGTATAGCGCGCCGCTCCGCGACTGCCGCACCAGTCTTGGTTGTCTTGATGTGCTTATTTCCGTGGGTAGCGTGCGGACGCATCTGAGTGCCCCAAAATTGTTTCAAATTTTCTGAAAACAGAGAATGGGCACGTCGACTCAACCCGTAAAGGGCGTTGTCTGAACATCTCTGATGATACCTAACCACTGTACTTAAAATTTGAGATTAATTTGGCTCGCGCTACTATGTTTAACATTAATGCTTAACAGCGCGGGCGCTCCACTGACCGGTTGCACCGCCGGGCGGTCGCGACTGTAACCGCCCGACGGTGCCGGCTGCTTCGGTACAGCGGGACACCTGCGCGGGGTCCACCGCGAGCGCCTAAACAGAACGTGTCCGGGCAACCCACCCCAGCGGCTGCCGGCAGCGAGGCGCTTTCATCGCCGGCGGGTCGGTTTTTCCGGTGGCAAACTCAGACGGCTTCCGCTCGATCCCTTCGGGATCCCGGAAACGATCTCCCTGGATCGGCGGCGATGACCGGGCCAGGCTTCGTATCAAGGATCCGAAGCGTCACAGGCTGGCTTCGCACGCGGGCTTGGGCACGACCCGATCGAGGAGGCGTGTCGCCACGTAGGGGTGATGTCCCAGCGCGCGCTCCCGGCCATAGATCCTGCAGATCCCATCCCTGTCCGACAGGTCCCAGTAATCGAGGGTCAGGATGGGCAGGGCCGGATGGCGATTTCGCGCGGGCTCAAGCAGCCGCATCTGGAGCTCGACGCTCCGCCCGTCGGCAAGCACGAAGCCTGTTCCGGCAAGATTCGGCGTCGTGAGCAGGCTTTCGGCGATGATGGCGTCGATGCAGTCGACGAGGCGCGGGAGAATGGCGTAGCCGCGGTTGGCGATGATCGAGATATCCGGCCACCGCTTGCGGATCGACTGCACGATGTCGACCGCGGCCGTTGCCATGCCCTTGTAGCGGCTTGGGTTCGTCTCCTCGAGGTATGGCGGCGTATCGAGCGTGTCCAACATCAGCCCCTTGAAGCCCGCGGACAGCAGGGCGGGGATCTGCTGGTCGAGAAGTGAGGCGCTCCAGGAGGGATGCCGGATGTCGACCCGCCGCGTTCCCGGCCAACTGGGATTCTCCTCCAGCAGCGCGTCGCGATCCAGGCTCGCGAAAGCGGGACTCGCCGTGCGGATCTCGCCAATGCTGAGATAGCCGCAGACGGACGCGCTTGCCTTGCCGATGCGCGCCAGCGAACCTTTGAAAGCCGGGTCAAGAATGACGATGTCGTAGCCGGCGAGAACGTCTTCGTTGGCGGTCTGCCCGTAGAACACCACCCATCGCAGGGGTGATTCGCCGCCCAGGGCCACACGCGCGGCAGCCGGCCTGGGTGCGAGAATGGACGACATTGCCACCCCGGCACCGCCCCCCAGGATCGTCCGTCTGGTCAGCATGGAGGACACAGTCCTGCAACCTCTCATCGAGTTTCCAGATGATCGCGTCGCGATACCCGGCAACAGCCTCGCCGAAAATCCGCCGTTGAGAACGGGATTTACGGCGAATGGACAATGACGCTCCGGCCAGATCAGCCGAATTTCGTATCAATTCGCGCACACAATCCTGACGCGGCCCGCGCGTCCGCGGCCGAAACGTGCCCTCAAACGGCTGGCCCTGTCGACGGATTTGTCCTGACGCAGCAAGCCTTCTCGGTTCGCGATCCGGTCGGTGAGCCGGCCTCGAATTCCGCTGCAGAAGCGCTCGCGCCTTGCTTCGACGGGTGTTTCGCGCAGCGCGTGTCCCGGCCAAGGCTGGCCATACGCGCCTCGGCCCGCTCGTCTTCGATGCCCGTCATCACACGTCGCAGGGTATCCGGTCCGTCAAACCGTGACTCCGGAAGCACACTCTTTAAGAATCCGTGCCCGTTAACGGAGTTCTTGGCGATCGGAAAAAGAGATTTCGGCCCTCTTGACCGCCCCTTTCATCGCGCCCGGCAAACTTAACCTTCAGCGTTCCGACGCCCGAAACGGGCTCGTCCGGCGGCGTCACCATGTGTCGCGAAGCGCCCTGGCGCGCGTGAATTACAAATTATTTCAACCGGTTCCGCCGCCTATTCGGAATCGCCTCGGCCCCTCCCAGCCATCGGCTGCCTTGGACCTCCGCCATTAACGTTAGGATTGGAAAGGGCCCGTTTGAAGTGTGGGTATTGGCGTGAATGGCTGTTTCTCTGATCCATGTCAGCCTTTTGTGTTGGCGCGCCCTTACTGAGTTCTCTAAAATTAGTACAAATTCGAAGTATAAATAAGCTACTGCTTGGATTGAGCGACAAATTCTCGATCCCATCCACACTAGCGACTGAGTTCAGCTTTCAGATTACTGCGCGAGCAGGAGGAAATTGAAATGAACGAACATGCCTCGAGGCTCGGATCATTTACCCTTCTCGACCGGGAAGATGCTGCGCATGAGTTTGCGCCTGAACGCGGCGCGTCGGCTGTCCGCGGCGCCAAGGACTCCGAGGCGAAGGTTCGTCAGGCGGTGATCATGGCCGGCGGCAAGGGAACGCGGTTGCATCCCTATTCGGCCGTGTTCCCGAAGCCGCTGATGCCGCTCGGCGACATGCCGATTCTCGAACTGCTGCTGCGGCGGCTGAAGGCGGCGGGCGTGTGCGACGTGATCGTCGCCGTCAATCACCTCGGGCACCTGATCGAGACCTATTTCGGCGACGGGTCCAATCTCGGCATGCGCATTCGCTACTCCAACGAAAGCAAGCCGCTGGGGACCGCCGGCGCTCTCGGCAACATGCTCGACATGCTCGACGAGAACTTCTTCCTGGCCAATGGCGATCTTCTGACGACGATGGACCTGTCGCGCATGGCGCAGACCCATCTCGCGGACGACGCCGACGCTTCGGTCGGCATCTTCGAGCGCGAGAACAAGATCGATTTCGGCCTGATCGAGTTCGATCACACCAACCGCCTGTGCGCCTACCGCGAGAAGCCGGTAACCAAATATTATGTCAGCATGGGTATTTACGTGCTCCGTCGCGAGGCGATCCGTCAGCACGTGCGCGATGTCGACTATCTCGACATGCCGACGTTGCTGGTGCAAATGAAAGATCGAGACACCAACGTCATGTGCTTCCGGGACGATTGCGTGTGGCTCGACATCGGCCGTCCTGACGACTTCGCTCTTGCGCAGCAGATGTTCGAGCAGAACCGCAACATTTTCCTGGGACAGCCCGAATGCGGCGCGCCCTTGTAACCGGGGGGCGGGGATTCATCGGTCGGCATTTGGTCCGGTCTCTGAGAGGGCTCGGATGCAGGGTGGCGACCGTTGGCCGCTCCCCCGCATCGGACCCTTCGGATATCGTTCTCGACGAGGCGTCCTGGACGCCATCGGCGCTTGGCGACATCATCGAACGCGAAGCGCCGGACTGGATTTTCCATCTTGCCGGATCGGCGACCGGGACGCGCGAGCAGCTCGACCGTGCAAACGTGCGGACGACACTCGCGCTCCTGGAAGGTCTCGCCCGCACCGCGCGGACGCCGCTGCTGGTCTGCGCCGGCAGCGCGGCCGAATATGGCGCGGCAATCCGTGACGGTGAGCCGGTGGCGGAGACGCTGGCGTGCGCGCCCGTGTCGGACTACGGCATCAGCAAGCACGCGCAAAGCTGCGCGGCGCTGCGGTTCGCCGAGGAGACCGGGCATCGCGTGATCGTTGCGCGGGTGTTCAATCCCATCGGCGCAGACATGCCCGCGCATCTCGCCTTGGGAAGCTTCGCGCGCCAGATCGCAGCAAGTTCCGATAGGTCATGTTGCCTCCGGGTCGGGAATCTTAACGTCCAGCGGGATATGATTGACGTCGAACACGCGGCGAAAATTCTAATTGATCTGGCGTTTACCGAAAATGCACGTGGTGTTGTTAATGTCTGTAGTGGCCAGGCACCGCTGTTGCGGGATCTGGTAGACTGCATGATCTCGTCCAGCGGCCGAAACGTGTCGTTGGAAGTCGATCCTGCGCGCGTGCGGCCGGGCGAGATTCGCACCATTGTGGGAAGTACGGCGCGGCTTGCGGAGTTCGGCTGCCTGCCGCCGCCGACGGATTTCCCGGCGGTCGTCGCCCGAATCTGGGAGGCGGTTGTCGACAGCACGGGCTCCCCAAACTAGGCGACGATCGATCCATGTTTTTCCTTCGGACCTCCGGTGCCAGAGACGACAAGGCTCACAGCACGGGGGAGGTTGGTGTTCGCGCCGCCCATCCCCAGCCAAGCCTGATCGAGCTGCTGTCGATCGAAAGCTGGCGGCGGTTCGTGCTCGAAACGCTGCTGCTGGTGGCGGCCGCGACGGCGTTCCAGTTGCTGGTGTACGGCAGCACCGTCGTGCCGGCCGGCGCCTTCCACCCCTACTGGGTGCCGGTGCTGCTGATCGCCTGCCAGCACGGCATGATGGCCGGCATGTTCGCCACGGTCGTCTGCTGCGTCGGCTATTTCGGCTTCGGCCTGCCGACCTATATCGTTGCCGAGGATTTCCATGCCAATGCCGCGGCGATCGCCGCGCGGCCGGCGGCTTGGCTCGCCGCAACGCTGGTCCTTGGCGGCCTGCGGACCCTGCACATCCATCGCCAGACCGAGCTGGTCGACCGCCTGAATTTGGCCGAGCACCGGACCGAGGACTTCGCCGACGCGCTGGTGCGCGCAACCGACGAGATCCGGTCGCTCGAAGTGCGCATCGCGGCCCAGCTCGCCGACGCGGCGACGGTGTCTCGCACCTTGGCCAATCTCGATCTCGCCAGCCGGCAGCGTGCCGTCGCAAGCTTCTGCGACCTTCTGCGCTTCTGTGCCGAGGCCTCCACGTTCACGCTCTATCTGATCGAGGGGCGCGAAGCGGCCGCCGCTCTCGCCGTCGTCGATGACGTCGTCTGCCCGGTGGAGCAGTTCGCCCCGCTGGACGCCGCCGCGCTGCAAGCCGCGCTGGCGCGGTCCGGTGGTCGCCTCCCCGTCGGACAGGATCCGGCATCGGCCGGCCAGCCGGCGCACGTGTCCATCCTCGGGCTCGACGAGCCGGGGGCTCAGCCTCTCGGCCTCATCGTCTGCAGCGCGTTCCGCGCCAACGAGGATGTCGGCCACGCCCGGCAGCGGCTCGACGAGCTGGGCCGCGCCTTGGCGAAAATTCTGAGCGTGTGCCCGCCCGCCCAGGCCGGCGGATACGTTCGCGACCGGCTCCAGACCGACCGCCTGCAGACCGACCGCCTGCAGGTGGTCCGGGAGGCGTCGCGATGAGTCCGCGCCTGGAGCAATCCGGTTTCGCCGCGGCGGCCACGCTCGGGCGGCATGCGCTTTCCGCGCTGCCCGGCGGTGTCCTTGCCGGTATCGCGGCGGCGGCCTTCCTGCTCCAGTTGATGCTGCTCGTCGGCCTTGCACGGGGTGCCCTCGGACTGGCGACCTATGTGGCGCTGCAGTTCCTGGTCGGCCTCGCCGCCTGGCTGGCGTTTCGCCGCTGGCTGACGCCGGCCGACGCTCCGCAGGGGCGCCTGTTCGCGGCACTGCAGTTCCAGGTGATCGTCTGGTCGATCCTCGCCGGTCCGTTCGGGGCGCTCGTCATCCTCGCCTATGCGTTCGCGCGCAAGGATCCCGCCTTCTCGCTGGCCGGGCTGCACGACCTGGACGACCCGCCATCCCCTGAGGAAGATCGCGTCGAACACCTCTACAGCGCCCTGCTCGATCACCGGCTGCGCATTTCCGGCGTCCACACAATCCGGCCGCTCGGTGAAGTCATTTCGCAGGGAACGCAGATCGAGAAGCTTGCCGCGCTGAGCATCATCGCGCGGAACTACCGCGCGCCGTTCGCCGCCGTTCTCAAGCGCGCACTGGCCGACTCCGAGGCGCCGGTCCGCGTCCTGTCGTCGACCGTGCTGGCCGAGCTCAACAGCCGCTTCATGCGCGCCATCGGCCAGCGGCTGGCGGCGGTGGAGCAGGATCCCGGCTCGGCGGCGGCGTGGGGCGAGCTTGCAGACGCGCGCCTCGACTATGCCGCAAGCGGGCTGCTCGACCTGTCGCGTGCTCGCACGGAAACCGCGGGTGCAGTGGAGGCGCTGTCGCGCGCCGTTGGAATTGCGCCGAACGACCACGATCTGCACGTTCGTCTCGACGGCGTCCGCCAGCGCCTCGCCCGCTTTCCCGATCTGAACGCGGGATCCGACGGGGCCGACGTCGGCCGGCCGGCGACGGGGGCCCGGTAGATGACACAGGCTGCCGATGTCTGCCTGATCATCGAAGGCGGCTACCCCTATCTGCTGGGGGGCGTCGCCTCGTGGACCGACGCCTATATTCGCACCTCGCCGCAGCTCAAGTTCCATGTCGTCTCGATCATGGTTTCGAGCCAGCCGCGCGTGCCGCGCTTCAAGCTGCCCGAGAACGTCACTGGCGTCACCGACGTTCTCCTGGACAAGTGCCGTCCCGGCACTGCGCCTTCGCCCTGGGACTGGCGCCGCGTCGCCGACCTCAGCAGCGCGGCCGAGGAAACGCTGGCGACGGGCGACGTGGTGGCGTTTGCGTCCCTGGTCGCTGGCCTGAAGGAGACGGGCTACGGCCAGGAAGCCCTTCTCGACTCCCGCCCGGCATGGCGGGCCCTGGAAGGCGCCTACGACCGGTTCCTGCCGGGGGGGTCCTTCCTCGGCTTCTTCTGGTCGTGGCGGTTTCTGCTCCAGGCCCTTCTCTCCATTTCCTCCGCGCCCGTGGCGGATGCTCGGGTTTTCCACGCCCTGGGAACGGGGTTCGCGGGCCTGATGGGCAGCTACGCCAAGGCTGCGAGCGGGCGGCCTCTCGTCATCACCGAGCACGGCATCTACACCAATGAGCGCCGCATCGACATGGCGACCGCCGATTGGCTGTTCGATTCCGGCAAGGGCGGCTTCGATGCGGCGGCCCAGGCGCCCGAGCTGCGACGCGTCTGGCTGCAGGCCTACAATTCGCTGTCGCGCCTCGCCTACGCCAGCGCCGACATCATCACCTCGCAATACAAGGCGAACCAGCACATCCAGCGCCAGGACGGTGCACCCGAGGAGAAGCTGCGCATCATCCCGAACGGCATCGATGTCGAGCGCCTCGCCGCCCTGACGCGGGACACGCGGAGCCGGCGGCCGACAGTCCTGATGATCGGACGGATCGTGCCGATCAAGGACACCCGGACGTTCCTGATGGCCGTTGCCCAGCTCAAGGCGATGGTGCCCGATGTGATCGCCGTGGTGATCGGCCCGGAGGAGGAGGATCCGGCATACGCGTCGGAGTGCCGCCAGCTCGTGACCCAGCTCGATATCGAGTCGAACGTCAGCTTCCTCGGCCGGGTTCCCGACGTCTTCGAGCACCTCCTCGCCGCCGATGTGATCGTGCTGACCAGCATCAGCGAGGCGCAGCCGATCGTCATTCTCGAAGCGGGCGCGATCGGCGTGCCGGTGGTGTCGACCGACGTCGGATCCTGCCGCGAGGTGATCGAGGGGTTCGACGAGGATCCGGTCAAGGGCGCGGGCGGCATCGTTGTCGACCCCTGCGATCCCGTCGCGACGGCGAAGGCGCTGGCGACGATCCTGCGCGATACCGAGATGCGCCAGAGCATGGGCGACGTGATGCGGCGCCGGATGTCCTGCTACTATCACCGCAACCGGGTGAGGAAGCTGTACGAAGGGCTCTATGACGAATTGAACGCTGCAAGCGAACGGGGTCGGCCGCAATGACGAGCATCAACCAAACGCTCGAAGCGATGACCCGTCAGCCCACCTTGACGAGCATCGCCCTCGCCTATCTCTACAGCGCCCTCATCGTCGCCGGACCCTGGATCTTCACGGTTCTCGGATTGGTCGGCCTGTCGATGGCGCCTTGCGGATCGTTCTGCGACCAGCTTCCGGTGTTCCGCTCGATCGTCATCTACAATTCCGCATTCGCGCTCATCGCCACGAGCCCGCTCGCCTTTCTTTGCGGGCGATACGTGTCCGGAAACCTGCACGAGGGCCGGCATGAGACCATCATGTTCGCCCTTGCCTTCGGCCTCCTGGTTTTCGCCGTGGTTGTCATTGCCCTGGCCGCGCCGTTCTATCTGTTCGCAACCACGCTTCAGCCGTCCGAGAAGATCGCCGCCATCCAGAATGTCGCGCTGATCGGCGCGTCATGGTTGCTGGTGCCGTTCTGCAGCGTCCTGCGGGCCCACAACACCGTGCTCGTCGCGTTCGGCGTCAGCAGCGTCGCGATGTTCCTCGGCAGCGGCCTTTTGCACGATCCCTCGGTCACGTCGCTGCTGTCGACGCTCAACGCCGGCTTTGCGATCACCGACGCGATCATGCTGGTCGGGCTTGTCCGCCGGCTTGGCCCCCGCATGGCGCCCGACGAGGGTCTGGTCGTGTACCTGCGCCGGATGTGGGAGATTCCCGCGGCAGGGCTGGCCTTCGCGCTCGGCCTGTGGATCGACAAGATCATCATGTGGCACGCCGCGCCGGCCGACAATCTCATCGTCGCCAGCGTGCTCCGCACGATGCCAAGTTACGACACCGCGATGTTCTGGGCGCAGTTGTCGGCGATCCCGGTCATTTCGGTGTTCTTCGTCCACGTCGAGACCCGCTTCTCCTCCTCCGTCGAACGTGCGCACGAGCGTTTGCGAAATCATGCGAGCCTGCGTGAGATCAAGCTCCTGATCAGTCACGTCAGGACGGCGGCGCTGTCCGGCATCGTGACGATGTTCTCGGGGCTGGTGATCATCGGCATCCTTGTCATTCTGTCGTCGTTCGTCTTCATGAACGAACTGGGACTCCGCCCGAGCTACATGGGTGCGCTGCGAACGGCCGTGATCGCCACCACGTTCTACACCAGCGCGATGTTCTGCTTCTATTTTCTGATGCACTTCGATCTGCGCCGGCAGGCGCTGGTCGTCGTCGTCACCTATGCGGTGCTGAACGCCAGCCTGACGCTCGTCTTTGTTCGGGCGGGCGAGGATTTCTACGGTTACGGCAATCTCCTCGCCTCGGCGATCGGCTTCCTGTTCAGCTTCGCCGTGCTGTTGCGCGAGCTTTCGTGGCTGCCATTCCACGTCTTCGTCACCAACAACGCCTCAGTCCGATGATTGGGATGAACCATGATGCAGCAATCCTTCGTGCTCGGATACGCAAGAGCCTCACCTTTAGGTCGTTCACCTATATTGTTTCTCCACTGAGGGTGCTTGCACCCAGGTCGCCATAAGCTTGAAAACTGATCGGACAGGCAAAATATGTTGAACGGTAAGAAGGTCGTTGTGACCGGCGCGGGTGGTTTCATCGGCAGCCACCTTGTCGAAGCCCTTGTCGCCGCGGGCGCCAGCGTGACCGCCATGGTGCGCTACAACTCGTCGTCCTCGATCGGCAACCTCGCATTCCTGCCGCCCGACATGCGGCGCTCGGTGCGGATCGCCAGCGGCAATGTCGAGGACAGCGACTTCGTCTTCGGCGTCGCGAAGGGACAGGACGTCATCTTCCACCTCGCGGCGCTGATCGCGATTCCCTATTCCTACGAAGCTCCGCGCAGCTATGTCCGCGCCAATGTCGAGGGCACCCTGAACGTGCTCGAGGCGGTACGCCGGTTCGACATCGCCCGCATGGTCCACACCAGCACGTCGGAGGTCTACGGCACCGCGCTCTATGCGCCGATCGACGAGAAGCATCCGCTGCAGGGCCAGTCGCCCTACTCCGCCACCAAGATCGGCGCCGACAAGCTGGCCGAGAGCTATTTCCGCTCGTTCGAGACGCCGGTGGTCACCGTACGGCCGTTCAACACGTTCGGCCCGCGCCAGAGCGCGCGCGCGTTCATCCCGACCATCATCTCCCAGGCCCTGGCGCGCGACGAGATCCATCTCGGCTCGCTGACGCCCGAGCGGGACATGACCTTCGTGAGCGACACCGTCGCGGGCTTCCTGGCCGCGGCGACGGCGCCCGGCGTCCCCGGCATGACCCTCAATCTCGGGACCGGCGTCACGCACTCGGTAGGCTGGTTCGCAAAGCGGATTCTCGAACTTATGAAGCTGGACAAACCGATCGTTCAGGACGAAGACCGTCTGCGTCCGGCGCTCAGCGAGGTCATGAAGCTCGTCTCGGACAACGCGCTGGCCAAGACGGCCATGGGCTGGACGCCGACCGTGTCGATCGACGACGGACTTCTGCGAACCATCGAGTTCGTGACGAACAATCTGGGGCGGTACGACACGAGCGCGTACGTGCGTTGATCATCGGCCGGGGTCGTCCCGGCCCCGGCCTATCATGCGGTTTCCGGTTGACCCTTCGGGACACCGGAAACGGGCAAATCGGCCGACCGGTTCGGCAGAGCGGTGGAGGCGGCGACGTCTCGCATTCGGAAATCGAGGGCGCACTCATGAAGGCATCCGTCGCGTTCGGTGTTCTCGTTTTCACCCTGCTGGGCATCGCCGTCGCGACCCTGTCGCCGCGCGGCGACGAGCGCATCGCGATCCTGCTCGACAAGCACCGGTTCAGCGAGGCGGCCGCGGCCCTCGAGAAGAAGATCAAGGCCGATCCCAGCGATCAGGCGGCCCAGCGGGCGCTGGCCCAGGCCTATTCCGGCCTGGGCGATTACGAACGTGCCACGCCCCTGTTCGACAAGTACCTCGCCGACCACCCCGACGACGTCGCCGCCCGCGAGATGCTGGCCGAGGCGCTGCGGAAGCTCGGGGAGAGCGAGCGCCATATCGCCGAGCTTTCGCGCGTCGTTGCGACGCTGCCGACCGGCGCCCGCGTCGGCGCCCTCGCCGATGCCTATCGCGACGCCGGCCGGACCCAGGACGAGCTGACCCTCCTGCGCGCCCATGGGGAGGCGGATTTTCTCGATCTCGCGCACGCCGCGCGGCTTGGGCAGCTCCTGGCGGACGGCAACGAGCTCGAAGCCGCCCGGCAGCTTCTCGAACGCATCGACGCAAAGGCACCGCCGACCCTGAGCGGCCCGCGGCTCGTGCTGCTCGACGTGCTGGTTCGGCTGGACCGCACCGACGAGGCGGCGAAGAAGGCGACGGCGTGGCTGCAATCCTGGAAGACGCCCCATCTCGCGACCGGGGTTCTGACCCGGCTTGCCCGCTCCGACACGCGGTCGAAGGCCTATGAGGTCGCCCGGCTCTGCGCCAATGTCATGCCGGACAGCGTGTTCGACATCGTCGGGCAGCTCACGGCGGACGGCTATGGCGATGTGTCCCGCGAGATGCTGATCCGTTGGTCGGAGATCCATCCGAACCCGCATGGTCCGCAGCTAAGAACCTTCATGTTCGCGGCGGGCCAGGTCGGCGACGCGGCGCTGCCCTTCCGGATGTTCACGCGGCTGGTGAACATGGGCAAGGATCCGGCCGCCGAGGCGCAGATGGCGGAGGAGATCGCCGCGGTGTTCGGAATGGCCGCGGTCGAGCCGCTGCGGCCGATGCTGTCGTTCGAGGCGCTGCTGACGCGCCCGCTGTTCGCCGCGGAGCTCCTGGTCTTCGAACAGAGCCTCGAACTGGCCCGCTGGTATCTCGCCCAGGCCGATCCGTCGCAGCTCGACTCGCAAGGGCTGACCACCTGGCTCACGCTGTCGCAGCGCCTGGAGCCACGCGCCACCACGTTCGAGCGCATGGTCAAGCTGTGGCGGGCCGGCACCCTGCCCGTCGAGCTGTTGCGCCCGCTGGCAAACGAGGCGTTGAGCCTGGGCGACTACCGCACCCACGATCTGGTGCTGCACTCCATGGGCCGCCTGGAATCGACGCAGGAACACTGATCGCCGCCGCCCCGAGTGTTGGAGCCGGTTTGGTCAGCCGCGCTCGATGACCGCGGCAATGCCCTGGCCGACGCCGATGCACATCGCGACCAGCGCATAGCGGCCGCCGCTGCGGGCGAGCTGGCGCGCTGCGGTCAGCATCAGCCGCGCGCCGGTGGCGCCGAGCGGATGGCCGAGCGCGATGGCGCCGCCATTGGGATTGAGCCGGGAATCCGCCGCATCGAGCCCCATCAGCTGGCAGCAGCCGAGCACCTGGACGGCGAACGCCTCGTTGATCTCGATGACGTCCATGTCGGCCAGCGTGAGCCCGGCGCGGGCCAGCGCCTTGGCCGCGGCCGGCGCCGGGCCGATGCCCATGATGCGCGGCGGCACGCCGGCCACCGCGGCGGCGCGGATGGTGGCGAGCGGCGCGGCGCCCGATGTCTCGCCCAGCGCGCGCGAACCGATCACCAGCGCGCAGGCGCCGTCATTGATGCCGGAGGCATTGCCGGCCGTCACGGTGCCGCCCTCGGCCAGCGGCCTGAGCCTCATTAGCTGCTCCAGCGTGGTGTCGGGACGCGGGTGCTCGTCCTCGACGACTGTGACGGCCGCGCCCTTGCGCCCCGGCACCGCCACCGGCGCGATCTCCCCGGCGAAGAAGCCTTCGCGCCGAGCCTGCTCCACCCGCTGCTGCGAGACCAGCGCAAAGCGGTCGGCAGCATCGCGGCCGATTCCGAGTTCGCGCGCCACATTGTCGGCGGTCTCCGGCATCGAGTCGTTGCCGTGCGCCGCCACCAGTTGCGGATTGGCGAAGCGGGCGCCGATGGTGGTGTCGAACACCGCCACCTCGCGGCCGAACGGTGCCGGCGACTTGGCCATCACGAAGGGCGCGCGGGTCATCGATTCGACGCCGCCGGCGACGATCAGATCGGCCTCGCCCAACGTGATGGCGCGCGCCGCATCGACCACCGCGTTGAGGCCGCTGCCGCAGAGCCGGTTGACGGTGGCGCCGGCCACCTCGACCGGCAGACCGGCGAGCAGCGCGGCGTGACGTCCGATGTTGCGGCCGTCCTCGCCGGCCTGACAGGCGCAGCCGAGGATGACGTCCTCGACCTGATCCGGGGCGAACGGCACGCCGGCCAGCGCCGCGCGGATGATTTGGGCGGCCATGTCGTCCGGCCTCACCTGGGCGAGCGCACCGGCGTGGCGGCCGAACGGCGTGCGCACGCCGTTATAGATGCAGGCGTCGAGCACGGCTCACTCCTCGATGCGCAGGCGGAAGCGCTGGATCTTGCCGGTGGCGGTCTTGGGCAGCTCATCGACGAAGTGGAACTTGCGCGGGAACTTGTAGGGCGCCAGCCGCGACTTGCAGTGGACGACGAGGTCCGCCTCCAGCGCCGTGCTGGCCGGCACACCGCCGGCCAGGACGATCCAGGCTTCCGGCTTGACCAGACCTTCGCCGTCGCTGCGGCCGACCACCGCCGCTTCCAGCACGCTGGGGTGCTCGATCAGCGCCGCCTCGATCTCGAACGGCGAGCACCAGATGCCGCCGACCTTCAGCATGTCGTCGGAGCGGCCGCAGTAGAAGAAGAAGCCATCCTCGTCGCAGTAATAGGTGTCGCCGGTGTTGAGCCACTCGCCGAGCATGGTGGTCTCGGTCTTCTCCGGGCTGCGCCAGTAGCAGCGCGCCGTCGACAGGCCCTTGATGATCAGCCGCCCCGGCTCGCCCGCCGGCTGCGGCCGGTCCGCCTCGTCGAGGATCACCGCCTCATAGCCCTCCACCAGCCGGCCGCTGGAGCCCGGCTTGCAGTCGTCGACCCGGTTGGAGATGAAGATGTGCAACGCCTCGGTCGAGCCGATGCCGTCGAGGATCATCAGGCCGGTGCGCTCGCGCCAGCGCCGCAGGATGTCGGCCGGCAGCGCCTCGCCGGCCGACACGCACAGCCGGAGCGCGGTGAGGTCGGGCGTCGCGCTCTCCAGCGCATGAAGCTGCGCGGCATAAAGCGTCGGCACGCCGAAGAACAGCGTCGGCCGGAAGCGCTCGATGGTGGCGAATGTCGACTCCGGGGTCGGCCGGGCATCGAGCAGCACCGCGGTGCCGCCGACCCACAGCGGAAACGTCATGCCGTTGCCGAGGCCGTAGGCGAAGAACAGCTTGGCGGCGGAAAAGAACACGTCGTCCTCGCCGGCGCCGAGCGTGCGCACGCCGTAGAACTCGCTGGACACCACCATGTCGCGGTGGCGGTGCACCGCGCCCTTGGGATTGCCGGTCGAGCCCGACGAATAGAGCCAGAAGCAGTCGTCCTCGGCCGAGGCCGGCACCGCATCGAAGCGGTCGGACTGGGCGGCAAGCCGCGCGGCGACGGTGTCGCCCTCTCCCGCCGCGCGCAGCACCACCGACGGCTGGTGCGGCGATTGCGCCAGTCCCGCCTCGACCTCCGCGGCGAACTCGGGCGAATAGACCAGCGCCGCACATTCGGCGTTGGCGATCATGAAGGCGTAATCCTTGGCCCGTAGCATGGTGTTGAGCGGCACCGGAACGGCGCCGGCCTTGATCGCCCCCCAGAACAGGTAGAAGAACTCGATCGAGTCCTTCACCACCATCAGCACCCGCTCGCCGCGGCTGAGTCCGAGGGCGACCAGCAGATTGGCGCAACGGTTCACCCCGGCGGCGAGTTCGCCATAGGTCGTGTCGCCGGATGCCGTGCGCACCGCCACCTTGCCGGCGCGCCCCTCGGCCAGATGCCGGTCGATGAACACGGTGGCAACATTGAAGCCGTCCGGGAACGTCAAGACGCCCTCAAGGGCCGCGCCGCGTGCGCTGCCCCCCTCAATTTCGATCAACGTCATGGCCTTCCCCCCTCGTCGCTGTCCGCGCCATCCGCTATTTGCGCCATCCGTTATTCGCGCCATCCCTGGCGGAAAGGGAGGCGTCGCGCGGGTTCGGCGTGCCGGATGGTCGAGGCCACCGTCGCGCGAACCCTGCGAAGCGCATTCTGGTACTTTTTTGCTGATTTTCGCGACGGGTCGCCGCCCTGTCAAGCCGACGCTCGTCGGCCGGTGGCCGCCGCAGTCGGCATCGTCGGCCTCCGACCCTCGCCGGGCCTGTCGCCACGCCCCGAAAAAGGTTCGGCACGGACCGTATCAAAATCCTGCCACCGGCACCTTGAAGGCCCGCGCCCGTCGGCGATTTCCAGCCGGACAGGCCGGATTTCGCATCACATCAGCCGCTGCAGCAGCGCCACCAGCATCTCGCGGCCGCCGGGGCCAAGCTTTTGGGCGAGCTCGCGCTCCTGCTCGTCCTGCATCGCGCGGGCGCGGGCGAGCAGAGCGCTGCCGGCCTTGGTCAGCACCAGCGCGTGCGAGCGGCGATCGGTGGCGGACGGTAGGCGCTCGGCCAGCCCGCGCCGCTCCAACTCGTCGAGCATGCTGACGAAGTTCGGACGCTGGATGCCGAGCGCGGCGGCGATCTCGGCCTGCTTGCGTCCGGGATTGTTGCCGATCACCAGCAGCACCGAATATTGCGCCGGGGTGAGATCGAGCGTCGCGAACCGGGCGATGAAATCCTCGAACACCGCCAACTGCGCGCGCCGCAGCGCGTAGCCCACCACCGCGTTCAGGCCCGACAGGTCGAGCGCGTCGGGACCGGCGGTCGCCTCCTCGGCCTCATCGACCGTCGCGCTGCGGGCCGTGCTGCGGCCGCGCCGCATTCCCTCCGTTGAGGAGGCCACGTCACGATTGCTCTTTCTCACACCCATTTTCCGCCCCGGAGGCCGTGACCCGTTCACATTGCCGGCCACGTCACGCCTTGCTCTTATAGTCGATAATTGTTATGTCATATACCAATAACAAGCTCGTCGGAAGGGACTGCCGCAATGCCTGCGGACGTCCCCTGGATCAAAACCAATCCAGCCGCTGCGCTCGCGCGCAGCGAACCGAGCGAGGGGGGAAACCACGGGAGACCACGGGCGGTGGACGGCACGATTCTGCTCTTTCTCCTCCAGGATGGTATCACGAACGGGGCAATCTACGCCCTGCTCGGCATAGCCCTCGTCCTGGTGTTCGCGGTCACACGGGTGATCTTCATTCCGCAAGGTGAGTTCATCGCCTTCGGAGCCCTCACCTATGCGCTTCTTGAAGCGGGACGGCTGCCGGGCACGGTGTGGCTGCTCATCGTCTTCGGCGCGGTGGCGTTCACCTTCGACTTCGTGGCCATGCTGAAGGATGGCGGCGGCGTGCGGCGGCTCGCCAAGGCGGCGCTGCTCGATCTCGCCTTGCCGGCGGCGATCGCCGGCACCGCGATGCTGGTTGCCGGGCGCGGTTTCGGCCCGCTGGCGCACGCCGCCCTCACGCTGGCGCTCGTCACCCCGCTCGGACCGCTGCTCTACCGCGTCGCCTTCATGCCGATCGCCTCGGCCTCGGTGTTGACGCTGCTGATCACCGCGGTCGGCGTGCATCTGGTGCTGGTCGGGCTCGGCCTCGCCTTCTTCGGCGCCGAGGGCGTGCGTGCACCGGCCATATCCGACCTGATGATCGAGGCGGGGCCGCTTCTGGTGTCGGGGCAGAACCTCGCGGTCTATGCGCTGACCGCGGCCTCCATCGTGGCGCTGTGGCTGTTCTTCGAGCGCTCGCTGTGGGGTAAGGCGCTGCGCGCCACCGCCGTCAACCGGCTGGGTGCGCGGCTGGTCGGCATCCGCACGAGCTTCGCCGGCGCCCTGGCGTTCGGTCTCGCGGCGCTGGTCGGCGGGCTGTCCGGCATCCTCGTCGCGCCCATGACCACGATCTATTACGACACCGGCTTCCTGATCGGCCTCAAGGGCTTCGTCGCCGCCATCATCGGCGGGCTCGCGAGCCATCCGATCACCGCGGCGGCGGCGCTGGCGGTGGGCGTGGTGGAATCGATCGCCTCGTTCTTCGCCTCGGATCTGAAGGAGGTCATCGTCTTCAGCCTGATCCTTCCCGTCCTGATGTGGCGCTCGCTCACCCAGACGCATGTCGAAGAGGAGGACTGACCGATGAACCAGCGCCTTGCGCTCGGCACCTTTGCCGTCCTCCTCGCCGTCATCCCGCTCATTCCCGGCATGCCGGTGTTCTGGGTCACGCTGCTCGGCAATGTCGGGCTCGCCGCGCTCGTCGCCATCGGCCTCGTGCTGCTCACCGGCGTCGGCGGCATGACCTCGTTCGGCCAGGCGGCGTTCTGCGGCTTCGGCGCCTATGCCACCGCGGTACTCACCGCGACGCATGGCTGGTCGCCGTGGCAGGCCCTGCCGGTCGCGCTCGCCGTCTCGGGCTTTGCTGCGGTGGTGCTTGGGCTGATCACCGTCCGGCTCTCCGGCCACTTCCTGCCGCTCGGCACCATGGCCTGGGGCCTCAGCCTCTATTACCTGTTCGGCAAGATCGAGATGCTCGGCCGCCACGACGGCATCTCCGGCATTCCGCCGCTGTCGGTGTTCGGCATCAGCCTCGCCGACCCGCGCGCGGCGCATTACCTGATCTGGACGGTGGTGATCGGTGCCGCCATCCTCACCACCCACCTGCTCGACAGCCGCATCGGCCGCGCCATCCGGGCGCTGCGGCGCGGACAGATCGCGGCGGAGTCGTTCGGCATCGATGTCGCGCGCACCAAGCTCATCGTGTTCGTCTATGCCGCGCTGCTCGCCGGCCTGTCCGGCTGGCTCTATGCCCACGTGCAGCGCACGGTGACGCCGGCCCCCTTCGGGCTCAATGCCGGCATCGAGTATCTGTTCATGGCGGTGGTCGGCGGTGCCGGCCAGATCTGGGGCGCCATCGTCGGCGCCGGACTGGTGACGCTGCTGAAGGAGGCGCTTCAGCGCGTCGTGCCCGCGGTGTTCGGCACATCGGTGCAGCTCGAAGGCGTCGTGTTCGGCATCGCGCTGGTGGCGCTGCTGCAGGTGGCGCGCGAGGGGCTGTGGCCGCACATCGTCGGCCTGCTGCCGGCACGGCAACGCGCGGCCCCCAAGCCTGCCGACCTTCTGGCGCGGCGCGCGCCGGTCGCCGGCACGGATTCCGCGCTTGAGATCGGCCGGGGCGAGGCGCTGCTGGTGCTCGATCAGGCCCGCAAGCAGTTCGGCGGCCTGGTTGCGGTGAACGACGTGTCGTTCAAGGTCCGCCGCGGCGAAATCGTGGCGCTGATCGGCCCCAACGGCGCGGGCAAGAGCACCACCTTCAACCTGATCACCGGCGTCGCCGCGCTCACCGCCGGCACGGTGCGCTATGACGGCGTCGAGATCAGCGGCACCTCGCCGCGAGTCATCGCCCGCCACGGCGTCGCCCGCACCTTCCAGCACGTCAAGCTCAACCCGGACATGACCGTGCTGGAGAACGTCGCGCTCGGCGCCCATCTGCGCGGGCGCGCCGGCATCCTCGCCGCCATGCTGCGGCTCGACCGCCGCGACGAGGCGCGCCTGCTCGCCGAAGCCGCCCACCAGATCGAGCGGATCGGCCTTGGCGAGCATATGATGAAGCCGGCCGGCAGCCTCGCGCTCGGCCAGCAGCGCATGGTCGAGATCGCCCGCGCGCTGGCGATGGATCCCGAGCTGCTGCTGCTCGACGAGCCGGCCGCGGGCCTGCGCCACTTCGAGAAGACCGCGCTCGCCGACCTGCTCGACCGCCTGCGGGCCGAGGGCATGAGCGTGCTGCTGGTGGAGCACGACATGGGCTTCGTCATGGGGCTCACCGACCATATCGTGGTGCTCGATTTCGGCACCAAGATCGCCGAAGGCCCGCCCGAGGCGATCAAGACCCATCCCGCGGTGCTGGAAGCCTATCTCGGAGGCGCGGCATGACCGAAACCCTGCTCGCCATCGAAACCGTCTCCGTCGCCTACGGCAAGGTGCAGGCGGTGCGCGGCGTCTCGCTCGACGTCAAGGCCGGCGAGATCGTCACCGTGATCGGCGCCAACGGCGCCGGCAAGTCGACGCTGCTCAACGCCACCATCGGCGCGCTTGGCGCGCAGGGGGCCATCCGGTTCCTCGGCGAGGACATCACCCGGCTCGATGTCGAGGACCGGGTGGCGCGCGGCCTGCTCCTGGTGCCCGAGCGGCGCGAGCTGTTCTCCACCATGACCGTGGAGGACAATCTGGTGCTCGGCGGCTTCCGCGTGCCGCGCGGCGTCGCCCGCGACACCATGGCCGAGGTCTATGACCGGTTCCCGCGCCTCAAGGAGCGGCGCGACCAGCTCGCCGGAACCATGTCCGGCGGCGAGCGGCAGATGCTGGCGATCGGACGGGCGCTGATGAGCCGACCGAAGCTGCTGATGCTCGACGAGCCGAGCCTGGGGCTGGCGCCGCGCATCGTCGCCGACATCTTCCGCATCATCGCCGACCTGCGGGCAGGCGGCGTGTCGATCCTGCTGGTGGAGCAGAACGCGCGCGCCGCGCTGGCTGCTGCCGACCACGCCCACGTGATGGAGCTCGGCGAGGTCAGCGTGTCGGGCCCGGCGGCAGAGCTCGCCCGCGACGAGCGCATCGTCCAGAGCTATCTCGGCTTTCACTGATCAAGGACACGGCCATGAGCTGGCGCGCACCGATCGACGACATCCTGTTCACCCTCACCCAGGTCGCGCCCGGACCCGACCGCGAAAGCCCGATGGACCGCGATGACCTCGCGATCATTCTCGACGAGGCCGGCCGCTTCGCCGAAGAACGCATCGCGCCGCTCGACCGCACTTCCGACACCACCGGCGCGCACTGGCAGGATGGCGCGGTGACCACGCCGCCGGGCTTCCGCGAGGCCTATGCCGATTGGGCGGCGGCGGGCTGGAACGCGGTGTCGCAGCCGGAGGATTTCGGCGGCTCCGGCCTGCCCACCGCGGTCGGCACCGCGACGATGGAGATGATGACCTCGGCCTGCATGGCGCTGTCGACGCTGCCGGTGCTGTCGCAGGGTGCGGCCGACGCGCTGGAGGCGCACGCCACCACCGAGCTGAAGGCGCTCTATCTGCCCAAGCTGATTTCCGGCGAGTGGACCGGAACCATGAACCTCACCGAGCCGCAGGCCGGCTCCGATCTCGCGCTGCTGCGGACCAAGGCGGTGCCGGCCGAGGACGGTACGTTCCGCATCACCGGCTCGAAGATCTTCATCACCTTCGGCGAGCACGATCTTTCCGCCAACATCGTGCATCTGGTGCTGGCGCGCCTGCCCGATGCGCCCCCCGGCGTGAAGGGAATCTCGCTGTTCCTGGTGCCGAAATTCCTGCCCAATCCGGACGGCACGCCGGGCCGGCACAATGACGTGCGCTGCGCCGGCATCGAGCACAAGCTCGGCATCAAGGGCTCGCCGACCTGCACCATGGTGTTCGGCGACGCTGGCGGCGCAACCGGCTGGCTGGTCGGCGAAGCCAACAAGGGCCTCGCCTGCATGTTCACGATGATGAACAAGGCACGCCTGCTCACCGGCCTGCAGGGCATCGCGATCGCCGAGAAGGCGACGCAGATGGCGCAGGCCTACGCGCTCGAACGGCGCCAGGGCCGGGCGGCGGGGTTCGACGGCGCGGCGCCGATCGCCGCCCATCCGGACGTCGCCCGCACGCTGGCGCGCATGAAGGCGCTCACCGTCTCGTCGCGCGCCATCGCCTATGCGGCAGCGGCGGCGATCGACCGCGCGGCGACATCGCCCACCGCCGAGGCCCGTGCGCGGGCCGAGATGCGGGCGAGCCTGCTCACCCCGGTCGTCAAGGCGTTCTGCACCGATGCCGGCTGCGAGGTGGCCTCAAGCTGCGTGCAGGTGCATGGCGGCATGGGCTTCATCGAGGAGACGGGCGCGGCGCAACTCTTCCGCGACATCCGCATCGCCCCGATCTATGAGGGCACCAACGCCATCCAGGCCATCGATCTCGTCACCCGCAAGATCGGCCGCGACGGCGGCGCCGAGGTCGCGCTGGTGATATCTGAGGCGCGCGCCGATCTCGCCGCGGCGGCCGGCCTGCTCGGCGGCTCCGCCCGGCGGCTCGGCGAGGCCATCGACGCGCTGGAGTCCGCCACCTCTCATCTCTTGGCGTCCACCACCGCCGACACCGACCGGCTGCTCGTCGCCTCGACCTATCTGCGGCTGTTCGGCCTCGTGCTCGGCGGCGCGCTCTTGGCGCGTGGCGCCGCGCAGGCCGGGGACGCCCAGGCGCACTGGCCGCGGCTTGCCCGCGTGCACGCCGAGGACCTGGCGGCCGAAGCGCCGGCGCTGCTGGCACAAATCCACTCGCCCGATCGCCGAGCCGAGGACTACCGCGCGCTCGCCGGTCTCGCCTAGACGGACATCGGCCACCCCGACTGCTCCCGATGACAGGGCGCGGTCGTGGGAGGCTGGCGCTATATCCGGTGATCACGAAATGCGAAATCCGGCCCACAGGGCCGGATTTTCGTTTTCCGCCAAGTCATGCCCGCATCATAAAAGAGGGGCGCCCGGTCGGAGGCCCGGACGCCCCAAGGGCTCGTCACCTTGAGGAACGAAACTCAAAGCACGAGAGGAAACCCGCGTCGTACGGCAAGCCGGCGACCCGGTGATCGGTCACTCGACAACGGCCCAGTCGCCATCCTTGACGGTGACCAGGATGCGGCCGCGCCCGTCGACGCCGTAATGATTGCCCGGCCCGTAGCTATAGACGGCCTGCGACGCGGCCATCTCCACCTCGGTCTCCAAGGCGTCGCGCAGCGCGTCGCGGAACGCCTGGGTGCCGGGCTCGGCCGACTTCAGCGCCACCGGCACGGCGCGCTTCAGAAGCTCGAACACATCGTACATGTGCGCGCCGAACTGGGTGATCGTGCCGGCGCCGAACTTCGCTTCATAGGCCGCGGTGTAGGCGACGCCCGGCGCCTTGGTCAGCGCGCCATCGGCCTGCTTGGCGGCGACGATCACCGGACCCGACACGAAGATCACGCCTTCGGCCGCCTTGCCGGCAATGCGGATGAAGTCGCGCGTCACCGCACCGTGGGTCTGGTAGATCGGGCCGGTGTAGCCGCGCTGGCGCAGCGCGATCACCGGCAGTGCGGCGGCGGTGCCCGATGCCCCAACCAGCACCGCATCCGGCTTCGCCGCCAGGAGCTTGAGCACCTGCCCGGCCACCGAGGTATCGGCGCGGGCGTAGCGCTCGTCGGCGACCATCTTCAGTCCCATCGGCTCGCCGGACGCCTTGAACTCCTTCACCCACAGGTCGCCCCAACTGTCCGAGAAGCCGATGATGCCGACGGTCTTGACGCCCTTCGCCGTCATGTTCTCGAACAGGCCCTTGGCCATCAGCGGCACCGGCTGCGGCATCACGAAGGTCCACTTGTCGCGGCCGGGCTGGAACGCCATCGGCGACAGCGCGAAGTGCGGCACCGCGGACTCGAACGCCACATTGGCCACGGCGATCGTGGCCGGCGTCACCGACGAGCCGATCAGCACATCGACCTTGTCTTCGGTCGCGAGACGGCGGGCATTGGTCGTGGCGTTGGTGGGATCGCCGGCATCGTCGAGCTGGATGATCTCCAGCCTGGTGCCGCCGATCTCGCGCGCGACCACGTCGAGCGTGTTCTTCTCGGGGATGCCGAGCGCGGCGCCCTGCCCCGTCGTCGAGATCGTCACGCCGATGCGCAAGGCCGGCGGATCGGCGAACGCCGGCCCGCCAAGCCCCGACACGACAAGCCCCGCAACGGCAAGCGCCGACCCGGCGACGAGGCGGCCCAAGGTACGTCGGCAAATGGTCTTCATGTCGAACTCCTGGTTGGTCGCTTCCTCGAAGGCGTCCGCGTCTTGGCCGCACGGATCGCCACCTTCTTCCGCCTGGAGCGCGATCCGATCCGACGGCATCGGATCGGGCGCGCCCAGATTTCGCGTCGTCGCATTCTCTCCCGCAAGGCCGGTTTCAGGCCTTGCGTAGACGGCTCTAGCCGGCGGACAAGCGCCGGATCACCTCTTCAGGGATCGGCCGCGACTTGATGCGGCTGGGATCGTCGGGATGCTTCGCCACCCACACCCGCGTCTCGAACCCCTCGATCGCCAGCACCTCGCCCTGCGGATCGGGCTTGAACACCTTATGAATCACATCGAAGCTCGACTTGCGGAACTCCGTCACCTGGCTCTCGATGATGATGTCGTCGCCTGCGGTCGAGGGCACCAGGAACTTCCCCCTGGTGTCGACCATCGGATAGCCGACGATGTCGAATTCGCGGATCAGCTCGCGTTTCTTCCAGCCCGCCTTCTCGAACAGGTGGTGTGTCGAGGTGTCGAACATCTCGAAATAGCGTGGATAGAACACGATGCCGGCCATGTCGCAGTCGGCCCATTCGATGCGGACGGTTCGGCGGTTGACAAGCATGGAACACCTCAGCGGGGGGGCAGGCGAAGCGCGCCGTCAAGGCGCACCACTTCGCCGTTGAGAAACGAATTTTCGATCATGTGGAGAGCGAGCGCGGCAAACTCGGCCGGCTCCCCGAGGCGGGGCGGAAACGGGATCGATTTCGCCAGCGATGCCTGTACCTCCTCGGGAAGGCCGCGCAGCAGCGGCGTGAGAAACAGGCCGGGCGCGATGGCATTGACGCGAATGCCGAACTGCGCGAGCTCACGGGCGACCGGCAGCGTCATGGCGACGATGCCGCCCTTCGAGGCCGAATAGGCCGCCTGCCCCACCTGCCCTTCGAAGGCGGCGACGGAGGCGGTGTTGATCACCACGCCGCGCTCTCCGGTCTCCAACGGTTCGAGCTTCGCCATCGCCGCCGCAGCAAGGCGCAGCGTGTTGAACGAGCCGAGCAGATTGACGCGCACCACCTGCTCGAAATCGGCCAGCGGCTGCGGGCCCTCCTTGCCGAGCACGCGCTTGGCGACGCCGATGCCCGCGCAATTGACGAGGATGCGCGGCGCACCAAGCTCCGCGCCGACGCGTGCGAATGCCGCCTCGGCCGCGCTCGCGTCGGCGACGTCCAACGCCAGCGCCAGCCCGCCGATGGCACCGGCCACCTCCTGTGCCGCCGCCGCGTTGCGGTCGGCGACCGCCACGCGTGCGCCGCGCGCGGCGAGCGCTTCGGCCGCGGCCCGCCCCAACCCCGACCCGCCACCGGTGACGATGGCGACCTTGCCCTGAATATCCATCCCCACCTCCCGGTCATGCCGCCGGATTCTCGACCAGCATGGCGATTCCCTGCCCGCCGCCGATGCAGGCGGAGGCGATGCCGTAGCGCAGTCCGCGTCGCTTGAGCTCGCGCGACACCGTCAGCACCAGCCGCACGCCGGTTGCGCCCAGCGGATGGCCGATGGCGATGGCGCCGCCATTGACGTTGAGCCTGTCCTCGTCGAGCCCGAGCTCGCGGGCGCAGGCCATCACCTGGGCGCCGAACGCCTCGTTGATCTCGATGCGATCGACACTCGCCAGCGGAATGCCCGCCTTATCGCACACGGCGCGGATCGCCGGCACCGGGCCGATGCCCATGATGTGCGGCGGCACGCCGACCGACGCGGCGGCGACGATGCGGGCGAGCGGTTGCGTACCCGAACCAGCGAGCCAATTTTGCGAGGCCAGCACCACCGCCGCGGCGCCATCCACCACCGCCGAGGAATTGCCGCCGGTCTGCACGCCGCCGAAGGCAGGGCGGATCTTGGCCAGCGCCTCGATCGGCGAGGGCCGCACATGGCTGTCCTCGCGCACCGTCTCGCCGCGGCCCTTGAGACGGATCGAGCGTGTCACGTAGCCCGGACGCTCGAACGCCTCGTCGACCACCGGAACGATCTCGTCGTCGAAGAAGCCGTCCTCGCGCGCCGCGAGCGCGCGCACGAACGAGCGGGCGGCGAAGGCATCGACCTCCTCGCGACTGATGGCGTGCGCCTTGGCGAGGTTCTCCGCGGTACCGCCCATGGTGGTGTCGCACGAGGTGTCGCGCAGGCTCTCCCACAGGAAGTCGGCGAACTCGATCTGGCCGAGGCGGAAGCCACCGCGATGGGTGTAGGCGGCCACCGGGTTGCGGCTCATCGACTCGGTGCCGACGGCGAGCGCCACGCGGGCACGGCCGAGCGCCACGGCATCGGCCGCCTGCGATATTGCCTCGATGCCGGAGCCACAGATGCGCTGCACCAGATGCGCCGGCACCTCGATCGGCGCGCCGCAATAGATGCCGACATGGCGCGGCAGGAAATAGGCGTCGAAGCTCGCCTGCGCCATGTTGCCGGCGACCACGGTGCCGATCTCGGCCGGATCGACCTTGGCGCGGGCGATGGCTGCGCGTCCGGCCTTGATGCCGAGATCGATCGGCGACACGCCGGACAGCGCGCCATTGTAGTCGACGAACGGTGTGCGGGCGCCGTCAACGACGTACACGTCGTCGAATGCGAGAGCGATCGCTCCCGCAACGGGTGTCGTACTCATCTCGTGAACTTCCTCAGAGCCTGATGATGTGCGGCTTGATCTCGGCGGCGTAGAGCGCCTCGACATCCTTGGCGCGGTTGGCGAGCACGGCGCGCTGGTTCAGCGAACCCTTGTCGGTCGACTCGCCGAGGTCGATCGAGGCCGGCTCCGCCAGCAGCGCGATGCGCGTGACGCGGGTCGACGAGCCGGTGGCCGTGCGGGCGATGGCGGCCAGCCGCTCCTGGAACGCGTCCTTCACCACCTGGTCGACCACCACCTCGGCAAACGGCGTGTCGGGCTCAAGGTGCGGCGCCAGCTTGCGGGTCGCAGCCTCGTCCGGGAACACCAGCATGCCGACATCGTCGCGGTCGTGGCCGGTGACCACGGCGTCACGCACCAGGGGATCGAACTTGCCGATGAAATCGACCCGGAGCGGGCCGACGCTGACCCAGGTGCCGGTGGCAAGCTTGAAGTCCTCGGCGACGCGGCCGTCGAACTCGAACCCGGCGGCGAAATTGTTGGGCTCGGCAAGCCGAAGCGCGTCGCCCATCAGGTAGAAGCCTTCGGAGTCGAACACCGTCTGCGTGAGGTCCGGCCGGCGCCAATAGCCGGGCGTGATGTTGGGTCCGCGCAGCCGGGCTTCCAGCTTGCCGGCGTTCGGCACGAGCTTGAGCTCCACGCCCTTGTGCGGCACGCCGACGATGCCCGGACGGTCGGCGTCGCGGACGCCGATCAGCGCGCCGGGTGAAGTCTCGGTCGAGCCGAGCGAGGTGGTGAACACCACCGGGCGGCCGACCGTCTCGATGGCGAGCTCGCGGTAGGCGTCCCACACCGGCTTGGAGAGGCCGGCGCCGGCATAGAACAGCAGCTTGAGGCGCGAGAAGAAGTGGCGGCGCAGCGCGATGTCGTCCTCAAGGTGCGGCAGCAGCGCCTCGAAGCCCTTGGGCACGTTGAAATAGATGGTGGGCGCGATCTCGCGCAAATTGGCGATGGTGGCGCCGATGCCCTCCGCCACCGGCTTGCCCTCGTCGATATAGAGCGTGCCGCCATTGTAGAGGGCGATGCCGAAATTGTGGTTCGAGCCGAAGGTGTGCGCCCACGGCAGCCAGTCGACCAGCACCGGCGGCTCGTCCTTGAGAAAGGCCAGCGCCTCGGCCAGCATCGCCTGGTTGGCGCACAGCATGCGCTGGGTGTTGGTGACGGCCTTGGGAAAGCCGGTCGAGCCGGAGGTGAGCAGGAACTTGGCGATGGTGTCCGGCCCCACCTGGGTGCGGGCGGACACCACGGCCGAGGAGATCGGCCGCTCCTGCAGGCTGGAGAAGTGGGTGGCACCCAGCTCGTCGGCCGTATCGTCGGACACCACGATCTCGATGCCGCGCTCCTTGACCTTCTGCAGGGCGCGGCCGAACACGCGGCCGTTCGATGCAAACACCAGCCGCGGTGTCAGGAGATCGAGGGCGAAGGTGAGCTTGCCGAGATCCTGCGAGATGGTGGAATAGGCGGTGGACATCGGGCAGGTCGGCACGCCGACCGCCATGCCGGCCAGCGACAGCAGCGCGTGGTCGATGCCGTTGCCGGACAGGATCAGCACCGGCTCCTCTTCCGACAGATCGCGCGCCAGGAGTGCGGCGCCGATATGCAGGATCTGCTCGAAGGCGGCGCCGTAGGTCAGCGTGCGCCAGCCGCCCTCGCCGTCGCGCTCGGCGAGGAAGGTGCGGTGCGGCGTCACCTTGGCCCAGTGTTCGAGACGATCGACCAGCGAGGCGGAATAGTGCGGCAGCGGCTTGGCCGAGCGGACGACGATGACCCCGTCGGGCCGGCTCTCCACCACGGGGTCGAGCTTGCCGAACAGGCGCAAGGGTGCCGTCGCCGGAATGATGGCGTGCATGATGGTCTCCCCAAGACGGCCCCGACCTGGCGGGCGCCGCCCCCGACGTTTCCTCGGCATCGGCCGGTTGATCCGGCCCTTCTTTTCTGCCCGCAGCCGGTGCTCCGGCTCGCGGGCCTTGCCGTCCGGTTCAGGCCGGACGTGCCACCTTGGCGGCGCGCTTCTCCAGGAAGTCGCGCACGCGGGCCTTGGCTTCGGAATCGCCCTGGGCGACCGCCGCCACCAGCGACTCCATCAGGTAGCCGACGCGCGGGTCGGCGTCGGCGATGCGCGGCAGCGCCTGGATCACGGCGAAATTGGTGAGCGGCGCGTTGGCGGCGACCCGCCCGGCAAGCGCCAGCGCCTGTGCCATCCCCTCGCCTTCGCCGACCAGATATTGGGCGATGCCGAGAGAAACCGCGTCCGCAGCCGCGTAGGTGCGGCCGGTGAGCATCATGTCGGCCATGCGGGCGACGCCGATCAGCCGCGGCAGGCGCACCGACCCGCCGCCGCCGACAAAGATGCCGCGCTGACCTTCGGGCAGCGCGAAGAAGGCCGATGGCTCGGCGATGCGGATGTGCGCGGCGCAGGCCAATTCGAGCCCGCCGCCGATCACCGCACCCTTCAGCACCGCGATCACCGGCACGCGGCCGAACTCGATCTTCTCGAAGCAGCGATGCCAAGCGCGGGAATGGAACACGCCCGCCGTCACGTCGCGCTCGGAGATCTCCGAAAGGTCGAGGCCGGCGGAGAAGTTCGGACCGTGGCCGTGCAGCACCACCGCGCGAACGTCGTCCGGAATTGCCGAGAAGCAGTCGTCCAGCGCCGCGATCGTCTCGTCATTGATGGCGTTGCGCTTGGACTGGCGGTCGAGGCCGACGATCAGGACCTCGCCCTTCCGCTCCAGCTTCAGCGGACCGTGATCGAAGACATCGGCGATCCCAGCCGGTGCGGCCGACGCCCTGTCCCGCGCTGTCCCGTCCTTCGCCATCAGCCCCTCCCGTCTGTCTCTCTTATAATTGTTATTCTGTATAACAATTCGGTGGTGTCAAGCGCAACAATTCGCCGTCGCGCAGCGGCTTTGGTCGAAGACCCATCGGCTGCCGCCGCGCCGCGGTTCGACGGCCGTGCCGACGCAGGAGTTGAAGCAACGGCAAACTGGTACTAATTTGTGCAAAGGATTGGCCGCGCGCTCCGCTGCGGCTCTCAACGACAGCGAAGAATGCCGCGCCAGAAAGCCGTTCCGGCTGCCCCCTCCCTCATTGAACACGTCACCATCGGCCCGGTCGCGGCCGACGACCTCGCCCATGTGACGAAGCTCGATGCCCGGATCACCGGCACGGCGAAGCCCGACTACTGGAACCGGCTGTTCGAGGCGGCCCGGGCCGATCCGCGCACGCAGGTGTTCCTGGTTGCCCGGCGGGAGGCCAGGCTGATCGGCTTCATCGTCGGCGAGATTCGCGCCTGGGAGTTCGGCTCGGCACCGTGCGGCTGGATCTTCGCGATCGCGGTGGAACCGGACATCCGGCTGAAGTCGATCGGCAGCGGACTGTTCGAGGCGGTCTGCTCGCGGTTCCGCGATGCCGGCGTGACAAGGGTGCGGACCATGATCGCGCGCGAATCCCAGCTCATCCTGTCGTTCTTCCGCAGCCAGGGCATGATGGCAGGCCCCTTCGTCGAGCTGGAGAAGGATCTCGACGAATGAAGCTTCAGATTGCCACCCGGCACGCGCTGTTCGCCATTCTCGAACTCGCCTCGCAGCCGGACCGCCAGATGTCCGCCGCCGAGATTGCCGACAAATATGCCCTGTCACCGAATCACCTCGCCAAGGTGCTGCGCACGCTGGGCCGCGCCGGGATGGTCGAAGCCTCCCGCGGCGTCGGCGGCGGCTATCGCTTCTGCGGCAATGCCAAGCGGATGAACCTGCTCGACATCATCGCCATCTTCGAGCCGATCGGCCCCAATGCCGCCGGTGCCCGCGAAGCCGGCGACGACACGCGCGAAGGACAGGCGTTGCGCCAGGTTCTGAACGAGATCGAGGACTCCACCCGCGCCACGCTGTCGTCGATCACCGTCGACACCATGCTCAAGCTTGTCCGCCGTACGCCGGCTCCCGACGCCGCCCCGCGGAAGGCCGCAAGCGCACGCTGAACCGGGCGCCTCATGTGCGTTCCGGTCGATCCCTTCGGGATCGACGGACACGGTCTCGCCGAGAAATCCTGGAGATGGAGCGGATTTTCCGGCGAACGGAGGGCGGTTTTCCGGTCTGCAGGCCGGAAGCCGCATCAGATGTACTGGCCGGCATCGACCTTCAGCACCTGCCCGGTGATGAAGGCGGCGTGATCGGACAGCAAAAACAGCACCGCCGCCGCGACGTCGTCGACACCGGGCAGGCGCTTCAGCACGCTCTCCTCCAACGCCTTCTGGCGATGCTCCGCGGCAAGCGCCAGCGTCATCTCGGTCAGCACCATGCCGGGAGCCACCGCATTGACGCTGACGCCACGCGGCCCGAATTCGCGCGCCGCGGTCTTGGTCAGCGCCACCAGGCCGGCCTTCGAGGCGGCATAGTTGGCCTGGCCGAACTTGCCGCGCAGGCCGTTGATCGACACCACATTGACGATGCGGCCGAAGCCCGCCGCCATCATGCCCGGGCCCACCGCCCGGATCAGGTTGAAGGCGCCGGTCAGATTGACGTCGAGCACCGACTGCCACTCGTCGTCGGACATCTTGGCGATGCTGCGGTCGCGGGTGATACCGGCATTGTTGACCAGGAGATCCACCCCCGCCCCCAGCTCATTCAGCGCCGCCGACACGGATGCGGACTCGGCGACGTCGACCGCATGCGTCTCGATGCCGGTGAGCCCCGGCTCGGCCGCGCGATCAAACACGTGGACGCGCGCGCCCCCCGCCTTCAGCCCTTCGGCGATGGCGCGGCCGATGCCGCGCCCGCCGCCGGTGACCACCGCGGTGCGGCCGCGAAAGTCCCAAGCCCGAACCTCCGGGGCCGCGGCATGCGCGGCGTCGGCGATCGCCGCCGTACCGCTTGGTGCCGGACCACTTGGGGCCACACCACTTGGGGCCGGACTGTCCGAGTTCCGATCGAGCGTCATACATCCCCGCTGCAGCTTGACTTCCGTTATTTACGCATTAGCGTACCTTAATAACGTTTTCAAGCGGGGGGTTGCCGTGGGGAGCACCATCGAGGTCCGATCGATCGAGGCTGGCGACGTCGAGGCGGCGATCGCCCTCGACCAGCACAATACCGGCCAGTCGCGGCGAGGCTTCTTTCACAAGCGTTTTGCCAGCCTCGCCGCCCACCCCGAGCGCTTCGTCTGGCTGGCAGCGGTGGAGGCCGGCGGTGTCGCCGGCTTCGTCTCCGCCCACGTGCTGGACGGCGAATATGGCGGCCGGACCAGCGCCGCGGTGATCGACGCCATCGCCACCCGCCACGATTTGCGCGGCACTGGTGTCGGCGCCGCCCTCATCGGCGCGCTGGAGGACGAGTTGCGCCGCCGCGGCGTCGCGGAAATCCGCTCCGAGGCGGACTGGACCGAGCAGGACATGGTCGCGTTCTTCGCCCGCGCCGGGTTCCAGCTCGCGCCGCAGCTCGTGCTGCACCGCCCCTGCCTCGCCACCACCGAGCTGTGAGCCCGCACATGACCATCCTCGAGACCGATTTCAGCGACTCCTCCAGCGACGACATCGGGGCGCTGGCGCGCGACCGCATTCCCGTCCGGTCGATGACCGAGGCCGACCTGCCGGCGATCATCGCCATCGACCGCAAGCTCACCGGCACGGCGCGCCCTGTCTACTATCAGGGCAAGCTCACCGAGATGCTGGAGGAGAGCGGCGTGCGCATCTCGCTGGTCGCGGAAGTCGATGGCGTCTTTGCCGGCTTCGCCATGGCGCGGGTCGATTTCGGCGAATACGGCCGCACCGCGCCGTCCGCCGTGCTCGACACCATCGGCGTTGCGCCCGAGTTTCACCAGCGCGGCGTCGGCGCGGCCCTGATCAGCCAGCTTCTCGCCAATCTCCGCTCGCTCAATGTCGAGACGCTCTGCACGCGGGTGGAGTGGAACGCCCTGCCGCTCATCGCCTTCTTCGAGCGGGCGGGATTCCGGCCGGCACAGCGGCTGAGCTTCCAGCGCAGGCTGTGATCACGCGCATCGAATCGCAGGCTGACTCTTGCACTGGCCGGAACGACGTTCCGGCCAGCGTCGTTTCAGGTCAGGCTACGGCTTCCGGTTGATCCCTTCAGGACACCGGACGCCAGAACGAAAAAGGCCACGCAGGCTTGCGCCCGCGCGGCCTTGGTCCTTGTCGGTGCCGCCGTCAGGCCGCCAGCACCTCCAGACGCGACAGCTTCTCGTGGCGGAACGCCCCCCACAGCGCGGCACCGATGGCGCCGGCATAGATCGCGTCCGGGTGGCTCGCCGCCACCAGGCTGACCTTCTCTTGCGCCAGCGCCTCGCCAAGCGCATCGACCAGCCCGACGTCGAGCGCGAGCCCGCCGGTCATCTGCACCATGCCGTCGCGCGCGCCGATCGACTTCAGCAGCTTGGCCAGCCGCGCCGCCATCGAGACGTGGATGCCCTTGAGGATGTTCGAGGCCGAAATGCCGCGCGAAACCATGTTGATGACGTCGGTTTCCGCCAGCACGGCGCAGATCGACGACACCTTCTCCGGATTGTCGGCAGCTTGCGACAGCGTGCCGATCTCGTCCTGGGCGATGCCGAGATAGCGCGCGATGTTCTCCAGGAACTGGCCGGAGCCCGAGGCGCACTGGCTGGTCATCTTGTAGCTCAGCACTTTGCCGCTGCCGTCGACCTTGATCGCCCGACCGTTGAGCGCGCCGATGTCCAGCACGGCGCGCGCATCGGGATTGAGGAACACCGCGCCGCGGCCGTGCGTGGTCATCGAATAGAAATGGCCGGTGGCGAAGCGCAGCGCCTCGGCGTCGCCGGTGGAGGCGGCGTAGGCGACCTCCGACCGGGCAAGCCCCGCCCGCTTCAGCATCGCGTCATAGATCTCGTCCGCGAGCTGGAACGGATCGCGATTGCGGATGCGGGCGGTCTCCTTGTCGAGCCACTCGACATGGTCGCCGTTCACCCGAAACAGCACCGTCTTGACGCAGCCCGAGCCGATGTCGATTCCGGCCGTGACGATCTCGGTCATCTCACCTCCTCACAATCCCAAGCTCGGCGAAGCCGTTCCATCACCCGCTCCTCTCACTCCCGCGCGCAACGCGCGTGGCGGGAGGGGTCAGGGGGGGGGGAACGCCTCGCCGAAATGAACCGCCCTCAATTCACCACCGCGCGCACCGCGAAGGTGGCGGCACCCAGGGCGCCGGTGTAGATCGAGTCCGGATTGATGTTGATCTCGACGTCGCCGTAGTTCTCCTTGATCAGCTTGCGCAACTCGCGCACCGCCGCCTCGTTCTTGGCGACGCCGCCGGTGAAGGTGAACTGGTCCTTGACGCCGCCGGCACGCGACAGGATCGACATGGCGCGCAGGATGATGGCGCGGTGCAGGCCGGCCAGGATGTCCTCGCGCTTCTCGCCGAGCGCCAGGCGGTCGCGCAGCTCGGCGCCGGCGAACACCGTGCAGGTCGAGTTGATCCGCACCTGCTTGGTCGAGGCCATCGCCAGCGGCCCCAGCTCGTGCAGGCCCATGTTCATCTCGTCGGCGATGTAGCCGAGATAACGGCCGCAGCCGGCGGCGCAGCGGTCGTTCATCTGGAAATTCTCGACGATGCCGGCGGCATCGACCTGGATGCCCTTGGTGTCCTGGCCGCCGATGTCGAGCACGGTTCGCGTGCCGGGATACATCATGTGGGCACCGAGCCCGTGGCACAGGATCTCCGAGCGGATGTGCTCCTTGGGGAACGGCAGGCGCACCCGGCCATAGCCGGTGCCGACGACGTAGGTTTCCTCCAGCGGAATGGCCAGCGCCGCGCGCACCGGCTCGGCGATCGCGCCGGCATCCATGGTGCCCTTCTCCAGCGCCCGGATGAACTTGCCCTCCATGTCGCCGGCCGGCGGACGGTTCTCCACCTCGAGGATCGATTTGTCGTAGACGTTGAGGATGACGTCGAAGCCGAGCCCCGCCTCGCGGCACACCGTCTCGCCGACATGCATGAAGTCCGAGCCGGCGAGATCGCGGAAGAAGTCGGACTTTCGCCGCGCTCCCGGTATGAACAGCGCCGCCGATTGCGCCCGCAGCCGCCGGAACGTCTCCTCCAGCACGTCGACCACCGCCCGCTCGCGGCCGGCAAAGCGCGGCCCCTTGATGTTGGCGATCGCGGTGCGCTCCAGATCCTCCAGTTGCTCCAGGAATTGGATATGGCGGAAATTGCGCTCGAGGTCGGCGAGGATGGTGTCGACCTCGCCCGCCACCGACGGCACCGAAGCCAACGCGCGGCGGAACAGCGTGAGGCGGGTGTCGATCAGCGCCTCCTGCTTGGAGACGGCGGCCGCCGTGTCGTAGTTGGAGCGCGAATTGGTGATGCCGCGCCCGAGCACGTCGAGATTCTCATCCATCACCACCGCCTTGGTGGTGGTCGAGCCGAGGTCGATGCCGATGAAGCAGCGCATGAAGCCCTCCTCTCACGCCGCGCGGGCAGCGCCGCGGCGCTTCTGCTCGATCATCTGGAAATAGCTCTCCAGGCGGTTCTTGACGTTGGCCGCCGAGAAGTAGCGCGGGTCGACGAGGTCGGTCTCGATGAAGGCGCCGGGCTTGCTGGTTCGCCGTTCGACCTCCTTCATGATCATCAACTGGCCGGCCGAGAAGCTGTTGCAGCTCTTGATCGAGTTGATCAGCAATCCGTCGGCCTGATAGTCCTCGACGTATTTCGTCAGGATGTCGACGCGCGTGGGCAGGTTGCGGTTGGTGTAGCAACCCAGGCAATAGTCGGCGAGGCTCTCCAGCGGATGGTCCGGATCGTGGCGGAAGCCGAGGTCGTACATGCCGCCGACCTTGGTGTAACTTGAGGCCACCACCACCGCGCCCTCGTCATAGAACATCTTCCAGAAGTCGCGGAAGCTGGTCCAGTTGGGCGGGCCCTCCACCACCAGCCGGTATTTCTGGTCGGAGAAATTCGAGCCATCCGGCGTCACCGGGCCAACGCCGGCATCGATGCGCGCCTGCACCTCCTTTCGCAGCGCCTGGTAATAGGCGATGGCCTCGGGCGTGCCGCGGAAGGCGGTGAAGATCGGGCCGATGTAATAGACGCCGCCGAAATAGGCGTCGATCGGGGACGGCGTGCGCTTGCCCTGCTCCAGCACCCAAACCAGATCGTCCTCGGCCTTCGCCGAGTTGCGCAGCGCCTCGCGCAGCCGGTCGATGTCGAACTTGACGCCGGAGACCTGCTCAAGGCCGGGAATAATCACCTCCTTGAGCTGGCTCACGATGTAGTCGCGCATGTTCTTGGTCGAGTGTCCGTCGCCCTCGTAGGGCACGTGCAGCATCAGCGTCGGGCACTTGTACTCTTCGCGCAGTAGCTCGAACCACTTCATGAAGGTGTAGCAACCGGTGTAGGACAACAGCAGCACGTCCGGATCCGGAAACGGCTTGCCGTTGGGCGCAATGTTGCCCTTGCCCATCATGCCGATATCGGCCTTCACATAGGTGCAGACGTCCTCGGAATGGCCGGACTTCTCGGCTTCCAGGATGTAGTCGCCCGACAGCTTGCGCATGCCGTTCTGGATGGCGTTGATCTCCGGCAGATTGTTGAGGATGCCGAACGACGCCAGCAGCTCATTGAGGTTGCCCGGCACGAAGGTCGACGACACCTTGCGTCCGCTTTGGTGCTTGGAGGTGATGGCGTCGTAGTTCTTCGCGATCATCTCCTTCTGCAGGAGCATCGACGGTTCCTTGACGGCCTCGCTCATGTCTCAGCTCCACAGCTTGAGTGAATCGGCAAACGTGCCGGCCTGCTCGCGGATCGGCTGCATCTGACCGGAGTTCTCGGCGTACTTGAAGGCGATGTGGGGAATGCCGGCCTCGGTGAGACGGCGGCAGATCATCGGCCGGTCGAGCAGCGCAGGATCGCAGAAGCTCGGCGTGGCGTAGATCACGCCCTCGGCGCGCGCCTTCTTCACCTGCTCGATGTGGAACTTGCCCTTGTCCTCCTCGCGCGGCACGTACTTGCAGGAGGTCTCGACCGAGGTCTCGATATAGGCGCGTGCCAGCGCGGCGATCGGATCGCCCTCGACCGGCACGTCCTCGGTGAGGAAGCGGTTCACCAGGGCGTAGTCGTCCTCGACCACGTAGCAGCCGGCCATCTCCACCGACTTGATCAGGTTCAGCGGCGGCTGCTCGCAGAACGAGCCGTAGACCGCGATACGGACATTGTCGCGCTTGGGCCGGTCCTCCGCCTCGGCGGCGGCGAGATAGGCGGAAAGCAGCCGATTGTGCTCCTCGACCTCCATCATCAGGCCGGCGCGCATCAAGAGGTAGACTTCCGAGGTCGGCGCCTTCCACGGCGTGCGGGCCCGGAAGTCGTACACCGCGCGCACCAGCCGCCGATTGTCGTTGTAGAGCGCGATCGAGCGGCGGATGTCGTCGTCCGAAATGGTGCGGCCGGTGAGCGCTTGCAGCCCTTCTCGCAGCTCCTGCAGCTCGGCGGCGTAGTAGCGGCCGCCGATCTCGGGATCGAAGTTCTGCGGCGTATCGAAGAACTTCGACCACACGTTCGGGAACATGATCTTCCACATGCCCGAGAGGTTGCGGATGACGTCGCACACGAACGGAAAGATCATGCCGTCGACGAAATCCAGCCGCCCGGTGACGCCGAGCTCGACGGTCGAGCGCGGGATGCGGCAGATGTAGCTCTGGTAATAGGCGTCGCCGTGGATCACCTCCATGCGGTCGCCGCCGCCGAACAGGCCGAGCGGCAGGCAGCCCGCCGCGTGGATCAGCTCCAGCGGCGCGTAGACCGGCAGGAAGCCGACCACCTTGCGCCCCGGCACCGCGTTCTTCCAGGCGCGGGCGGCGGTGAAATTGAGGTCGTCGAACAGCGCCTGGCAGTGGGCGATGATCTCGGCGGTGGAGGTCGGCGCAGTCGCCGTATCAACGATCGCGTTCATCGCTCAACGGGCCTCCCATTTGGCCGGACGCTTTTCCAAGAAGGCGACGAGACCCTCGACGGCATCGTGGCTGGACATCAGCTCGTCGAGATAGAGCCGCTCGACCGCGGCGAGTTTCGCCGTCACCCGCTCAACGAAATCGAACCGCGCCGCGCGCACGGCGAAGCGCAGCGAGGACGGGCTGAGGGGTTTCAGCGCGCGGTCGAACCAGTCGAGCGCCGCCTGTTCGGGATCGTCCGACACGGCGTGGACGAGGCCGATGCGCCACGCCTCCTCGGCCCCGATCGGCTGGCCGGACACCAGAATCGCCTCGGCTGCGCCGCGGGCGATGCGCTCGGGCAGGATGCAGGATGCCGGCGGCGCGAACACGCCAAGCTGGATCTCGGGCTGGCCGAATTTCGCGTCCGGCGCGGCGAAGATCAGGTTGCCGGCGATCGCTACCTCCATGCCGCCGCCGAGGCACTGGCCGCGCACGGCCGCCAGCACCGGCACCGGCGACGAGACCAGGCGCACGACCAGCGCATTGAAGCCCTTCAGCATCGCCTCGAACTGGCCCGGCAGGTGCTCCTGCACGCTGGCACCGAAGCTGAAGTGCGGACCCTCATGGTCGATCAGCACCGCCTTCAGGCGGGCATCGCCGAGGTTCTCCGCCAACGCGGCGTCGAGTGCTGCGATCATCGCGGCATCGACGATGTTGGCCTTCGGCCGCGCCAGCCGCAGCCGCAGCAGGGCGCCGTCGCGGTCGTGCCAGACCTTCAGCGGCTCATCGCTCATCGTGCCGCCCTCGCCTTGGGCAGCAGGCTTTCGGTGAGGTCGTCGGTCCACGGCGTGCCGGCGGCGAGCGCCTGGCGCAGCGCGACGAAATCGATCTCGCGATCCTCCTTGGTGCCCTCGTTGAAGGCGCGGAAGCCGGCGCGCGCCTCGGTCATCATGTTGAGCGCCAGCCAGGCGCGGCTGTTCTCCTTGTTGGCATTCCAGGCGTCGATCTTGGGCTTGCGCAGTTCCTCGATGGTCTTGGTGAAGCAGTCGGGGAAGGTGAGCAGGATCTTGGCGCACAGCTCCTCGACCTTGGCGTCGAGCAGCGACAGATCGACGGCGCCCTTCTTCAGCACCTCCTTGGCGGCGGCCAGCTCGGCCCCGGTCTTCGGCTCGCCATGGACGATGCGGCCGTAGGCGTCGAGCCAGCGGTCGGTGATCACCAGCGGATTGGCGACGAATTCGCCATCGACCTTCAGCGCCGGCACGATGTCGGTGATCATGCCGAAGCGATAGGCCTTGTGCGCCGACCACGGCTCGCACAGCGAGCCCGACACCATGGCCATCTCGCAGCCGATCATCACCGGCAGGAAATCGGTGGCGCCGCCGATCGGTGCCGAGCCGTGCTTGGGGCCAGCCTGGCCGAAGCGCGCCATGTCCTGCGCGACGGTGAAGTCGCAGGCCATGCCGATCTCCTGCCCGCCGCCGATGCGCATGCCGTTGACGCGACAGATCACCGGCTTGTCGCAGCCGAGGATGGCCGACACCATGTCGTTGAACAGCCGCATGTACTGCCGGTATTCCTGGGGATTTCCGGCGTAGTATTCGGCGTATTCCTTGGTGTTGCCGCCGGTGCAGAACGCCTTGTCGCCGGCACCGGTGAACACCACCGCCACCACATCGCGGGCGTTGGAGGCGTTGCGGAAGGCGGAGATGGTGCCCTTCACCATCTCGGTGGTGTAGGAGTTGAACTGCGCCGGATTGTCGAGGGTGATCCAGGCATTGAACAGCCCCGGCACCACCTTGCCGTCCGGCGTTCTGGCCGGGCGCTTCTCGTAGATCACGCCGGGCGCGTCGATGTCGGCGACGAGGTCGTGGTTCTTGAGTTCGAGCGGCGCGATGCTGTCGCGGGCGGCGCTGGTTACGGGCATGTCTTCCCCCTCGTTCGTCTTGATGGCGTTACGGCATCAAAATGGCGCGCCGCGTCAGCTTGTGAGCGTGGGCGTCGGCGAACACCTGGTTGATGGCGTCGAGCGGGCGGCGTTCGATGAAGGCGGCAAGCTCGATCCTGCGGTCGAGCACCAGATCGAGCGCGCCGGGATAGAGTTCCGGCGGACAGCCCCAATTGCCGAGAGCCGAGGCGTGGAACGCCATCAGGTTCGACAGCCGCACCTCGACCTTGTCCATGGTGAAGCCGACCACCGCCAGCGTGGCGCCGTGCACCAGCAGGTTCCAGGCGGTGCCCTGCCCGGCCGCGGTGCCGGAGCATTCGAAGATCGCCCATTCGCGCGTCGAAAGCCCGCGCTCCTTGGCGAAGGCGACGATGTCCTTCTTGAGGGTCTTCGGGTCCGCCTCGCGGGCATTGATGGTCTTGGCGGCACCGAACCGGCTGATGGCGTCGAGCTTCGCCGGGTCGACGTCGATCGCCACCACGGTGCCGCCGAACGCCGCGGCGACCTGCACGCAATAGCCGCCGACGCCGCCGGTGCCGATGACGATGCACAGCGTGCCCGGGCGGACGCCCGCCTGCACCACCGCCTGATAGGGCGTGGTGACGGCGTCGGCGACCACCGAGACGTCGGCAAGCTCCAGGCCGGCGGCGGCAAGCCGCGCCTCGTCCACCGGGCACAGGCCTTTTTCCGGCACCACGATGTGGCTGGCGAAACCGCCGTCGATGTCGTTGCCCGGCATCATTTGCGCAGCACAGATGGTGCCCTTGCCGCGCTTGCAGAGATCGCATTCCCCGCACGGGATCACCGCTGGGACGATGACCGCCCGGTCGAGCCAGGATTCCGCCCCGGCGCCGGCCTGGACCACGCGGCCGCTGATCTCGTGGCCGAGCGTCAGCGGCAGCGCATGATTGGTGCGCACGCCGTCATAGTAGAAGCCGAGGTCGGTGTGGCAGACGCCGCAGCCTGCGACCTCCACCACCACCTGCCCGGCTGCCGGCGCGGCCAACGCCAGGGCCTCCCGCACCATGGGTTCGCCTGCGGCTGTCATCACCCATCGATAGGGTGCCTTGGACATGTCTCTTCCCCCGGTCTTCCCAAGCCGACGGCGTCGAGGCCGCAGCGTTATTATTGCATTAGCGTACCATAATGCGCCTTTGTCAAGACGGCCTTCTTGCGCGATAAATCGGCCCTTGGTCGCCTTGACGGACCAGTGCGGCCATGGCACGGGTAAATGTATTTTCGTACTATAATGCGCAATTAACCGACCGGGAGAACAGTCGATGTCCGCCGACCAAAGCCGCTTCCTGTGGGACGATCCCCTGCTGTTCGACGACTGCCTGAGCGAGGACGAGCGGCTGGTGCGCGACAGCGCCCGCGACTACTGCCAGGACAGGCTGATGCCACGCATTCTCGCCGCCAACCGGCACGAGACCTTCGACCGCGAGGTAATGACCGAGATGGGCGCGCTCGGCTTCCTCGGGCCGACCCTGAGCGAGGAGTATGGCGGCGCCGGCACCAATTACGTCAGCTACGGCCTGATCGCGCGTGAGGTCGAGCGGGTCGATTCGGGCTACCGCTCGGCGATGAGCGTGCAGTCATCCTTGGTGATGTACCCGATCGATGCCTACGGCTCGGAGGCGCAGCGGCGGAAATACCTGCCAATGCTTGCCAGCGGCGAGTGGATCGGCTGCTTCGGCCTCACCGAGCCCGACGCCGGCTCCGATCCCGGCGGCATGCGCACCCGCGCCCGCAAGACCGATGGCGGCTGGCTGCTCAACGGCACCAAGATGTGGATCACCAATTCGCCGATCGCCGACGTGTTCGTGGTGTGGGCGAAGGATGACGGCGGCGTCATCCGCGGCTTCATCCTCGACAAGGGCATGAAGGGGCTGTCGGCGCCCAAGATCGAGGGCAAGTTCTCGCTGCGCGCCTCGGCCACCGGCGAGATCGTGATGGACCAGGTGTTCGTGCCCGACGACAATCTCCTGCCCAACGTCACCGGCCTCAAGGGCCCGTTCGGCTGTCTCAACCGCGCCCGCTTCGGCATCGCCTGGGGCGTGCTCGGCGCCGCCGAGTTCTGCTTCCACGCCGCGCGGCAATACACCCTCGACCGCAAGCAGTTCGGCCGGCCTCTGGCCGCCAATCAGCTCATCCAGCTCAAGCTCGCCAACATGCAGACCGAGATCACGCTCGGGCTCACCGCCTGCCTCAGGCTCGGGCGGCTGTTCGACGAAGGCAAGATGGCGCCGGAGATGATCTCGCTGCTCAAGCGCAACAATTGCGGCAAGGCGCTGGAGATCGCCCGCATCGCGCGCGACATGCACGGCGGCAACGGCATCTCGGACGAGTTCCATGTCATCCGCCACGCCATGAACCTGGAGGCGGTCAACACCTATGAGGGCACGCACGACGTGCACGCCTTGATCCTGGGGCGGGCAATCGCCGGGCTCAGCGCCTTCGCCGGATGATGCGAGGTCCGGCCTCAGGGCCGGAATGCGCGCGATCTTCGGGGCACCCGGCGCCCCGTCGTCGCGCCGGGTTGCACCAGAGATGGCGGCGCGATCAGCGGTTCCGTCTCACGGAAAAACAACGGATCGGAAACAAATCGTCTCATATGAGACGTGAGACGCGTCTCACGTTCCGCGTCCGTTCTCCACCAACAACATTTAAGTCTTTGATTTTATTGGTGGGCGCACAAGGACTCGAACCTTGGACCCGCTGATTAAGAGTCAGCTGCTCTACCAACTGAGCTATGCGCCCGCTGGGAAACGGCTCTCGTTTCCTGCGAATGACGCGTTGGTAACAGAGCGAAGGTGGGGTGTCCAGCCCACCAATGCGCCTCGCCTGCAAAGCCTGGGGAGAGGTTCGAACTTCACCACGGCAGCGGCGAACCGGGCGGGTCCAGACCACCCTCATTCTAGCGGGCCCGTACCTGCCGTCGAGCGCGCGATCCGCCCGTCGCGCGACCGGCCGGGGACTTTGTCGAGACGGTCGGGGGCGCGACACCGGCACGGCGGGTTCCCTTCCCCTCGCCGCCTTGCGGCTCGGCCGGGAACGACGGCGCGGCAGGAATGCCGCGTCGCACCTATTCCGCCCTCAGCAACGACTTCATCCGATGTGAATTCATGACCCAACGCTGGTCTCACATCCTGAACACGCCGAACCTTGTCTCCGGCACCGGGGCGTTCAGCGCGGCGGAGAAGGCCAGCGCCAGCACCCGGCGGGTTTCGGAAGGCGCGATGATGCCGTCGTCCCACAGCCGCGCGGTGGCGAAGTACGGGCTACCCTCGGCCTCGTACTTGGCGCGGATCGGCGCCTTGAACGCCTCCTCGTCCTCGGCCGACCAGGCCGCGCCCGCGGCCTCGATATTGTCGCGCTTGACGGTGGCGAGCACGGTCGCCGCCTGCTCGCCGCCCATCACCGAGATGCGCGAGTTCGGCCAGGAGAACAGGAAGCGCGGCGAGTAGGCCCGCCCGCACATGCCGTAATTGCCGGCGCCGTGCGAGCCGCCGACGATCACCGTGATCTTCGGCACGCTCGCGCAGGCCACCGCGGTGACCATCTTGGCGCCGTCCTTGGCGATGCCGCCGGCCTCGTAGTCGCGCCCCACCATGAAGCCGGTGATGTTCTGCAAGAACAGCAGCGGCACCCGGCGCTGGCAGCACAGCTCGACGAAGTGCGCCGCCTTCAGCGCGCTCTCCGAATAGAGGATGCCGTTGTTGGCGACGATGCCGACCGGGATCCCGTGGATGTGGGCGAAGCCGGTGACCAGCGTGGTGCCGTAGAGCCGCTTGAACTCGTCGAACTCGGAGGCGTCGACGAGGCGGGCGATCACCTCGCGGATGTCGTATTGCCGGCGGTTGTCGGCCGGCACGATGCCGTCGAGCTCGGCCTCGTCATAGGCGGGCGGGCGCGGCTCGCGCAGCGCAATGTCGATGATTTTGCGGGTGTTGAGGTTGCCGACGATGCGCCGGCAGATGGCCAGCGCGTGGGTGTCGTCGGCGGCGTAATGGTCGGCGACGCCGGAGTGGCGGGCGTGGACGTCGGCGCCGCCGAGATCCTCGGCCGACACCACCTCGCCGGTCGCGGCCTTCACCAGCGGCGGGCCACCGAGGAAGATGGTGCCCTGGCGGCGCACGATGACGGTCTCGTCCGACATCGCCGGCACATAGGCGCCGCCGGCGGTGCACGAGCCCATCACCACCGCGACCTGGGCGATGCCGGCCGCCGACAGATTGGCCTGGTTGAAGAAGATGCGGCCGAAATGCTCGCGGTCGGGAAATACCTCGGTCTGGTGCGGCAGGTTGGCGCCGCCCGAATCGACCAGATAGACGCAGGGCAGCCGGTTCTCGCGCGCGATCTCCTGGGCGCGCAGGTGCTTCTTCACCGTCATCGGGTAGTAGCTGCCGCCCTTGATGGTGGCGTCGTTGCAGACGATGACGCACTCGCGGCCCTCAATGCGGCCGATGCCGGTGATGACGCCCGCGCCGTGCACGTCGCCCTCGTACATGCCGAAGGCGGCGAGCGGCGCGAGGTCGAGGAACGGCGTGCCGGGGTCGATGAGGCGCATCACCCGCTCGCGGGGAAGCAGCTTGCCGCGGGCGACGTGGCGCTCGCGCGTCTTGGCGTTGCCGCCCAGCGCCGCCTCGGCGCGTCGCGCCTTCAGCTCCGCAACCAGCGCCGCCATGGCGACGCGATTTTCCGCAAACACCGGCGCACCGGTGTCGATGCTCGACGCAATGACCGCCAAGGTCGTCTCCCGTTTCAGCCCGGCACTTTTTGCGGCCGGTTCCCCCTATCTATGACGCAAGCGCGGGGACGGCGGAAGCTGACCGTTGGTTCAGGATGCAACCAATTGGGAGGTTCGGCCGGGCGCGCCCTGCCTGCCGTCAGAGAAAATGACTGTCGAAACAAAGGCGTGGAGGGCAAGACCGGAGCCCGGCCGCAAACACGGCGGATCAGGTCAGATGTCCCGGCGATGGAGCTAGATCAATTTCTCGACCAATACTCGTAAACCTTGTTCAATTCCTTGGCAAAGAACACCTGCTTCTCGGATACGTCGTACCCGAGAGTTGCCGCAAAATCGAAAAACCCGTCACCCGGCCGTCCATCCGATTTGGCGACGACGACCACAGATAGCATGCCACGATCTTTTTCGCTTTCCTCCCTTGAAATATCACAAAGTAATTTATAAAATCTCCCGTCTATATGTGAAATATTGACTGCTGTTATCTTCTTGCATATACATCCATAAGTTATCACGCTACGGCGTTTTGCAGCCAATATCATCTCATTTCGCGCCTCTTCTTTTGCCTCACTCCAATCAACATCAGTATAGTCGCTAAGTTGCATCTGTCCCTCCCCTCAACTCATGCGCTTGACCTCGGGCCAGTCGATCTCGCTGCGCGAGACCACCCAGGTCTCCTTCAGCGCCTGGGCCTTCCAGGCCTTGAAGGCCGGCAGGCTTTCCACCGCCTCCATGTAGCGGGCGGCCGTATCATCCACCGCCACGTCATAGGTGCGGAACCGCGTCACCACCGGGGCGAACATGGCGTCGGCGATGCCGAACGCGCCGAACAGGAACGGCCCGCCGGCGCCGAACCGCTCCCGGCACTCCCGCCAGATGGCCAGGATGCGCTCGACATTGGCCGCCGCCTCCGGCGTCAGCGCCCGCGACTCGATCGGCCGCCACAGGTTCATCGGCAGCAGCTTGCGCAGGGCGGAAAAGCCGGCATGCATCTCCGCCGAAACCGCGCGCGCCACGGCCCGCGCCGCCGGGTCGACCGGCCACAGCGCGCGGTCGGGGAACCGCTCGGCGAGGTATTCGAGAATCGCCAGCGACTCCCACACCCGGATGTCGCCGTCGATCAGGCAGGGCACCTTGCCGGTGGGTGAATGGCGGGCGATTTCGGCCTTGGTGTCAGGCTGGTCGAGCGGGATCACCGTCTCCTCGAACGGGATGCCGGCCACCGTCAGCGCCACCCAGGGCCGCATCGACCAGGACGAGTAGTTCTTGTTGCCGATCACAAGGCGCAGCATTCCGCTCAGGCTCCGATGGCACGTCCTGCCGCGGAAGCTGCCATGGCCGAGGCATCCGCACAATTGCCCGTATCGATTCGCGCCCGGATCGACCCGCGCCCGCACGGACTGGCGCCGGCGGGCCGGCCGATCGTCGAGTTGCCGGCGGCCCGGGGGCTGCCTACCATGCCGGCCCTTTTCAACGCGGGCTTGGCGGCATGGGCGATTTCACGTTTCTCGACCTTGCGGCGTTCGCCACCTTCGTTTTCACCTGGGCCGGCTATCACGCGGTGCTGGAGTGGAGCCCGTTCGCGGCGCGCAATCTCAACCACATCATGGAGCGCTACCGCCACGCCTGGATGCACCAGATGCTGGCCCGCGACGTGCGCATCGTCGACACCCAGATCATGGCCTCGGTGCAGAACGGCAGCGCGTTCTTCGCCTCCAGCTCGCTGTTTGCCATCGGCGGCGCGCTGGCGCTGTTGCGCGCCAGCGACGACGCCATGCGGCTGATGGAGGGGCTGCCCTTCAACATCCAGACCACGCGGGGGGTGTGGGAGCTCAAGGTGCTCGGCTTGACGGTGATGTTCGTCTACGCGTTCTTCAAGTTCGCGTGGTCGTACCGGCTGTTCAACTACGCCGCCATCGTGATGGGCTCGGTGCCAGCCGCCGAATTCAAGGAAGACCCGGCGGCGATCGCCATCGCCAACCGCGCGGCCAAGCTGCACGCGCTCGCCGGCCGGCATTTCAACCGCGGCCAGCGGGCGCTGTTCTTCGCGCTCGGCTATCTCGGCTGGTTCATCAGCGCCTGGGCGCTGCTCGCCACCACCCTCGCCGTGCTGGTGGTGATGCTGCGCCGGCAATATGGCAAGGAGTTCCAGAGACTGTTCGAAGGCGATCCGATCGCGTTCAAATGATTGCGGCCGTCAGGCGAGGCCCGCTCTCACGCGACACCTGCCCTCATGCGATGCTTGCCTTTACGCGTTACTGCGCCTTCACGCGATACTTGCCATGGCCGCCAGCACCGCGAAGGCCAGGGCGGCGCCGCTGGTCCAGGCCACCATCTGCCAGCCTTCGCTGGTGTCTTCGGTGTCGTCTCTCGGAGTGCTCGTGGACCAGCGCATCGCCCGCTCCTCGATCATCTGCAATAGGAAATGGCGGCCCGCCAGACCGGACCGTCGATGAAACCGTGTCCTTGCGTCGATCGTCCGATTGCACAGGTCAAACGCCCGTGGTTTCACCCGGTTCCGTTCGTCAAGAAAGTTAAAGCCCGGATATGACAAACACCGATGACGCCGCCGTTGCCCATGCCATCCTGGATCTCGCCGCGGCGCGCGGCGGCGGCACGCTGTGCCCGACCGAGGCGGCGCGCGCGGCCAGCGGCACGGCGGACTGGCACCATCTGATGCCGCTGGTGCGGCGGGTGGCGGTGCGGCTGGCGCTGGAGGGGCGGATCGTCATCACCCGCAAGGGCAAGCCGGTGGACCCGACCGACTTCAAAGGCGTCTACCGGCTCGGCCTGCCGCGCAACGATTGAGGTTACAGGCCCGTCACGGCGCCGGGAACAACTCGCTGGAGCGCCCGCTGGCGTAATAGGCGGCGAGGCCGATCCATTCCCGGCTCGCCAGATCGAACCGGCGCAGGCCGTCCGAGGCGAAAAAGAATGGCCACAGCAGGCCCTGCCCCGGCGTGCGGAAATCGACCGGATAGGCCTCGACCGGGAAACCCGCCGCCCGGAAGCAGCCGATCGAGCGCGGCATGTGCCATGCCGAGGTGACCAGAAGCCAGCGCTCGCCGGGCTTGGGCGCCGCCAGTTCCTTCGAGAACACGGCGTTCTCGGTGGTGTTGCGGGAGCGGTCCTCGACCTCGATCCGCTCGGGCGCAAGCCCCATGCGCGCGAAGAAGGCGCGCGCCGCGTCCGCCTCGGTATGGCCCTGCTTGAGCACCTTGCCCTCGCCGCCCGAGAACAGGATGCGGGCGTTCGGGTAGGTGCGCGCCAGGGCCACCGCCTCGGTCATGCGCTCGCCAGCCTCATTGAGCGCCAGTTCGCCGCGCGCCCCAAAGACGGTGGCGTCGATCGCCCCGCCGAGCACGACGATGCCATCCGGTGCGCCGTTGCCGGCATCCCAGCGCGGAAAGCGCTGCTCCAGCGGCGCCATCAGCAAATTGGCGGCCGGCGATAGCCCGCAGATCACCAGAAGGACCGCGGCGAGCCCCGTCAGCTGCCGGCCGAACCGCCAGCGCAGCGTGACGACGCCGACCAGCAGCAGCACGAGCAGGCCGTTGGTTGGCGTCGCGAGGAAGCCCAGCGTCTTCGAGATGTAGAAGAACACGTCCATGCGGGTGGGCGCCTCAGGCCGGCGCGAGGCCGAGCCGCGCGTCGCGCCGGCGCAGCCAGGCGACCACCGGCACGGCCAGCGCGATCATCCACGCCTTGCCCACCACTTGGCCGCCGAGGAACTCCAGCGAGCCGAAGGCGAGATAGAGGAACACGATGGAATCGACCACCAGGCCGACGACGCCGGAGGCGACCACGGCAGCGACGAAGCGGCGCCGCTGCAGCGGGGTGTAGACGGCGAGGTCGGCGAACTCCGACACCAGGAACGCCGCCGCCGAGGCCAGCACCAGCGAGGGCGGCGCCACCGCCGCCGACAGCGCGGCACCGATCAGGATCGCCACCGCCGCGGCCCCTGCCCCGAGCCGGCGCTGCACCAGATCGCGCAGCACCAGCGCCACGCCGATCATCAGCACGCCGGAGGGCGCGGTGAGGCTTGGCCCCACCGGCACGAGGCACGGCCCGTTCGGCACGCACACCGTGCCGACATTGCCCACCATCCAGTTGGCGAGCGGAATGGTCAGCACGAACAGGGCGAAGAACGCGGCGCCTTCGGCGCGCCGGCGGGTGTCGTTCAGCATCCGTCTTCCTTTCGAAACCGCGCCCAGCCTTCGGCACGCAGCCGGCAGGCGGGACACGCGCCGCAGCCATAGCCCCAGGGGTGGCGGAGCGTGCGGTCGCCGACATAGCAGGTGTGGGTCTCCTCGACCACGAGATCAAGGAATTGTGGACCGGCGATGGCCAGGGCCAGGGCGAAGGTGGCGGCCTTGTCGATCCACATCAGCGGCGTGTGGATGGTCACCCGCCGGTCGAGGCCGAGCGACAGCGCCACCTGCATCGCCTTGATGGTGTCGTCGCGGCAATCCGGATAGCCGGAATAATCGGTCTCGCACATGCCGGCGACGATGTGGCGGATGCCGCGACGGTAGGCCAGCGCCGCGGCGAAGCCGAGGAAGATCAGATTGCGGCCCGGCACGAAGGTCGTCGGCAGCCCGCTCTCGGCCATGGCGATGGCGGCGTCGCGCGTCAGCGCGGTCTCCGAGATCTGGCCGAGCACGCCCAGGTCGATGACGTGGTCCTCGCCGAGCCGGCCGATCCAGGCCGGCTTGAGGCCCTCGATTCCCGCCCGGATGCGCCCGCGCACCTCCAGCTCGACGCGGTGGCGCTGGCCATAGTCGAAGCCCACCGTCTCGACGCGGTCGAACCGGTCGAGCGCCCAGCCGAGGCAGGTGGTGGAATCCTGGCCGCCGGAGAGCAGCACCAGCGCGGAAAGGTCGGGGGAGGTCATGGCGGGTGATTAACACGGGAGGGCGAAGGCGCACACCCCTGCCCTTGACCTTACGACATCCGGCGACCGGGGTGCGGTGCTGGGACAATGGAACGCCCCGCCCTGCCAAAGGCCCCGGCTCTCCGCTCCGCTTCGGCCGGGGCACGAGTATCACCGAAATGCTCTGTCGTCCTGAGCGCGTATCAAGAAGATACTCTGCCGTCGCGGGGAGGCATCAAGAAGATGCGATGTCGTCCCGGGCGAGCGTCAGCGAGACCCGGGACCGTTTTCAGGAAGAGATGCCTTTTCTTGCTGACGATCCCGGGTCGCGGGCCTTCGGACCTTGCCCGGGATGACAGGTCACCCGGTTTTGTCAGGCTGTCTTGTTGTCAGGTTGTCTTGGCGAACAGTTCGCGGCCGATCAGCATGCGGCGGATCTCGGACGTGCCGGCGCCGATCTCGTAGAGCTTGGCGTCGCGCAGCAGCCGCCCGGCCGGATACTCGTTGATGTAACCGTTACCGCCGAGAAGCTGGATGGCATCCAGCGCGGTCTGCGTCGCCAGTTCGGCGGCATAGAGGATGGCGCCGGCCGCGTCCTCGCGGGTGGTGCGGCCACGGTCGCAGGCCTTGGCCACGGCATAGACATAGGCCTTGGCGGCATTCATCCGCACATACATGTCGGCGACCTTGGCCTGTACGAGCTGGAAGGTGCCGATCGGCTGGCCGAACTGCTTGCGCTCGCGCACATAGGGCAGGACGAGGTCGAGCGCCGCCTGCATCAGCCCGAGCGGGCCGGCCGCCAGCACCACGCGCTCGTAGTCGAGACCGCTCATCAGCACCGCGACGCCGCGGTTGACCGTGCCGAGCACGTTTTCCTCCGGCACCTCGCAGTCCTCGAACACAAGTTCACAAGTATCCGAGCCGCGCATGCCGAGCTTGTCGAGCTTCTGGGCCGTCGAGAAGCCCTTCATCCCCTTCTCGATGATGAAGGCGGTGATGCCCTTCGGGCCGGCGGCGGGGTCGGTCTTGGCATAGACCACCAAAGTGTCGGCGCCGGGGCCGTTGGTGATCCACATCTTGTTGCCGTTGATCACATAACGGTCGCCGCGCTTCTCCGCCCGCGTCTTCATCGACACCACGTCGGAGCCGGCGCCGGGCTCGGACATCGCCAACGCTCCGAGGTGTTCGCCGGCGATAAGGCGCGGTAGATAGCGCTTCTTCTGCTCTTCGGTGGCGTTGCGGCGCAGTTGGTTGATGCAAAGGTTGGAGTGGGCGCCATAGGACAGGCCGACCGCGCCCGAGGCCCGGCTGATCTCCTCCATGGTCACCACGTGCTCGAGATAGCCGAGGCCGGTGCCGCCGAACTCCTCCTCCACGGTGATGCCGTGCAGGCCGAGCGCGCCCATCTCCGGCCACAGGTCGCGCGGGAACCGGTTTTCGCGGTCGATCTCGTCGGCGCGCGGGGCGATCCTGTCCTGGGCGAAGTCGCGGACGGTGTCGCGGATGGCGTCGGCGGTCTCCCCGAGGCCGAAATCGAACGGCGGCGGGCTGTTGGCGAGCATGAAATCCTCCCGGTTCGGCTTATGGTTGCCGCCTTTATAAAGCCGGGCGGCCCCGAAGTCAGGAGGGTCTGCGGGCGATGGCGACCCCGTCCCGACCCCTCGGGTCAGGGTCGTTCGGAGGGGTCGTCATAGAGGGGTCGTCATACAGATGTCCGGCTTGATCGGCCGGACACCGTATCAGGCGCGCAGAAGCTGGGGCGTCGTTAGGTAAGCCGGCTCCGGATTTCCGGCCACCAGCCGGTCGATGGCGCCGGCGCGCATCGGCCGGCCGAGCAGATAGCCCTGCAGCTCATGGCAGCCGGTGGCCTGCAGGAAGCGGGCCTGCTCGGGGGTCTCGACCCCCTCCGCCACCACGGTCATCCGCAGCCCGCGGGCCAGCGACACGATGGCGTGGACGATCATCGCCGAGTCGGCCGACTCGCCGAGGTCGCCGACGAAGCTCTGGTCGATCTTGAGCTTGTCGAAGTTGAACCGCCGCAGATAGCTGAAGCTGGAATAGCCGGTGCCGAAATCGTCGAGGGCGACCCGGCAGCCAAGGGCGCGCAGCCGGTTGATCACCGCCAGCGCGATCTCCGGATCCTCCACCAGCACGCCTTCGGTGATCTCCAGCACCAGGCGCTCCGGCGCCATGTTGGTGGCGTGCAGAACCCGCTTCACGGTGGACTCGATATCGCCCTTGAGCATCTGGATGGGCGACAGATTGACGGCGATCGTCAGGTCCGGCCAGCGTGCGGCATCCTCGCAGGCGCGCTGCAGGACGACCGCGCCGAGCTTGTGGATGAGACCGGTTTCCTCGGCGATCGGGATGAAGTCGTTCGGCGGGATCATGCCGCGCAGCGCGTGGCGCCAGCGCACCAGCGCTTCGAGGCCGTTCAACGTCTTGCCGTCGGCGGCATAGATCGGCTGATATTCGACCAGCAGCTCGCCGGTGAGGATCGCCGCCCGCAGCTCGCGCTCGATGAACCGGCGGTGGCGCGAGTCCCGTTCGAGATCGGTGTCGTAGACCGTCGCCCGGCCGCGACCATTGGACTTGGCGACATAGAGCGCGAGGTCGGCGCGGTGCATCAGCAGATGCTGCTCGGCGCCATGGTCGGGCGCCAGCACGATGCCGATGGAGGCGCCGATATCGAGCTGCTTGCCGTCGATCGGCCCGGGCCGGCTCACCTCCTCGATGATGCGCATGCCGAATTTCAAGGCGAGGTCGCGGTTGATCGGCCCGTCGACCAGCACGGCGAACTCGTCGCCACCGATCCGCGCCACCGTGACGAACGCGCCGCACACCTCGCGCAGGCGCCGCGCCACGTCGGCCAGCAGCCGGTCGCCGGTCTGGTGGCCGAACGTGTCGTTCACCTCCTTGAACCGGTCGAGATCGACCAGCATCAGCGCGAAGCTGCCGCCGCGGCGGGCCTTGCGGGTCTGTTCCAGCAGCGCCTCGAAGAAGGCAAGGCGATTTGCCACCCCGGTCAGCGGATCGGCGTTCGCCAGTGCCTGGGTGCGGTCGACGTTGGCGATCAGCTCGCGCGTCGCCTTGTCGACGTCGCGCACGAGATAGATCAGAAGCCCGCCGATGATGAGGAAGACGACCACGGCCGCGGGCGCGACCACCTCGACCAATGCCCGGCCGGGATTGACGCTGCGCCAGACCAGGGCGCCGATGGTGGTGCCGGTGAGCCCCACGATCGGCAGAATCGCCCGCCCGGAGGGTGCCGAGCTGCTGGTCGCGAATGAGAGAGAGGCCAACCCGTAGGCGTCGGCCAGTTCGCGCAATGCGGTCTCGTCGAGCACGCGGACGGCGACCAGGAGGTCGGGCGTCGCGGCGGCCGGATCCGCTTTCGCCAAAGGCGCCGCCGCGGCAATGGCGAGGCGGCCCGACAGGGTGGAATACCCCGCCCACGCCGGCCCGTGGCGGACGATGCCTGCGCCGGTCGGCTGGCCGGCCGCCGTGGTCGCCAGCGACTGCATGCCGGCGGCCATCTCGTTCGGCAGCCTCGCCTTGACCTGCTGGCCCGAGATCGTCGCCGCGAGCGGCAGGCCATTCGGCGACACCAGGAAGGCGTGAACGCCCTGGCTGGCGACAGCGGCGCGGGCGCCGTCCTCGGACTCCGGCGTGCCCTCGGAATCGTCCGCGAAGCCGAGCAGCGCCGGCTCGGCCGCCGCGTGTTCGGCAATCTGGCTCTGCCCCTTCAGCAGCTCGGCCAGCACCGTCTTGGCGGTGCGGATGTCGTCGTCGATCGCCTCGCGCTCGAGCCGCGCCCCGATATGGAGTGTGACGACAACGACGATCAGCGTGCCGGCCGTGATCACCGCCGCGACAATCTCCGTGATCCGCGGCTTCAGCACGGATCGAGTCGTTTCAATCGCCCTCGCCATTTGGGCCCCGCATTCCCCAATACGGACTTGATGTAGCGGACGCGGTTTAACGCAAGGTCAGTGAACGCGGTTAATGCCCGTCAACGTCAAAAGCCGTCGGCCTGCGCAAGGTAGTTTTTAAGTCGGCTATAGACGAGCCTGGCGGCCTTCTTCAGGATCCCGCGGACGGCTGCGCCCATTGCTGCGCCAAGTGTCATGCCTGATGCCCGTCGATGCCATGGACAATCCTATGAACTCTGATTGCGGATGGCACGATGTAACGCCTCGCCGGCGCCAAACCTGCGCGACAATTTCGCGCCATGGTTATTCGCGCCTGAACGGACTACGACAGGCGAAACCACAGCGTCGCGATGCCGAGAAAGGCGAAGAAGCCCACCACGTCGGTGACCGTGGTGACGAACGGCCCCGACGATACCGCGGGGTCTGCGCCAAGCTTATGAAGCGCCAGCGGAATCAGGATGCCGCCAAGCGCCGCCGCGATCAGCACGATAACCATGGAGAGCCCGATGACCAGGCCGAGATCGGGCAGGCCGAACCACGCCACCGCCACCGCGCCCATGATGACCGCGAAGGCGATGCCGTTGAGCAGGCCGGCCGCCACCTCGCGCAGCACGATCCGGCGCGCATTGGCATTGCCGAGCTGGCGGGTGGCGAGGGCGCGCACCGCCACCGTCATGGTCTGCGTGCCGGCATTGCCGCCCTGGCTCGCGACGATCGGCATCAGCACCGCCAGCGCCACCATCTTCTCGATCTGGCCTTCGAACATGCCGATCACCACCGAGGCCAGGATGGCGGTGAAGAGATTGAGGAAGAGCCAGGAAAACCGGCTCTTGGCGATGTACCAGACCGTGTCCGACAGCTCTTCGTCGGCCTTGACGCCGCCCAGCGCCTTCAGGTCCTCGTCGGCCTCCTCCTCGATCACGTCGACCACGTCGTCGACGGTGATCACGCCGACCAGCCGGCCGGCGTCGTCGGTCACCGCGGCCGACACCCAGTTGTAGCGCTCGAACCGCCGGGCGACGTCCTCCTGGTCGTCGGTGGCGTTCACCTGGTGGCGCTCGTCCGAGACGATATCGACCATCGCCACCGGCCGCTTGGTGCGCAGCAGCACGTCGAGCGGCACCTCGCCGAGCAGCTGGTAGCGCGGATCGACGACGAAGATCTCGTAGAAGCGCTCCGGCAGTTCCTCGGTCTCGCGCAGATGGTCGATGGTCTGGCCCACCGTCCAGAACGCCGGCACGGCGACGAACTCGGTCTGCATCCGCCGGCCGGCGGATTCCTCGGGGTAGTCGAGGCTGCGGGCGAGCGCGACGCGATCGAGCGCCGGAAGCTGGTCGAGGATCTCGTCCTGATCCTCCTTGTCCAGATCCTCGAGAATGTAGACGGCGTCGTCGGAGTCGAGCTCGCGCACGCCTTCGACCAGGGTGCGCGTCTCCAGCGCCTCGACGATGCGGGTGCGCGCCGTCTCGTCCAGCTCGGTCAGGGCCGCGAAGTCGAACGCGTCGCCCAGAAGCTCGATCAGCCGCGGCCGGTCGGCCGGGTCGAGCGACAGCAGGAGATCGCTCTGGTCGGTGGCGTGGAGATCGGCGAACAAGGCGCGCAGGCGCGTCGCGTCGCCCTCTTCCACCGCGGCCGCAACGGCATCCCTCACCTCGGCCCGGATGTCGCCGTTCTCGTTCCGAAGCGGCAGGCCGTCAGCCTTCGCCGCATGCTCGCGGGCCATTTCGTCGAGCATGGCGTCCTCCTTCCGGATCGGGATTCGACGTCGCTTGTAGGAAGGCGTCGCAACGATGGCAACGCGGACCATAACAACGCGGACCATGACAACGCGGACGATGACAATGCGGACGATGGCCGGTCCGCGCATTCGCTGCTAAGGGAATGAGAGACTGTTCGGAGGCACCCCCGTGCGCCCTCGCTCTCTCCTCGCCCCCATCGTTCTCCTCGCCCCTTTTCTTTTCGTCGCCCTCGCCGGCCCGGTCCTCGCCTGCGGGCCCGAATCGCTCGGCACGCGCCGGGTGCTCGCGGTCGACACGGCGGGCGGCGTGCGGGTCGGCACCAAGAGCTATCCGGCCACCCTGCCCTTGGCCGACAAGGAAGTGGTGCTGACCTTCGACGACGGCCCCTGGCCGGGCACCACGGAGGCGGTGCTCGACGCGCTCGCGCGCGAATGCGTGAAGGCGACCTTCTTCCTGATCGGCGAGAACGCCGCAGCGCGACCGGCCTTGGTGCGGCGGATGATCGCAGACGGCCACACGGTCGGCCATCACACCTGGTCGCACCCGATCCTGTCGAAGATCGCCACTGCCGACGCACTCAACGAGATCGAGCGCGGCATCGCCGCCGACGACCGCGCCGCCTATGGCAGCGTATCGGCAACGCCGCGCGTGGCCTTCTTCCGCTTCCCCGGCTTCGCCGACACGCCAGAATTGCTCGATCGGCTGGCGGAGCGGAAAATCGCCGTATTCGGCGCCGATCTGTGGGCCAGCGACTGGAAGCCGATGACCCCGCAGGCCCAGCTCGACCTCGTCATGAAACGGCTGAACGAGACGGGTCGGGGAATCGTGCTGTTCCACGACACCAAGCGCCAGACCGCCGACATGCTTCCGGCGTTTCTGCGCGCCTTGAAGGACAGCGGCTATGGCGTTGTCCACATCATGCCTGCCCATCCCCAGGCGGGACGGTCGTTTTACCGTTCCTTATCGGCAGGGGGCTAGGCTCTATCGACAGGCCGCCATTTTTAATTATTCTAATGTGCGGTCGCTGAGGCTCACCCGATGAAATTCGCTCTTGCTGTCGCTGCCACTGCCACGCTCCTCCTCGTTCCCACGGGCGGCGGGGCTCTCGCCGCCGAGTCCTGTCCCGGCAATCCCGATGCGCTGGGAACGTCGCGCGAGGTGGCGATCGACCCGGCGACGCTGCCGCGCATCGGCTTCATGCAATACAAGGAGATGGTGGAGCTTCAGCCGAAGGAGGTGATCTTCACCTTCGACGACGGGCCGCTGCCCAAGACCACGCCTGCGGTGCTGGAGGCGCTGCGCAAGGAGTGCGTCAAGGCGACCTTCTTCATCGTCGGGCGCATGGCCAAGGCCTATCCCAACGTGCTGCGCGAAGTGGCCGCCGAGGGCCATTCGATCGCCACCCACAGCGTCACCCACCCGCTGATCTTCCCCAAGCAGAGCTTCGAGAAGGGCAAGCGCGAGATCGATGACGGCTTCGCCATCGTCAACGCGATCCTGGCGCAGGACGGCCGACAGGCCGCGCCGTGGTTCCGCTTCCCCGGCCTCGGCCGCACCAACGCGTTCGAGAAGTATCTCGGCGAGCGCGGCGTGGTGTCGATGAGCGCCGACTTCCCGGTCGACGACTGGCTGCACCGCACGCCTGATCAGGTCTACAAGATCGCCCTGGCGCGGCTGGAGGCCAACGGCAAGGGCATGTTCCTGCTGCACGACATCCAGCCCTCCACCGTGGCCATGCTGCCGCGCCTTCTGCGCACGCTGAAGGAGCGCGGCTACAAGGTGGTGCACATGGTGCCGCTCGGCACGCCGGGCGCCGAGGTCGCCCGCGCCGAGACCCGCACCCGCGTGCCGGCGATGCCCAAGCAGCCGGTGTCGGACACCGTCAGCCCCGGCATGATGCCGTCGCTGGCCGAGCCCGTTCAGCCGGCGCCGCCAGCCACGCCGAGCGCGGCCGAGCAGGTTCCGGGACCGGGAGGGCTGCTTCCCGCCCGCCTCAACCCGCTGCCGCCGCACGACGTGGTCAGCCGCGATCTGGTGCCGCAGCGGCGCGACGAGATGCCGTTCTCGGTGTTCTGGCCCTCGCAGATCATGTACGACCTGCGCGCGCCGACGATGCGCTGAGGCAGGCGATGCGCTGAGGCGGCATCCCGAGATATCCGACGTGATGATGGCCGGGCCTGCGCCCGGCCATTTGCATTCTGGGCATGTGTGTTGGACAGGCGTGAAGGTACGCGCCGGCCGGACTTCGTGCGATTCGCCAAGACGCCTGGTTCGCCAAAACGAAAAACGGCCCGGTCCATCAGGAGCCGGGCCGTTTTTTCGCTGAGCGGCGGCTTTCGTCGCCGTCAGTCTGGTGCGGTCGAGAGGACTCGAACCTCCACGGGTCTCCCCACTAGCACCTCAAGCTAGCGCGTCTACCAGTTCCGCCACGACCGCAATTGCTTCAGGCGTTCAATGCCGAAGCGGCCGGTGTGTTAGCAAAGGACGGCAGCCACCACAAGCCGCCTGCCAACATTCCTTGCCGCAATCCGCACAGCCGGTGGATATCCTGATGGGGGACACCCCGACGAAAGCAGTCACCCGACAAAGGCCGTCAGACGAAATCCGGCGCGCTGCGCCGGCGCTTCGTTGTCCGGCTGCCGAAAGCTTCGGTTCCGGCCGGGGATTTTTCGCCGACATCGTTTCCGGCATCCCGAAGGGATCGACCGGAAACCGTATCACGCCTCGCTCGGCAGGGTGGCGCGCGACAGCAGGCGGGTGATGTTGACGGCGATCCGATTGCCGTTGATCACCACGGCGCCCTTGGCCACCGGCAGGTTGTTGGCCAGAATCGTCACCTCGTCGTCCTCGGTGGCGTCGAGCTCGATGATGGCGCCGCGGCCCATGCGCAGCATCTGGTGGATGGGCATCACGGTCGAGCCGAGAACCACGGAAATGTCGAGTTGGACGGTGTCGATGTTCGCCACGATGACCTCGAAACACGGAACGCCACAGGGTGCGTACCGCAAAATTCATCCAGTCATGGTTAAAAACGAATGAATCTGCGCCAGGATCTCGCCGCAGCCCTGCCCGCCGATGGCCTGTGTCGGGAGATCGGCGGCCCGCCGGTGGCGTGGCGGATCGCCGACGGCTTGGTGTCCTACGAGGACGCCGTGGCGGCGATGGAGGCCCGCGTCGCGGCGATTCGCGCGGGCGAAGCGCCGGAGCTGGTGTGGCTGGTCGAGCACCCGCCGCTCTATACGGCCGGCACCAGCGCGGCGGAGGCCGACCTGCTCGCGCCCGGCCGCTTCCCGGTGTTCCGCACCGGCCGCGGCGGCCAGCTCACCTATCACGGCCCCGGCCAGCGGGTGGCCTATGTGATGCTCGACCTCTCCCGGCGCGGCCAGGACGTGCGGCGATTCGTGGCGGCGCTGGAGGCCTGGATCATCGCCACGCTGGCCCGCTTCAACGTCACCGGCGAACGGCGCGAGGATCGCGTCGGCGTGTGGGTGCGCCGGCCGCAACTCGGGCCGGGCCGCGAGGACAAGATCGCCGCCATCGGCATAAGGGTGCGCCACTGGGTGACGTTCCACGGCATCTCGCTCAATGTCGAGCCGGAGCTTGCGCACTTCGCCGGCATCGTGCCTTGCGGCATCGCCGATCCGCGCTATGGCGTAACCTCGCTGGTCGATCTCGGCCTGCCCGTCACCGTGGCGGAAGCCGACATGGCGCTGCGGGCGGCGTTCGAGGCGGTGTTCGGGCCGACCGCCGCCGCGCCGGACGATGCATCGCATTCGAACTAAATCGATAACAGCGCCTGAATTCCTGTCTGGTAGTGATTTTACGTGACGCCGGGGCTGCGCGGCGCATGCGGTGCGGCGGCCGTCCGGTTCTTCTTTCCCTACGGCGACCCGAGAGCGGGCGCCGCATCCGCAGGTGACCCTGCGTTCGGAGGACACTGCCTTGCCACGTAACGGCCACGCCTGTGGTGATTTCGCGGCAAGGGGAACGTGTCCGAACGTGAGCGGTTCTCACTGCGGAGGGGTAACATCATTCGAAGGAGTTGTTATGCGTAAGGCTGTCATCGTTCTGTCGGCCATGGTCGCCCTCGCGGGCGCTGCCACCAGCGCCTCGGCCGAGCAGCGCTATTATGACGAACGGACGGGTGCGCTGCTGGGCACCGGCGCCGTGGTCGGCACCGTCGTCGGCGTCGGCCTGTTCAATGGCTGGTGGGGCAGCTCGGCCACTGCGACCGCTCTCGGCTCGACGGCGGCGTCCTCGGCCGTCGTCGGCGGCGTGGCCGGCGTCGGCACCGTCGCCCTGATCCACGCGGCCACCACGCCGTGCACCGGCTTCGACGCGCTGCTGGGCCCATTCCGGCAGGGTCCGTCCGGCTGCGTCGACGGCCATTATGTCGGTTATCAGGCCGCGGCCCAGACCAAGCGCCGCCACTGACGCCACGGCGTCGCAACCCAACCGCGTCGCAACCCACAAGACTTCGCGGGTCGGGTTGGCAGGATGCTCCACGGAGCATCCGGGCCACCCGGCCCGCGGTGCTTTCCGGCGTACCCGACCAAGCCGGTGCGTCAGCGGGTCGGCAGCACCGAGAAATTCTGGCCGGGTTGGCGCGCGGCGAGCTCGGCCTCGGCCGTCTCGATCACCCGGAGAAAGTCCACCCGCGCCGTGGACGGCCCGCGCTGGCAATCGGCGATCATCGCCTCGACCGCCTGCGCCGGCCCGGCCGCCACCGCCTCGACCGAGCCATCGATGCGGTTGCGCACCCAGCCGGCGAGACCGTAGCGGGCGGCGCTCCGCTCGACGTAATTGCGGAAGCCCACGCCCTGCACCCGTCCGGTGATGATGAGCCGGGCCACCCTCATCGCAGCGCCCTCCCCGCCCTCGACTGATCGCGACTCACCGTGCGCCCGCGTCCAGCGCGCGCTCAGTGTCCACCATGTAGTCGCGGATCACCGGCACGGCGTCGCGCCTGGCGGCCAGCAGGAGCTGGAACACCATGTTGGAGCCGTGCAGGAAGCCCAGCTCCACCGCGGCGAGATAGAACTCCCACATCCGCGCGAACCGCTCGCCCATCATCGCCACCACCGCGGCGCGCTCGGCGGCGAAGCGTTCGCGCCAGTGCTTGATGGTCCAGTAGTAGTGCAGCCGCAGCACCTCGCAGTCGGCCACCCACAGGCCGGTGCGCTCGGTGGAGGCGAACACCTCCGACAGCGCCGGCACGTAGCCGCCGGGGAAGATGTGCTTGCGGATGAACGGCGCGGTCGAGCCCGGCGGCGACATGCGGCCGATGGCGTGGATCATGGCGAAGCCCTCGGGCTTCAGCAGGCGCTTCACAGTGGAGAAGTAGTCGTCGAAATAGGCGACGCCGACGTGCTCCATCATGCCGACCGACACCAGCCGGTCGAACGTGCCCTCAAGCTCGCGGTAGTCGGTCTCGACGAAGGTGACGCGGTCCTCCACGCCCTCCGCCTTGGCGCGCTCGCGGGCAGACGCGATCTGCTCGGGCGAGACATTGATGGCGGTGACGGTGGCGCCGCAGGCCTTGGCGAGGTAGCAGGCGAGCGACCCCCAGCCCGAGCCGATCTCCACCACGCGCATGCCGGGCGCAATCTTCAGCTTGGCCGCGATGTGGCGCATCTTGGCGCGCTGGGCGTCGGCGAGCGGGGTATCCGGCGCCGTGAAGTAGGCGCAGGAATAGCTCATGGTCTCGTCGAGCCACAGCCGGTAGAAGGCCGCCGGGTGGTCGTAATGGTGGCGGGCGTGCTGGGCGGCGCGGCCCAGCGGGTTCGACTGGTGGACGCGCTTCAGCGCCCGCCAGACGCGGCGCAGCGCCTGCTGCAGCGGATGCGACGCCAGCCCCGAGCGGTTGACCGAGAACAGCAGCAGGAGGTCGAAGACGCTGCCGCCGTCCTCGATGGTCAGCCGGCCGTCCATATAGGCTTCGCCGGCCGCAAGCTCGGGATTGAGGAAGAGCTGGCGCGCGACCTTGTCGTCGTGGAAGCGGACGGTGACGACCGGCCCGCCCTCACCGGAGCCGAAGGACCGGCGTGCGCCGTCATGGTCGATCACGGTCAGCCGGCCATTGCGGACAAACCGGGTGAGCAGCGTGGCAAGCAGTCGCATCGAGTCGCCTCCAGCGGTGGTGGCGACTGTATCACGGGACGTGATCGCGCAACTTGGCGGCGCGCGCTTTTGGGCCGCATCGCCATCCCGAGGGATCGCGCGATCGTAGGGCGCAATAGCGAAGCGTATTGCGCCAAGTGAGCCCGCAAAAGGGCGGAATACGCTTCGCTATTCCGCCTCACACACGGCACCCGGTCCCGGGTCTCGCTTCGCCTCGCCCGGGACGACGACCTTTCAAGGAGCTTCGTCATCCCGGCCAAGCGCCGAAGGCGTGCGAGCCGGGATCGTCTTCAGGAAACGGGCCTGTTCTGCGGACGGTCCCGGGTCTCGGCTTCGCCTCGCCCGGGACGACGATGCACAACAAACGTCCGCCGATCAGGCGAATTCCATGATCACCGCGTCGACCGACATCGAGTCGCCGGGCTGCGCCTTGATCGCCTTGACGACGACGTCGCGCTCGGCGCGCAGCACGTTCTGCATCTTCATCGCCTCGACGATGCACAGCGCCTCGCCGGCCTTGACCTCCTGGCCTTCCTTGACCGCGATCTCGACCACCAGCCCCGGCATCGGGCACACCAGCTCCTTGCCGTGGTCGGGGCCCTTCTTCTGCGGCATCAGGGCGGCGAGCTTGGCCTCGCGCTCGTTGTAGACGTAGGTCACCGCCGACATACCGCGGTGGGAGATGCGGAAGCCGTTGGGCACGGTGCGCACCTGGGCGGTGCGCGGCACGCCGTCGATGGTGCCGCGCCACACCAGGTCGCCCGGCTTCCAGTACGAGGCCAGCCGGTAGGTGGTCTCCTCGCGGCCGCGCAGCGTGAGCAGCGAGACCTTCCACTCGTCGACCTCGGTGCCGACGCCCGCGGCCTCCGACACCTTGACGTGGAACTCCAGGTCCTTCTCGAACACCACGCAGCGGAACGGATCGACCGGGATCGGCCGGCCCACGATCTGGCCGGAGATCAGCCGGCGGCGGCGGGTGGAGATGAAGTCGATGGAGGCCGCCACCGCGGCGATGATGCGCGCGACCTCGCCCTCCGGATGCTGGACCTTGAAGCCGTCCTTGTATTCCTCGGCGATGAGGCCGGTCGACAGCTTGCCCTGGCGCCAGCGCGGATGCTGCATCAGCGCCGACAGGAACGGGATGTTGTGCTGGATGCCCTCGATGGCGAACGCGTCGAGGGCGTGCGCCATGGCGTCGATCGCCTGGTTGCGGGTCGGCGCGTGAGTGACCAGCTTGGCGATCATCGGATCGTACCAGATCGAGATCTCGCCGCCCTCGAACACGCCGGTGTCGTTGCGGATGATCGAATCCTCGAACGGCCCCTCGTGCGGCGGGCGATAGCGCGTCAGGCGGCCGGTCGAGGGCAGGAAGTTGCGGAACGGGTCTTCCGCATAGATGCGGCTCTCGATCGCCCAGCCGTCCAGCTTGATGTCGTCCTGGGTGTATTTGAGCGGCTCGCCGGCGGCGACGCGGATCATCTGCTCGACGAGGTCGATGCCGGTGACCATTTCCGTCACCGGATGCTCGACCTGCAGGCGGGTGTTCATCTCCAGGAAGTAGAAGGACCGGTCCTGGCCGGCGACGAACTCGACGGTGCCGGCCGAGTCGTAGCCCACCGCCTTGGCCAGCGCGACCGCCTGGGCGCCCATCCTGGCGCGGGTCTCGGGGTCGAGCAGCGGCGAGGGCGCCTCCTCGATGACCTTCTGATTGCGGCGCTGGATCGAGCATTCGCGCTCGCCGAGGTGGATGACGTTGCCGTGCTTGTCGCCCAGCACCTGGATTTCGATATGGCGCGGCTCGATGATGAACTTCTCGATGAACACGCGGTCGTCGCCGAACGAGGCCTTGGCCTCGGCGCGGGCCAGCTTGAACCCGTCGGCAACCTCGGCCCTGGAATGGGCGACGCGCATGCCCTTGCCGCCGCCGCCGGCGGAGGCCTTGATCATCACCGGATAGCCGATCTCGTCGGCGATCCGCACGGCGTGCTGGTCGTCCTCGATGACGCCGAGATAGCCCGGCACGGTCGAGACCTTGGCGGCAGCGGCCGCCTTCTTGGACTCGATCTTGTCGCCCATGGCGGCGATCGCCCTGGGGTTCGGGCCGATGAACACGATGCCATGCTTGGCCAGTTCGACCGGGAACGCCTCGCGCTCGGACAGGAAGCCGTAGCCGGGGTGCACCGCCTCGGCGCCGGTGTCCTTGCAGGCTTTGATGATCTTGTCGATGACGAGGTAGGACTCCGCTGCGGCGGGCGGACCGATATGGACCGCCTCGTCGGCCATGTCGACGTGCATGGCGTCCTTGTCGACGTCGGAATAGAGGGCGACGGTCTTGATCCCCATCCGTTGCGCGGTGCGGATGATGCGGCAGGCGATCTCACCGCGATTGGCGATCAGGATTTTCTTGAACATTCCGCGCGTCCTTCCGCACCCGAACTAATTCCGGCGGTGTGTTGGGACGTCATCATCGCCTTGTCAATGTGGGCGTTCGTTGCAGTCACCCGGTCAGCGCCCAAACCAGGGCGCCGGCGGCCACCATCGCGGCCGATCCCAGCGCCAGCGGACCCGCGAACGCCCAGCCGCCAGCCGCCGCGCCGAGCGCCGCCTTCAGCGTGGTATTGGTCGCAGCCGCAAGCAACACGCCGAGGCTGGGAAGGGTCGCATCGCCGCCCTTGCGGGCCAAATCGGCCATGGCGAAGGTTGCAGCGTCCAGATCGGCCGCCCCGGCAATGCCGGCGACGGCCAGCGTCGCCTCCGGGCCGAGCGCGGCCGCGGCCGCGCGGCTGGCCGCCGTCACGGCCACCAGCAGAAGCGCGTACTGCAACACCGAGCCCAGCGCGAACGGATTGGACAGCGCCGGCTCGCTGCCCGGCGGCGTGGTCCTGCGCCAGGAGAATACCAGTCCACACGCCAGCGCGGCCCCAGCCGCCGCCAGCAGCGGCGGTGCCGCCACACCGGCGGTGCCGAGCAGCACCGTCAGCAGAATCGCGGTGCGCGTCAGCGACACGGCGCCGGCCACCAGCGCCGCACCGGCCAGAAGCTGCGGGTCGCCCTCCCCGGCCGCGGCACGCCGCGCATTGGCCAGCGTCACCGCCGTCGAGGACACCAGCCCGCCGGCCGCCCCCGCCACAAGCTGGCCGCGCCGGGCACCGAGCAGCTTGACCGCCGCATAGCCGCCGAAGGCCACCGCCGCCAGCACGATGACCACCAGCAGGAGCTCGCGCGGGTTGAGGCCGCCATAGGGGCCGACGGTGCGGTCGGGAACCAGCGGCAGAGCGATGAACGTCATCCCCAGCAGCAGGAGCGCCGAGCGCAGCTCCGGCCAGGTGATGCGCGCCACGAAGGCATGGAGCGGCTCGCGCGCCGCCAGGATGCCGGCGGTGGCCACGCCCGCGGCCGCGACGAGGTGCGGATCGCCGGCCATGGCGTAGGCGCCGAGCGCGAAGGTGACGAGGCCCGCCACCGTGCCGGTGACGCTGAACGTGCCGTCGTGCACGCTTTCGCGGAACTGGAAGGCGGCGAACACCGCGCCGAGCGTTGCGAACGCCAGGCCGAGCAGCAAGCCGGCGCCGGCCGGCAGCGCCAGGGCGATGGCGCCCACCACCCCGCCGAGCATGCCGATCAGCGTGTAGGTTCGCAGGCCCGCGGTGCGCTGGCCGGGGGCCTCCCCACGCTGGCGCCAGCCGCGTTCGACGCCGATCAGAAGACCGACGCCGAGCGCCAGGGCCAATCGCTGGAAGAGGTCCGCCAGTTCCATGGCGGGTCAGCGGCAGCCGTACTGCCGCTCCAGCGCGCGGATCTGCTGGATGCGGGCGCGGTCGGCGCGCGACAGCGGGATGCTCGCCTCATTGTCATAGAGGCAGCCGGCATTGCCGAAATAGGAGATGGCGCGGGCCGTCTTGAAGCAATAGCCGTTGGCCTTGTAGATCGAGTTCCGCTCGACCCACAGATCCTGGCAGGCGTTCTGGGCCCAGGTCGGCGCGGCGGACGCGCCGAGAACGACGAGCGCGGCAAGGGCTGCAATGATGGTGCGGGCTGCAATGATGGTGCGCATGGCGTCTTCTCCCAAGACAAGCGTGTCCCATGACGTGCGCGCCGTGACGCGCGGGGGAAGACACGGCTGGCGCAGCCGCAGTCTATACGAGAATCCGGCCCGGCCAGCGCTGGCCGGGCCGGATCTGTCTCAAATCACGTTGCCGCGCCTGGGGCCGATCCCCGGGAAGTAGCACCGGCAGGGCGCACCGCGCGGCGCGGGCTCGCCGAGGCCGCAGGTGCCGCGCGCCGTGTAGCAGGCGCGGCCCCACCGGCGCGGCGGCGGCGGACCGTAGCCGGGCGCCGGCCGATACCCCCAGTGCGGCGGCGGGGGCGGCGGCGGACCCCAGCGGCGCGGCGGCGGCGGGGGCGGCGGCGGGCCCCAATACTGCGCCACCTGGAATTCGGCGTCCTGCTGCGCCGACGCGGGCGACGACAGGGCGGCGACGCCGAGCAGCATCGCTGCGGCAGTACCTGCGATCACAAGTCGCGAAAACATGTCAATTCGTCCATTTCTGCCCATTTCTCGGGCGGATTGAACCCCGGATCCGGGTTTCACCGAAGCCTGCTTGGATGCGAGACCCGAAGATGGCCTTGTGATCCTCGGAGTATCGTCTTGCCAAACATCCTCGTCGAAAAAGAGGAGATTTGGTGAGCGGATTACGAAATGCCTGCTTGTTCTGCTGGTTTCGTCTTTCATGCGGCTTCCTGTCGATCCCTTCGGGATACCGGAAGCGGTCTCGCCCCCCTGCGCCGCGCAGCGCCCGGCCGTGGCGAGCGATAATTTCAGACAACGCGCATGAATAAGGTCTGAACGAAACGAAAGCGCCCGCCGGTCGGAGACGACCGGCGGGCGCTTTGTCATGTGCTTGGTTTACCGGAATTTCGCCGTGCCTTCTTCAGGCCTTTCGCACGGCGGCCATCCGGGCTCCCGGAGAAGCGCTCAAAGCGGCAGGTTGTCGTGCTTCTTGGGCGGCTGTTCGAGCTTCTTGGTGCGCAGCATCGCCAGTGCCCGCGCCACGCGCAGGCGGGTGGCGTGCGGCATGATCACCTCGTCGATGTAGCCGCGCTCGGCCGCCACGAACGGCGACAGGAAGCGCTGCTCATACTCCTCGGTGCGCTTGGCGATCTTCTCGGGATCGTCCATGTCCTGGCGGAAGATGATCTCGACCGCGCCCTTGGCGCCCATCACCGCGATCTGCGCCGACGGCCAGGCGTAATTGACGTCGGTGCCGATGTGCTTGGACGACATCACGTCGTAGGCACCGCCAAACGCCTTGCGGGTGATCACGGTGACCAGCGGCACGGTGGCCTGGGTGAAGGCGAACAAGAGCTTGGCGCCATGCTTGATCAGGCCGCCATATTCCTGCGCGGTGCCCGGCAGGAAGCCCGGCACGTCGACGAAGGTGACGATCGGGATCTCGAAGGCGTCGCAGAAGCGCACGAAGCGCGCCGCCTTGCGCGAGGCGTCGGAATCGAGCACGCCGGCCAGCACCATCGGCTGGTTGGCGACGATGCCGACCGTGCGGCCCTCGATGCGGCCGAAGCCGGTGACCATGTTGCGGGCGAAATTGGCCTGGATCTCGAAGAAATCGCCCTCGTCCACGACCTTCAGGATCAGCTCCTTCATGTCGTAGGGCTTGTTCGGGTTGTCCGGCACCAGCGTGTCGAGCGAATGGTCGATGCGCGCCGGATCGTCGAACGACGGCCACATCGGCACGCCGTCGATATTGTTCGACGGCAGGAAGTCGAGCAGGCGGCGGATCTGCAGCAGGCACTCGACGTCGTTCTCGAACGCGCCGTCGGCCACCGACGACTTGGTGATGTGGACCTGGGCGCCGCCCAGCTCCTCGGACGTGACGGTTTCGTTCGTGACCGTCTTCACCACCTCCGGGCCGGTGACGAACATGTAGGAGGAGCCGCGCACCATGAAGATGAAGTCGGTCATGGCCGGCGAGTAGACGTCGCCGCCGGCGCACGGCCCCATGATCACCGAGATCTGCGGCACCACGCCCGAGGCGATGACGTTGCGCTTGAACACCTCGCCATAGCCGCCGAGCGCGGCCACGCCCTCCTGGATGCGGGCGCCGCCGGCATCGAACAGGCCGACGATGGGCGCGCGCACGCGCAGCGCCAGCTCCTGGATCTTGACCATCTTCTGGGCGTGCGCTTCCGACAGCGAGCCGCCGAACACGGTGAAGTCCTTGGCGAAAACGCAGACCGTGCGGCCATTGACGGTGCCCCAGCCGATGACCACGCCGTCGCCGGGAACCTTGGTCTTTTCCATGCCGAAGTCGTCGCAGCGGTGCTGGACGAACATGTCGAACTCTTCGAACGAGCCGGGATCGAGCAGGAGCTCGATGCGCTCGCGGGCGGTCAGCTTGCCGCGGTTATGCTGCGCCTCGATGCGCCGGGTGCCACCGCCAAGACGCGCGTGGGCACGCCGTTCCTCAAGCTTCTCCAGAATATTCTTCACCGTCATCTCCTGCCCGCGTGGCGCCGCGGGTGCTTAACACCAACAGCCGGTGACGCAAATCCCACCTTGGACCGAAAAGCGTGTGACGGGCGAGCGCTGCGTGCAATCGAGATGCGCGCCCGTTTCAGGCCTGGCTCTTCGGGCCTGGCTCGTCAGGCTTGGCTCTTCAGGCATGGGCTCCCGCGAGCCTGAGGCCCCTGGTCGGAGCCCTTGCCCGCGACGGCGACCCGGCGCTTGGGCGAGGTCGCAGGAATATTCTATCCATGGTTGCGCAATTAACCTTGCGGACACCATGAAACCCGTTGCCGTTCCGAGCGGATCGAAGTCACCGCCCGCTGGACTCGCCCACCGCGTTCTAACGCAAGGAGACAAAGTCTCCGTAGCGGCAGCCCTCGACGCCATCAATCGCAGGACGCGACCAGATCGGCCCTCGAACGCCCGACCCAGAGAGGCGGGTGCAAGGGGATCGCCAGGCCATCGGCTGCGATTTCCGCACGTCTGCCGGCGCACCGGCGCGTGCTTCGCGTCAGGAGTAGGATATGTCCGTATCGAGTATCGGGTCTTCGAGTTCGTCCAACCTGTGGCAGCTGCTCAAATCGCTGGCAGCGTCACAGGCGGAGACTGCGTCGCGCGCCTCGGAAGCCGACACGGCCGGCGCCACCGAAACGATCACGCTCTCCACCAATGACGATGCGGCAACGGCGTCCGCGTCGTTTTCGTTCAGCAGCGAGCTGATGTCGTTTCTGCTGAGCCTGCAGCAGATTTCGGCCTCCTCATCGGCCTCCGAGGCCTCTTCGGAGACGTCGAGCGCGCAAGATGTTTCGGCCGTTGCATCCGCGACCGGCGGATCGCCGCTGGACCGCCTGTTCAGCGCGATCGATGCCGACTCGAGCGGCGACATTTCCGAAGACGAGTTCTCATCCTTCGTGAGCGCGCTCGGTGGTTCGTCCGAGGAGGCCAGCCAGATCTATGCCGCCCTTGATGCCGATGGCGATGGCGCGGTGAGCAAGGACGACCTTGCTTCTGCATTGCCGCCGCCGCCCCCGCCGCAGGGACCGCCGCCGGCCGAACAGGAGGCTGCCGCGAGCCTGGTTTCGGCTCTCGACACGGATGGCGACGGCTCGGTGTCCCAGGAGGAGCTGGAAGCGCTGGCATCGAGCGCCGGCGGCACCGCGGAGGAGGCCGAAGCCATTCTGGAGTTGTTCGATACCGACAAGAGCGGCACGCTGAGCGCCGAGGAGCTGGCCGTTCAGCTTCAGGCTCTGTTCCAGGCCTTCCACGCCGATCGCGCCGCCGGGACGTCGGCGGCTGGCGGTTCGGCCGCGGCCTGACCCAACCTTCCCAGCTCTCCGGATGCGGCTTCAGCGGACGTCGCGGATCACCAGAACCGCGGCGTCCCATTCCTTCTTTCGGAAGGCGCGGCGCGCCATCGCCTGCTCGTCGCGGCCCCAGAACGCCATCTGCCAGTCCTCGTCGACATGGACGGCGTCCCAGCCGGCCTCCGGCGTCAGCGCGTCCTGCGCCACCGCCAGCGCGATGAGTGCCGAGCCGGCGAGCGCGGTCAGCGTATAGAGCGCGCCCAGCGCAAAGGGCGGCACGGCTTCCACCGCCCGGCGCACCGCGTCGATCGCGGTCTCGGTCTGGCCGACGAACGTCACGCCCTCGGACAGCATGAAGCGCGCGCCCAGCCGCTCGTGGGCGAACGCCAGCACCGGATCCCAGACCTCGGCCTGCCGCGCCACCAGCCCGGCCGGCTCGGCGGCGCGGTAGCAGACAAGATCCGAGCCGGCATATTTGACGATCTCGTCGATGACGGCCTGCAGCTTGCCCTCGCCCACCACCTCGTCGAGCGTGACATTGACCAGCCGGGTCAGCGGCATGGTGGCGGGGTCGATCACTTGACCTTGCGCCGACCACTCGGCCGCCAGCGCCTCGGCCAGCGTGCGGGTCGGCACCGCCAGCGGCTGGCCGCGCGGCGTCTTGGGGGTGCGGCCGTCGAGCTGGACGGCCCAGCCGTCCGCCCCCTCCTCCACCGTCACCGCGGCATAGAAGCGCTTGGGCAGTTGCGGCCGCATGGCGCGCTGGGCCGCGCGCATCGGGTCGAGCTCCGGCGCGGGCCCTTCGAGATCGGCGAGGAGGTCGCGGATATTGCTCATGCTATTCGGTTTCCGGTTGATCAACTCGGAATGGTGGCCGGCTGGGAACCGCCTTCTTTCCCTCTCCCCTTGCGGGAGAGGGTGCCGAGCGGTCTTTAGATCGCGAGGCGGGTGAGGGGTAAACCTTCCAGCATCAGCCGTATGCACCCCTCACCCGGCCCGACCTCGCTTCGCTCGGTCGTGCCACCCTCTCCCGCAAGGGGAGAGGGAAGAAAGAAGGCGAGTTCATCACCCGGAAACGGCTCGATCAGCCGGTTTTCGTGTCGCACAGGCGTTCGAACGCCGGCAGGAAGGCCGCGAAGTCGTCGAGCACGGCGTGGGCGCCGGCCGCCGCCAGCGCCGCCGGGGGATGATAGCCCCAGCCCGCGCCGATCGGCAGGGCGCCGGCCGCCCGCGTCATCTCCATGTCGAAGGTGGTGTCGCCGAGCAGCACGGTCTCGGCTGCGCCGGCCCCGGCCTCGGCCATGGCGGCGAACACCATGTCCGGCGCCGGCTTGGACGGATGGTCGTCGGCGGTCTGCACCGTGGCGAAGGCGTCCTTGAGCCCGTGCAGATCCAGCATGCGGTCGACGCCGCGGCGCGACTTGCCGGTGGCGAGGCCGAGCGTCACGCCGTCGCGCTGCGCCAGCGCGTCGATCACCGCCCTTGCTCCGGGAAACAGCGGCGCCTGCTGGGCCGGATCAGCGCTCAGCCGGAAGAACGCCTGCTTGTAGGCATCGGCGAAGCTTTCGGCCGGAAACGCCGGATCGTCGCCCGCCAGCATGGCGAAGGCCTGCGGCAGCGACAGGCCGACCACCGACAGGATCGCATTCCGCGCGGGCGGCGGGCGGTCGTGCGCCCGATAGGCGTCCTCCATCGCCGCGACGATGAGGTGCTGGCTGTCGATGAGGGTGCCGTCGACGTCGAACAGGACGAGCTTCACGGCCTGGTCGCCCGCTCGCCCGAGGTTTCGCCGTCCGTCTCCTCCAGGCGGCGCAGCAGGCGGTCCTGCGCCTCGGCCAGGGCGTTGATGCGCCCGCGCAGCACCTTGACCTCGGCGACCAGCTCGCCGATCCGCGGATCGCGGAAGGACGCGAACCACGGCGCGCGCCGGGCGAACACCACCACCATGCCGGTGAGCATCAGCACCAGGACGGCCACTGCGATCAGGCTGAAGGACGAATCGGACATCGGTGCAAACCCGTGTGTGCCGCGAACGATCACTCGTCCGGCGCATCCTCGATGGGATCATAGCGCTTGGCATCGAAGCCGAGCAGGTTCCACGACTGCGCCATGTGGTCCGGCAGCGGCGCGCTGACGTCGATCGTGCCGCCGCGCGGATGGGGAATGACGATGCGCCGCGCGTGCAGGTGCAGGCGGTTCTGCATGCCGCCCGGCAGATCCCAGTTCTCGACCTCGAAATATTTCGGGTCGCCGACGATGGGGTGGCCGATGGTCGCAGCGTGGACGCGCAGCTGATGGGTGCGGCCGGTGACCGGCTTCATCGACAGCCAGGCGAGCTTGGCGCCGGCGGTTTCCACCACCGCATAATAGCTGACGGCGTGGGAGGCGCCCTCCTCGCCGTGGCGGGCGACGCGCATGCGCTCGCTCTCCTCGCCCTCGCCGCGGGCGATGAAGGTCGAGACCCGGCCCTGCTTGGGCTTCGGCACGCCCTTGACCAGCGCCCAATAGATCTTGCGCGCCCCGCGGGCGCGGAAGCTCTTCGTCAGCTCGGTCGCCGCCTTGCGGGTCTTGGCGATGACGAGGCAGCCCGTCGTGTCGCGGTCGAGCCGGTGGACGAGGCGCGGCCGCTCGCCGCGGGAATCGGCCAGCGCCATCAAGAGGCCGTCGACGTGGCGGGTCATGCCGCTGCCACCCTGCACCGCAAGGCCGAACGGCTTGTTGATGACCATCACGTCGGCGTCCTCGAACAGCACCAGCGGCGCCAGGGTCGCCCGTGCCTTGGCGGCGGCCTCGCTGTCGCGCTGGGGCTTCGGCGCCAGCGACAGCGGCGGCAGCCGCACCTGCTGGCCGGCGATGATGCGGTCCTTGCCGTCGGCGCGCTTGCCGTCGAGCCGCACCTCGCCCTTCCTCACGATGCGCTGGATGTGAGCGAACGACAGGCCGGGGAACTTGGACTCGATGAACCGGTCGAGCCGCATGCCGGCCTCGTCCGGCTTGACGCCGACCACCTGCACCGAGGTGGTGATCTGCTGGGTGGCGCTGGGTTCGGGCGCCGCCACGGTCTTCACCGGCTTGGCTGGCGCCGCCCGCGACGGCTTCTCGAACCCGGATTTGGCAAGACCGGGCTTGGCAAAACCGGGCTTGGCAAAACCGGGCTTGGCCCGGCCCGATGCCGGCCGGCTGGATCGGAGCTGGCCGGCACCGGACTGGCCGAACTTGCCGGCTCCGGCTTGTCCGCGTCCCGCGCCCCGCGTCCCCACCGCCTTGCCGCCGGGCCGGCCGCTGCGCGGCGCCTCATCGGCGACATCACCCTCGTCGAACCGCGGGCGCCCAACTCGGCGGCTGCCGGACCGCGGCTCGTCTTGAGCGCCGTCCGACTCCCAGTCCCGATCCGGCTCCCAAGTCCGGTCCGATTCCCAGTCCCGGTCCGATGTCCGGCCTTCGGCCGGCTTGACCGAAGCCCTGCCCTTCGGCGCGTGGCCGCCAGCCTTGTCGTCGAACCGGGTCTTGTCGCCGAACCGGGGTTTGGACGGCCCCTTGCCCGCCGGCTTGCCCGACGCCCGCCCCGGCTTCGCGGTGCGATCGCGCGGTCCGGCGGTCTGCCGGCCGCCGCCCGGCTGGCGCGGCCCCTGCCGCCCGCTTCTCATGATGCCCTCCCGCACCGGCGCGCGCCGGCCGGCGCGGCGATGGCAGGCTTGTGTCCATTGAAAACCATAGCGGGGCCATAGCACGCCGCAGGCGCCTGCGAAACGCGCGATTCTGCCCCGGTCCCGGCTGCCGGACGGCCCGCCGAAGCCGCCCGAAAGCGGCGAAATGCGGCGGCATGCCCGCACGCGATCCTTGACAATGCGGCGCGCGACAATAGGGTGCCGCAACTTTGCAGAACTGCGCGGCGCCGGCTGGGCGCGCGAGAGGGTTTGACAATGGCCAAGGCCGCAACGATCAAGATCAAGCTCGTGTCGACCGCCGACACCGGCTATTTCTATGTGACGAAGAAGAACTCGCGCACGATGACCGAGAAGCTTTCCAAGAAGAAGTACGACCCGGTCGCGAAGAAGCACGTCGAGTTCAAGGAAGCCAAGATCAAGTGATCGGCGGCATCCAGATCTGAACAAAAAAAGGCGCCACTTGGCGCCTTTTTTATTTTAGCCGGATGACCTCCACCCAGATGAATAGGCGTCCTTCTGCCGCGGCGAAGGCAGAATCAGGCGATCAACCGCCCCGGCTTGCCGAATCCCAGCAGATGGATGGTGTGGCGGGCGATCATCGCCTCCTCGTCGGTGGGGATGACGAACACCTTCACCTTCGAATCGGCCGTCGAGATCACCGTGCGGCTGCGATCGTTGGCGGCGGCGTCGAGCTCGACGCCGAGCCACTGCAGGCCGTCGAGGATGCGGGCGCGCACGCGCGTGGCGTTCTCGCCGATGCCGGCGGTGAACACCAGCGCATCGACGCCGCCGAGCGCCGCCGCCAGGCTGCCGGTCTCGCGCCGGACGCGATAGATGAAGTGCTCGACGGCGTCCTTCGCCTGGGGATCGTCGGAGGCCTCCAGCACCCGCAAATCGTGCGACAGGCCGGACATCCCCTTGAGCCCGGAATTGCGGAACAGCAGGTCGGCGACCTCCTTCGTGCTCATGCCCTTCTGGTCGATCAGATAGAACAGGACGCCGGGGTCGATCTGGCCGCACCGCGTGCCCATCGGCAGGCCGTCGAGCGCGGAGAAGCCGAGCGTGGTGGCGACCGAGCGGCCGCCCTTGACCGCCGCCATCGAGCAGCCATTGCCCAGGTGGGCGATGATGACGCGGCCCGCCGCCTCCAGCGGCGCGATCTCGGACAGCCGGCGGCTGACATATTCGTAGGACAGGCCGTGGAAGCCGTAGCGGCGCACGCCCTCCTCATAATAGCTGCGCGGCAACGCGTAGCTCTCGGCAACGAATGCCTGCGTGCGGTGGAACGCGGTATCGAAGCAGGCCACCTGCGGCGCATCGGGGAAGTGCTCGCGCGCCGCCGCCACGCCGGCCAGATTGTGCGGCTGGTGCAGCGGCGCCAGCGACGTCAATTTGGCGAGCTCGACGACCAGATCGTCATCGATGAGCACCGGCCTGGTGTGGTCGCGACCGCCGTGCACGATGCGGTGGCCGACGCCCTCGACGCGCACGCCCGGCAGTTCCTCGTCGAGCCAGGCGATGATCTCGGCGAGCGCCGAGGCGTGGCTGTCGGGCCCCTGCCCGGCCGGCCAGACGCGATCGATGAGCGGCTTGCGGGCGCCATCGACCGCCTTGCAGTGGACGCTCGCCCCGAGCCCCTCGATCTGGCCGATCAGCCGGCATTGCGGATGGGCTGTTGCCTCGAACACCGAGAACTTGATCGACGACGAGCCGGCATTGATGGTGAGGACGACGCCGGTCATTCGGCGGCCGCCTTGGTGGCCAGGAGCGCGTGCGGGCGGCCTTCGCGCCGCCAGTAGTCGTAGAGCAGCGCGAGCGCGCAGCTGGCAAGGCGCGACTTGTCGTTGTCGGCCCGGCTGGTCATGATCACCGGCACCCTGGCGCCGACGACGAGGCCGGCGCCCTCGGCGTGGGCCAGGAAGGTCAGCTCCTTGGCCAGCATGTTGGCCGATTCGATATTGGGGGCGATCAGCACCTGGGCGCGGCCGGCGACCAGCGAGGTGATGCCCTTGGTGCGGGCCGCCTCCATGTCGATGGCGTTGTCCATCGCCAGCGGCCCGTCGACCACGCCGCCCTTGATCTGGCCGCGCTCGGCCATCTTCGACAGCACCGCCGCGTCGAGCGTCGAGGGCATCGCCGGATTGACGGTCTCGACCGCCGACAGGATGCCGACGCGCGGCTTCTCCATGCCCAGCGACAGCGCCACGTCGATGGCGTTCTGGACGATCGACACCTTGGTCTCGAGGTCGGGCGCGATGTTGATGGCGGCGTCCGAAATGATCAGCGGGTGGGAGATGCCCGGGCAGTCCATCACGAAGACGTGACTGATGCGGCGGCCGACCCGCAGGCCGCCATCCTTCTTGACGATGTGCTCCAAGAGCTCGTCCGAATGGATGGCGCCCTTCATCACCGCGCGGGCGCGGCCCTCGTGCACCATGGCGACGCCGCGGGCCGCCGCCTCGTGCTCATCCTCGATATCGACGATCTCCAGGCGCGAGATGTCGGCGCCGAGCTGGCGGGCGCAGTCGACAATGCGCGCCTTCGCGCCGATCAGGATCGGCACGCACAGCCCGGCTTCAAAGCCCAGGATGGCGCCGCCGAGCGAGTTCTTGTCTTCCGGCGCCACCACGGCGGTGGGCAACGGTTCGAGATCGCGGCACATGGCGATCATGCGGTCGAACTGCTGGTGGCGCTCGACCAGAAGCTCGGGAATCTCGTGCGGCGGAAAGGTCAGCTTGACCATCGGCGCGTCGACCTCGGCGACGCCGTCGGCCACCAGCGTGCCGTCGGCGAGCGAGACGCTGGTGTCGAGCACCACGCACGGCTTGGCGCGCTTTTCCTTCACCCGCACCTTGATCGTCAGCTCGTCGCCGACATGGACGCGCGACAGGAAGCGGAACGTCTGGCCGCGATAGAGCGTGCCGGGGCCGGGCAGCATATTGCCGAGCACCGCCGACACCAGCGCGCCCACCCACATCGAGGGCGCGACGGCATCATCGCGCCCGTCATGATCCTCGTCGCGGCCCGGCAGGTGCATCGGGTTCAGATTGCCGGACGCATGCGCGAACACGTAGAGGTCGTTGGCGGCACAAACGCGTCTGGTCGATGCTTCGTCGCCGACCGCAAGCTCGTCCCAGGTCCGGTTTGCGTTCATTGCGATCTTCAAGCGACACCCCTTTGGATTCTGGCCGCAGCCGGTCTGGCCAAGGCACGGTCATTCGTCTTCGTCGTCGGCGCCTGCCGGGCGCACGTCCCAGCATCCGGTCCGGCGCCGGCCGCAGCCAGCCCCGTTCGGAGGCCGCTCCGGAACGCCGCAGCCCCGGCCCGCGTTCGGGCCTTCGCACCTGCACGGTCGCGGCGCCCCGCTTCTCTTCACACGCAACTGTCCTAAGCAAAACGATTAAATTACCGATGACGGGTCTGCATGGCATATATGCGCAGTATGCCCATGTTGCGGCGCGGCATGAACTTGATCCGCCGATTCGGGCCGGCTTGCCGGCGGCGACGGCAGCCGCGCCCGATTGCGCCAGCGGAGGCCGGCGCGTGTCTGGCGGATCCGTCTTGGCTGCGGGATCCGTCTTGGCTGCGGGATCCGTCTTGGCTGCGGGATCCGTCTTGGCTGCGGGATCCGTCTTGGCTGCGGGATCCGTCTTGGCTGGCGGAGACGGCGGCCGGGACCGACAGGGGCGATTGGGGACGGATGGCCCCGGCGATCCCACAACCGGCGACTCCATGACGTCTCGTCGAGAACGGGAATTTCAGCGATTCACCGGCACCGCCGCGTGCTTTTGAGCGGATGTCCGTTCGAATGCCGAGCCCCCGATCTCCCTTTGCGTCAGGCCACGTCCGCTTCGGAATGCGTCAGCCGGACAATGGGGCGCCGAGATGCCGGACACGGACCGGGAATACAACTTAAGGTACTTACTTGTTGGAATTTTCTGAATTTTAAATGGTATTCACTCTATTAAAGGTTGTCAACTGATGATCTATTATTTTGGCGCAATTGTCTTGATTGATTTCAAATTTTATGCCTTCCCCCGCCGCCCCGCCTATCCATGCAGGACAATATTGGTAATATAAAAAGCAATCAATGATCTAGTTTGCGCGTGGCGTAGCTTTCCGGTTGTAGGAATAGCAGTACTGCCTGGGATTGCTAGCTAGAGCGGGGCGGTCCGTTTATGATGACGCAGTGTCGAAGCGTCGCGCCATTGCGTCGAGATGTCCCCACAACGTCGCATCCGGACATGAGGGCGTTTATGTTTAAGGAAAAGCACGTGATCGAGCCCGAAAAACCGCCGTCGAGCCTCGTGGTTCTTGAGGCGGTTCTCCTGATGATGATCTCCAAGTCGATGGTCGATCCGGAAGACATCGCCGATGCTCTGGAAGATGCCGCGGACGCACTCGCTTTCGACGATCAGACCGCCGACGCGAATCACGTCTATCGCACCGCCAAGTCGATCCGCGCCGCCGGCCGGAAGGAGACCAAGCTCAACCGCTTGGCCATCGTCTCTCCCTGAAGCAGTTCCCGGCTCAGCCGGCCCTGCCTGACGAATATTGTTTTCGCCAATAGTCCGACCAGTCCAGTCTTGTCCTTCGCGACCACTGGATTTACGCGCGGTCCGCAACGCCGTCGCAATCCCGGTCCGCCTCGCGGCCGTCCAGCAGTGCCGTCAGGAATGCGACGAGCTGTTCTGCTGCCGCCTCGCGCAGGCCGCCATTGACGATCTCGATGTCCTGCGGCCCCAGGCCGACCTGCACCGCCACCCGCTCGGTGCGGCTTGCGCCCTCCTCCATCGCCTCCGACGCGCGGTGGCGGGCGGCGCGGCGAGCTGCCAGCACCTCGGGCGGCGCGGTGACATGGACCAGCCGCGCGTTCTCGTAGCGGGCGCGGGCCAGCATCGTCACGTCGCGCGAGATATTGGCCACCACCACGCGTCCGGCGCGGATATCGCCGTCGATCTCCGCCGGCAGGCCATAGTCGTGGCCGTGGGCATGCCAGGACAGCGCGAACGCACCCAGCGCCGCGGCGCGCACGAACGCCTCCGGCGTCATCGACGAATGGTCCTCGGACCCGTCGCTCGGCCGGGTGACGACGCGCCGCACGAACACCACGCCGGTCCGGCCGGCCAGCGCCACCTGCGCCAGATTGATCAGGGTGTCCTTGCCCGCCCCGCTCGGCCCCATCACGCCGACGAAGATTCCCGGCCCGAGCCGACCCGGCCGCGATGCCTCCCGCCCAACCATGGTCACAGCACCCGCCTGCCGTCGCGCCACACTTTCCGCACCACCGGCACGCCGAGCCGGACATCGACCTGAACGAGGTCGGCCCGCTTGCCGGGTGCGATCTCGCCGCGATCGTCAAGCCCCACGGCTTCGGCCGGCGTCCCGGTGACGGTGCGCACCGCCGCCGCAAGGTCGATACCCGGCACCGCCTCCGGCAATTGCAGCGCCGCCATCAGCAGGCTTGAGGGCACGTAGTCGGACGACAGGATGTCGAGCACGCCCTGCGCCGCCAGGTCGACGGCGGCGACATTGCCGGAGTGCGAGCCGCCGCGCACCACGTTCGGCGCGCCCATCATCACCTTGACGCCGGCCTGGTGCAGCGCCGCCGCCGCCTCGACCGTGGTCGGAAACTCGGCGATGGCGACGCCGTCGCGCGCGGCCTCGGCGACGTGCTCGGCCGTGGTGTCGTCGTGGCTCGCCAACGTCACGCCGTGGGCCTGGGCCAGCGCCACCAGCCGCTCGCGATTGACGAGGGCGTAGCGCTCCGACTGCGCCTTGCGGTGGGCGAACAACCGGTCGAGCTCGGCATCGGTCATGCCGCCGGCCTTGCCGCGGTAATAGGTGCGCAGCTTGTCCTCGTCGCGGAACTGGCGCTGGCCGGGCGAATGGTCCATCAGCGATACCAGCCGCACGTCCGGGCGCGGCATCAGCAGGGCCGCGTCCTCCACCACCGAGCCGGTCGGCACCTCGCAGCGCAGATGCAGGAAGTGGTGGGCGCGCAGCATGTCGGCGTCGCGGGCCTGGGCGATGGTGTCGGCGAGCAGCTCGGCGTGGCCGTCGGCGTCTCCGCCAAGGCTTTCCTCGCGCCACACGCGCAGCGAGTCGAGCACGGTGGTGATACCGCAGGCGGCAAGCTGCGCATCATAGGCCACCACCGCGGCGAGCGCGTTCCACGTCACCTTCGGCCGCGGCAGGAAATGCGCTTCGAGATGATCGGTGTGCAGCTCGATAAGGCCCGGCAGCAGCAGGCTGCCGCCGAGATCGCGCCCGCGCTCGGGCGGCGTGTCCTCGCCGATCTCCGCAATGCGCCCGGCCGAGACCGCGACCCAGCCGCGATCGAGCACCCGATCGGCGAGCACCACGTTCGCATTTGAAAGAACAAACGAGTCCATGGTCCCCCTCAGGCAGCAGCAAAGGCGCGGACGTCGAGCGTGCGATCCGCAACCGCGTCGCGCACCTCGTCGTCGTGGAAGATGCCGACCAGCGCCGTGCCGGCGGCCCGCTTGTCGCGGATCAGCCCGATGACGGCGTCGCGGTTGGCGCCGTCGAGCGATGCGGTCGGCTCGTCGAGCAGCAGCAGCCGCGTGTCGGCGATGAAGCCGCGGGCGATGTTGACGCGCTGCTGCTCGCCGCCCGAGAAGGTGGCCGGCGGCAGGTGCCACAGGCGTTCGGGCAGATTGAGGCGCTTCAGCATGGCGCTCGCGCGGGCGTTGGCCTCCGTCGTGTCGATGCCGCGCGCCCTGAGCGGCTCGGCGACGATGTCGAGCGCGGCGACGCGCGGGATCACCCGCAGGAACTGCGACACATAGCCCAGCGTGGTCGCGCGCAACGCCAGAATCTCGCGCGGGCTGGCGCTCGCGACATCGATCACCGCCGCGCCGTCGTCGATCAGGATGCGGCCGGCGTCGGTGCGGTAGTTGCCATAGATCATCTTGAGGATGGAACTCTTGCCGGCGCCGGATGGCCCACCCAGCGCCACGCACTCGCCGGCCGCCACCTCGAACGACACGCCCGCCACCACCGGCAGCGTGAGGCCGCCACGCAGGTGCAGCGTGAAGCTCTTGGCGATGTCCTGAACGTCGAGAACCGTCATCGCGTCCTCATGATCTCTTCCTTCCCTCTCCCACCCGGGCCGCGCTTGCGCGCGCCCGGGCGCAGGCTCTTGCGGGAGAGGGTGGCGAGACCGAATGCAAATGAGGTCGAGCCGGGTGAGGGGTATTTTGTGTGAAAAGATACAGCCCCCTCACCCGCCTCGCGATCTTTCGATCGCTCGGCACCCTCTCCCACAAGGGGAGAGGGAAGAAGCGGCATAGCCGCCACACGCTTCCGAAAGAACGGATCAACTGAAGCGCTCATTGCTGGGCCACCGCATTCATGACTGCAGCACCGACGACACCAGGAGCTGGGTATAGGCGGCCTGCGGATCGTCCAGCACCTGGTCGGTCAGCCCCTCCTCGATCACGCAGCCCTCCTTCATCACCATGATGCGGTGGGAGAGCAGGCGCGCCACCGCGAGGTCGTGGGTGACGATCACCACGGCGAGGCCGAGATCGGCCACCAGCGAGCGGATGAGATCGAGCAGGCGCGCCTGTACCGACACGTCGAGCCCGCCGGTCGGCTCGTCCATGAAGACGAGGCGCGGCGCGGTGACGAGATTGCGGGCGATCTGCAGCCGCTGGCGCATGCCGCCCGAAAAGCTCTTCGGCGAGTCGTCGATGCGGTCGGCGGCGATCTCCACCCGCCCCAGCCAGTCGGCGGCGGCGCCGCGGATATTGCCGTAGTGGCGCCAGCCCACCGCCATCAGCCGCTCGCCGACATTGGCGCCGGCGGAGACCGCCATGCGCAGCCCCGCCTCCGGCGACTGGCGCACGAAGCCCCAATCGGTGCGCAGCAGCAGGCGCCGCTCGGGCTCGCTGAGTTCGGCGAGGTCGCGCAGGCTGCCGTCGCGCATCGAATAGCGCACGTGCCCCGCGCTCGGCGCAAGCTCGGTCGACAGCAGGCCGAGCAGCGTCGACTTGCCGGAGCCGGATTCGCCCACCACCGCCAGCACCTCGCCGGCATGCAGCGTGAACGACACGTCGCGGCAGCCGAGCCGCGCGCCGTAGAATTTCGTCAAGCCCTCGGCGATGAGCAGCGGTTCCTCACACATCCGCGCCCTCCCCGCTTTCGATCGGATTGCCGGCGAGACGGCCGCGATGGCCCGCCGCCTGCCGGCCGTTGCAGAAGTCGGTGTCCGAGCACACGAACATGCGCCCGCCGCGATCGTCCAGGATCACCTCGTCGAGGAACACGCCGGTCGCACCGCACAGCGCGCAGGGCTCGGTGAAGCGCTGCGGCGCGAACGGATGATCCTCGAAATCGAGGCTGACGACGCGCGTGTGCGGCGGCACCGCATAGATGCGCTTCTCGCGGCCGGCGCCGAACAACTGCAGCGCCGGGCAGTCGTCGAGCTTGGGATTGTCGAACTTGGGGATCGGCGACGGATCCATCACGTAGCGGCCGTCCACCGTTACCGGATAGGCGTAGGTGGTGGCGATCTCGCCGAAATGGGCGATATCCTCGTAGAGCTTGACGTGCATGGTGCCGTAGTCGGCCAAGGCGTGCAGCTTCCTCGTCTCGGTCTCGCGCGGCTCCAGGAAGCGCAGGGGTTCGGGGATCGGCACCTGATAGACCAGGATCTGATCCGCGTTGAGCGGCGTCTCCGGCACGCGGTGGCGGGTCTGGATGATCGTCGCCTCGACCGTGCGGGTGGTGGTGGCGACATTCGCGACGCGGGTGAAGAAGCCGCGGATGGCGACGGCGTTGGTGGTGTCGTCGGCGCCCTGGTCGATCACCTTCAGCACGTCGTCCGGGCCGATGATGGCGGCGGTGACCTGCACGCCGCCGGTGCCCCAGCCGCGCGGCATCGGCATCTCGCGGCTGGCGAACGGCACCTGATAGCCGGGAATGGCGATGGCCTTGAGAATGGCGCGGCGGATCGCGCGCTTGGTCTGCTCGTCGAGATAGGCGAAATTGTAGGCGGTGCGCTCGGTCGCGATCGCTTCGCTCATTGCGCGGCCTCCTTCAGCGCGGCGGCATCCCACTCGGCGCGCAGGCGGCGCAGCAAATCGAGTTCCGACTGGAAATCGACATAATGCGGCAGCTTGAGGTGCTCGACAAAGCCGGTGGCCTCGACATTGTCGGAATGCATGATGACGAATTCCTCGTCCTGGGCCGGCGCGCTCACATCTTCGCCCAGTTCAGCTGCGCGCAGCGCGCGATCGACCAGCGCCATCGCCATCGCCTTCCTTTCGCAATGGCCGAAGGTGAGCCCGTAGCCGCGGGTGAACTGCGGCGGCGCGTCGCCGGCACCCTTGAACTGGTTGACCATCTGGCACTCGGTGACGGTGATGGTGCCGAGCGTGACGGCGAAGCCCAGCTCCTCGACGAAGATCTCGACCTCGACCTCGCCCATGCGGATCTCGCCGGCGAACGGATGGCTGCGGGCAAAGCCGCGCTGGGTGGAATAGCCGAGCGCCAGCAGGAAGCCCTCGTCGCCGCGCGCCAGCGCCTGCAGCCGCAGATCGCGGCCGATCGGAAAGGCCAGCGGCTCGCGGGTGAGGTCGCCGGGCTCAGAGCCATCGTCGCGCGGCGACGGCTCGATCAGGCCCTCTTCGCCCAGGAGATCGGTGACGCGCGGCACCGCCTCCTCGCGCGGCGCGGCGGTCGCCGGCTCGGGCGGCGCGAAGCCGTCGAGCGCGCCGTCGATCAGCCGGTGGGTATAGTCAAAGGTCGGCCCCAGGATCTGGCCGCCGGGCAGATCCTTGAAGGTCGCCGAGACGCGTCGGCGAATGGCCATGTTGGAGGTGTCGAGCGGCTCGGTGGCGCCCAGGCGCGGCAGCGTGGCGCGGAAGGCGCGCACCAGGAAGATCGCCTCGACCAGATCGCCGCGCGCCTGCTTGATCGCCAGCGCCGCCAGCCCGCGATCATAGAGCGAGCCCTCGGTCATCACCCGGTCGACGGCGAGCGCAAGCTGGCCATCGATCTGCGCCGCCGAAACTTCCGGCACCTCGGGATCGCCGCGCCGCTCGTGCGCCATCAGCCGGTGGGCGTTCCGGATCGCCGCCTCGCCACCCTTGACCGCGACATACATCAGGCCGCCTCCACCAGTCGCACCGAGCGCGGCAGCGCCGCGATCTCGTTCGCCGTGCACAGCACGAGATCGACCCCGCGCGGAAAGGCCGCCCGGTTGGCCTTGAGCCGCTCTACGAAGTCGTCCGGCAGCGGCGAGGCCGCAAACGTCGCGGTGCCGGCAATGCCGGGGCCCGCCAGCATGAGCGAAGCGCCCGAGAAACGCTCGACCTGCACCAGGAGCGTCGCCGAGCGGTCGGGATAGGCATCCGAGCCTTGCGCGAACGCATCAAGCAGCGGCATGGCGCGCGGGTCGGACACAAGCGCGAAGGCTGCGGCCGCGGGATCGGCGATGATCGGCGCGCCGGCATGAAAGCGCAGGAATTCCGCAACCTCGGGCGACGCCATGAGCGCCGCGTCGAGCCAGAGCGGCGTGTCCTGGTCGGCGAGCGTCAGCGCCAGCGCGGCCAGGGCCGGCGTCATCGGCGCGGGCGGCGCAAGCTCGCTCGCCAGCGGCTCGATGCGGCCGGGCCGGGCCATCGCCGCCATCACCGACCGGAAGGCGCGCTGCGCGTCGAACACCGGGTCGGCAAAGCCGGGCGCAAGCGCCACCGTCGCGAGAGACACCGTTCCCCCGGTCATGACGCGGCCTCCTGATTGTCGCCACGGGTGACGGTGAAGAACTCGACGCGGGTGGCCGCCGCCTCGGCCACCGCCTTCGCCGCCTCCGCCGCCAGCCGTGCGCGCACCGGTGCGAGCAGTTCGGTGTCGACGCGCGGGCGTGCCGAAACGTCCTGCCACAGCGCGTCGAAGATCGCGGCGAGCCGCGCCCGCTCCGGCGCGCGGCCGAGCAGATAGGCGTGGCCGATATGGCCGGTCGAGAGCCGCACCGCGGCGCGCGTCACCGTCGCCTCGCCGAGATTGAACGGCGCGCCGTCGCCGCCGATGCGGCCGCGCACCATCACCAGCCCGCAGGCGGCCTTGCGCAGATCCTCGACCGCCGGCCTTTCCGGCCACGCCGTCCAGGCCGAGTCGAGCTCGCGTGCGGTCGCGGCAGCCAGCAGCGCCATGGCGGCGCGGCGTTCGTCAGTCTCGTTCTTCGTCATCACACCGGCATGAAACAGGCGCTACTGGACAAGCGAGCCAGCTTGTCTACTAATATAGACAAGTTGGCCCGCCGTCCAATGAAGCTTCGGTGACATCGCCGTGCCGATCGATCTTGACCGTCTCCCTGTCGACCGCGGATCCGGCGTTTCGCTGTGGCGGCAGATCGCCGAACGCATCGAGTCCGAGATCACCACCGGCGCCTTTCCGCCAAGCAGCCAGCTTCCCTCCGAGAGCGAGCTGACCGAGCGCTTCGGCGTCAACCGCCACACCGTGCGCCGGGCGCTGGCGGTGCTGGCCGAGAAGGGCCTGGTGCGCGCGGTGAAGGGCCGCGGCAGCTTTGTCGAGGAAGCGCCGCTGCCCTACCCGATCGGCCGGCGCGTGCGGTTCTCCGAGAACGTCATGGCCGCCGGCCGGGCGCCGCGCGGCCGGCTGCTCGGCGTCGCCACCGTGGTCGATGCCGAGCCGACCCGCCGCCTCGGCCTGCCGCCGCGCACGCCGCTTCTTCGCATCGAGATGGTATCGAGCGCCAATGGCGTGCCGCTGTCGCGCTCCACCTCCTGGTTCGAGAAGGCGCGGTTCGAGGGGCTGGAGGCCGAGCTGCAGCGCACCGGCTCGGTGAGCCGCGCCTTTGCCGCCCACGGCATTGCCGATTATGCGCGCCTGGAGACGGCGATCTCCGCCCGCCCGGCCGATCCGGCCGAGCAGGACCTGCTGGAGCTGCCGCCCGGCCGCGCGGTGCTGGTGGTCGACGCGGTGAACGCCGACGCCGAGGGCCGGCCGATCCAGGTGCAGCGCACGCGCTTCGCCGCCGACCGCGTGCACCTGGTCGTGAAGAGCTGAACCGCAGCCGCCCGGAACATCGCCGCCCGGCGCTGCGTTGCTCCGGTCAATTCGGCGCCGGCCTGCCACCCGGACGTCTTGACCGAGCGAACGGGGCTGCGGATCCGGAGGACCACATGATGACCCTTCGCAGCCTGACATTCGGGGCGAGCCTGGCCTTCGCGAACTTGGCCTTCGCGGTGCTGGCCTTGACGGTGCTGGCGGCGCAGCCGGCCGGTGCCCAGGCGCCGCCCTTCGGACCCGACTGCCCCCAGGTGATGGCGCGAACGCACGGCACGGTGTGGGTCGGCACCATCCGCGGCCAGCGCGAGGACATGTGGGATTCGGTCGAGACGCGGTTCCAGCGCTCGTGCTTCCAAAGCCGCGCGGCGTGCGAGAAATGGCTCTATGACGCCCGCTCCTACTACACGCTGAATTTCGACAACGATCTGTGCCGGCCGATGCAGCCGCGGCGGTGAGCGGCGAAATGCGTCAAGCGAGCGCGAGGCTGTCATCCCGGGCTTCGCAACGCGAAGAGCCGGGATCGACCGCCGGAAAAGGCACCCCTTCCTGCTGACGGTCCCGGGTCGCGGGCCCTTGGCCCTTGCCCGGGACGACGACTCTCAACCGTCATTCTGTGGCGCACGTAGGGCGCAATACGCTGCGCTCTTGCGCCCTACCAAACGTGCCCGGGACGACACCCTTTTACCCCACCGTCTCGCGGCGGCCGATGATCGAGAAGCGCAGCAGGGTCGACAGCCAGTCGATCACCGCGACGGTGGCGAGGATCATCAGCACCAGCGCCGAGACGTGCTGGAACTCCAGCGTGCGGATCTGCTCGGCGAGATGAAGGCCGATGCCGCCGGCGCCGACGATGCCGATAATGGTGGCCGAGCGCGTGTTGGACTCGAAATAGTACAGCACCTGGCTCGCGATCACCGGCGCCACCTGCGGCCACAGGCCGAAGCGGATCGCCGCCAGCCGGCCGCCGCCGGCCGACGCCACGCCCTCGACGGGGCGCGGATCGGCCGCCTCGATCGCCTCGGAGAACAGCTTGCCGAACGCGCCGAAATTGGCCGAGGCCACCGCCAGGACGCCGGCGAACGGGCCGAGCCCCACCACATTGACCCAGATCAGCGCCCAGATCAGCTCGTCGACGCCGCGCACGGTGTCGAGGAAACGGCGCGACAGGAAGTGGATGACGAACTGCGGCACCACATTCTCGGCCGCCAGGAAGCCGACGGCGATCGCCGGCACCGCCGCAAGCAAGGTGCCGAGCAGCGCGATCGCCACCGTCTCGGCGAGCGCGTGCAGATAGATCATGAAGGTCGCCCAGTTGCCGGTCGAGGGCGGCACCATGAACACGACGAACTCGCCGAGCCTGAACAGGCCCTGGACGAACCGGCGGCCGTCGAACTCCAGCACCACGATGCCGAGCGCGAACAGCCCCAGCATGGCGGCGATCACCAGCACCGTCGCGATGCGCGCCCGCGTCACCCGGCGAAACAGCGCGGGGTGGCGGGCGGCCGCCGCCGTGGGGTCGGCGCTGAGCCGCGGACGCCTGGCCATCACGCGCGCTCCAGCCCGAGCAGCGCATGGCGCAGCCGCTCGGTTGCGAGGTCGATCACCATCACCGTGCCGACGATCAGCACCAGGAGCGCGCTGACGTCGGAATAATAGAACTTGCGGATCGCCTCGATCAGGTCCTGGCCGATGCCGCCGGCCCCGACGAAGCCCATCACCGCCGCGCCGCGCACATTGACCTCGAAGCGCAGCAGCGCGTAGCTGGCGAAGTTCGACAGCACCTGCGGCAGCGCCGCGAAGCGCACCACCTCCACCCACGAGCCGCCATTGGCCTTGACGCCGTCCACCGGCCTCATGTCGATGTTCTCGACAACCTCGCAGAACAGCTTGCCGAGCGCGCCGGTGGAATGCACCGCCAGGGCCAGCACGCCCGGCACCGGCCCGAGCCCGAAGGCGATGACGAAGATCAGCGCGAACACCATCTCCGGCACGGTGCGGCAGACTTCGAGAAAGCGCTTGGTGGCGAAGCGCACGACCGCGCTGCCCATCAGGTTGCGGGCGGCGAAGAAGCACAGCATGAAGCCGCCGAGGGCGCCCATCAGCGTGCCCATATAGGCGATCAGCAGCGTCTCGCCGAGCAGCCAGAGCCAGCGCCTGAGGCCCCAGAACCACTCCCCGACATCCGACAGCACGATCGCGCCGCTGTCCAAGTGGGCGAGCCGCCCCACATAGTCGCCGAAGCGGTGGAGATTGGCGCCGAACTTGCCGAGATCGACCTCGCCGACCTGCGCCGCGATGGCGACCGCAACTGCGAGAATCGCGAAGCCCAGAATGGTCTGGCGCCGCTTGGCGGCGATGGCGCCGTCATAGGCGCGCATCATCGCGTCAAGCTGCGTGTCGCTCAGGCGGGTGATCGAGGGCGCCATCGAATCCTGTCGGGTTTCCGGAAGCCGCTCGGCCTCTATCTTCCCTCTCCCCCTGCGGGAGAGGGTGGCGAGGCCGAGCGAATGCGAGGTCGAGCCGGGTGAGGGGTAAACCCTGACTCACCTTTGAAGATTCACCCCTCACCCGCCTCGCGATCCAAAGATCGCTCGGCACCCTCTCCCGCAAGGGGAGAGGGAAGGACGTGATCTCTGCGCGGCGAGCGAAGCTCTGCCACTCCTGTCCGCACGCGTCAGCGGCGGCCCGGATGGTCCGGACCGCCGCCAGGCAGGGTGCGGCGAGGATCAGGACCGCTTCTGCTTGCGCAGCTCGTCGACGAACTTGATCAGCTCGACGACCGGCAGATAGGCTGAATGGTCGACCGGCTGCCAGGGCTGGCGCTTGCCCTCATAGATCTGGTTGAAGGCATCTTTGTCCGCCGCAAACTTGAAGAACGCTGTGCGGATCTTCGCCTTGAGATCATCCGGCAGGTCGGAGAGATAGGCGAACGGCGAGTTCACGATCAGGTCGGAGACGAAGATGATGCGGTAGTCGTCATACTTCGCCATGCCCTTGCGCTCCATGCGGCGCAGGCTGGATTCGTTCTCGTCGTTCCACCAGTTGGCGGCGACGTCCACCGTGCCCTGCTGCAGCGCGATCACCGCATTCTCGTGGCTGCCGGTGTAGACCACCTTGCCGAAGAATTTCTCGGGATCGATGTTCATCTTGCTGAGGGCATAGCGCGGCACGTTGTTGCCCGAGGTCGAGTTGGGATCGACCAGGCCGAGATTCTTGCCCTTCAGGTCGTCGACCTTCTGGAAGGGCGAATCCTTCCTCACATAGAACACCGAGTGATAGCCCTTGGTGCCATCCTGGTTGACCTCGATGGCGAAGGGCTCGGTCTTGACGCCGGTCATCGCGGCGCGGGCGTAGGAGGCCGGGCCGTAATAGGCGATGTGGATGTTGCCGGCGCGCTGGCCCTCGATGATCGCGGCATAGTCGTTGGCGAGACGCAGCGTGACCTTGGTGCCGAGCTCCTTCGAGAGATACTCGGCGAACGGCGTCCAGCGGTTGGTGACGCCGGAGGCGTTCTCCTCGGGGATCAGGGCGAAGACCAGCTCGGGGTACTTCGCCTTCCAGTCCTGGGCGAGCGCGGTGTTGGCCGTGACGGCCAGCGCCGCGCCAGCGAGAATGAGCGTACGTCGATTGAGCATCGAGGCCTCCTGTCGAAGCAAATTCGGGAACTCGGGCGGGAACGAGAACTCAGGCGAGAACCGGCTGCGGCAGCGCCGCCGGCAGCGTGTCGGGGGCGGGCCCCGCATCCATCACCTCGCCAGCCTCCAGGCCGTAGAGGTCGCGGGCGACCGTGTCGGTCAGCGCCTCGGGCGCGCCGTCGAACACCACGCGGCCGGCGGCCATGCCGACCAGGCGGTCGCAATAGAGGCGGGCGATGTCGAGCGAGTGCAGATTGCACAGCACGGTGATGCCGTAGTGCTTGTTGATGCGCAAAAGCGCGTCCATCACCGTCTTGGTGTTGCGCGGATCGAGCGAGGCGATCGGCTCGTCGGCCAGGATGATGCGCGGCTCCTGCACCAGGGCGCGGGCGATGGCCACACGCTGCTGCTGGCCGCCGGAGAGCGAATCGGCGCGCTGGGCGGCGACCTGGGCGATATCGAACTGGTCGAGCGCGGAGAGCGCGACCGCCTTCTCCTCATGCGTCCACAGCTTGAGCAGCGAGCGCCAGCCGGGCGTGCGCTGCAGCCGGCCGAGCAGCACGTTGGTGAGCACGTCGAGCCGGCCGACCAGGTTGAACTGCTGGAAGATCATCGCGCAGTCGGCGCGCCAGCAGTGGAGCCGCCGGCCGGCGAGCCGCGTCACATCCTGGCCGTCGACCAGGATGCGGCCGGCGCTCGGCTCGGCGAGGCGGTTGACCATGCGCAGCAGCGTCGACTTGCCGGCGCCCGAACGGCCGATGATGCCGACGAAGCCGCCGGCCGGGATTTCCAGCGAAACATCGGCGACTGCGTAGATGTCGCCATAGCGCTTCGACAGGCCGTCCAGGACCAGCACACCATCCTCCGCCGCACCGCGTCTTGTCCTGCAAGCAGTAGCCACGCCCTGCGACAGACGCATGACGGCGGGCAGGCATCAGAATTTGCGCGCATGCCAGAGATTTGCCGGCGTCGGAGTGGCGGTTGTCGTCGAACCGTCACGCGGCCGTGGCACGCATCGGGCCCGTTTGTGACGCGAGTCCGCCATGACATGCCTGCCATGACACGCCTGTCCGAGACGCCCCTGATCGACCCCACCGCCACGCTGCGCGAGTGCCGGCTCGGCCGCTACACCTCGGTCGGCGCCCGCACCAGCCTGTTGGAGACCACGCTCGACGACTACTCCTACATCGTCGATGACGGCGAGGTCGCCTACACCACCACCGGCAAGTTCTGCTCCATCGCCGCCATGGTGCGGATCAATCCGGGCAATCACCCGATGACGCGCGCGGCCCAGGCGCACTTCACCTACCGCGCCTCCTATTATTTCGAGGGCGAGGCCGACGAGGCCGAGTTCTTCGCGTGGCGGCGCAGCTTTCCGGTCATCCTCGGCCACGATGTGTGGATCGGCCATGGCGCCGTCATCCTGCCCGGCCGCTCGATCGGCACCGGCGCGGTGGTGGCGGCGGGGGCCATCGTCACCAAGGATGTCGCGCCCTACACCATCGTCGCCGGCAATCCGGCACGGCCGCTGCGGCAGCGCTTTCCCGAGGCGATCGCCGAGCGGCTGATGCGGCTCGCATGGTGGGACTGGGACCACGAGCGGCTGCGCGCCGCCTTGCCGGATTTCCGCGCGCTCGGCGTCGAGGCGTTTCTCGACAAGCACGAAGCCGCAGCGTAAAGCGCCGCCATGGCTGCCCGCTACGCGCTCTATTTCGCCCCACTCGCCGACCGCCCGCTGTGGGATTTCGGCTCCGCCACCATCGGCTGGGATGCCGAGACGGCTGCCGAGCGCCCTGCCCGGCCGCCCACCCAGGCGCTCGTGCCCGGCTGGGCGGAGGCCACCGCCGAGCCACGGCGCTACGGCTTCCACGCCACGCTGAAGGCGCCGTTCGCGCTCGCCGAGGGCACGCGCGCCGAAGACCTGCTGGCCGCGGCCGAGGCGTTCGCGGCCGCCCCCCGCCCGGTCCCGCAGCTTCGCCTCGACGTGCGCATCCTCGCCGGCTTCGTGGCGCTGGTGCCCGAGGAACCGAGCGCCGCGCTCGATGCGCTGGCCGCCGCCTGCGTGCGCGACTTCGACCGCTTCCGCCGGTCGCTCACGCCGGCCGAGCGCGCCCGCCGTTCGCCGGAGCGCCTGTCGCCGCGGCAGGCCGAATATCTCGACCGCTGGGGCTATCCGTTCGTGTTCGAGGAGTTCCGCTTCCACATGACGTTGACCGGCCGGCTGCCGCCCGACGAAGCGGAGGCGGCGCGCGCGGCGCTGGCGGCCGCCCACCAGCAGGCCTGCGGCGACGGCCTCACCGCGGTCTCGACCCTGGCGGCATTCGTCCAGCCGAGCCCGGGCGAGCGCTTCCGCATCCTCGCCGCGTGGCCGCTGCGGGCGAGGTGAGACGAAGCGTCGGCTTGATCAGCCGGAAACCGTATCAATCCGCCGTCTCGGCGGCGATCCAGGCGAGATAGCCCGGCTCGCCGCCGGTCACCGGCACCACCAGAATGGCCGGCGTGTCATAGGGATGGCGGGCCCTGATGGCGATGGCCACCGCCTCGGTGCGGGCGGCGCGGGTCTTGACGATCATCACCGTCTCGGTCGCCCGCTCGACCGCGCCCTGCCAGCGATAGACCGAGCGAACGCCCGGCAGAATGTTGACGCAGGCCGCAAGCCCGGCCTCGACCAGCGCCGCGCCGGCCGCTTCCGCCTCGACAACCGAAGGCCACGTCGTATAGACGAGTGCCGCCTGATCCATGGACCTCTCTCCCCGGCGCCGCTGCGGCGAACCTGCCGGATGCGGCCATTGCAATGCCTCAGTCACCCCGACGCTACGACAGGATTGCGTTCGTCGCGAGCCAGGCGTCCGACGCCCAGGCCGCGCTGGCGCGCTTTCAGAGACGCTACGGCTCCACCAACCCGGACGATGCCGACGTGGTGGTGGCGCTCGGCGGCGACGGGCTGATGCTGCAGACGCTGCACCGGTTCATGGGCAAGGCGACGCCGATCTATGGCATGCATTGCGGCTCGGTCGGCTTCCTGATGAACGATTTCGTCGAGGACGACATCGTCGCGCGCCTCGCCGCGGCCGAGCCGACCTGCATCCACCCGCTGGTGATGACGGCGCACGACATCGCCGGCCGGGTGCTGACCGCCAACGCCATCAATGAGGTGTCGCTGCTGCGCCAGTCCTACCAGGCGGCCAAGCTGCGCATCTCGGTGGACGGCAAGGTTCGGCTTGCCGAGCTGATCTGCGACGGCATCCTGGTCGCCACCCCGGCGGGGTCGACCGCCTACAATCTGTCGGCGCACGGGCCGATCCTGCCGCTCGACTCGCCGCTGCTGGCGCTGACGCCGCTGTCGGCGTTCCGGCCGCGCCGCTGGCGCGGCGCCATCCTGCCCTATCGCGCCGAGGTCGGCATCGAGGTGCTGGAGGCCGACAAGCGCCCGGTCAGCGCCGCGGCCGACCATGTGGAAGTGCGCAGCGTGCTGCAGGTGTGGGTGCGCATGGACCTCACCACCTCGCTGACCATGCTGTTCGATCCCGGCCACAGCCTCGACGAGCGGATCCTGCGCGAGCAGTTCGGCACCTGACCGCCGGCCCGCCTGATGATCCCCGGCGCCAACCAGACCATGGTGCACGGATCCTTAACGGTTGGTTGTTAGCGTGCCGCACGGTCCGGTCGGCAGCCCCTCCATGTATCGTATCGAATTCAACCGACTTCGTTTTCTGGTGATCGACGACAACGCCCACATGCGGCGGATTGTCCGCACCCTGCTGCATGGCTACGGCGCGCGCGAGGTGTACGAAGCCGAGGACGGCGCCGCCGGCCTCGAAGCCTTCACCTCCTACACGCCGGACATCGTCATTACCGACTGGGCGATGCCGATCTTCGACGGGCTCGAACTGACGTCGATGATCCGCCAGCCCGGCGCCAACGCCAACCCCTACGTGCCGATCATCATGCTCACCGGCCACAGCGAGAAGCGCCGGGTGATCGAGGCGCGCGATTCCGGCGTCACCGAGTTCCTGTGCAAGCCGATCTCGGCGCGCGCGCTCTACCAGCGCATCCTCAACGTGGTGGTCAATCCGCGTCCCTTCATCAAGACCAAGACGTTCTTCGGGCCGGACCGCCGCCGCAACGTCAATCCGAACTATGTCGGCCCGGAGCGGCGCAAGGGCGGCAAGGCGGAGGTCATCAAGGCCCAGCCGCTGCTCGAAAAGCTGCGCGCGCCCACGTGACCCTCGGGACGCGAACGTCATGAGCAAATCGAAGTCCGATGAGACGGTGACGGCCTTCCCCGATCACGACGTGATCGTGCCGAGGAAGAACCTCAAATCGTTCGCCCAGAAGGTCTCGGCCGACGAATCCGAGTTCGATTGGGAGGCGATCGAGCGGGCCGAGGCGGCGCTGAACGAACTGTCGCCCGAGTTCGACGGCTGGATGGTCTCCGAGTGCGACCGGCTGGAAGCCGCGCGCAAGCTGCTCACCGCCGGCGGCCTGTCGAAGGGAACGACGCAGGTGCTGTTCCGCGCCGCGCACGACATCAAGGGCGAAGGCGCCACCTTCGGCTTTCCGCTCGCCGCGCGGATCGCCGACAGCCTGTGCCGGCTGGTGTTCCATACGCCCAAGCCGGCGGCGCTGCCGCTCGACCTGATCGACAGCCACGTCGCCGCCATCCGGGCGGTGGTGCGCGAGAACGTCCGCGGCGACGATGATCCGATCGCCTGCGAGGTGGCCGACCATCTGCGCGCCCTGACGGACAGCTTCCTCAGGGACCAGCACAGGGACGACCCCGAGTGGCTGGCCGAATACGGCACGCCCTCGATCGTGCCGGAGTGACGCCGGGCTGAGCCTTGTCTCCGGCCATCATCCCGAACGAGGCTGAAGCCGAGACCCGGGTTCGCTTCTCTTTGTGCCTCGTCATCCCGGACGGCGCGCAGCGCCGATCCGGGATCGTCATCCGGAAGGGGCATTCCGTCCTGAAAACGATCCCGGGTCGCGGGCCTTCGGCCCTTGCCCGGGACGACAGCGGGGCCTCGTCATCCCGGACGGTGCGCAGCGCCGATCCGGGATCGTCATCCGGAAAAGGGCCCCCATCCTGCAGACGGTCCCGGGTCGCGGGCCTTCGGCCCTTGCCCGGGACGACGCCCTTGCACGGGCTGTCGCGCCTGATGCCCCTCAGGCCGCCTCGTCCAGATCGGCCTCTTCCAGATCGGCGGTGAAGGCCCGCGCCTCCTCGCGCGCGGCTTCCGCGGCGTAGCGGCGCAGCAGCGCGAAATAGCTGTCGAGCTGGCGGGGATCGTTGCCGCGATAGTGCGTCAGCACCCGCTCCACCATGCGCCGGCGCAACTGTGCCGCCGCCAGCGGATCGTGGGCCGTGCCCATCTCGTGCAGTGCCGCCAGCACCGCGCGGAACAGCGGCTCGGCCGAGGCCGGCAGGCCGGCCTTGAGATAGAGCGGCGCGAAGGTGGCGAAGCTGCGGTCGTCGAGGATGGCGGCCACCCGCGACAGTCGGAAGCCGGACAGCTCGGCCAGCGCCGCCTCGAACAGGGCCCGATTGCCGCCAAGCAGCGCGCGCAGCAGCAGGCCGGCGGTGAGCTGCCCGGTACCGCGCAAATGGCGGACCAGCTCCAGCGTCTGGTCGCCCCCGGCATTGCGGGCGATCGTCACCGTGGTGCGCTCGCAGGCCTCGCGCGCGACGCGCGCCGCCGCCGCAGGTTCGAGCCAGGCGCGCTCCGACACGAACATGGCGAGCGCGCCCGCCGTCTTGGCCACCAGCGACTGGCGCAGCGTCGGCGTCAGATCGGGCCGCGCCAGCAGGATTTCGCGGACCGTGCCGGCATGGCCATGCCGGGCGATGAGCCGTTCGAGCGAGGCTTCGTCGATGTCGGCGCCCTCGTTCCCGATCAGCACGCGGCAGATTTCGGCGTCGGCGACCTCGATGATGACGGCGGAGACCGATTCGGGCACCCAGGGGCGGGCCGCCACCGCGGCCCTGAGCCCGGGCCGGCCGGCGCGGACGATCTCGATCAGCTCGATCTCCAGCAGCACCGGCGAGCGTTCCACCACGATGGCGGCGATGTCGGCGGCATCGTGCGCCAGCGCCAGGATGATGTCGTGCGGCGCATCGGCGCTGCGGCCCAGCGCCTCGGCGAGCGCGCGGCGTACCACCGGAGCGCGGTCGTCGAGCATCAGGGTCAGCGCCGCCTGGGCGGCCTTCCGGTCATGCTCGGAGAAATCGGAATAGAGATAGGCGCGGGCCAGCGCCGCGGTGGCCTCGGCGCGGTCCCCCGGCTGCGCAGTGCGAACCCATTGCAGGAATCGGCGAACGATCATCCCGAAACACCAATCGAGGTGGCAACCGCATCCACGCTAGGGGTGCGGGCTTAACAAAGCGTTCACCGTGAATTTTAAGAGTTTGGAGGGACTATTCCCGCGTGTCGACGCCCGAGGCGCGGGCGAAGGTGCCGAGATCGAGCGGCCGGCCGGCGTCGCCCGAGGTCTTGCCGGCACCCGCCGCATAGGCCGCACGCGCCGTCTGCGGCACCCACAGCGCGCGCACATCGGCGGTGGCCGGGCCGGTGCGTTCGGTCTGGAACAGGCCATGGAAGGCGAAGGGCAGCGGCGGCTCCGCCGGCTCGGGCGCGAGGCCGAGCGCCGCGCTTCCCTGCGATGCGGAGGCGGGCGCCGTGGCGGCGGCCGTCACCGGGTTGCCCGCGGCCGGGCTGGTCGTGGTCTCGGTGCCGTGCTGCTTGACCAGCACGGCATAGACCTCCGCCGCCGAGCGGGCGCGGCCGGACTTGTCGTAGAAGATCGGCCGGTTGGCGGCGGCGGCTTCCGGAAACACCGTGTCCGCGCGCGCGGCGGGCTGCGTGGCGGCGAGGTCGAGGAATTTCCGCGCCCCGGCCGAGCCGAAGAAATGGGCGACATAGAGCTCGCCATCGGTCGGCTGGCGGCCGAGCAAGGCACGCAGATCGGCGGCGTTGCGGTTGGTGAAGGCGCCGGCCATCACCGCATTGGCGGTCGGGTCCTCCCGCAGCGCCATCACCTGCCGCTTGAGCGCCGGATCGGCGATGTCGAGATTGCCCGAGGGCGTGCGGGTGATGGCGGCGGCATAGTCGCCATAGCCGTAGCGGGCACCATCGGCCTTCAACGTCTCCAGCCAGGTGTCGTCGAGGAACTGGAACAGGCCGGTGGCTGAGGAGGTCTTCGACTTCAGCGCCGGGTCGAGGTCGGACTCGCGCCGCGCCGTCTTGAGCAGATAGTCGAAGCTGGTGCCGGTGGTTTCACTGGCCGTTTGCAGGGCGCCCATCACTCCGGACGCGCCGCCGGCCGGGGCCGGCTGGGGCACGGCCGGCGCCGGGCTGGGAGCCTGTGCCTTCGGCGTGGTGAAGAGAAACATGGCGTCCACCGCTGCGTCTCCCCAATTCGTCGCCGGAGGGTCGAGGCCGGCACGCCCGCCACGACACGATGCGCGTGACGGTGCGGCGGTTATGGTAAACGCATGGTTAACGCCAACGGCGGCACAAGCTGGCCGTTCGCTCCGCTCGCGGACTTTCGTGAAATCTTTGATTTCGGATAAGAAAATCTGCGATGGTCAACGGCCCCACGCGTCAGCGTTCGGGGCCGTTGGAATAATGGAGCATTTTCCGAACAAGTGGATACCGGTTGTGCGAAAGAAAATGCGACAAACCAGAAACTTAGAGCGTCCGATCTGATGCAGTCAGATCGGATCACGCTCTAGCGCCCCGTACCGCGGGCGGCGGCGTGGCCAAGCAACGGGACAATCAGGGAGGAGCGAATCATGGGCGAGCGGCACTGGCGCGGCGGCATGTGGCTGGAGGACTTCGAGGTCGGCACCACCATCCGCCACCGCCTCACCCGCACGTTGACCGAGACGGACAACATGCTGTTCTCCAACATGACGCTGAACCCGCAGCCGCTGCACATCGACCGGCACTTCTGCGAGCGCGAGACCGAGTGGGGCCAGCCGCTGGTCAATTCGCTGTTCACGCTGGGGCTGATGATCGGCATCTCGGTGAACGACCTCACCAACGGCACGACCATCGCCAATCTCGGCATGACCGACGTGCGCTTCCCCGCGCCGCTGTTCCACGGCGACACGCTGCGCGCCGAGACCACCGTGCTGGCGGTGCGCGAATCCAAGTCGCGGCCGGATGCCGGCATCGTCGAGCTCCACCACCGCGCCTATAACCAGGACGACATCCTGGTGGCCGAGTGCCGGCGCCAGGCCTTCATGAAGAAGCGGCCGGCGTGACATGCGCTCGCTGCTGTTCGTTCCGGGCGACAGCCCGCGCAAGCTGGCCAAGGCGCTGGAGACCGGCGCCGACGCGCTGATCATCGACCTCGAGGACTCGGTGGCGCCCGACGCCAAGGCCGCGGCGCGGGTGGCGACCGCCGGCTTCCTGCGCGAGGCGGTGCCGCTGGCGGCGCGCCCCCGTCTCTATGTGCGGGTGAACGCGCTGGGCTCCGGCCTGGTCGACGAAGACCTCGACGCGGCGATGGCGGCGCGCCCGGACGGCGTCATGCTGCCCAAGGCCGAGCACGGCCGCGACGTCGTCCATCTCGGCGCCAAGCTCGCCGCGCGCGAGGCGCTGGCCGACATCCCGGCCGGCGCCACCCGGATTCTCGCCATCGCCACCGAGACGGCCGCCGCCCTGTTCGGCCTCGGCACCTATGCCGGCGCCTCCGACCGGCTGGCCGGCCTCGCCTGGGGCGGCGAGGATCTCTCCGCCGACCTCGGCGCCGAGACCAACCACGACGATTCCGGGCGCTGGACCTCGCCCTATCTTCTCGCCCGCAACCTCTGCCTCGCCGGGGCGGCGGCGGCGCGGGTGCTGGCGATCGACACGGTGTTCGTGGATGTGCGCGACGAGGCCGGATTGCGGGTGGAGGCGGAGGCCGCGCGGCGCGACGGCTTCTCGGCTAAGATGGCCATCCACCCCGGCCAGGTCAGCGTTATCAATGCGGTATTCACGCCCTCTGAGACGGCGGTTGAAGAGGCGCGCCGCGTGATCGCCGCCTTCGCGGCGGCGGGCGACGCCGGGGTGACCACGCTCGACGGCCGGATGCTGGACCGGCCGCACCTGCTGCGGGCGAAACGGGTGCTGGAAAGGGCGGGAAGCAACCAATAACACGCTTGGATTGAGCCTCAAGACTGCGCTATCTTGACGTTATGCCCACGCTCAAGCGCATCCGTGATCCTGTCCATGGTTTGATCGTATTTGACCTTGAAAAGGAGGTCGACAAAGCCGCTTGGCGGTTGATCGACACATCAGAGTTCCAGCGTCTTCGTCGTATCAAGCAGCTCGGCGTGTCAGAGTTCACCTTTCCCGGCGCGACGCATACTCGGTTTTCTCACTCTATTGGCGTATTCCACGTCGCACGGTGCCTGATGAAGGTCGCAGAAAAGGGGCTACCTGCGACGGAGTGGAATCATCAACGGGAACGAACTGCTCTTCTCGCAGCCTTACTGCATGATATCGGCCACGGGCCCTTCAGCCACGCATTCGAAAACGTCGAAAAGGAACGTCTTGGTTCTCGCGGTAGTTACAAAAATCACGAGACCTGGACGGCCGAGATCATTGCCTCACGCGCGCGGTCCATTCGACCTGCTCTTGAAAAGGTGTTCGGGGGCGGAGGCGGTATCGCCGACGACATCGCGGAGTTGCTCACTCGTCCCCCAACCGACATCTATGCCGCAATCGTGTCGAGTTCGTTCGACGCCGATCGCCTTGATTATCTCAGGCGAGATCGTCTGATGACCGGTTCAGGTGCAGGTGCCATCGATTTCGACTGGCTCGTCGACAATCTCCGTGTTGTTCGTGCAAAAATTGGAATCGGCGAAGGTGAAACCGACGAAGGTGAGCCAACGACGATCCAGACTTTCGCGTTTGAAGAGAAGGCGCTCCAAGCCGTGGAGGCGTTTATCCTCGCGCGGTACCATCTCTATTCACAAGTTTATTTTCATCGGGTGACTCGCGGCATCGAGATGACACTGTCGGCTTTTCTCCGCAGCATCGCGGTCCTCGTGGCGAACGGACGGGCACAGGAACTGCCGGTACACGAGCGGAACCCGCTGGTCGCCTATTTCGCTGCGGTCGAGCCAACGCTCGCACTGTACCTCGCTCTCGACGACGCCGTGGTCTGGAACATGATTGAAGCCTGTGCCGATAACGGTCCCGAGGACGTCCGCGTCCTCGGGCGCGATATCCGTGACCGCAAGCTGCGGAAGGCAATCGAGATCGACATGGTCAACACGACGGATCTCGATCGTCTGCGAAAGGGCTTTATCGACAACGATCTCAAATCCTCGATTGGACAGACGATATTCCGAGACGCAGTTTCGCTCTCGATCTATAAGGACGCCCAGCGTGAGGATATCCCGGCCCACAAACGTGTGTTCGTGAAACGGGCCGATGGCAACGTTGTCGACATTGCCGCGTTGTCGAAGGCGGTGGCCGCATTGACCGAAGACCAAAATGTGCTCAGGTATTATTTTGCAGATTGGCGTCAGTACGATTCGGCTCTGAAATGCGCGGGAGAAACCAATGGCGAAGCTCGATGACGTGGTGGTCGGCATCGTCGCCCTCGCGGGAGGCGAGCTCATCGGCCGCATCCGCCTGCAGAAAATTGTCTATCTGCTGGAGCAGAAGGGCCTGAACAGCGGCGCGAGGTTCGCGTACCATCATTATGGTCCCTATGCGGAACCGATCTCGGATGCGGTCACCGATGCCAAATTCTGGGGACGGCTGAAAGAGACAATGGCGTTCCGTCAGGTCGATGGCGCGCCGTTCAGCAAGTTTTCGACCGAGGAAGCCCCGACCCGACTCGGTGCGATCGACATCGATCAGGCTCGCCCACTGGTTCAGAAACTCGCGGGCGAGACCTCGACAGTTCTCGAGCTCGCCGCGACCATCCATTGGCTCGCGACCCAGGAGCAGGAGCAGGTGCCAGATTGGCGAGCGGAGCTTGAACGCCGGAAGCCCGGCAAGACAGGCTCCGGTCGGCGGGAACGCGCCTTGGCGTTGCTCAAAGAACTGGAACTCGCTCCGACCGACGCTTAAGTGCGGTCGAGAGATTCCTGCTTTCCCGTCTTCTCCTTGCCCTCTCCACTCTTTGGCGGCTGCGATCTAAAAGGGCAGCGCTGTCCTCCCCTCCCGCCTATTCCCCGCCGCGATCACGGCGCAGCTTGGCCCAGTAGTCGAGCCGCTTCTTCAACTCGCGCTCGAAGCCGCGCTCGACCGGCCGGTAGAAGCTTTGCCGGCCAAGCTCGTCCGGGAAATAGTCCTGGCCGGAGAAGCCTTCGGCCGTGTCGTGGTCGTAGGCGTAGCCGGCGCCGTAGCCCTCCTCCTGCATCAGCTTGGTCGGTGCATTGAGGATGTGCTTGGGCGGCATGAGAGATCCCGCCTGCTTGGCGACGCGGCGGGCGGCACCGAACGCCTTGTAGGCGGCGTTCGATTTCGGCGCGGTGGCCATGTAGATCACCGCCTCGGCGATCGCCAACTCGCCCTCCGGCGAGCCGAGGAAGTCGTAGGCATCCTTGGCGGCGTTGGCGACGACCAGCGCCTGCGGGTCAGCCAGCCCGATGTCCTCCACCGCCATGCGCACGATGCGCCGCGCCAGGAACAGCGGCTCCTCGCCGGCATCGAGCATGCGCGCCAAGTAATACAAGGCCGCATCCGGATCCGAGCCGCGCACCGATTTATGCAGCGCCGAGATGAGGTTGTAGTGACCTTCTCGATCCTTGTCGTAGATCGGGGCGCGCCGCTGCACCACGCCGGCGAGGCCGGCGGTATCGAACGTCTCGCCCGGCTTGGCGGCGCGCCAGACCTCCTCGGCCAGCGTCAGGGCGGCGCGGCCGTCGCCATCGGCCATGCCGATCAGCGCAACCCGCGCCGCATCGTCGAGCGGAAGCGGCTTTCCCTCGATATTCTCGGCTCTTGCGAGGAGATGCTCAATTGCTGTCTTATCCAACGGCTGGAACGTCAGCACCCGCGCCCGCGACAGCAGCGCGGCATTGAGCTCGAAGGACGGGTTCTCGGTGGTGGCGCCGACCAGCGTCACCGTGCCGTCCTCGACCACCGGCAGGAAGGCATCCTGCTGGGCGCGATTGAAGCGGTGGATCTCGTCGACGAACAGCAGCGTGCCCTGCCCGACCTGCCGCCGGCCGCGCGCGGCCTCGAACACCTTCTTGAGGTCGGCGACGCCGGTGAAGATCGCCGAGATCTGCTCGAAGTGCAGGTCGGTCTCCTGGGCGAGCAGGCGCGCCACCGTGGTCTTGCCGGTGCCGGGCGGCCCCCAGAAGATCAGCGAGCCGAGCGAGCGGGAGGCCAGGAGGCGCGTCAGCGCCCCGTCCGGCCCGACCAGATGGTCCTGGCCAACAACCTCGGCGAGCGTCTTCGGGCGCAGCTTGTCGGCCAGCGGCCGCGGCGCCTCCGCTTCAAGGCCCGCGGCGGTGAACAGCGAGGGCGTCGGCTCGGGGCGGCGGGGCATGGCGCGCTCCCCGCTCAGCCGGGAAGCACCATCTGGATGGCGCGGCCCTCGCGCTGCACCACCAGCCGCCACAGCCGGGCGCCGGCGCGGAAGATGCGCTCCAGCTCCTGCGGCGATCTGATGTCACGGCCATTGACCTGCAGCACCGCATCGCCGGGCTGGAAGCCGAGATTGTCGGCCGGAGAGCCAGGCTCCACCTTGACCACCACCACGACGCCCTCGCCGCCGAACGGCAGATGCAACTCGTCGGCCAGGGCCGCGTCCAGCGCCGCCACCGTGGCGCCGGCAAAGGGCGAGCGGGACCTGATGGCCACGGCGTCGCGCGAACTGCCCTCCGGCGGCGCCTCCAGGCCGATGGGGAGCGGCACCTCGTTCGCCCCGCGCCGCACGGTCAGCACCGCCCTGCCGCCGACCGGACGGGTGGCGAGCCGGAAGCCGAGCCCGTCGGGGTCGTCCACCATCTGGCCGTCGATGGCGACGACCACGTCGCCGCGCTTCAGCCCGGCCTTGGCAGCCGGCGTGCCGTTCGGCACGTCCGCCACCAGCGCGCCGGCCGGCCGCGGCAGGCCGAGGCTCTCGGCGATATCCGCCGTCACCGTCTGCAGCCGGGCGCCGAGCCAGGGCCGCTTCACCTGCTTGCCGCCGCTCTTGGCCGACTCCACCACCACCCGGACCATGTTGGACGGAATGGCGAAGCCGATGCCGTGGCTGCCGCCCGAGCGGGTAAAGATCGCCGTATTGATGCCGACCAGCCGCCCCGACATGTCGACCAGCGCGCCGCCCGAATTGCCGGGATTGATTGCGGCGTCGGTCTGGATGAAGGACTGGAAGTCGCTGATGCCCACCTGGCTGCGGGCCAGCGCCGACACGATGCCCTGCGTCACCGTCTGGCCGACGCCGAACGGATTGCCGATCGCCAGCACCAGGTCGCCGACCTGCAGCGCGTCCGAATCCGCCAGATCGATCGCCTGGAACGGCGCCCCCTCATTGACCCGCAGCACCGCGAGGTCGGTGCGCGGATCGCGCAGCACGATCTCGGCAGCCAGCTCGCGCTTGTCGGCCAGCACCACCTTCACCTCGTCCGCTCCCTCGACGACGTGGTGGTTGGTGACCACCAGCCCGCGCGGATCGACGATCACGCCCGAGCCGAGCGAGCGCTGCACCCGCTCGCGCGGCACGCCAAAGCCGCGGTCGCCGAAGAAGCGGCGGAAGAACGGGTCTTCGAAGAACGGATGGCCGCTGCCCCTGGGCGCCGACTTGAGCGCGAACACGTTGACAACGGCCGGCGAGGTCTTCGCCGCGACCGGCGCGAACGACAGCGTCACCTGCTGGCGCGACTCGGGCGCAACGCGCAAGGGCGCCTGCGCCTGTGCCGGCACCTGCACGGCCAGGGCGAAGACGGCGGCAAGGACCACGGCGCCGACGGCGGCAAGGCGGGATGGAACACCCGCCGATCCGACCGGACCGGTTGAACCGGCCAATCCCGCATGACGTTCCAAGTCGTTGAGCTGTCGCATTCTTTTTCGCAACACCCGCTCCCGCCCTTTGCAAAGACGACGTTGGCAACGCTATGACGCTGGCAACGATATAAGGTATCCGATGTCCGAAAAAAGGCGTACCCGCGCGGTGGCCGCCGGTCGCGTCCCGTGCCGGCGAGCGGACCGCCGGGCCGGACATGCCTTGCTGCGGCGCGCGCCATTCCCGCCCGGCGCCCCGGACGGCCACCCGCCGCCGCCCGCAATGCCGAGGGTGGCGCGGGTGCCGCGGCGTCGTGCGTCAGTCCGCCAGCAAGATGTTCGCGGCGACGAACGTGAAGAACAACATGCCGATCACCGAAATTGTCGCCAGGATCAGGTACAATTTCGCGGCCGCCCATTGACCGTCTTCGTTATAGATTTTGCGAAGCGTCCCCGGGACCACCGCGAGCGGTGTAATCAGCCCAAGAACGACGCCCAAGATCAGCCAATTCACCATGGATACGACTCCCCTCGTAAGGTCAGCACGGCCCTCGTGATCCGACCCTGACATCCGCCCCCGCAGATGTTCGGCCACCAGCGGCGCGGGCGAGGCCAGGAACCACGCTCTCGGACGGTGGGCAAGGATTATTGCTGTCGATGCGGGTTTGGAACGATCATCGCCGGCCGGATGCAAAAGAGGCGGCCGAAGCCGCCTCAATCCGATCATCCGATCGCAAGCACGCTCACGCCGCCGCCGCGGACTCGACCGGGCCGGAATCCTTGCCCTTGGCGGTCACGTCGCGGTCGACCAGCTCGATCACCGCCACCGGGGCGCAGTCGCCGAAGCGGAAGCCTGCCTTGACGATGCGGCAGTAGCCGCCATTGCGGCCGGCATAGCGCGGGCCGATGACGTCGAACAGCTTCTTGACCATCGCGACGTCGCGCATCTGGGCGATCGCCTGACGGCGGGCGTGCAGGTCGCCGCGCTTGCCGAGCGTGATCAGCTTCTCCACCACCGGCCGCAGGTCCTTGGCCTTGGGCAGGGTGGTGAGGATCTGCTCGTGCTTGATCAGCGCCGCAGCCATGTTGGCAAACATCGCCTTGCGGTGCTCGCTGCTGCGGTTGAATCGCCGGCCGGCCTTGCCGTGGTTCATGTTGTTCTCGACCGGAGGCCCGGCCGTCCCTTCTGCCCGGTGACCCGGGGCTTGATGCTCAATAGTGGTCTTCGAAGCGCTTGGCGAGATCTTCGATGTTCTCGGGCGGCCAGCCAGGCACTTCCATGCCCAGGTGCAGGCCCATCGCCGCCAGCACTTCCTTGATCTCGTTCAGCGACTTGCGCCCGAAGTTCGGCGTGCGGAGCATCTCCGCCTCGGTCTTCTGGATCAGGTCGCCGATATAGACGATGTTGTCGTTCTTCAGGCAGTTGGCCGAGCGCACCGACAGTTCAAGCTCGTCGACCTTCTTGAGCAGAGCCGGGTTGAACGGCAGCTCCTGGATGGCCGGCGTCTCGACCGCGCGCTTGGGCTCCTCGAAATTGACGAAGATGTCGAGCTGGTCCTGCAGGATGCGCGCGGCGTAGGCCAGCGCGTCATCCGGCGACAGGGCGCCGTTGGTCTCGACCGTCATGGTCAGCTTGTCGTAGTCGAGGATCTGGCCCTCGCGGGTGTTCTCGACGCGGTAGGACACCTTCTTGACCGGCGAATAGAGGCTGTCGACCGGGATCAGGCCGATCGGCGCGTCCTCGGGCCGGTTGCGGTCGGCCGCGACATAGCCCTTGCCGGTGGCCACCGTGAACTCCATCCGGATCTCGGCGCCCTCGTCGAGGGTGCACAGCACGAGGTCCGGATTGAGAATGGTGATGTCGCCAACCGTCTGGATGTCGCCGGCGGTCACCACGCCGGGGCCGGACTTGCGCACGACCATGCGCTTGGGTCCGTCGCCCTGCATCTTGATGGCGACATCCTTGATGTTGAGCACGATGTCGGTGACGTCCTCGCGCACGCCCGGAATCGAGGAGAACTCGTGCAGGACGCCGTCGATATGGACGCTGGTCACCGCCGCGCCCTGCAGCGAGGACAGCAGAATCCGGCGCAGGGCGTTGCCGAGCGTGGTGCCGAAGCCGCGTTCCAGCGGCTCGGCGATCACCGTCGCAATGCGCCGAGCATCCTGTCCCGGCTGCACCTGCAGCTTTTCGGGCTTGATGAGCTCTTGCCAGTTCTTGTGGATCACAGGGTCTCACCCTTCAGTCGGCTGCGGACCGATCACCGGCCCGCGGGCATACGGGGGCACGCCATGGCGTGCGCGGGATCAGACGCGGCGGCGCTTGCGCGGCCGGCAGCCATTGTGCGGGATCGGCGTCACGTCGCGGATCGAGGTCACCGTGAAGCCGGACGCCTGCAGGGCGCGCAGCGCCGATTCGCGACCCGAGCCCGGACCGGCGACTTCGACTTCCAGCGTGCGCATGCCGTGTTCGGCGGCCTTGCGGGCGCAATCCTCGGCCGCGACCTGGGCGGCGTAGGGGGTCGACTTGCGCGAGCCCTTGAATCCCATCTGGCCGGCGGAGGACCAGGCAATCGTGTTGCCCTGCGCGTCGGTGATGGTGATCATCGTGTTGTTGAACGAGGCGTTCACGTGCGCCACGCCGGAGGCGATGTTCTTGCGTTCGCGACGGCGGACGCGGCCGGTGGCTTCCTTGGCCATGTTCTTGATCCTTCAGGCGCGCCCGTCGTTCCAGGCGCTCGGGATTGAAAGACGTGTCTCGACCGGCTCGAACCGGCCAATTCAACGCGATACGGGACCGAACGCGGCCCTCTCACCCCGGGCGTCGAAACGCTCGCCCAGGGAACGGTGCCGCCGCGGACCGGGCCGCGGCGAAATCATACGGCTTCCGGTTGGTCCCGTTGGGAGACCGGAAACGGACCCGCCGAAAACCCTTCGCGCACGAACGGGAGTTTCGGCGATCGGGACACGGCTCTCCGGCCTGGTCGGCCGGAGCACCGCATCACTTCTTCTTGCCGGCGATCGGCTTGGCCGGACCCTTGCGGGTGCGGGCATTGGTGTGCGTGCGCTGGCCGTGCACCGGCAGGCCGCGGCGATGGCGCAGGCCGCGATAGCAGCCGAGATCCATCAGGCGCTTGATGTTCAGCTGCACGTCGCGGCGCAGATCACCCTCGACCATATAGTCACGATCGATGGTTTCGCGAATCTGCAGCACTTCCTGGTCGGTGAGCTGGTTGACCCGCCGCTCGGCCGGAATACCGACCTTCTCGGTGATCTCGTGCGCCTTCTTGGGCCCGATGCCGTGAATGTACTGCAGCGCGATGAGGACGCGCTTGTTGGTCGGAATATTGACGCCTGCGATGCGGGCCACGGTTCTTCTCCTGCGGCGACCAAGCCGCTGATCTCCTGGCGGCCGGTCTTCTGGGTGTCGTGCGCCCGAAGAGGACCGGTTAAACGGGTACGCGGCACCCGGCCCTCCTCGGAAGACCCGGCGCCGTTCAAATGCTCGCCGGGTCATACTGTCAGTTGCGAGGTCCGTCAACCTCTTGCGGCGACCACGCCGAGAACCCGGCCGATCGCTTCCGTCACCTCGTCGATGGTCTTCATGCCGTCGATCTCCTTGAGGAGACCCTTGGTCCGGTAATAGTCCGACAGCGGCGCGGTCTGGGCCGTGTAGGCGCTCAGCCGCTGCTTCAGCGCCTCGGGATTGTCGTCGGGGCGGACCGCCTCGCCGCGCGCCGTCATCTCGGCGACGCGGGTCTCGATTCGCTTCACCAGGGCCGTGTGGTCGACGACGAGTTCGACCACGCCGTCGAGCTTCAGCCCCTTCTCCGCCAGCATCCGGTCGAGCGCCTCGGCCTGGCCGGGGGTGCGCGGGAAGCCGTCGAGGACGAAGCCGTTCCGGCAGTCGTCCTGGTCGATCCGGTCGGAGACGATGGCCACCACCACCTCGTCCGGCACCAGATCGCCGCGCGCCATGATGTCCTTGGCCTTCAAGCCCACCGGCGTACCCGCCGCCACCACGGCGCGCAGCATGTCTCCCGTCGACAACTGAACGATGCCGTGCCGTGCCGTCAGGCGCTGCGCTTGCGTGCCCTTGCCCGCCCCTGGCGGTCCCAACAGCACCAGCCTCATCGACGTCTCCCCTTCAGGTTCGCTTTTTTGATGAGGTCTCCATACTGGTGGGCATAGAGATGACCCTGCACCTGGGAGACCGTGTCCATGGTCACGCTGACCACGATCAGGAGCGACGTTCCCCCGAGATAGAAGGGGATCGCGGCATAAGAGATCAGGATTTCCGGGATCACGCAGACCAGGGCGATGTAGATCGCGCCCACCACGGTGATTCGGGTCAGGACGTAGTCGATATACTCCGCCGTGCGCTCGCCCGGGCGAATGCCGGGAATGAAGCCGCCATACTTCTTCAGATTGTCGGCGGTCTCCTGCGGATTGAACACGATGGCCGTATAGAAGAACGTGAAGAACACGATCATCGCCACATAGGCCAGCATGAACAGCGGCTGTCCGTGCCCGAGCAGCGCGGTGATCGTGGTCAGCCAGCCGCCGCTCTCGCCGGCGCTGAAATTGGCGGCCGTGACCGGCAGCAACAGCAGCGAGGAGGCGAAGATCGGCGGAATGACGCCCGCGGTGTTCAGCTTCAGCGGCAGATGCGAGGACTGGCCCTCGAACATCCGGTTGCCGACCTGGCGCTTGGGATACTGGATCAAGAGGCGCCGCTGGGCGCGCTCCATGAACACCACGAAGCCCACCACGACCGCCGCCATCGCCAGGATGATCAGGATCAGCGCGGTCGAGATCGCGCCCTGGCGGCCGAGTTCGAGGGTGCTGGCGATGCCGGCCGGCAGCTCGGCGACGATGCCGGCGAAGATGATCAGCGACACGCCATTGCCGACGCCGCGCGCGGTGATCTGCTCGCCGAGCCACAGCAGGAACATGGTGGCGCCGACCAGCGTGATGGTGGTCGAGACCAGGAAGAACAGGCCGGGCTGCGACACCACATTGCCCGAACTCTGCAGGCCGAGCGCGATGCCCCAGGCCTGGAAGCCGGCCAGCACGACGGTGAGATAGCGCGTGTACTGGTTGAGCTGCTTCCTGCCCTGCTCGCCTTCCTTCTTGATCGCCTCCAGCGTCGGCGACACCGAGGTGAGAAGCTGGATGATGATCGAGGCCGAGATGTACGGCATGATGTTGAGGGCGAAGATGGCCATTCGGCCCACCGCGCCGCCCGCGAACATGTTGAACATGCCGAGGATGCCGCCCTGCTGCTGCTTGAACAGGTCGGCCAGGGCCTGCGGGTCGATGCCCGGCAGCGGAATGTGGGTTCCGAGCCGGTACACCACCAGTGCGGCGAGCGTGAACCAGATGCGCCGCTTGAGCTCCTCGGCCTTGCCGAGAGCCGAGAAATTCAAGTTCGCTGCGAGCTGTTCAGCCGCCGACACCATGACCCGCGCTCCTGCACTCTCTGCTCGCTTCAGATGAGGTCCGCAAGCCGGGAGCTCAAGCCGTCTCCGCCTCGGCGGCCGGCTTCTCGATCAGCGTGACCGATCCGCCCAGCGCCTCGACCGCCGCACGCGCCGACGCCGTGGCGTGATTGACCACGAGGTCGACCTTGGCCGTCAGCTCGCCGGTGGCGAGCAGCCGCACGCCGTCCTTGGCGCGGCGCAGCACGCCGGCCTCGACCAGCTCGGCCACCGTCACCGGCTTCGACGAGTCGAGCTTGCCCGCCGTCAGCGCCCGCTGCAGGCGCTCCAGCGTCAGTTCGTTGTAGTCGAGCCGGAAGATGTTGTTGAAGCCGCGCTTCGGCAGGCGCCGGTGCAGCGGCATCTGGCCGCCTTCGAAGCCCTTGATGCGCACGCCGGTACGCGCGGTCTGGCCCTTGCCGCCGCGGCCGCCGGTCTTGCCCATGCCGGAGCCGATGCCGCGGCCGATCCGCAGACGCGACTTGCGCGCGCCGGCATTGTCCTTGATCTCGTTGAGTTTCATCGCTTGATCTCCGCGCGCGCGCTTCTCAAGCGCCCTGAACCACGCGCACGAGGTGCGCGACCTTATCGATCATGCCGCGCACGGACGGAGTATCCGGCAACGTGCTGCGGCGCCCGATCTTGTTGAGGCCGAGTCCGATCAGCGTGGCGCGCTGATCCTGCCGGCGCCGGATCGGGCTGCCGGTCTGCTCGACCGTGACGGTGTTCTCCGCGGGGTTGGCCATGGGGCGACTCCGTTCGAATTTATGTCAGCTCAGTCGGTCGCCTCGGCGTCGACATCGCGGCGGCGGCTCTGGAGGGCCGACACCTTGAGGCCGCGCCGCGCCGCAACCGAGCGCGGATTGTCCTGGCGCTTGAGGGCATCGAAAGTCGCCCGCACCATGTTGTAGGGGTTCGAGGAGCCCATCGACTTGGCCACCACGTCGGCCATGCCGAGCGTCTCGAACACCGCACGCATCGGGCCGCCGGCGATGATGCCGGTACCGGCCGGAGCCGCACGCAGGAACACGCGCCCGGCGCCGTGATGGCCGGCGATGTCGTGGTGCAGCGTACGGCCCTCGCGCAGCGGCACGCGGATCATCGCCCGCTTGGCCGATTCGGTGGCCTTGCGGATCGCCTCCGGCACCTCGCGCGCCTTGCCATGGCCGAAGCCCACCCGGCCCTTCTGGTCGCCGACGACGACGAGTGCGGCGAAGCCGAAGCGACGTCCACCCTTCACCACCTTGGCGACGCGATTGATGTGGACGAGCTTGTCGACGAAGCCGCTGTCGCGGTCTTCGCGATCACGATCCCGATCGCGCTGACGCTCTCTCGCCATTTCAGTCTATCTCCTCGGGACGTCCCGTCCCCTCGAATCCGTCAGAATTCCAGGCCGCCCTCGCGGGCGGCGTCGGCGAGCGCCTTCACGCGCCCATGATAAAGAAAGGCACCGCGATCGAACACGACCTGCTTGACGCCCTTGGCGACAGCGCGCTCGGCCAACAGCTTGCCGACCGTCTTGGCCGCCTCGACATTGGCGCCGGTCTTCAGCGTCGCGCGCAGATCCTTCTCGATCGAAGACGCCGAGCACAGCGTGATGCCCTGCGCGTCGTCGATGACCTGGGCATAGATGTGCAGACCCGAGCGGTGCACCGACAGCCGCGGCCGGCCGTTCGCCGCCGCCCTGATGGCACGGCGCACGCGATGAACGCGGCGGGCCGTGACGGTAGAGTTCTTGGCCATCTCAGCGCCTCATCACTTCTTCTTGCCTTCCTTGCGGAAGATGAATTCGCCGGCGTACTTGACGCCCTTGCCCTTGTAGGGCTCCGGCGGACGGAACTCGCGGATCTCGGCCGAGACCTGCCCGACCTTCTGCTTGTCGATGCCGCTGACCACGATCTCGGTCGGCTTCGGCGTGACGATCTGGATCCCGTCCGGGATCGGGTAGATCACGTCGTGCGAATAGCCGAGCGCGAGCTGCAGGTTCTTGCCCTGCACCGCGGCGCGATAGCCGACACCGGTGATTTCGAGCTTGTCCTCGTAGCCCTTGGTGACGCCAACCACGAGGTTGTTCACCAGGGTGCGGGACAGGCCCCACATCGCGCGGTGGCGCTGGGTGTCCTGGCGCGGCGTCACGTGGATCTCGGCGCCGTCGAGCTTCACCTCGACCTCGTCGACCAGGACCACGGACAGTTCGCCCTTCGGACCCTTGACCTTGACGGACTGGCCGCTGACCTGGGCAGTCACGCCGCCCGGCACCGCCACCGCCTTCTTACCAATTCGAGACATGCTGATCCCTCCCCCGCTTAGAACACGGTGCAGAGGACTTCGCCCCCGACGTTCAGCGAGCGCGCCTCGTGATCGGCCATCACGCCCTTCGGCGTCGAGACGATGGCGATGCCGAGGCCGTTCATGACGTGCGGCAGCGTGTCAACGGAGGCATAGACGCGGCGGCCAGGCTTCGACACGCGGTCGATGCTCTTGATCACCGGCTGGCCGTCGAAATACTTCAGCTCGACCTCGAACTCAGTACGGCCCGAGGCGTGCTCCGTGGTGGTGTAGCCGCGGATGAAGCCCTCGGACTTCAGTACCTCGAGCACGCGCCCACGCAGCTTGGAGCCCGGCGTCGACACCGAGTTGCGGCGGCGCATCTGGGCGTTGCGGATACGGGTGATCATGTCCCCGATCGGATCATTCGACATGACGCGACCTCCTCACCAGGACGACTTGACGAGCCCGGGGATAAGCCCCTGCGAGCCGAGTTCACGCAGCGCCACGCGGCTCACCTTGAGCTTGCGGTAGTTCGCCCGCGGACGCCCGGTCACCTCGCAACGGTTGCGGATGCGGGTCTTGGACGAATTGCGCGGCAGTTCCGCCAGCTTGAGCCGGGCGGCGAAGCGCTCCTCGATCGGCAACGACCTGTCGTCGGCGATCGCCTTCAGCCTCGCGCGCTTGGGCGCATACTGTTCAGCCAACTTGCGCCGGCGCTTGTTCTTCTCGATGGCACTGGTCTTGGCCATGTCCTACTCCGTGTTCCGCGTCTGAGACGCCTGTCTCACTGCCGGAAGGGAAAATTGAAGTGGCGAAGCAGCGCGCGCGCTTCCTCGTCGGTGCGCGCGGTGGTGCAGACGACGATGTCGAGACCCCAAATCTGCTCGACCTTGTCGTAGTTGATCTCCGGGAACACAATGTGCTCCTTGAGACCGAGCGCGTAGTTGCCGCGCCCGTCGAAGCTCTTGGGCGACAGGCCGCGGAAGTCCCGCACGCGCGGCAGCGCCATGGTCACGAGCCGGTCAAGGAACTCGTACATGCGCGTCTTGCGCAGCGTGACCTTGGCGCCGATCGCCTGGCCCTCGCGCAGCTTGAAGGTGGCGATCGACTTGCGCGCATTGGTGATCACCGGCCTCTGGCCAGCGATCAGCGCGAGGTCGCCCGCCGCGTTCTCGACCTTCTTGCGGTCGGCCGTGCCTTCGCCCACACCCATGTTGAGGACGACCTTCTCGATGGTCGGCACCTCGAACTTGTTCTTGTAGCCGAACTCCTCGATCAGCTTGGGCCGCACGACCTCTTCGTAAAAGGTCTTCAGCCGCGGCGTCGGGATCACGACCGGCTCGCTGCTCGCAGCGCGCGGCGCCTTGGCGGCCGCCTTCGCGCCCTTCTCGGGAGCCTTGTCCTTCTTCGGCGCCTTGGCGCCGTCCTTCGGATTCTTGTCAGCCATCGATCCGTTCTCCCGACCGCTTGGCAACGCGCACCTTGCGGCCGTCATCGAGCACCTGGAAACCGACGCGGGTCGGCTTGCCGTCCTTGGGATCGGCGACCGCGAGGTTCGAAAGCTGGATCGGCGCCTCTTTCGAGATGATGCCGCCCTGCTGGGATTGGGTCTGGCGCTGGTGGCGCTTCACGACATTGACGCCGCGAACCAAGGCGCGGCCTTCGCTCGGGCGCACCTCGATCACCTCGCCGGACCGGCCCTTGTCGCGCCCGGTGAGCACGACGACCTTGTCCCCTTTGCGGATTTTCGCCGCCATCACAGCACCTCCGGGGCGAGCGAGATGATCTTCATATGGTTCTTGGCGCGGAGTTCGCGCGGCACCGGTCCGAAGATACGAGTGCCGATCGGCTCCTTCTGATTGTTGATCAGAACCGCGGCGTTGCGGTCGAAGCGGATCACCGAGCCGTCGGGCCGGCGGATGTCCTTGGCCGTGCGAACCACGACCGCCTTCATCACGTCGCCTTTCTTGACGCGACCGCGGGGGATCGCCTCCTTCACCGACACCACAATGATGTCGCCGACATGGGCGTACTTGCGCTTCGAGCCGCCCAGCACCTTGATGCACATGACACGGCGCGCGCCGGAATTGTCCGCCACGTCGAGATTGGTCTGCATCTGAATCATGACGCACCGTCCTCTCGCGGTCGCGCGACACTCGAATCGGGTGCCTCGCGGAGATTCTTATTGTTCAACGGAAGATTCCGTCACTTGCTCTCGTCTTCGACCACGATCCAGCGCTTCAGCTTCGAGATCGGGGCGTGCTCCACAATGGCCACGGTGTCGCCGACCTTGAACTTGTTCGCCTCGTCATGGGCGTGGAACTTCTTCGACCGCCGGACGGTCTTCTTCAGCACCGGATGGGTGAAGCGTCGCTCGACACGGACCACGACGGTCTTGTCCTGCTTGTCGCTCACCACGGTGCCTTCCAGCACGCGCTTCGGCATGGCCCTCTCCTTAAGCCTTGGCCGACGCGCTGGTGCGCTTCTCGGCGGCAATGGTCTTCAGCCGCGCGATGTCGCGGCGCACCGCGCGAACCCGCGCGGTATTCTCAAGCTGTCCGGTCGCCCGCTGGAAGCGCAGATTGAACTGCTCCTTCTTGAGCTTCAGGACCTCGTCGTCGATCTGGTCGGGCGTCATCGCCCTAACGTCGGTCGCCTTCACGGCAGCCTCCTCATTCGGCGATGCGCGAAACGAAGCGCGTCTTGATCGGCAGCTTGGCGGCGGCGAGCGTCAGCGCCTCGCGCGCAAGCTCGGTCGGCACGCCGTCGATCTCGAACAGGATGCGGCCAGGATGAACCCGCACCACCCACAGTTCGGGCGCGCCCTTGCCGGAGCCCATGCGGACCTCGGCCGGCTTCTTCGACACCGGCACGTCCGGGAACACCCGGATCCAGACGCGGCCGGCGCGCTTCATGTGGCGCGTCATCGCCCGGCGGGCGGCCTCGATCTGACGCGCGGTGACCCGCTCCGGCTCCAACGCCTTCAGCCCGAACTGGCCGAAATTGAGGGCCGTACCGGATGAGGCGATGCCGCGGATGCGGCCCTTGTGGGCCTTGCGGAACTTCGTTCGGTTGGGCTGCAGCATGGCTCGCCGTCCGTTTCTCTTCGCGTTATGCCGCGTCGCGGCGCGACCGGCCGGACGACGGCTCGGCTTCGGCCAGACGCTTGTCCTGCGCCATCGGGTCGTGCTCGAGGATCTCGCCTTTGAAGATCCACACCTTCACGCCGCAGGTGCCGTAGGTGGTGAAGGCCGTCGCCTGGCCGTAGTCGATGTCGGCGCGCAGCGTATGCAGCGGCACGCGTCCCTCGCGGTACCACTCCATGCGCGCGATCTCGGCGCCGCCGAGCCGGCCGGAGCAGTTGATGCGGATGCCTTCCGCGCCAAGCCGCATCGCCGACTGAACGGCGCGCTTCATGGCGCGGCGGAAGGCCACGCGGCGCTCAAGCTGCTGGGCGATCGATTCCGCGACCAGCTTGGCGTCGACTTCCGGCTTGCGGTTCTCGACGATGTTGAGGACCACTTCCGACTTCGTCAGCGCACCGATCCGCTTGCGCAGCTTGTCGATGTCGGCGCCCTTCTTGCCGATCACCACGCCCGGACGAGCCGAGTGGATGGTGACGCGGCACTTCTTGTGCGGACGCTCGATGATGATGCGCGACACCGCGGCCTGCTTCAGCTCCTTCTGAAGCTGACGCCGGATCTCCATATCCTCATGGAGCAGCTTGCCGTACTCCCCCTTGGGGGCGTACCAGCGGCTGTCCCAGGTCCGGTTGATGCCGAGCCGCAGCCCGATCGGATTGACCTTCTGACCCATGTTGTCCTCCGCCTCTCACTCGGAGGCCGGCGCCGCCTCGACCTGGCGGACGACGATGGTGATATTCGAAAACGCCTTGAAGATGCGGCCGACACGGCCGCGCCCACGCGGCACGAAACGCTTGATGACCATGGACTTGCCGACATGCGCGTCGGCAACCACCAGATCGTCGACGTCGAGCCCGTGATTGTTCTCGGCGTTCGCAACCGCCGATTCCAGGCACTTGCGGACGTCGCGGGCGATCCGCTTCTTCGAGAATTCGAGATCGGCCAGCGCGCTCGCAACCCGCTTGCCGCGGATCAGGCCCGCAACCAGATTGAGCTTTTGCGGGCTGACGCGCAGATTGCGCGCCGAAGCCATCGCTTCGCTGTCCTTGAGAGTGCGCTCGCGCGCCGGCTTACCCATGACGCCCTCGCCTCACTTCCGCTTGGCTTTTTTGTCGGCCGCGTGGCCGTGGAAGGTCCGGGTCGGCGAGAACTCGCCGAACTTGTGCCCGACCATGTCCTCGCTCACATACACCGGAACATGCTTGTTGCCGTTGTACACGCCGAAGGTGAGCCCGACGAACTGGGGCAGGATCGTGGAGCGGCGGCTCCAGATCTTGATCACCTCGGCACGGCCCGAACCGCGCGCAGCATCCGCCTTCTTCAGCAGATAGCCGTCGACGAACGGGCCCTTCCAAACCGAACGCGCCATCGCCCTGTCCTCACTTCTTCTTGCGAGCGTGGCGGCTCGACACGATGAACTTGTCGGTCCGCTTGTTGCTGCGCGTCTTCTTGCCCTTGGTCGGGAAACCCCACGGCGTCACCGGATGACGGCCGCCGGAGGTGCGGCCTTCGCCGCCGCCGTGCGGATGGTCGATCGGGTTCATCGCCACGCCGCGATTGTGCGGGCGGAAACCGAGCCACCGGGTGCGGCCGGCCTTGCCGCTCGAAACGTTCATGTGATCCTGGTTCGACACCGCGCCGACCGTGGCGTAGCACGCACCAGCCACCAGCCGCTGTTCGCCCGAGTTCAGGCGCACAATGACGTAGCCCTGGTCGCGCCCGACGATCTGGGCGTAGGTGCCGGCCGAGCGCGCGATCTGCCCGCCCTTGCCCGGCTTCAGCTCGATATTGTGGACGATGGTGCCGACCGGCGCCGAGCTGAGCGGCATCGCGTTGCCGGGCTTCACGTCCACATGGCTGCCAGCCACCACCATGTCGCCGGCGGACAAACGCTGCGGCGCCAGGATGTAGCTCAGCTCGCCATCCTCGTAGCGGATCAGCGCGATGAACGCCGACCGGTTCGGATCATATTCGAGCCGCTCCACCGTCGCCGGCATGTCGCGCTTCGTGCGCTTGAAGTCGACAAGCCGGTAGGACTGCTTGTGGCCGCCGCCGCGGAACCGCACGGTGATGCGGCCCATGTTGTTGCGCCCGCCCGACGACGACTTGCCGACGGTCAGGGCCTTCACCGGCTTGCCCTTCCACAGGCCCGAGCGGTCGACCAGCACGAGCTGGCGCTGCGAGGGCGTGACGGGCTTATATGTTTTAAGAGCCATCTCTAAGCCTCCAGCCGCCTCACAGACCCGTCGTCACGTCGATCTTGTGGCCCTCGGCCAGCGTCACGATCGCCCTCTTGACGTCGGACTGCTCGCCCCTGCGGTTGCGAAACCGCTTGACCTTGCCCTTGCGGACCAGCGTGTTGACGGCCTCAACCTTGACCTCGAACAGCTTCTCCACCGCTTCCTTGATCAGCGGCTTCGTCGCAGTCTTGGCGACCTTGAACACGACCTGATTGTTCTCGGAGGCCATCGTCGCCTTTTCGGTGATCACCGGCGCGACGATGACGTCATAGAGGCGCGGATCGATGCTCATTTGAATCGCGCCTCCAGCGCTTCCACCGCGGCACGGGTCAGCACCAGCGTCTCACGCCGCAGAATGTCGTACACGTTGATGCCCTGCACCGGCAGAACGTCGAGGTTCGGCAGGTTGCGCGCGGCGAGATCGAAATTGGTGTTGACCTCGGCCCCGTCGACCACCAGCGCGTTGGCAAGCCCGAGCTTGCCCAGCCGCTCGACCAGCCCCTTGGTCTTCGGCTCGGCGAGTGCCGCCGAATCGAGAACCACGATGGCATCGCCCTTGGCCTTCGCCGACAAAGCGTGCTTGAGGCCGAGCACACGCACCTTCTTCGGCAGGTCGATGGCGTGCGAGCGCACGAGCGGGCCGAACGCCCGGCCGCCGCCGCGGAACTGCGGCACGCGGGCGGAGCCGTGACGGGCGCCGCCGCTGCCCTTCTGCTTGTAGATCTTTTTGCCGGTGCGGTTGATCTCGGCGCGGTTCTTCACCTTGTGCGTGCCAGCCTGGCGCTTGGCGAGCTGCCAGGTGACGAGGCGATGAAGAATGTCCGCGCGCGGCTCAAGCCCGAAGATGTCATCGTCGAGCGTGACAGAGCCGGCCTCGCCGCCGTCGAGCGTCTTGACCTTCAATTCCATCACGCGCTCTCCCCGCTCTCAGCCGCAGCGCCATCGCTCTCAAGCAGACGGAACTTGCCGGGCTTCGGCGCATCCTGCGGCAGCGCGCGCTTGACCGCGTCGCGTACCATGATCCAACCGCCGTCCACGCCAGGCACCGCGCCTTCCACCAGGATCAGGCCGCGCTCGACGTCGGTCTGCACCACGCGCAGATTCTGCGTGGTCACCGTGGTGGCGCCCATGTGGCCGGCCATACGCTTGTTCTTGAACGTCTTGCCGGGATCCTGACGGCCGCCGGTCGAACCGTGCGAGCGGTGCGAGATCGACACGCCGTGGGTGGCCCGCAAGCCGCCGAAATTGTGCCGCTTCATGCCGCCGGCGAAGCCCTTGCCGGTGGAGGTGCCGGTGACATCGACGAACTGGCCGATCACGAAATGATCGACCGTGAGCTCGGCGCCGACCGGGATCAGCTCGTCGGCATTGACCCGGAACTCCGCAAGCTTGCGCTTGGGCTCGACCTTGGCCACCGCGAAATGACCGCGCTGGGCCCGGCTGACATTCTTCACTTTCGCTTTGCCCACGCCGAGCTGCAGCGCGACATACCCGTTCTGCTCGGCGGTGCGATGCGCAACCACCTGGCAGTTCTCGACTCGCAGCACCGTGACCGGCACGTGCTCCCCGCCGTCGGTGAAGACGCGGGTCATGCCGACCTTCTGGGCGATGACTCCGGAGCGCATGGCTCTCTTCCTTCCTGTCGCCTCAGAGCTTGATCTCGACGTCGACGCCGGCCGCGAGGTCGAGCTTCATCAGCGCGTCGACCGTCTGCGGTGTCGGGTCGACAATGTCGAGGACACGCTTGTGGGTACGGATCTCGAATTGCTCGCGGCTCTTCTTGTCGATGTGCGGCGAGCGGTTCACGGTGAACTTCTCGATCCGCGTCGGCAGCGGAATCGGACCCCGAACCTGCGCACCCGTGCGCTTCGCCGTATTGACGATCTCGCGCGTCGAGGCGTCGAGGATTCGGTGATCAAACGCCTTGAGGCGGATCCGAATGTTCTGGCCGTTCATCGTTCTTGCTTTCGTTCGCGAGACCGGTGCAGTCGGCGCGCCGGGACCGGCGCGCCGTTCTGCGTGACACTCACTCGATGATGCTGGCGACGACGCCGGCGCCCACGGTGCGGCCGCCCTCACGGATGGCGAAGCGCAGCTTCTCTTCCATCGCGATCGGCACGATCAGGTGGACTTCCATCGACACGTTGTCGCCCGGCATCACCATTTCCGTGCCTTCCGGCAAATGAACGACGCCGGTCACGTCGGTGGTGCGGAAATAGAACTGCGGGCGATAGTTGGTGAAGAACGGCGTGTGACGGCCGCCCTCTTCCTTGGTGAGGATGTACGCCTCAGCCTTGAACTTGGTGTGCGGCTTCACGGAGCCGGGCTTGCACAGCACCTGGCCGCGCTCGACCTCCTCGCGCTTGGTGCCGCGCAGCAGGCAGCCGACGTTGTCGCCCGCCTCGCCCTGGTCGAGCAGCTTGCGGAACATCTCGACGCCGGTGACGGTGGTCTTGGTGGTCGGACGGATGCCGACGATCTCGACTTCCTCGCCCACCTTGATCACGCCGCGCTCGATACGGCCGGTCACCACGGTGCCGCGGCCGGAGATCGAGAACACGTCTTCCACCGGCATCAGGAACGGCTGGTCCTTCGGACGCTCCGGCTGCGGAATGTAGGCATCAACCGCGTCCATCAGCTTCAGGATGGCTTCGCGGCCGATCTCGGGGCTCTTGTCCTCGAGCGCCATCAGGGCCGAGCCCTTGATGATCGGAATGTCGTCGCCCGGGAAGTCGTACTTCGACAGAAGCTCGCGAACCTCGAGCTCGACGAGCTCAAGCAGCTCCGGGTCGTCGACCATGTCGACCTTGTTCATGAACACGACCAGCGCCGGCACGCCGACCTGGCGCGCAAGCAGGATGTGCTCGCGGGTCTGCGGCATCGGGCCGTCGGCGGCGGACACCACCAGGATGGCACCGTCCATCTGCGCCGCGCCGGTGATCATGTTCTTCACATAGTCGGCGTGACCGGGGCAGTCGACGTGCGCATAGTGGCGCTTGTCGGTCTGATACTCGACGTGAGCGGTCGAAATCGTGATGCCGCGCGCCTTCTCTTCCGGCGCCTTGTCGATCTGGTCATAGGCGGTGAAGCTCGCCCCGCCCGTCTCGGCAAGAACCTTCGTGATCGCAGCCGTCAGAGAGGTCTTGCCATGGTCGACGTGACCGATGGTGCCGATATTGCAGTGCGGCTTATTCCGCTGAAATTTTTCCTTCGCCATCGCTCGTAATCTCCGTCGATGTCAGACTGTCGATCCGTCCGGCCGAATAGTCTCAAGCGAACTTGGCCTGGACTTCCTGAGCCACGTTCGAGGGGACCTGTTCGTAGTGATCGAATTGCATGGTGAACGTCGCACGCCCCTGGCTCATCGAACGCAAGGTGTTGACGTATCCGAACATGTTGGCGAGCGGCACCATCGCATTGATGACGACCGCATTGCCGCGCATGTCCTGGCCCTGGATCTGCCCGCGCCGCGAATTCAGGTCTCCGATGACCGAGCCGGTGTAGTCTTCCGGGGTCACGCACTCGACCTTCATGATCGGCTCGAGCAGAACCGAAGCGCCCTTCTGAAGCGCCTCGCGCAACGCCGCGCGCGAGGCAATCTCGAACGCCAACGCCGAGGAGTCGACCTCGTGATAGGCGCCGTCAATGAGCTGGACCTTGAGATCCACCACCGGGAAGCCGGCGACCACGCCGGACCCGAGGACGGACTGCAGGCCCTTTTCGACGCCGGGCAGATACTCCTTCGGCACCGCGCCGCCGACGATCTTGCTTTCGAACTCGAAGCCCTTGCCGGCCTCGTTCGGCTCGCACACCAGCTTGACGCGGGCGAACTGCCCGGTGCCGCCGGTCTGCTTCTTGTGGGTGTAGTCGACCGTCGTCGGCCGCGTGATCCGCTCGCGATAGGCCACCTGCGGCGCGCCGATATTGGCGTCGACCTTGTAGGTGCGGCGCAGGATGTCGACCTTGATGTCGAGATGCAGCTCGCCCATCCCCTTCAGGATGGTCTGGCCGCTCTCCTGGTCGGTCGACACGCGGAAGGACGGATCCTCGGCCGCGAGCTTCTGCAGCGCCACGCCGAGCTTCTCCTGGTCGGCCTTCGACTTCGGCTCGATGGCGATCTCGATCACCGGATCGGGGAACTCCATCTTCTCAAGGATCACCGGCTTCAAAGGATCGCACAGCGTGTCGCCGGTGCGCGCGTCCTTAAGGCCGGCCAGCGCGACGATGTCGCCGGCATAGGCTTCCTTGATGTCCTCGCGCGAGTTGGCGTGCATCAGCAGCATGCGGCCGACGCGCTCGCGCTTTTCCTTGGTCGAGTTCAGCAGCCCCATGCCGCTTTCGAGCTTGCCCGAATAGATGCGGCAGAAGGTGATGGTGCCGACGAACGGGTCGTCCATGATCTTGAACGCGAGCACGGAGGTCGGCTCGTCGTCGGACGGATTGCGCACCACTTCTTCGTCGTTGCGCGGATCGGTGCCGCCGATCCCGCCGCGATCGAGCGGCGACGGCAGATAGTCGACCACAGCGTCGAGCAGCGGCTGCACGCCCTTGTTCTTGAAGGCCGAGCCGCAGAACACCGGATTGAATGTGCGGGTGGTGACCGCCTTGCGCACCAAGCGCTTCAGCGTCGCCTCGTCAGGCTCGACGCCTTCGAGATAGGCGTTCATGGCGTCGTCGTCGAGCTCGACCGCCGCCTCGATCAGCATGGTGCGATACTCGGCCGCCTTGTCGGCGAGATCGGCCGGGATGTCCTCGTCGCGATACTTCGCGCCGAGTGCCTCGTCGTCCCACACGATGGCGCGCATCCGGACAAGGTCGATCACGCCCTTGAAGTCGTGCTCGGAGCCGATCGGCAGCTGCAGGCACACCGGCTTGCCGGCGACGCGGGTGACGATGTCGTCGACGCACTTGTAGAAGTCGGCGCCGATCTTATCCATCTTGTTGACGAACACGACGCGCGGCACGTTGTACTTGTCGGCCTGGCGCCACACCGTCTCGGTCTGCGGCTCCACGCCCTGGTTGCCGTCGAGCACGCACACCGCACCGTCGAGCACGCGCAAGCTGCGCTCCACCTCAATGGTGAAGTCGACGTGGCCTGGCGTGTCGATGATGTTCAGGCGCTTGCCGTTCCAGAAGCAGGTCGTCGCGGCCGACGTGATGGTGATGCCGCGCTCCTGCTCCTGCTCCATCCAATCCATCGTCGCGGCGCCATCGTGCACCTCGCCGATTTTATGGCTCTTGCCGGAATAATAGAGGATCCGCTCCGTGGTCGTGGTCTTCCCGGCATCGATGTGGGCCATGATGCCGAAATTGCGGTAGTCCTCGATCGGATGGCTACGGGGCATGAGAATGTCCTCGACGGGCGCGCGCGACCAGCGTCACCAACGATAGTGAGAGAAGGCGCGGTTCGCTTCCGCCATCTTGTGGGTGTCTTCGCGCTTCTTCACCGCGTTGCCGCGGTTGTTGGAAGCGTCGAGCAGCTCGGCCGACAAACGGTCGATCATCGTCTTTTCGTTACGGTTACGCGACGCACCGATGATCCAGCGGAACGCCAGGGTCTGGCGGCGCTCCGGCCGCACCTCGACCGGCACCTGATAGGTGGCGCCGCCGACGCGCCGCGAGCGCACCTCGATCGCAGGCATGACATTGTCGAGCGCCTGCTGGAACACGCCGAGCGCGTTCGCCTTGGTGCGGTTCTCGATCACGTCGAACGCGCCGTAGACGATCCTCTCGGCAACCGACTTCTTGCCCTGCTTCATGACGGAGTTCATGAAGCGCGACAGCACGATGTTGCCAAACTTGGGATCGGGCAACACTTCGCGGCGTTCGGCACGATGACGACGGGACATGGGCGATCTCTCTTCTCGTCATGCCCGGACTCGACCCGGGCACCCCGATCCTATTCTCTTTCGACTGGTTCCCCGGGTGGCGCGACGCGCGCCCGGGATGACCTTCGCGACGCGGTCACTTCGGCCGCTTGGCGCCGTACTTCGACCGACGCTGCTTGCGGTTCTTCACGCCCTGCGTATCGAGCACACCACGCAGGATGTGATAACGAACGCCCGGCAAGTCCTTCACGCGGCCGCCACGGATCATCACCACCGAGTGTTCCTGAAGGTTGTGACCTTCACCCGGGATGTAACCGATGACCTCGAACTGGTTGGTCAAGCGGACCTTAGCAACCTTGCGGAGAGCCGAGTTCGGCTTCTTCGGCGTGGTCGTATAGACACGCGTGCAGACCCCGCGCTTCTGCGGGCTGCCCTCCAGATGGCGGGCCTTTTCGCGATAGACGCTCGCCTCACGGGGCTTGCGGATCAACTGATTGATCGTCGGCATGGTTCGCCTTCGGACCTTCTTGTTTCGCCTCTCGACCGAACTCATCCGCCACAGCGCATGAGCGCGCGTCGCGAACCGGCCGTCCGTTACCGAACGGCCAAACGCCGGACCCGCCGCCCGCCTGATGGCGGTAAGCGGTCCGCTGCCAAACACAGACACAACGGTTCCCCGTTGCGCCGATGCAACCCGAGGCTCTCGCCTGGTTTCAGCTTTCGCCGGCTATTGCGGCAGCGTCTCGGATCCTTGAGTCCACGCTGGGCGCGCGGACATAGCGGAGCCGACCGCCTGCCGAAAGTCCGTGGGTTCTAGAAGCTGCAGCGCGGGGCGTCAAGTCTGAAATCGTTGGAATGCCGTCACAATGCCCGCAACGCCGTGCAATTCCGCTTCAGCAGGGCTGTTCAGGCGGGCAGAAACCAGCAATCGGGACACAAATGCCGCCGCTCATGGCCGGTTTTGGAGTCGAAACTCGGTAGAATCAGTGGCGCCAATCGGCGCCTGTCGCATCACCTTGCGCGATTCCATTGGGACTCACGGAGCAATTGCGGCCGCCCGGCGTGGCAAGCCTGCTGCGGCCGCCCGCGCGACTCAGGGCTGGCGGTGCTGGCGTGCCACCAGCTTCCTGCCGCTGTAGATGGCGGCCGTCGTATCGCTGATGCGGCGGTAGTCCAGGCAGGTCTCGGTCTCTTTCGGCCGCGAGAAACGGCGGCAGAACTGGTTGCCGCGCATCGTCCAGATGCCGTTGATTCGCGCCCGCTTTTCGCCACGGATCAACTCGTAGACCGAGGTTCCGTCGGCCTTGTGGCGGATGATCGCGCGCGAGCCGTCCGGCCCCAGCGATTCCAGCGGCACGCCGATCGCGAACGCCCGGATCTCGGCGCCGGTCATCGGCGTGCCCGGCAAGACCGCCTTCTTGCCACCCTGGGCGGCGGCGGACACCTCCGCCATGGTGAGAACCGACAGCACACACCCGAACGCCAAGCCAGCGACCAGCCGCATCATGTCCCGCCCTCCCCCCGGCGCCCGCCTTCCGGCTGCGGACGCCCTCACGCGGTTTCCGGTTGATCCCTTGGGGATACCGGGAACCGCGTGCAGCGTACGCACTCCGGCGCTGGCCGCCAAGCCGCGGAGCCGCGAGGCACCAATACGCAAACGGCCGCCCGAAGGCGGCCGTCGATGCGTTGTACCTGCCCCGCGGCCAGCCTCGCGGCCGCGGGGACGCAGCCTTCTCCGCAAACGCAAGAACCGGTCTCGCGAAAACGACTGCGTTGACCCGCCGGCTTGAAGCACGGCTTGCAGCGTCCGCCCGACCCGATGGGATCGGCGGGCGCTCTGATGCGGTGCCCGGATGATCCCTTCGGGATCCCGGAGACGATCTCGCCGAAAGACCCCTGATCCGCGGGGGCATTTCGGGGATCGGCAGACGGTTCTCCGGCCCGGTCGGCCGGAAAACCGTATGCCGTGGGATGCGGCCGCGCTATTCCGCGGCCGGCAGGCTCGCCGGCGGCTCGATGCGGGCCGCCGCCTCCTTCTCGCGCTCGGTCTGGATCAGGTCGTCGCGCCGGCGCGCCACCTCGCGCAGGCGGGTCATCACCGCGCCGGTGCCGGCGGGGATGAGCCGGCCGACGATGACGTTTTCCTTGAGGCCGCCGAGATTGTCGACCTTGCCGGCCACCGCCGCCTCGGTCAGCACGCGCGTCGTCTCCTGGAACGACGCGGCGGAGATGAAGGAGCGGGTCTGCAGCGACGCCTTGGTGATGCCGAGCAGCACCGGGCGGCCGCTGGCCGGCTTCTTGCCGGCGGCGAGCGCCTTCTCGTTCTCCTCCTCCAGCTCGACCAGATCGACCTGCTCGCCCTGGATCAGGTCGGTCTCGCCGGCGTCGTCGATCTCGACCTTCTGCAGCATCTGGCGGACGATCACCTCGATGTGCTTGTCGTTGATATTGACGCCCTGGAGCCGGTAGACCTCCTGGATCTCGTTGACCAGATAGGCGGCGAGCTCCTCGACGCCCTTGATCGCCAGGATGTCGTGCGGCGCCGGGTTGCCATCGACGATGAAGTCGCCCTGCTCGACGATGTCGCCGTCCTGAAGGTGGATGTGCTTGCCCTTCGGGATCAGGTACTCGATCGGCTCAAGCTCGGGATCGTTCGGCTCGATGGTGAGCCGGCGCTTGTTCTTGTAGTCGCGCCCGAAGCGGATGGTGCCGGAGATCTCGGCGATGATCGCCGCGTCCTTGGGCCGTCGCGCCTCGAACAGTTCGGCGACACGCGGCAGACCGCCGGTGATGTCGCGGGTCTTGGCGCTCTCCAGCGGCACGCGGGCCAGCACGTCGCCGGCCTGCACCTTGCCGCCCGGATCGACCGCGATGATCGAGTCCGGGATCAGGGTGTAGCGGGCGTCGCCGCCGCGCGGCAGCTTGGCGATCTTGCCGTCCTTGCCCTTGACCAGGATGGCCGGGCGCAGATCCGCGCCGCGGTTGGCGCTGCGCCAGTCGGTCACGATGCGCTTGGCGATGCCGGTCGACTCGTCGAGCGTCTCGGCCATCGACTGGCCTTCGACAAGATCCTCGAACGCCACCGTGCCCTCGGCCTCGGTAAGTACCGGGCGGGTGTAGGGATCCCACTCGGCGATGCGGGCGCCGCGCTTGATCTTCTCGTCCTCGTCGACCTTGAGGCGCGAGCCGTACTGGATGCGGTGCACCGCCCGCTCCGTGCCGTCGGCGTCCTGGATGATCACCGACATGGTGCGGCCGGTGGCGATCAGCTCGCCATCCGAATTGCGAGCCACCGCCTTGTTGCGGAACTTCACCACGCCTTCGAAATTCGACTCGATGAAGGACTGCTCGTTGATCTGCGCCGCCCCGCCGATGTGGAAGGTGCGCATGGTGAGCTGGGTGCCCGGCTCGCCGATCGACTGGGCGGCGATGACGCCCACCGCCTCGCCCATGTTGACGGGCGTGCCGCGGGCGAGATCGCGCCCGTAGCAGGTGCCGCACACGCCGGTCTTGGCCTCGCAGGTCAGGACCGAGCGGATCTTGACCTCCTGGACGTTGGCCGTGACCAGCTTCTCGACCTGCGGCTCCTCGATCAGCGTCGAGCGCGGGATCAGCACCTCGCCGGTGGCCGGATCCATCACGTCATCGGCCGTCGTGCGGCCGAGCACGCGGCTCGCCAGCGACGCCACCACCTGGCCGGCGTCGATGATCGCGCGCACTTTGATGCCGTTCTCGGTGCCGCAGTCGACCTCGTTGATGATGCAGTCCTGCGCCACGTCGACCAGACGGCGGGTGAGGTAACCCGAGTTCGCCGTCTTGAGCGCGGTGTCGGCGAGGCCCTTTCGCGCGCCGTGCGTCGAGTTGAAGTACTCGAGCACGGAGAGGCCCTCCTTGAAGTTGGAGATGATCGGGCTCTCGATGATCTCGCCCGACGGCTTGGCCATCAGGCCGCGCATGCCGGCGAGCTGCTTCATCTGCGCCGGCGAACCGCGGGCGCCGGAGTGGGCCATCATGTAGATCGAGTTGATCTGGGCTTCGCGTCCGGTCAGCTCGTCCTTCTTGGCCGACTGGATCTCCCGCATCATCTCCTCGGCGATGCGGTCGGTGCACTTGGCCCAGGCGTCGACCACCTTGTTGTACTTTTCGCCCTGGGTGATCAGGCCGTCATTGTACTGCTGCTCGTATTCCTTCACCGCGGCGCGGGCTTCCTCGACGATCGGCCACTTCTTGGCCGGCACCACCATGTCGTCCTTGCCGAACGAGATGCCGGCGCGGAAGGCGTGGTAGAAGCCGAGCGCCATGATGCGGTCGCAGAAGATCACCGTCTCCTTCTGGCCGCAGTGGCGGTAGACGGTGTCGATGGCGCCCGAGATCTCCTTCTTGGTCATCAGCTTGTTGACGACGTCGAAGGGGGTCTTGGGGTGGCGCGGCAGCAGCGCGCCGAGCAGCATGCGGCCCGGCGTGGTGTCGACGATGCGCGTGCCCTCGACGCCGTTCTCGTCGATGTACGGCACGCGGCCCTTGATCCTGGCGTGCAGCGTCACCGCCTTGGCGGCGAGCGCGTGCTCGATCTCGCCGATGGTGGCGAACGCCATGCCCTGGCCGGGCTCGTTGTCGCGCATCAGGCTGAGATAATAGAGGCCCAGCACGATGTCCTGGCTCGGCACGATGATCGGCGAGCCGTTGGCCGGGTGCAGGATGTTGTTGGTCGACATCATCAGCACGCGCGCCTCGAGCTGCGACTCGAGCGACAGCGGCACGTGCACCGCCATCTGGTCGCCGTCGAAGTCGGCGTTGAAGGCCGAGCACACCAGCGGGTGAAGCTGGATGGCCTTGCCCTCGATCAGCGTCGGCTCGAACGCCTGGATGCCCAGGCGGTGCAGCGTCGGCGCGCGGTTGAGCAGCACCGGATGCTCGCGGATCACCTCGTCGAGGATGTCCCAAACCTCCGGCCGTTCCTTCTCGACCATCTTCTTGGCCTGCTTGACGGTGGCCGACAGGCCCTTGGCGTCGAGGCGCGAATAGATGAACGGCTTGAACAGCTCCAGCGCCATCTTCTTGGGCAGGCCGCACTGGTGCAGCTTCAGCTCGGGACCGACGACGATCACCGAACGGCCGGAATAGTCGACGCGCTTGCCGAGCAGGTTCTGGCGGAAGCGGCCCTGCTTGCCCTTGAGCATGTCGGACAGCGACTTCAGCGGACGCTTGTTGGCACCGGTGATGACGCGGCCGCGCCGGCCGTTGTCGAACAGCGCGTCGACGGCCTCCTGCAGCATCCGCTTCTCGTTGCGGATGATGATGTCGGGCGCCTTGAGCTCGATCAGCCGCTTCAGGCGGTTGTTGCGGTTGATGACGCGGCGGTAGAGGTCGTTGAGGTCGGAGGTGGCGAAGCGGCCGCCATCCAGCGGCACCAGCGGCCGCAGATCCGGCGGGATCACCGGCACGGCGGTGAGGATCATCCACTCCGGCTTGTTGCCGGATTCGATGAACGACTCGATCAGCTTGAGACGCTTGGCGAGCTTCTTGGGCTTCAGCTCGGAGGTGGTCTCCTGGATCTCCTGGCGGATGTCGACCGTGAGCTTCTCAAGGTCGAGCGCCTTCAGCATCTCGCGGATGGCCTCGGCGCCGATCATCGCGGTGAAGGAGTCCTCGCCGAACTCCTCCTGGGCGCGCATGTAGTCTTCTTCCGAGAGAAGCTGGCGCTCCTTCAGCGTGGTGATGCCCGGCTCGATGACCACGTAGTATTCGAAATACAGGATGCGCTCGAGATCCTTGAGCGTCATGTCCATCAGCATGCCGATGCGGCTCGGCAGCGACTTCAGGAACCAGATGTGGGCCACCGGCGCGGCCAGCTCGATGTGGCCCATGCGCTCGCGCCGCACCCGCGACAGCGTGACCTCGACGCCGCACTTCTCGCAGATGATGCCCTTGTACTTCATGCGCTTGTACTTGCCGCACAAGCACTCGTAGTCCTTGATCGGCCCGAAGATGCGCGCGCAGAACAGGCCGTCGCGCTCGGGCTTGAAGGTCCGGTAGTTGATGGTCTCCGGCTTCTTGATCTCGCCGTACGACCAGGACAGGATCTTTTCAGGACTGGCGATCGAGATCCGAATTTGGTCGAAGGTCGGCGCCGGAGTCTGCGGGCCGAACAGGTTCAAGACCTCTTGGTTCATCACCGTCTCCTTGTGCCGCTCATCCGGGACACCGCCTTGACCCGGACCACCGGCGAAAATTCGAAATTACGGTCGGCGCGGGGCGGCCGGGCCGCCCCGCCTGCGCACGCGCTTTATTCGGCGGCCGGCGGCAACTGCTCCGCCGCCACGGGCTTGCTGGACTGCAGCTCGACGTTCAGGCCGAGCGAGCGCATCTCCTTGACCAGCACGTTGAAGCTCTCGGGAATGCCGGCCTCGAAGGTGTCGTCGCCACGGACGATCGCCTCGTAGACCTTGGTGCGGCCGGCCACGTCGTCCGACTTCACCGTCAGCATTTCCTGCAAGGTGTAGGCCGCGCCATAGGCTTCCAGAGCCCACACCTCCATTTCGCCGAAGCGCTGGCCGCCGAACTGCGCCTTGCCGCCCAGCGGCTGCTGGGTGACCAGCGAGTACGGGCCGATCGAGCGCGCGTGGATCTTGTCGTCGACCAGATGGTGCAGCTTCAGCATGTAGATGTAGCCAACCGTGACCTTACGGTCGAACTGCTCGCCGGTGCGGCCGTCGAACAGGTCGCTCTGGCCGGACTTGTCGAGGCCGGCGAGCTCCAGCATGTGCTCGATGTCCGCCTCGTGCGCGCCGTCGAACACCGGCGTGGCGATCGGTACGCCACGGCGCAGGCCGTGGCCGAGCTCCACGAAGCCTTGTTCGTCGAGCGCCGCGACGGCGGGATCGTTGGGCGCGTAGATCTCGTTCACCGTCGCCTTCAACGCCGCCATGTCGTTCTGCGCCATGTAGGCGTCGACCGCCTGGCCGATCTTCCGGCCGAGGCCGGCGCAGGCCCAGCCCAGGTGCGTCTCCAGGATCTGGCCGACATTCATGCGGCTCGGCACGCCGAGCGGATTGAGCACCATGTCGACCGGCGTGCCGTCGGCGAGGAACGGCATGTCCTCCGCCGGCACGATGCGCGACACCACGCCCTTGTTGCCGTGCCGGCCGGCCATCTTGTCGCCCGGCTGGATCTTGCGCTTCACGGCGACGAAGACCTTGACCATCTTCATCACGCCGGGCGGCAGCTCGTCGCCGCGCTGCAGCTTCTCGACCTTGTCCAGGAAGCGCTGTTCGAGGCGCTTCTTGGAGTCGTCGTACTGCTTGCGCATCGCCTCCAGCTCGCTCATGAGCTGGTCGTCGGCGAAGGCGAACTGCCACCACTGGGCGCGCGGGAACTCGGTGAAGATCTCGCGGCTCAGCACCGTGTCCTTCTTGAAGCCCTTGGGGCCGGCCACCGCGCTCTTGCCGTCGAGAATGTCGGCAAGGCGGGTGTAGACGTTGCGGTCGAGGATCGCGAGCTCGTCGTCGCGGTCCTTGGCCAGGCGCTCGATCTCCTCGCGCTCGATCGCCAGCGCGCGCTCGTCCTTGTCGACGCCGTGGCGGTTGAACACGCGCACCTCGACCACCGTGCCCTGCACGCCGGGCGGCACGCGGAGCGAGGTGTCGCGCACGTCGGCCGCCTTCTCGCCGAAGATGGCGCGCAGCAGCTTCTCTTCCGGCGTCATCGGGCTTTCGCCCTTGGGCGTGATCTTGCCGACCAGGATGTCGCCGGCATGCACGTCGGCGCCGATATAGACGATGCCGGCTTCGTCGAGGTTCTTCAGCGCCTCTTCCGAGACGTTGGGGATGTCGCGGGTGATCTCCTCCGGCCCGAGCTTGGTGTCGCGGGCCATCACCTCGAACTCCTCGATGTGGATCGAGGTGAACACGTCATCCTTGACGATCCGCTCGGACAGCAGGATCGAGTCCTCGAAGTTGTAGCCGTTCCACGGCATGAAGGCGACGAGGCAGTTGCGGCCGAGCGCCAGCTCGCCGAGCTCGGTCGAGGGACCGTCGGCGATGACGTCGCCCTTTTTCACCTGATCGCCCACCCGCACCAGCGGACGCTGGTTGATGCAGGTGTTCTGGTTGGAGCGCTGGAACTTCTGCAGGCGGTAGATGTCGACGCCGGGCCGGGTCGGGTCGGTCTCTTCCGTGGCGCGGATGACGATACGCGTCGCGTCGACCTGATCGACGACGCCGGTGCGGCGCGCCGGAATGGCCGCGCCGGAATCGCGGGCGACCACCGCCTCCATGCCGGTGCCGACCAGCGGCGCCTCGGCGCGCACCAGCGGCACGGCCTGACGCTGCATGTTCGAGCCCATCAGCGCGCGGTTGGCGTCGTCGTTCTCAAGGAACGGGATCAGCGCCGCGGCGACCGACACCAGCTGCTTGGGCGACACGTCCATGAAGTCGACCTTGTCGGGCGACACCATCAGCACGTCGCCGCCGTGGCGGCAGACCACGAGGTCTTCGAGGAAGCGGCCGTTCGCGTCGAGCGGGATGTTGGCCTGCGCGACGTAGTACTTCCCCTCCTCCATGGCGGAGAGATAGATCACATCCTCCGTCACGTGGCCGTCCTTGACGCGGCGGTAGGGCGTCTCGATGAAGCCGTACTTGTTGACGCGCGCGAAGGTGGCGAGCGAGTTGATCAGGCCGATGTTCGGGCCTTCGGGCGTCTCGATCGGGCAGATGCGGCCATAGTGCGTGGTGTGCACGTCGCGCACCTCGAACCCGGCGCGCTCGCGCGTCAGGCCGCCCGGACCCAGCGCCGACAGGCGGCGCTTGTGGGTGATCTCGGACAGCGGATTGGTCTGGTCCATGAACTGCGACAGCTGCGAGGAGCCGAAGAACTCGCGCACCGCCGCCGCCACCGGCTTGGCGTTGATCAGGTCCTGCGGCATCACCGTGTCGATGTCGACGCTCGACATGCGCTCCTTGATGGCGCGCTCCATGCGCAGCAGGCCCAGCCGGTACTGGTTCTCCATCAGCTCGCCGACCGAACGGACGCGGCGGTTGCCGAGATGGTCGATGTCGTCGATCTCGCCCTTGCCGTCGCGCAGCTCGACCAGCGTGCGCACCACCGCGACGATATCCTCCCGGCGCAGCACGCGGATGGAGTCGTCGGCGTCGAGGTCGAGGCGCATGTTCATCTTCACCCGGCCGACCGCCGAGAGGTCGTAGCGCTCGGGATCGAAGAACAGCGAGTGGAACATCGCCTCGGCGGTCTCAATCGTCGGCGGCTCGCCCGGGCGCATCACCCGGTAGATGTCGAACAGCGCCTCCTCGCGGGCCGAGTTCTTGTCGATCGCCAGCGTGTTGCGGATATAGGCGCCGGTGTTGACGTGGTCGATGTCGAGCATCGGCAGCTCGTCATAGCCGGCCTCGACCAGCATCTTGAGGGTCTTCTCGGAGACCTCCTCGCCGGCCTCGACATAGATCTCGCCGGTCTGCGGATTGACCATGTCCTCGGCGAGGAACTGGCCGACCAGATCGGCGTCGGTGGCGCGCAACGCCTTCAAGCCCTTCTCGACCAGCAGGCGGGCCTGGCGGGCGTTGAGCTTCTTGCCGGCCTCGACCACCACCTCGCCGGTGTCGGCGTCGATGAGATCGGCGGTCGCCTTGAAGCCCTTGAAGCGCGTCGGATCGAACGGCATGCGCCATCCGTCCTTGTCCTTCTTGTACTCGACCTGGCGGTAGAAGGTGTTGAGGATGGTCTCCGGATCGAGGCCGAGCGCGAACAGCAGGCTCGTGGCCGGAATCTTGCGGCGCCGGTCGATGCGCGCATAGACGATGTCCTTGGCGTCGAACTCGATGTCGAGCCAGGAGCCGCGATAGGGAATGATGCGGGCGGCGAACAGGAGCTTGCCCGAGGAGTGGCTCTTGCCCTTGTCGTGGTCGAAGAACACGCCCGGCGAACGGTGCATCTGCGAGACGATGACGCGCTCGGTGCCGTTGACGATGAAGGTGCCGTTCGACGTCATCAGCGGGATGTCGCCGGTGTAGACGTCCTGCTCCTTGATGTCCTTGACCGACTTGGCGCCGGTCTCGGCGTCCACATCGAACACGATCAGGCGCAGCGTCACCTTGAGGGGAGCTGCGAACGTCATGCCGCGCTGGCGGCATTCGTCGACGTCGTATTTCGGCGGCTCGAAATCGTAGCGCACGAACTCCAACATCGCCGTCTGCGAGAAGTCGGAGATCGGGAACACCGACTTGAAGACCGCCTGCAGCCCCTCGTTGGGTCGGCCGCCCTTCGGTTCCTCAACCAGCAGGAACTGGTCGTAGGATGCCTTCTGCACCTCGATGAGGTTGGGCATCTCCGCGACTTCCCGGATGCCGCCGAAGAACCTGCGAATACGCTTGCGACCGCTGAACGTCTGAGCCATCGTGTCCTCGTTGCTCGCCGGCATGCGCCGGCCGGAGGGTCGACGTCCCCCGCTGCGGGGAACTCCGTCGGCGGCGACCCTCGGTCCGCCGTCCCCGGCTCTCCGGGGCGTCTTACGCACGCATCCCGCCGAAGCGATCCGGCGGGAGACCGGCTCGGAGCCGGCTGAAATCCATCACTCGCAATCCATCACTCAAAAGACCGCGTCACTCGCAAGACCGCGTCACCCGAAAGACCGCATCACCCGAAAGGCCGTGACGCGACGAAATCCGTGACGCGACGCCGTCCCGCCCGGCCGCCGGGCGGAGTGCGCGCAGCGGCCCCGGGACGATGTCCCGAAGCCACCGCACGCGACGTCTCACTTGAGTTCGACCTTGGCGCCGACCTTCTCGAGCTGCGCCTTGATCTTTTCGGCCTCGTCCTTGGCCACGCCTTCCTTGACCGGCTTGGGCGCGCCCTCGACCAGGTCCTTGGCCTCCTTCAGGCCGAGACCGGTGATCGCGCGCACTTCCTTGATCACCTCGATCTTCTTGTCGCCAGCCGCGGCCAGGATCACGTCGAACTCGGTCTTCTCTTCGACCGGCGCCGCAGCGGCGGCAGCGCCCGGCGCCGCGGCAACCGCGACCGCCGCAGCGGCCGACACGCCCCAGCCTTCTTCGAGCAGCTTGGTCAGCTCGGCCATTTCGAGCACGGTCAGAGCGGACAGCTCGTCGTAAATCTTCTGCAGATCAGCCATTGAATATGGTCCTTATCGGTTCGAACCGGAGTTTCGAGAAGCCTCACGCGGCTTCGCGCTTTTCGGCATAGGCCTTGAGCAGGCGGGCCATCTTGGCCGACGGCTCCTTGGACAGCTGGGCGAACTTGGTGGCCGGCGCACTGAGGACGCCAACCAGCCGCGCACGCAGCTCGTCGAGCGAGGGCAGAGTGGCAAGCGCCTTCACCCCGTCGACACTGAGAGCCGTCTTGCCCATCGCGCCGCCCAGGATCACGAACTTGTCGTGCGCCTTGGCGAAGTCGAGGGCGGCCTTGGGAGCGGCCACCGGATCGCCCGAATAGGCGATCAGCGTCGGCCCCTTGAGCAGGGGCGCGATGGTGGCAGCATCCGTGCCTTCGAGCGCGATCTTCGCGAGGCGGTTCTTCGCGACCTTCACGCTGGCGCCGGCCTTCTTCATCTGCTTGCGCAGGTTCTGAAGCTGGGCGACCGTGAGGCCGGAATAATGGGCGACGACGACGACGCTCGAAGTCTTGAAAACCTCGTTGAGCGACTCGACGACGACCTTCTTTTCCGCGCGATCCACGCTTCGTCTCCGTTGGCGGAACGATCGAAGATCGTCCGCCTGTTGCACCTGCCGGCCCGTCTGGCGGAACACGTCTCGCCTCGCAGGACGGCGCTCGGGTTGCCCTGTCCCCCCGGGCGCCGCGAACGGGCCGAGGTGCTGGTTCGAACCGGTCTCCGGGAACGGCCAGAAGTCGGCCACGCCCGGGGTCGGCTGATCCCCCGTCTGTGCAGGCCCAGAAGGCGTTCTGTTCCTTCAAGGATTAGGCCGTCGCCGGCACCTGCAGTCTCGGACAGGACGAGGCCGGACGGGCAAGCCCGCCGGCCCCACCGCGCCGGGGATCACCCGGCAACGGATCTCTTCAAGCTTCCGGCCGAGGCCGGAGCCAAACTCTCAAATAAGCGTTCTTGATGCAGTTTGTCAGCCCCTAAACTGCCTTTTCGCCGCCAATCACTGTGGATGGCTCCACCTTGACCCCCGGCCCCATGGTCGAGGAGACGGCCACACGCTGAAGATAGGTGCCCTTGGCACCCGACGGCTTGGCCTTGACCACCGCGTCGGTGAAGGCGCGGATGTTCTCGACCAGCTTGTCGGTCGTGAACGACACCTTGCCGATGCCGCCATGAATGATGCCGGCCTTCTCGACGCGGAACTCGACCGCGCCGCCCTTGGCCGCCTTCACGGCGCCGCCGACGTCCATGGTCACGGTGCCGACCTTCGGGTTCGGCATCAGGCCGCGCGGGCCCAGCACCTTGCCGAGGCGGCCGACCAGCGGCATCAGGTCCGGCGTGGCGATGCAGCGGTCGAACTCGATGGTGCCGCCCTGCACGATCTCCAGCAGATCCTCGGCGCCGACGATGTCGGCTCCGGCCGCCTTGGCCTCGTCGGCCTTGGCGCCGCGCGCGAACACCGCCACCCGCACCGTGCGGCCGGAGCCGTTGGGCAGGTTGCAGACGCCGCGCACCATCTGGTCGGCGTGGCGCGGGTCGACGCCGAGATTGAGCGCCACCTCGACGGTCTCGTCGAACTTGGCCTTGCTGCGCGACTTGATGAGCTCCACCGCCTCCGGGAGGGTGTAGAGCTTGGCGCGGTCGATGCCCTCGCGGGCGGTGCGGATACGCTTGCCAGCTTTGCTCATGGCCTTACCCCACCACCTCAAGGCCCATCGAGCGGGCGGAACCTTCGATCATGCGCGCAGCCGACTCGATCGAGTCGCAATTGAGGTCGACCATCTTCTTCTCGGCGATCTCGCGAATCTGCTCGGCGGTGACGCGCCCGGCCTTGGCGCCGCGACCCGGCGTCTTGGAGCCCGACTGAAGACCGGCGGCCTGCTTGAGGAAGTAGGAGACCGGCGGCTGCTTCATCTCGAAGGTGAAGGAGCGGTCCTGATAGGCGGTGATGACGACCGGGATGGGCGTGCCCTTGGTCATCTGCGCCGTCTTGGCGTTGAACGCCTTGCAGAATTCCATGATGTTGAGACCGCGCTGGCCGAGCGCGGGGCCGATCGGCGGCTGCGGCGTCGCGGCGCCCGCCGCCACCTGCAGCTTGATGTAGCCGGTGATTTTCTTTGCCATCTGTCACTCCCGTGGCCGGATGCCCGGCCGATTCAGGGTTTCGTGGTGCGGGTCGGACGCTTGGCCGGCGCCCTCGCCTTCCACATCGAGCCGGTCGAAGCTCAGAGCTTCTCGACCTGCCCGAACTCAAGCTCGACCGGGGTGGGCCGGCCGAAGATCGAGACCGCCACCTTCAGCCGAGATCTGGCTTCGTCGACTTCCTCGACGAAGCCGCTGAACGAGGCGAACGGGCCGTCCGCCACGCGGACCTGCTCGCCAACCTCGAAACTGATCGTCGCCTTGGGCCGTTCCACGCCCTCCTGCATCTGGTGCAGGATGCGGTTGGCCTCGGCGTCGGAAATCGGGATTGGCTTCTTGTCCGCTCCCAGGAAGCCCGTCACCTTCGGCGTGTTCTTGATGAGATGATAGGCTTCGTCAGTGAGGCTGCACTTCACCAGCACGTAGCCAGGGAAAAACTTCCGCTCCGAATCGACCTTCCGGCCGCGCCTGATCTCGACCACCTTCTCGGTGGGGACCAGGATCTGCTCGAACAGATCGTTCAGCCCGCGGCTCGCCGCCTGCTCGCGAATCGATTCGGCGACCTTCTTCTCGAAATTCGAATAGGCGTGGACGATATACCAATGAGCCGCCATTGCCGGGTGACCTTCAGGCGCCGATCGACAGCAGAGCCGACAGGCCGAGCCGAATCATCCAGTCGACGAGCATGAAAAAGACGGCGGAGGCGACAGCCATGACCAGCACCATCACCGTGGTGATGGCGGTCTCCCGGCGCGTCGGCCAGGTGACCTTCTCGGTCTCCGAGCGGACCTGCTGCAAGAATTCGAGGGGATTGGTCTTCGCCATGATGTCCGCTTGAACGATTCCACTTGAACGAGTCTGCGTGAACAATTCCGTCTGATCGACACGTCCGCCGAACCCGCTCCGCCGGGCCATGGCTGCCTCGTATCGGCCCCGAGGCCGGGTCGAAGCCGGCAGCCGGCGCTACGGATGCCGGAAACCGACCGTGGTATCGCCGCCTTGGTTTCTGCAGGCCGAAGCTGGCAGAAGCCGAAGCTGGCAGGAGTGGAGGGACTCGAACCCCCAACCCCCGGTTTTGGAGACCGGTGCTCTAGCCAGTTGAGCTACACTCCTCCGGGCGACAGGACGCGCGGCTGCACGTGAGCCATGGCACATCCTCCGTCATTCCTCGGAATGGTGAACACGTATACGACGCACCGGCCCTTGTCCAGCCCCCGCCCCCACTCGGACGCGGCGCATTTGCGGGCCGATTTTCGCTGGGAGTCCGTTGATTTGGCGACATTGGGCAATCCGGGCCCGGACGCCGCCCGTAAATTCGCTTATAAGTTCGAACACGCTGGGATGAGGCGCCCCCCGACCACGCACTGGGACCTCGCCGAACAACTCGAACAAGAAACGGACTCACAAGGCCATGATGGACATCACGTCGCTGCTCGCCCTCGCCGGCTTCTTCGCCCTCTGCTTCGCCGCGGCCTCCACCGGCGCCAAGTACGGCCCGGACGAATGGTACCGCTCCATCGCCAAGCCGGCCTGGATTCCGCCCAACTGGGCGTTCGCGCCGGCCTGGATGGTGTTCTATTCGCTGCTCGCCGTGGCCGGCTGGCTGGTGTGGCGCGAGGCGGGCATTGCCGGCGCCGCCGTGCCGCTGACGCTCTATGTGCTGCATATCTTCTTCAACGGCATCTGGTCGCCGCTGTTCTTCGGCTGGCACCGCGTCGACCTCGCGCTGATCGATGCCGGCGCCATGTGGCTGTCGCTGGTGGCCACCATCATCGCCTTCGCCCAGGTCAGCACCACCGCCGCCTGGCTCTTGGTGATCTATCTCGGCTGGGTGACCTTCGCCTTCCTGCTCAATCTGGCGGTGCTGCGGCTCAATCGCGACCGGCCGCTCGATTCGCTCGCCTCGAAGAGCTGACACACGTCGCCACAACGCGGCCGGGACACTGCGCCCGGCCGCGTGTCGGATTTGCCGGCGGGGCAATGTCGGATATGCGACATGGCCGTTATGTAATCAGACAATACAGCGCTCCGCGGGCCCCGGCGATGGCGGCGGGCGGCAGCACCCTTCCTCAACATATTGATATTTATCGATTTTTAATTTCGCCGGCTTTGGCGCGCGGCTTGCATTTGCTTCTGCGACAGACGGGAGTCCGCCATGCCGCAACGCCATCGCCGCCCGCTTGCCATCGTGCTCGGCACCAATGAAATCGCCTCCGCGGTCGCCGTGCTGCTGCGCCGCCAGGGCTATTCGGTGGTGCTGTCGCACGATCCCGCCCCGCCGGTGATGCGGCGCGCCATGGCCTTTCATGATGCGCTCTATGACGACCGCTGCGTGCTGGAGACCGTTGTCGGGCGTCGGGCGGAGACCTGGCCGGAGCTGGTGCAGGTGCTGGCGGCGCCGAACACCGTGGCGGTGACCCGCCTCGCCCTCACCGACCTCATCGTGCAGGGGCCGATCGACGTGCTGGTCGACGGCCGGATGCAGAAATACGCCGTCACCCCCGATCTGCGCCACCTCGCCGGCATCACCGTCGGGCTGGGGCCGGGCTTCAGGATCGGCTTCAACTGCGACATCGCGGTGGAGACCTGCCCGGCCTGCACCGGCCTCCTGGTCACAAGCGGCGCCACGCTGGACGCCGACGGCATCCCGGCCCGACTCGGCAATGCCGGCCGCGAGCGCTTCGCCTATGCGCCGGCCGCGGGGCGCTGGCGCACCGCCATCGAGATCGGCACCCGCGTGTTCAAGGGGTTCCCGGTCGGCCACCTCGACGGCGTGCCGGTGGCGGCGCCGTTCGACGGCGTGCTGCGCGGCGTGGTGCGGGACGGGCTCTTCGTGCCGGTACGCACCAAGCTGTTGGAGATCGACCCGCGCGGCCGCCAGGCGCGCTGGACCGGCATCGACGAGCGGCCGCGCGCCATCGCGCTCGCCACGCTCAAGGCGGTGATGAGCCGCGCCGCCCAGCAGCCGCTGCAGCCGGCGTTCGCGCCCCCCACCGCGATGGCGTCGTCGGCACTTCAAGTTTCGATTCAGAATCCGGAAATGCCGGCAAGCCGTTGATATGACGGCGTTTCATCTCTCCTCAGAGCCTGCTTTTAACGTGCCGATTCTGAGATTTCGCTTCAAGCCGGGGCGATGCGCACCGCCACGTCGAGCGGCTTGGCGGTATAGGGCGCCGAGGTGACGATGACCCGTGCGCCGGCCGCGACATAGGCGCCGGCCCGCTCGGCATTGATGCCGCCGGCAGCGGCGACGAGGGCGCGCGGCGCCACCGCCCGCAGCCGGGCCGCCAGCTCGGCCACCGCCTCGACCGTGAACTTCTCGGCCTGGATGACATCGGCACCGGCGGCCGCCCAGGTCACGCCCTCCTCGACCGAGGCGACCTCGACCACGGCCGCGCGCTCCGGCGCGCCACGGCGCAGGCGGGCGATGGTCGCGGCCGGCGGCTCGCCGCCGAGGAACGCCCTGTGCTCGGCAAACACCAGGATGGTCTCCGACAGGCCCAGCCGGTGCGGCACCCCGCCCCCGGCCATCAGCGCCTTCAGCGACAGCGCCTTGGCGCCGGGAACCATCTTGCGGGTGCCGGCGACCGCGGCATCGGGATTGACGGCGCGCGCCGCCTCGACGATCGCCCGCGTCGCGGTGGCGATGCCCGCCGCCGTCTCGATCAGAAGCTGGCCCATCTTCCAGCCGCGGTGCAGCGCGCCGGCCGGGCCGTGCGCGGCCAGGATCGGCGCCCCGGCCGCCAGCGCCACGCCGGAGGCTGTGAACGTCTCGACCGTGCACCCGGCCAGCGCCAGGAGCCGCGCGGCATCCTCCACCGCCGCCGCCACCATCGGGCCGCGGGCGGCAAAGGTCATCGTGCCGGGGGCGTCCCCGATGCCCAACAGGTGGGTGGTGAGGTCGCCCAGCGGAACGTCGTCCGAAAGGAGGGAATCGAGCGCGGCATCGCCAAGCGGAAAGGGCATGATCTTTGGGCCTTGTTGGAAATCCGTCTGCGGGCCTCGCGCCCGGGCGGCGCGACCACTCCTCGCTCGACCGGACCGGGGCGTTTCGCTATGTATCTGCCGATACGGCGAAGCGGCAAGCCGCCGCCGGAACTGAGAGGACAACATGAAGATTTCCGCGCGCAACGTGCTCAAAGGCAAGGTCATCGAGGTGACCAAGGGCGCCACCACCTCCCATGTGAGGCTCGATGTCGGCGGCAACGTCATCACCGCCGCGATCACCAACGAGGCGGTCGACGAGCTTGGTATCGCCGTCGGCAAGGACGCCTTCGCGGTGATCAAGTCGTCGGACGTGATGATCGGGATCTGATACGAAATCCGGCTGATCAAGCCGGAGTTTCGTATTCCGTTCGCCGAGAATCCCTTGTTCGATAACGGGATTTTCGGCGAGACTGTTTCCGGTATCCCGAAGGGATCAACCGGAAACCGTATGACGCAGGCACGCCGGTCACCCGGCGGTCCAGCGGAAGCGGCGGCCGCGCAGCCGTCGTTTTTCGGACCACCGCTATATTCCTTCGGATATATCCAGAGCGCGCCTCATGTCCCTCTCCCGCCGCACCGTCCTCGCCGGGCTCGCCGGCCTGCCCGCGTTCAACCTCGCCGCCGTCACCCGTCCCGCCTCGGCCCATCCGGTCAGCGGGCTCGAAGTGCTGGGCGCCCCCAACGCCTCCACCGTCGTCCTGGTGCGGCTGATCGAATCGGGCGGCCTCGCGGAGGCGGCGCCGGGCGCGACCTTCCGCCTGTGGCGCGACACCGACGATTTGCGCGCCGGGCTGGTCTCCGGCCGCTCGCGCCTGATCACCACGCCGATCCACGTGCCGGCGAACCTCGCCAATCGCGGCCTGCCAATGCGGCTCCTCGCCATCATCAGCATGGGCCATCTGTCGGTGGTGACGGCCGATCCCTCGATCGCCACCTTCGCCGACCTCGCCGGCAAGAAGATCGTCGGCTTCTTCAAGAACGACATGCCCGACCTGGTGTTTCGGACCATCGCCAGGAAGGAGGGAATCGACCCCGACCGCGACATCGAGCTCACCTATGTCGGCACGCCGATGGAGGCGGCGCAGATGCTGGTCGCCGGCCAGGCCGAGACCGCCATCCTCAACGAGCCGCCGGCCACCGGCGCGATCATGATGGCCGGGCAGACGGGCCGCGCGCTGCGCCGGGCCATCAGCCTGCAGCAGGCCTGGGGCCGCCATTTCGGCAAGCCGCGGATTCCGATGGCCGGCGTCGCCCTGCACCAGAGCCTGATCGACGATTCGCCGGAGCTGCTGGCCGCGTTGCGCACCGGCCTCGCCCCGGCTAAGGACTGGGTCCTGGCCAACCGCACGGAGGCGGCACAGCTCGCCGAACGCACCATGCAGTCCCGTCCCGCGGTGTTTGAGCGCTCGCTCGACCACTTCAACATCGACGTGGTGTCGGCGGCGGCCATCCGACCGGAAATCGAGACGTTCTACCGCGCCATCCTCGACCTCTCGCCCGCGACGCTCGGCGGCACGCTGCCGCCGGACGAGTTCTATCTCGACCTGTGAACGCGGCCGCCCGCCTCGCCTGGGGCGCCGCCGGCCTTGCCGGGCTGGCCGTGGCGTGGGAGGCCGGCCACCGCGCGCTCGGGCCGCTGGTGCTGCCGGCGCCGGCCGAAACCGCAGCCACCCTCACCACCCTCATCCTCTCCGGCAAGGCCGGGCCGGCGCTCGCCGTCACCGCCGCCGACGCGCTGGGCGGCTGGCTCGCCGGGGCCATGCTCGGCGCGGCGCTGGGGATCGCGGGCGGCCTCCTGCCGCCGCTCGGCGCGGCGCTCCGGCCGGTGACCATCGTCATTCTCGGCGTGCCGCCGATCGCCTGGGTGGTGCTGGCGCTGTTGTGGTTCGGGCCGGCGGGCCTGAGCGCCGGCTTCACCGTGCTGGTGACGGTGCTGCCGATCGTGTTCGCCGGGGCGTTCCAGGGCATTCTCGCCCGCGATCCGGCCCTCGGCGAGATGGCGAGAGCCTTCGGCGCCCCGCCGCTGCTGAAGCTGCGGGCGCTGATCGTGCCGCAGCTCCTCGACCATCTGCTGCCGGCGCTCGCCACCGCGCTGGCCTTCGCTTGGAAGGTGGCGGTGATGGCCGAGGTGCTGGGCGGCGGCACCGGCATCGGCGGCGAGATCGCCACCGCGCGCGCCCATCTCGACCTCGCCATGACGCTGGCCTGGGTGATGCTGGCGGTGGCGCTGCTGCTCGCCTGCGACGCGGCGCTGCTCAGCCCGGTCCGCCGCCGCGCGCGGGGGGTGGCGTGATGCTGGTGTTCGACGGGGTGACGCTGGATTTCGGCGACGGGCCGGTGTTCGACCGGTTCGATCTTGCGGTCGCGCCCGGCCGGCTGGTGGCGCTGCTCGGCCGCTCCGGCTGCGGCAAGACCACCTCGCTCCGGCTCGCCGCCGGCCTTGTCGCGCCGGCCTCGGGCCGGGTCGAGAACCGGTTTCGCCGCACGGCCATGGTATTCCAGGAGCCGCGCCTGCTGCCCTGGGCGGACGCCACCGACAATGCCGCCTTCGGGCTCGCCGCTTTGGGCGTCGGGCGGGAGGCGCGCCGCGCCCGCGCCGGCGACCTGCTCACCGGCTTCGGCTTCGCCCCGGCCGATCTCGGCAAGCGCCCGGCGGAGCTGTCGGGCGGCATGCAGAGCCGGGTCGCCATCGCCCGCGCGTTCGCGGTCGAGCCCGACCTGGTGCTGATGGACGAGCCGTTCGCGGCGCTCGACGTCGGCCTGCGGCGCGAGCTGCAGGATCTGGTGCGCGACGCGGTGGAGCGGCGCGGCAGCGCGGTGCTGTTCGTCACCCACGACGTCACCGAGGCGATCCGCCTCGCCGACCGCATCCTCGTGCTGTCGGCACGGCCGGCGCGGGTGGTGCTCGACGCCGAGGCGACGCCGACCGCCGATCCGGCCGCCATCCATGCCGCCGCGGCCACCTTCCTCGCCTTGCCGGCGGCGCGCGGCGCCCTGCTGGAACGCTGAGACATCATGCGGTTCCCGGTTGATCCCTTCGCGATCCCGGAAGCGACCGTCGTCAGGGCGCGCGGAATGCGAGGTTGCGCACGTCCTCGAACAGATCGAGATCGTCCTCATCACCCTCGCGGCAGCTTGCCGGCATCGTCTGGGCGCGGACCGGCTTGGCATGGCGCAGCAGCGTGAGGAAGCGCTCGGCCTCCTCGACCGTCATGGCCGGCTTCGGTGCGCCGGCGGGCGCCTCGGCATCGGTGATCGCCGCGCAAAGCTCCGCGGCAAGCTGCGGCGTGACCGGCTCGGCCATGATCCGCAGGAGACATTCGTGCACCGCCGCCCGGCCCTGCTCGCTCTGGACAAGGTCGCAGACCGACAATGCCTGCCCCTTCTGCTGGCCGGCCTCGATATAGACGGCGATGGCGCGGGGCGGGAAATCGGGATCGAACCGCCCGACGACGAAACGCGCCAATACCCGGTAGAACTCTGCCAGCCACGCCCGGTCCGGCCGCTCGAACCGGCTTTCGAACACCGCCCAGGCGATGCCGGAGGTGTGCGCGTAAAGGAACCTCGAAACGAGCTCGACCTCGTCGAAGGCCTTCGGCATCGATTCCTTGGCGGCGGCGCACATGCAGGTGTTGAAGATGCACTCGATCGCCCGGAAGCGCTGCGGGGCAGCCTCGTCATAGGCCGTCTTCAGCGCCTCGATCTGCTGCAGCGTCAGCGTGCCGCCCTGGCGGGCGGCGGCATCGCTGATCTCGGCGAACACCTCGTCGCTGACGCGGCGCGCCGTGCCCAGGCAATGATGGGGGCCGGCAAAACTGGGGGGCATGTTCGCTCCTCCCTCCGGCCGGAGTCGCCAGCAACGCCGTCGCACGACGCCGTCGCATGGAGGCCGGCTCCAAGGATAACTCACGAGAGGTCCGGACGATCCAGACCCGCCTCTTGTCGGCTGGCGAGATCGCACCGGACGCCCGCCTGTCCGTTCGTCCCGGCTCGTCCCGCCCCGGCTGGCGAGATTGCCAGCCCCTCCGGCGCACGCGGGCGGGCGTGGGATCGGCGGGGGATCCCGCCGTCCCTGGCGATGCTCGCCCTCTTCGCATCATGCAATCATAAATTATGGCCCATGGCACCATCTGCGCGAAGAATTACGGGGAACTTTGCCGTTACCGTTAGGAAACTCCGCATGAGCCAAGAGGGGCCGGCCCTCGCTCTGGCGCCAAGGAGATCCGGCGCGAAGGAGAGGGACGCGGCCGCGAGCGCCGTTCGTCCCCGGACCGAGTCCCGCCGGGCTTGAAACAGCCGTGTTTTCCGACCTAATTACGCGCCATGGAATGGTCCTTTCCGGCCCACCTGCACCGGCTGCCTGTCAGGCTGAGATTGTCGCGTGCCGGTCTCGCCGTGGCGGTGCTTGCGCTGGCGCAGCCGGCTGCCGCCCAGCTTCAATATGCGCCCGGCGCGACGCCCGGCTTTTCGGCCGTTCCCAAGGCCGTGCCGGCCGCGCCGCCGATGCCGCCCTCGCGCGAGGGGCCGCGCATGGCCGAGCCGAAAAGCCCGCACACCGCGATTCCGGCGATTCCGCGCGGCAAGGTGGCGCTGGCGCTGGCCGCCCGCTACAGCGCCGATGGCGCGGTGGTCCAGGCGGCGCTGCACTGGCGGGTGTTCGCCGCCGCCCCGGACGCCAACGGCAATCACGTGCTGGTGGGCGAATCCCACGACGCCATGCCGATCTTCGCGCTCGATCCCGGCAGCTATGTCGTGCACGCGGGCTACGGCCTCGCCGGCTACGCCAAGCCGGTGACGCTGGCCAGCGAGCCGGTGCGCGAGACGTTTGCGCTGCAGGCCGGCGGCCTCAAGCTGCAGGCGGCGCTCGCCGACCAGATCCTGCCGCCCGCCAAGGTGTCGTTCGACGTCTACGCCAACAGTCTGGTCGGCGGCGGGCCGGAGCGGCTGCTGATGCGGCAGATCGAGCCCGGCGCGCTGGTGCTGCTGCCCGAGGGCACCTACCAGGTGGTTTCCGCCTATGGCGACGCCAATGCGGTGGTGCGCGCCGACGTGAAGGTGCAGGCCGGCCGCATCTCCGAGGCGACGCTGCGCCACCGCGCCGCCGCCATCACCCTCAAGCTGGTCGAGGCGCCCGGCGGCGATGCCATCGCCAACACCGCGTGGTCGGTGCTGACGCCCGGCGGCGACGTGATCAAGGAATCGATCGGCGCCTTCCCCTCGATGGTGCTGCAGGAGGGCGACTATCTCGTCATCGCCCGCAACGAGGGCCGCTCGTTCTCGCGCGAGATCAATATCGAGCCGGGCCGAGACGCCGAGATCGAGGTGCTGACCTCCGACGCCGCGCCCAGCGCCGGCCGCCGGGCGCGGTGAGTGTCAGCGCCCTCAGGAATCCCCTCATTTTTTGTGCTGAGACTTCAATGCCTTGGCGTTGTGGTGCTTGAACAGTTGGCCGGTTCTCGTCGACCGCCAACTCTGCGCCCAGCCATATTTCGACGGCGCTGCATGGTGGAAACATGGGGGCGAGTCACGGTTCAGGTCCACCGAAGAGGACCTGCGGGCAAGCGTGGGGCACATAAGTCAATAATGAGGGGATTCATGAGGTCAGCGCCTTCGACCGTTGCCATATCAACGGCCGACTTTCTCGGCCATTGTTATCAGTCCGTTGACGGTGCGTGAGCCGGCGAGCCGTTCAATGCCGCCAGCAACCGGTCCTGGATCCGAGAGATCAGGAAGCGCGACCCTGCATTGGTAAGGTGCGTGGCATCGCGAAAATAAAGCTGGTTGCCGGCCATTATCTCGCATTGATCATTTGAGCAAAAGACTGATTTCGGGTCGATTATCATCAACCCAGGAATCTGTGCCGAAACCCTTTCCACCATCAGATCAATAGCTTCCGTCTCCTTACGCACTTTTGCAAGAGGGGCGGGCTGGCAGGACTTCAAGTCGCCGCCCGGACGCGCGAGACAGGTCGCAATGTTGATCCCGGCATTGTAGCTGCTGTTCAGCAGGATCGTCGTTCGCTCGCCGGCTCGGATTTGCCGCAGGCTTTTAGAGAGACGTTCCTCAAGCCAATTTACGTAATCGTTCCCGACCCCTTCGAACAACGGCCCGTCGGACTCACCGATGTCGCGGGCATAGCCGCCATAGTTCCCGACCAGGATCACAGGGAATTTGTCGGCCTCAAGTTGCCTGTATGCCTGGGCGACATTCTTGGCGCATTGCTGATCCGGCACTCCGCTGATGAAACGACGTGTATTGCGCAAGAACAAACATCCATGATCGAAGAATGCAATGCCCTTGAAACCATGCTCCTTGAAAAGTTCGTCAAGACCGAACAATAAATTGAGCGCGTGGCTGTCGCCGACAAGATAGACGATTCTGTTTGCGGAGAGATCTCCGAAGCCGCAACGGCTCAGACGATGGTCGCAAAGATCGCCGGCAAAGGTCAATTCGCCCGGCTTCTGCACGGACTTGACGCGAGCCGGAAATCCATCGGCGACAACCACCGCCACCGCCAATCCCACCGACCCGGCCAGCGCGCACACCGCAGCCAGCCCCGTAGCGGCCGTCCCCGCTGCCCGCCATGACCGGAGCTTGGCCGTTTGGCTGAAGCCATAGCGGAACGGCTTCTCCACGGCCGAAAACAACACTGCTCCCAGCACGATCGAGCCGGCAAACAGGCTCACCAACTCGGCCGGCGTCACCGGCAGCAGCATCCAATAGCGATAGAAGACGATGAGCGGCCAATGAACGAGATAGATGGAGTAGGACCGCCGCCCGACAAATTGGAAAATCGCGTTGTCGAGCAGACGGTTTGCGAAACTTGCAGGCCCTGCAAAAATGAGTGCCGCCGTGCCCAGCGTGGGCACCAGCGCGGCAAGGCCTGGCCATGGGGTCCTGCCGTCGAAGACCAGCAGGGAGATGGTTATGAGGACCAAGCCCCCCGCTCCGCAGGCTTGGCGAAGCCAAGCGGAACAACGGATGTCGCCGAGCAGCACCACCGCCGCGCCCAGGCTGAACTCGAACACGCGGAACGGCATCATGTAGAAGGCGAAGCTAGGGGCGATGCCGGTCACCCAATAGCTAGCGGCCAACGACATGACGCCGACCGCCACAATGGCCGGAACCAAGGGCAACCGCAGCCATTTGAGCGCGACGATCGCGGCCGGCCAGAACAGATAGAACTGCTCCTCGACGCTCAGCGACCAGATGTGCAGCAGCGGCTTGAGAAAAACATCCGAGTCAAAATAGTTCTGAGAGAGATAGAAATGGATATTTGCTGTTGCCAACAACGAATAGAGAGCCGACCAGCCGAGCGAGACATAATCGGCCGGCGTTAGGATCTTCCAGCCGACCAGCAGTGACACAAGAACTGTGGCAAGCAGTGCAGCGAACAGGCGGCGGAAACGCCGCAGGTAGAACGTCCTGAAGCTGAAGGACTCGGCCTGGATAATTTGGCGGGATATCAAATAGCCCGAGATCACAAAAAAGATGTCGACACCGGCAAACCCGCCAGGAAGCCAACTGTCGCTAAGATGAAATACGAGAATGGCCAGAACAGCGATGGCGCGCAGGCCTTGGATATCCCGCCGAAAATCCCGCCCGGATTGGCGGGAGACCATTATCGGCTGCGGCAAGACCATTGCGTTCCGGCCCACTCACGGTTACCCCGCTGCGCGCTCGCGCTTGACGTCCGGCGGGGTTGCCTCCTCGACCAGCGCCGCCAGCGCGTCGGCGAACGACGCCGAGGTCTGGTTCTGGCTGCCGAGGCGGCGGATCGACACGCCGCCGGTCTCGGCCTCCTTCTTGCCGACCACCAAGAGCACCGGCACCTTGGCCAGCGAATGCTCGCGGACCTTGTAGTTGATCTTCTCGTTGCGCAGGTCGATCTCGGCGCGCAGGCCCGCCCGGCGCAGCTTCTTCAGGATCTCCTCGGCGTACGCATCGGCGTCCGAGGTGATGGTGGCCACCACGATCTGCAGCGGCGCGATCCACAGCGGGAAGTGGCCGGCGAAGTTCTCGATCAGGATGCCGGTGAAGCGCTCCATCGAGCCGCAGATGGCGCGGTGGATCATCACCGGCACCTTCTTCTGGCCGTCGGCGTCGATGTAGAAGGCGCCGAACCGCTCCGGCAGGTTGAAGTCGACCTGGGTGGTGCCGCACTGCCAGTCGCGGCCGATGGCGTCGCGCAGCACATACTCGAACTTCGGCCCGTAGAACGCGCCCTCGCCCGGATTGATCGCGGTCTTGATCTTGCCCCCCGACTGGGCGGCGATCTGCTCCAGCACCCGGCCCATCACCTCCTCGGCGTGGTCCCACGAGGCGTCCGAGCCGACGCGCTTGTCCGGCCGGGTCGACAGCTTGACCACAAGATCGGCCTCGAAGCCGAAATCGGCGTAGGTGGTGAGGATCAGCTCGTTGATCTTCAGGCATTCCGCGGCGAGCTGGTCCTCGGTGCAGAAGACGTGGGCGTCGTCCTGGGTGAAGCCGCGCACCCGCATCAGCCCGTGCAGCGCGCCCGAGGGCTCGTAGCGGTGGACGACGCCGAACTCGGCCAGCCGCATCGGCAGGTCGCGGTAGCTCTTCAGCCCATGCTTGAAGATCTGCAGGTGGCCGGGGCAGTTCATCGGCTTGAGCGCGAACACCCGCTCGTCGCCGGTCTCCTCGCCGGCCGACAGCACCTTGAACATGTTCTCCTTGTACCAGCCCCAGTGGCCGGAGATCTCCCACAGCTCCTTGTCGAGCACCTGCGGCGCGTTGACCTCCTTATAGTCGGCGCTCAGGCGGCGGCGCATGTAGGCGGTGATGCCCTGGAACAGCGTCCAGCCCTTGGGGTGCCAGAACACCACGCCCGGCCCCTCCTCCTGGAAATGGAACAGGTCCATCTCGCGGCCGAGCCGGCGGTGGTCGCGCTTCTCGGCCTCCTCAAGCTGATGCACATAGGCGTCGAGCTGGTCCTGGGTCTGCCAGGCGGTGCCGTAGATGCGCGTCAGCATCGGCTTGGTGGAATCGCCGCGCCAATAGGCACCGGCCACCTTCATCAGCTTGAAGGCGGTGCCGACCTGGCCGGTGGAGCGCAAATGCGGGCCGCGGCAAAGGTCGAACCACTCGCCCTGCTTGTAGATCTTCAGGTCCTGCCCGTCCGGAATGGCATCGACCAGCTCGACCTTGAAGTATTCGCCCTTGTCGCGGAACACCTGCTTCGCTTCGTCGCGGCTCCAGTATTCCTTGGTGAACGGCCGATCGCGGGCGATGATCTCCCGCATCTTGGCCTCGATCTTGGGCAGGTCGTCGAGGGTGAACGGCTCGTTGCGGTGGAAGTCGTAATAGAAGCCGTTCTCGATCACCGGGCCGATGGTGACCTGGGTTCCCGGCCACAGCGTCTGGACGGCCTCGGCCATCACGTGCGCCGCATCATGGCGGATCAGGGCGAGCGCGTCGGGCGCGTCGCGGGTGACGATCTCGATCTTCGCATCGCGGTCGATGGGGTCGACGAGATCGGTCAACTCGCCGTCGAGCTTCACCGCCACCGCCTTCTTGGCGAGCGACTTCGAGATGTTAGCTGCGACGTCGAAGCCGGTGATGCCGGGCTCGAACGCGCGCTGATTGCCGTCGGGAAATGTCAGGGTGACCATCGATATCTCCTGCTCACTCCTGCGTACAACACAGGTAAGCCTGCCGGACGAATGGGGATGAGGCGCGCGCGCCGGGTCCGGGACCGGCGGCGGCGGGGCGGAAATGCGCCGGCTTCCGCTTAATACGGTGTTTCGGCCGGTTCAATGTCCCGCTCGGTTCAATATCCCGCTCAGCGGATGACGGCCTGTCATGAAACGCCGTCGTCCCGGGCGACGCGATTGCATCGCCGGGTTCCGGCTGGCAAGAACGCAAGGCTTCGCCCGCCCTCGGTCCGGACGAGCCCCGCCGCGATGCCAAGATGTCCAACCCGTTCGAACACTATCGCCTGGAGCCGGCCCGGAGCCCCGAGGATTGGGCGGCCTACCATGCAATCCGGCGCGATGCGCTGTTCGCCCGGCTGCTGCCGCGCCACCCCTACGACAAGAACGACCCCGACGAGTTCCTGCCCGGCCACACCTCCTGCGTCCTCAGATACCGCGACGCGGTGATCGGGGTGGTGCGCATCGACGAGATCGACGCGCAGCGCGTCGGCCTGCGGATGATCGCCGTGCGCGACGACGTCCAGCGCGGCGGCCACGGCCGGGCGATGCTGGCGCTGGCCGAGGAGCAGGCGCGGGCGGAGGGGCGGTCGGAGGTGATCATCAACGCCCACCTCACCGCGGTCGGCTTCTATCTCAAGCTGGGCTACGCGCCGGGCGAGTGGGCCGACCCGGCGCCGGTGCCGCCCGGCACCATCCGCGTCGGCAAGGTGTTATGATACGGTTTTCGGTTGATCCCTTCGGGATACCGGAAACGATCTCGCCGAAAAACGATCGGATGAGAATTTTTCGGCGAACGGCATACGGTTCTCCGGCTTGATCAGCCGGAAACCGTATGAGGGGCACGAGTGGCATCCCAGCGCTGATGCGCGGGGCCGTCGCCTCGTACGAATTTTTCTTATGGAGATCAAGGCTGTAGGGCGGAATAGCGTCAGCGTATTCCGCCAGCATCGGCCGACATGACGCCGCGGCGCAATACGCTGCGCTCTTGCGCCCTACGATGCCCGGGCTTCGTCATCCCGGCCGAGCGGAGCGAGAGCCGGGATCGCTATCCGGAAAGGGGCTTCCCCTTCCTGCAAACGGTCCCGGGTCGCGCAGCTTCGCTGCTTGCCCGGGACGACAGCCAGCGAAACCAGCGGCGCAATACGCTGCGCTATTGCGCCCTACAAAATTACCGTTCCGCGGCGCGGTCGAGGTCGATCCCCTCCAGCAGCGAGCCCTCGGGCTCCGGCCCCGGATTGGTGGAGCGCCACAGTCCGTAGCGCCAGGGCACGTACCAGCGCGCCTTATCCGGCACCCGCTCGCAGACGAAATCGAGCCCCGAGGTGCCGAGCGGCGTGCAGCGGCACAGCCGGGCGAAGCCCATCCAGCCGCCGGCCCACAGGCCGTGGCGGGCGATCGCCTCGTCCATATAGGATGAGCAGGTGGGCAGATGCCGGCAGCCGCGGCCGGCCAGCATCGAGAAGCTGAGCTGGTAGGTGCGGATCAGCCCGCGCGCGGCGAGTGCCGGCAGGTGGATTACGCGGCTCACGCTGGCCTCGCCGACATGTCATCCCTTTCCGCGATTCTGTTGCCTGACGGCACCATCGGCTGTTTGCGCCGCCTCGTCGGAGGGCGCGACCTTACCCTCTCCCCTCGCGGGAGAGGGTGGCGAAACCGAGCGCCAGCGAGGTATCGCCGGGTGAGGGGGCATTTCAAGCCGGGCCGGTTTCACCCCTCACCCGCCTCGCGATCTTTCGATCGCTCGGCACCCTCTCCCGCAAGGGGAGAGGGGAAGAAAAAGCGGGCCGCACGTCGCGTCACATCACTTCCTGCTTGGCGGCGGCGGCGTCGCGCGCCTCGATCTGGGCGATGGCGTCGACCACCGCATCGAAGGTGAGCAGCGTCGAGGCGTGGCGCGCCTTGTAGTCGCGCACCGGCTCCAGCACCTCGATGTCGGCCCATTTGCCGGCGGGCGGCGCGCCCTGCTCCTTCAGCATGCGGCGCACGGTCTCGCGCAGATGGCGCAGCTCCTCGGCGTTCGAGCCGATGATGTTGCGCGCCATGATCGAGGACGAGGCCTGTCCGAGCGCGCAGGCCTTCACCTCATGGGCGAAATCGGTCACCACGCCGCCCTCCATCCTGAGGTCGACGGTGACCGTCGAGCCGCAGAGCTTGGAATGGGCGGTGGCACTGGCGTGCGGCTCGGCCAGCCGGCCGATGCGCGGGATGGTTCCCGCCAGTTCGAGGATGCGGAGGTTGTAGACGTCGTTGAGCATCGCGCAAACGTGATCTTGGCCGGGATGTTGGCCCTACCGGCCTGTTCGGGGTGCGACGATAACATATATGGATGTGCGGACGCGACGGCGGCAAGCTCGCCGGCGCGTGGTGTGCGGCGCGGTGGTCCGGTTCAGGCCCTGCCCCGTACACGAGCGAGCCGATCCCGGTGACACCCGGCGCGTTTCCCCCGCGCCGTCGAACGGAGACCTCGATGGACGCCAGCGTCGCCCCCCTGTTCCCCAAGGCCAAGGACGATCCCTCTCAGCCACCGGCCCCGGTGGCGCGGCCGAGCCGCGCGGAGGCGGAAGCCGCCGTGCGCACGCTGATCGCCTGGACCGGCGACGATCCGGCCCGCGAGGGGCTGATCGACACGCCGGCCCGCGTCGTCAAGGCGTATGAGGAGCTCTACCGCGGCTATCGCGAGGACGCCGCGGCGTTCCTGGAGCGCACCTTCTCCGAGACCGGCGGCTATGACGACATGGTGCTGGTGCGCGACATCCCGTTCCACTCGCACTGCGAGCACCACATGGTGCCGTTCTTCGGCAAGGCGCATATCGCCTATGTGCCGGTCGACCGGGTGGTCGGCCTGTCGAAGATCGCCCGCATCGTCGATGCCTTCGCGCGCCGGCTGCAGACCCAGGAGCATCTCACGGCGCAGATCATCACCACGATCGACGACGTGCTGAAGCCGCGCGGCGTGGCGGTGCTGATCGAGGCCGAGCACATGTGCATGACCATGCGCGGCGTGCAGAAGGCCGGCGCCTCGACGCTCACCACCCAGTTCACCGGCGTGTTCCGCGACGACCCGGCCGAGCAGGCGCGCTTCATGACCCTGCTGCGCCAGGGACGCGGGTGACTTTTCGCCCGGGGAACAACATGTCCGCTGAACGCCAACGCTTCTCGCCGCGCGGTACCGCCGCCGAGATCGAGGAGGGCCTTGCCCTCGCCCCGAAGTTCGACGCCGACGGGCTGGTGACCGCCGTGGTCACCGATGCCGGCGACGGAACGGTGCTGATGGTGGCGCACATGAACGCCGACGCGCTGGCGCTGACCATCGAGACCGGGTTCGCCCACTATTGGTCACGCTCGCGCCAGGCGCTGTGGAAGAAGGGCGAGACCTCCGGCCACCTGCAGCGCGTGACCGACCTGCGCGTCGACTGCGACCAGGACGCGGTGTGGCTGGCGGTGGAGCAGACCGGCGAGGCCGCCTGCCACACCGGCCGCAAGAGCTGCTTCTACCGCCGCATCCCGCTCGGCCGGGCGCCCTCGCCCGCGCTGGAGATGGAGCTGGTCGACGGCGAGCGGCGGTTCGATCCGGCCGCCGTCTACCGCCGTTCGTGACCGGTTCCGCGTTTTGTCACAGTTGTGGCCTATCTGCACGCAGTGACGCCTGCCCCCGCAGGCCGAGGCATCGATGAACGCCGAACGCGAACTTCAGCGCCCGCGCCCGCGTCGGCGCGCTCTTTTCGCCATGATGCGCCGCGGCCGTGCCCGCCCCGCCCCGCCGGAGGAGGTTCCGCGCGCCGAGCCCCGGCACCCCCGCCCGACGCTCGGGCTGGTGCTGGGGGGCGGTGCCGCGCGCGGGTGGGCGCATATCGGCGTGCTGAATACGCTGGCGGATGCCGGCATCGTGCCCGACGTGATCGCCGGCACCTCGATCGGCGCGGTGGTCGGCGGCTGCCACGCCTGCGGCAAGCTTGAGGCGATCGAGGCGTGGGCGCGCCGGCTCAACCGGCGCCGCCTCTTCGGGCTGGTGGACGTCTCGCTGGCCGGCGGGCTGGTCAGCGGCGAGCGGCTGGCGCGGCTGCTGGTGCGCGAGATCGGCGACCTCGACATCGAGTCCCTGCCCTGCCCGTTCGCCGCCGTCGCCACCGAGCTCGGCACCGGGCACGAGGTGTGGCTGACGCGCGGCGGGCTGGTGCCGGCGATGCGCGCCTCCTACGCCCTGCCCGGCGTGTTCCCGCCGGTGCGGATCGCCGGGCGCTGGCTGGTCGACGGCGCGCTGGTCGATCCGGTGCCGGTCAGCGCCGCCCGCGCGCTCGGCGCCCGGCTGGTGATCGCGGTCAACCTCAACACCGAGACGCTGGGCGGCCGCAGCGGGGTGATCCCGGCCTTCGGCACCGACGGCTCGGAGGGCGAGGAGAAGGTGCGGTGGCGGCAACGGCGCGCCAGCACGTTCCGCCAGGACCGCCTGACCCGCCGCCGCCTGCTCGAAACCCAGAGCGGCGTGCCCGGCCTGCCGACGGTGATGGTGGAAGCCTACAGCGTGATGCAGGACCGCATCTCCCGCTCGCGGCTGGCCGGCGATCCGCCCGACGTGCTGATCGGCCCCAAGGTGGGGCGCATCGGCCTGTTCGATTTCCACCGGGCGGCCGAGACCATCGAGGCCGGCCGCATCGCCACCGAGGCGGCGCTGCCGGACATCAAGGCCGCGCTGGCAGCCCTGGCGTGATGCGGTCGTGCGGATGACTACGTCCGTCCGCCGATCGGGTCGAACAGCGCGAAGCCGACGAGACCGGCGACGAAGCCGCCGAGATGCGCCTCCCAGGCGATGGAACTGCCGGCGAAGTCGCTGCCGAGGCTGCCCAGGCCGAACAGGAAATTGAGCAGCACCCACACCGCCAGGAAGGCGACGATGCGCGGATCGCGCAGCGCCTGGGCGAGCGGCAGCGCCGGCACGCGATAGGCCGCAGCCCCGTGGGCGCGGAAGGCGCCCAGCGGCCCGCCGGCCTCGAACACGAAGCGCGCCGCCGCCGCCATGCAGCCCGACAGCGCCGCCGAGGCCCCGACCAGCGGCTGCGGCTCGCCGATGTGCAGCGCCAGATGAGCAGCGGCGCCGGCCGCCGCGGTCATGACGAAGAAGCCGAGAAAGCGCGCCGCGCCGAACCGCCAGGCCACCGGCGAGCCGAAGGCGAGAAGCCACACGCTGTTGATGGTCACGTGCGCCCAGTCGGCATGCAGGAACGCGTAGGTGACGAAGGTCCACACGTCGGCGGCCACCCCGCCCGGCCATTCGACGAAGCCCATGGCATCGCCGCCGTAGCGGGCCGGGATGAAGGCGAAATAGAGCAGGATGTCGACGCTGGCGTCCCGCCCGACCAGCTCCCGGACGAGATGCACGACCACCATGGCGCCGGTCAGCGCCAGCACCACCTGGGGCACGTTGAACATCGGCTCTGCGCGCGGGCGGTTGAAGGCGTCCATGGTCACTCCCGTATGGATGTCGTCGCGACGGTATCCGCCCCAGGGGCGAAGCGGACCGGCGGGACCGGCAGCCGAAGGCAAGCGGTGGGCGCCCGCCATCCGGACGTCAAGGCATGGCCCGGACCGCGCCGGTGCGCAAGGCAGACCCGCTGGCGTGCAGCCTGTGGATAGCCGCCAACCCATCAAATTGCACACATGCCGATAGCCCCCGCTTAACGGTCGGGGCGCGATAGGCGTCGCCCGCCGAATTTTCTCCGCCTTGGCACCCCAGGTGTGCGGAGACGACCGAGGCCTGGCCGCACCGTTCCCCTCGGGACGCGCCGGCCGCAACGGAGCCGCATTATGAAACACCCGATCCTGCGGGATCTGTTTGCGGAGTGGACCCGGCTGAAGGGCAACGGCCGCGCCCCCGAACGGGCCATGCTGTCGCCCGCCGCCATTCCGGGCGTGCTGCCCGATGCCTTGGTGCTGGCGTTCGATCCCGGCGCCGGGCATCCGGTGCGGGTGGCCGGCTCGCGGGTCTGCGCGCTGTTCGACCGGGAGCTGCGCGGCCAGGGCTTCGTCGCGCTGTTCGAGCCGGCCGGGCGGGCAGCGGCCGCGGCGCTGGTCGAGGGCATCGCCGATGCCCAGAGTCCGGCGCTCGCCGCGTTGGTCGGCCGCAGCGCCAGCCATGGCGAGCTCGATTTGCAGCTCCTGCTGCTGCCGCTCCGGGTGGATGGCGAGACCCACGAGCGGCTGCTCGGCGGGCTGGTCGGCACGGCCCTGCCGTGGTGGCTGGCGCGCGATCCGTTGCGCAGCCTGCGGATCCGCTCGCTGCGCAACGTGCAGGATCTGGGCACCGCGCAGGATCTGGGCACCGCGCAAAACCTGAGCAACGCGCACCACCCGTGCGAGGCCGCCGACCGTGCGCTTCCCCCGCGCGTTGCCGGGGCCGGCGCGGCATCCGCCTGACTCCTTGCCAAATATGTGAACGCTCCCCACCGGAAGCTTACGCGGTGTTAACCAAACGCGAACATGCTAATGCCATAGGGAACCTCGACTCCAGCCTCAACGCCGGACCATGGCCGACGCTGCGCATAAACTCCGGCTGAACACGGCTGAACGGCGACGCCACCAGCGCGTCCCGGTGACGCTGCTCGGCCGCTTCATGCTGGAGGACCAGCAGGAATATCCCTGCCAGACGATCAACATGTCGCCGGGCGGCGTGGCGCTGATCGCGCCGGTGCTGCCGCGCAAGGGCGAGCGCGTGGTCGCCTACATCGACCAGATCGGCCGAATCGAGGGCAGCGTCGCCCGCGTGTTCGAGCACGGCTTCGCCATGACCATCTCGGGCACCCTGCGCCGGCGCGAAAAGCTCGCCGAGGTACTGACGTGGCTGGCCAACCGCGGCAAGCTCGGCCTGCCGGAAGACCGCCGCCACGCCCGGCTGGCGCCGCGCGATCCGCGCTCGATCATCACGCTGCCCACCGGCTCGACCTTCCCGTGCCTGGTGGTCGACGTGTCGCTGTCGGGCGCCGCGGTGCGCAGCGAGATTCGGCCGCCGGTCGGCACCCGCATCACCCTCGGGCGCACCCCGGCGCGGGTGGTTCGCCAGCTCGAAAACGGATTCGCCGTCGAGTTCGCCCGCTACCAGCAGCTCTCGACGCTGGAGGAGGAGCTGCGCATCCCCGACCCGGGGTTCTGACCTCCGGCCCGCAGCCTTCGCCCGCATTGACGCGGCCCGTCAAACCGGGCACGCAGCGACTTTCCCCCGCCCCCGTTTCCGTCAATGCCCGCTTCGTCCAGATACGCCGCGCTCGCCGGCATCGGCATGATGCTGCTCGGCGTCATGATGTTCTCGCTCAACGACGCCATGGGCAAATGGCTGGTGGCGACCTACACGGTCGGCCAGGTGGTGCTGATCCGCTCCGCCGCCTCGCTGGCGATGCTGACGCCGCTCTTGATGCGCGAAGGAATGGCGCGCGTGCTGCGGCCGGAGCAGCCCTGGCTGCAGGCCGGGCGGGTGGCCGCCGCAACCACCGAGGTCGGCCTGTTCTATTGGGTGCTGAGCTACCTGCCGCTCGCCGACACCATGACGTTCCTGATGGCCTCGCCGATCTTCGTGGTGGTGATCTCGGCCGTCGTGCTGCGCGAGCGGGTGGGCGGGCGGCGCTGGCTGCTGGTGGCCATCGGCTTCGCCGGCGTGCTGATCGCGCTCCGGCCCTCCGCCGACTCGGTGTCGCTGCCGGCGCTCGGCGCGCTGGTGGGGGCGCTGATGTTCGCGCTGACGAATGTGGCGAGCCGGATGCTGCGCGCCAGCTCCGACGTCACGCTGGTGTTCTGGCAGGCGGCCGGCGCGCTCGCCCTCGGCGCGGCGCTGGTGCCGTTCGGCTGGGTGCAGCCGAGCATGCGCGATTTCGTGCTGCTGGGGCTGCTGGGCCTCGTGTCGTCGGTCGCGCACATGTGCGTGACGCGCTCGCTGAAGCTGGCGCCGGCCTCGCTGGTCGCGCCCTATCAGTACACCTTCATCGCCTGGGCGGTGCTGTGGGGCTGGCTGATGTTCGGCGAGGTGCCCGACGTGCAGACGCTGGTCGGCGCGACGGTGATCGTCGCCACCGGCCTCGTGCTGCTGTGGTCGGAGGCGCGCCCCGGCCGGCGGGGGTAAGGCGGTGCGGCCGGGATTGCTGTCGCGGCTGCCCCCGATCCCGCGAATTTGAATCGAAGTCGCATCGCTTTCGCCGAAAATTCGCGTCTCCTTCGATTCAAGCTCGCGATTCAGTTTCTGCAAATTGTACGATCATTTTCCGCGCATTCGATTCAACATTTCATAAATATTGATTTCAGCGCTTAGCGCGCATTCAAAGTATTTGCGGCAGCCTTGTCCTTGCCCCGGGGAGGGTCAAATGGACATGACAGAGACTTCCACTTCGCGATATCGGTACAAAGCTGGGGCGGTAGGAGCCGCCGGCGCAGGCGGCCTTGTTTTGCTCGTCATGAGCGTGTTCTTCGGACACGATTCGGCGAGTGCTGCGCCCATCCGTCCGGCTCCGGTGATCCGGGCGCTGACCGAGAAGCCGATCTATATCGGCGTCGGCGACTATGCCCGCCCGCCCATGGGCTGGGTGCAGTTCTGCAGCGAGCATGCGGACGACTGCCGCGGCGGGCCGAGCGAGCCGCGTGACGTGCGGCTGACCGCGCCGACCTGGAGCCAGCTCGTCGAGATCAACGACCACGTCAACGCCATGATCCAGCCCGCCACCGACGTCGATGTCTACGGCAAGGTGGAGTACTGGACCTATCCGGTCGATCGCGGCGACTGCGAGGACTATGTGCTGCTGAAGCGCCGGCTGCTGCTGGACGCCGGCTGGCCGCGCGAGGCGCTGCTGATCACCGTGGTGCGCGACCAGCGCGACGAGGGTCACGCGGTTCTCACCGTGCGTACCGACCACGGCGAGTTCGTTCTCGACAATCAGGTCGCCGACATCCTGCCCTGGTACGACACCGGCTATCGCTTCGTGAAACGGCAGAGCCAGTCCAACCCGAACAGCTGGGTGGCGCTCGGCGACAGCCGGCCGCGGACGCCGGTCACCGCCTCGGATCGCAGGCCCTAAGCAGGCCTCAATACGAACGGCCCCGGACGCTGACGCGCGGGGCCGTTGAGTCTCGCGGATTTCCTTTTCGGAAATCAAAGATTTCGCGAAAATCCGCGACCGGAACCAACGGCCCGCCTTCGCGGCCGTTGGCATAAGGCCGGGCGATGGCCCGTCCGGTCAGCGTCCGGGCGGGGGATCGAGGCAGGTCAGGCCGGCGGCGTAGCGCTTCCAGTTGGCGACGTAGCCGGTGGCGGACTTGGCGAGCCGCGCCACCGCCTCAGGATCGAGGGCGCGGACGGCGCGGGCCGGCGCGCCGACGATCAGCGAGAAATCGGGAAACGTCTTGCCCTCGGTGATGAGCGCATTGGCGCCGACGAGGCAGCCGCGGCCGATGACCACGCCGTTGAGCAGGGTGGCGCCCATGCCGATCAGCGAGCCCTCGCCCACCGTGCAGCCGTGCAGGATGGCGTGGTGGCCGATGGTGCAGTCGGCGCCGATGGCGAGCGGAAAGCCCATGTCGGTGTGCAGCATGGCGCCGTCCTGGACGTTCGAGCGGGCGCCGACCTGGATCAGCTCGTTGTCGCCGCGCAGCACCGAGCGCCACCACACGCTCGCCTCGTCCTCAAGCCGGACACGGCCGATCAGCACGGCGTCGGGCGCCACCCAACAGCGGCCGGGCGGCGGGACTTCCGGGCTGATGCCATCGAGCGCATAGATCGGCATGACTTCCTCCGCGCAGGACCATGGTTTGGCGGTTGATCGACCGGAAATCGCCGCCGGCCGGGAGCCGCGCACCTTCTTCCCTCTCCCCTTGTGGGAGAGGGTGGCGAGACCGAGTGAAACGAGGTCGAGCCGGGTGAGGGGTCTCTTCAAGCTCGCTCAATTCTACCCCTCACCCGCCTCGCGATCTCTCGATCGCTCGGCACCCTCTCCCACAAGGGGAGAGGGAAAGAGGGCATCCGCCACAAGCTCGTCTCGCCCGGCCGCCATTCGGGCAGACCTCCGAACTCCGTATCAAACAAGGCCGAGCGCGCGCAACATCACGATGACGGTGGTACCCGACATCAGGCTCCAGAAGCCGGCGATCATCGTCGCCAGCGCCACGCCGATCGGGTTGTTGTTCTCGAAGCGCTCGCGCCGCACCGTGTTGCGGACGATGATGAAGGGCGCCGCGAACACCAGGAACGGCACGTGCGCGTAGGCCGCCGCATTGCCCGTCAGCAGCGCGTGGAAGCTCGCCGGGCGGGCAACCAGCATCTGGTAGCCGGTGGACAGCATGCCGGCGATGGCGAAGCCAAGACCCAGCGCGATGAAATTCTGAACGGTTTCCGGCGACATGACGCGACCCCCGCATTCTGCCGACGGCCCGCACGCGGGCTCGTCAGGGCGGAGGTTAACACGCCCCTAACGGCGCGCGCCGCAACTTCGTAAACGAAGGGTTAACGGCGCCGCGCGGCCGGCGCGTCTTCCTTCTGTCACCGCGATATGCCAATCGCCGTGGCGGGCGATCGCTGCCCCCTGCCCCGCCCCCCGGCGGCGCGCCGCTGCGGACCGGACCGATGAAAGTTCTCCTCGCGCACAATCGCTACCAGCACTATGGCGGGGAGGATGCCGTCTTCGACGCCGAGCGGGCGCTGCTCGCCGACGCCGGGCTGACGGTGACCACCCACGTCGTCACCAACGACCACATCACCGGCTTCGGCGCCCGGCTGCGCAGCGGCCTTGAGGCGCCCTACAGCCGGCGGGCGCGCGCGGCCTTCGCCGCCCAGCTCCGGCGCGACCGGCCGGACGTGGTGCACGTCCACAATCTGTTCCCGCTGCTGACGCCGTCGATCCTCGACGCCTGCCGCGACGAAGGCGTGCCGGTGGTCGCCACGCTGCACAATTACCGCACGCTGTGCGCGAGCGGCCTTCGGGTGCGCAACGGCGTGCCGTGCAGCCTGTGCGTCGAGGGCTCGCCCTATTGGGCGGTGGTGCACCGCTGCTATCGCAATTCGCTGCCCGGCTCGCTGGCGGCGGCCAATACGGTGATGCTGCACCGGGCGCTCCGGACCTGGCCGCGCAAGGTGCGGCTCTTCATCACCATGTCCGACTTCGCGCGCGCGGAGTTCATCGCCGCCGGCTTTCCGGCCGAGCAACTGGTGGTGAAGCCGAACTTCGTGCCCGATCCCGGCCCCGCCGCCGGCGACGGCGCCAAGGCCGGCGTGCTCTATGTCGGCCGGCTCAGCTTCGAGAAAGGGATCTTCGTCCTGCTCGAGGCGTGGAAGACGGCGAAGACGCCGCTCACCATCATCGGCGACGGGCCGGAGATCGAGGCGGTGCGCGCGGCGCAGTCGCCGACCGTCACCTTTCTCGGGCCGAAGAACGCCGCCGAGGTGCTGGCCGCCATGCGCCGCCACCGCTTTTTGGTGGTGCCGTCGATCGTGTTCGAGGGCTGCCCGCGGGTGGTGGCGGAGGCGTTCGGTACCGGCCTGCCGATCATCGCCTCGCGCATCGGCTCGCTGCAGGAGCTGATCCAGGACGGCGTCAACGGCCTGCACGCCATTGCCGGCGACCCGGCCTCGCTCGCAGCGGTGGTGGATGCGGCTGCCGCCGACCCCGCGCGGGCCGCCGTGCTCGGCCGCAACGCCAGGGCCTCCTACGAGCAGGCCTTCACGCCGGAGCAGTCGCTGCGCGCGCTTCTTGCGGTCTATGAGGCGGCGGTCGGCCCGGCCGGCGGCCGGCGCCCGTAAGCGCAGCGGCGCACTGGTTCGCCACCGGCACGCCCCGCGTGTTCCGATGAAATCAGCAAACTCTAAGGTTGCAGAAAGATCGCCGCGCGCAAAAATGAAGCCGGCGAAATCTTGCCTTGATAGAGGTCCAGAATGAGGCCAGTTTCATTTCATGGCGTCTGGGCCGTTTGACCTGACAATGGGTCACACGCGCTTCGCAAACGCGCTCTAGGGATGTCGCGGCCGCCACGGTTGACGTGCAGAACCGGAGGCGACGAGGATCTTCAGCCGATTTTGGCGTGACGGTCCACTTCCGACATTTGTATCCTGCCCGCGACAAACTCCTGGGCAAATGCCGGAACCAAAGGACCACTAGCAACCGCTTGAGTCTCGTGGAGCTTCTGAATTTGGCAGTTGAGACAGAGGGCGCCGCAGCCGGGACCCAGACGCCAAATTCGCTCCACTCGAAGTGCGGAGCCGGCGGCGTGGGATGTCAGCGCCGCGCGGCCCCAGCGCCACGGCGGCGTGCCGCTCACATCGCGGGTGCTTCGTCGAATGGACCACTGCGTCATCGAAGGACCTCTACGTCATCGAAGGATCCCCGCGATGAATCGCCAGCCCGGCCGGCGGACGCCTGCGACTTAATCCTGGCCTGACCAGACCTGAAGCCGATCCGTCTCGTCCGCCGTCCCTTCCCGTCGATCCGAGGTTTGCATGTCCGCCAAAGTTCCGTCGAATGGCCAGGTTCCGTCGAACGGCAAGGTCGCCCTGGTCACCGGCGTCACCGGCCAGGACGGCGCCTATCTCGCCGACCTGCTGCTGGAAAAGGGCTACACCGTCCACGGCATCAAGCGGCGCTCGTCCTCGTTCAACACCGGCCGCATCGAGCACATCTACCAGGATCCGCACGACCCCGACCTGCGCTTCATGCTGCACTATGGCGACATGACCGATGCGACCAATCTGATCCGCATCGTCCAGCAGTGCCAGCCCGACGAGATCTACAATCTCGCCGCCCAGAGCCACGTGCAGGTGTCGTTCGAGACGCCGGAATACACCGCCAATGCCGATGCGCTCGGCACGCTGCGGCTGCTCGAAGCGGTCCGCATCCTCGGCCTGGAGCGCAAGACGCGGTTCTATCAGGCCTCGACCTCCGAGCTTTACGGTCTGGTGCAGGAGACGCCGCAGCGCGAGACGACGCCGTTCTATCCGCGCAGCCCGTATGCCGCCGCCAAGCTCTACGCCTACTGGATCGTGGTCAACTACCGCGAGGCCTATGGCATGCACGCCTCCAACGGCATCCTGTTCAACCATGAGAGCCCGCTGCGCGGCGAGACCTTCGTCACCCGCAAGATCACCCGCGCCGTCGCCGCCATCAAGCTCGGACGGCAGCAGACGCTCTATCTCGGCAATCTCGACGCCAAGCGCGACTGGGGCCACGCCCGCGAATATGTGCGCGGCATGTGGCTGATGCTGCAGCAGGCGGAGCCCGACGACTACGTGCTCGCCACCGGCGAGACGACCTCGGTGCGCAGCTTCGCCGAATGGGCGTTCGAGGATGTCGGCATCCGCATCGAATGGCAGGGCAATGGCGTCGACGAGAAGGGCATCGATGCCGAGAGCGGCCGTGTGCTGGTCGAGGTCGATCCGCGCTACTTCCGGCCGACCGAGGTCGACCTCTTGATCGGCGATCCCCGCAAGGCGCACGCCAGGCTCGGCTGGCGGCACGAGACTTCGGTGCGCGAGCTCGTTCGCGAGATGGTGCGCGAGGATCTCAAGGTGATGCAGTCCGCCATCATCATGAAGGATGCGTGAGATGGCACCCTATCCGCTCGCCGGCAAGCGCGTCTGGGTGGCGGGCCACCGCGGCATGGTGGGCGCGGCGATCGTGCGCCGGCTCGCGCGCGAGGACTGCGAGGTGCTCACCGCCGCGCGCGCCGCGCTCGACCTGAAGAACCAGGCCGCGGTGTCGGCGTGGGTCGCGGAGCACAGGCCCGACGCGGTGTTCCTGGCGGCGGCGAAGGTCGGCGGCATTCTCGCCAACGCCACGCATCCGGCCGATTTTCTCTACGACAACCTGATGATCGAGGCGAACGTCATCGAGGCGGCGCACCGCGCCGGGGTCGGGAAGCTCCTGTTCCTCGGCTCGTCGTGCATCTATCCGAAGTTCGCCGAGCAGCCGATCGTTGAGGAGGCGCTGCTCACCGGGCCGCTTGAGCCGACCAACGAGTGGTACGCCATCGCCAAGATCGCCGGCATCAAGCTGGTGCAGGCGTTTCGCCGCCAGCACGGCTGCGACTTCATCTCGGCGATGCCGACCAATCTCTACGGGCCGGGCGACAATTTCGACCTCGCCTCCAGCCACGTCGCGCCGGCCTTGATCCGCAAGGTGTGGGAGGCGAAGACGCGCGGCGACCGCGAGATCGTCGTCTGGGGCACCGGCGCGCCGCGCCGCGAGTTCCTGCATGTCGACGACTGCGCCGATGCCTGCGTCCACCTGATGAAGGTCTATTCGGACGCCCTTCCCATCAATATCGGCTGCGGCGAGGACGTCACCATTCTGGAGCTGACGCGGCTGGTGTGCGAGATTGCCGGCTTCGCGGGCGAGATCGTCCACGACCTGACCAAGCCCGACGGCACGCCGCGCAAGCTGCTCGACATCGGCCGCATCCGCAGCCTCGGCTGGTCGCCAACCATTCCGCTGAAGGACGGGCTGCGCGAAAGCCTCGACTGGTTCCTCGCCGAGCGCGCGCAAGGGAGCACGCCATGAGCGCAATCGACGTGGCCACGCGCGAGGCGGTCGACCGCGGGACGCTGCGCGTTCTCGGCGTGCCGGTGAGCCTGGTGGATATGGCCGGGGCGGTCGACACCGTCACCGGCTGGGGCCGGTCGGGGCCGGCGAAGACGGTGTTCGTGCGCGACGTGCACGGCCTCATGCTGGCGCTGCAAAATCCCGCGCTGCTCGCTTTGCACGAGCGGGCGAGCCTCGTGGTGCCGGACGGCATGCCGCTGACCTGGGTCGGCCGGCTGCGCGGGTTCGGGTCGCGGATCGGCCGCGTGCCCGGCGCCGACCTGATGGCGGAGGTCTGCCGCGCCTCGGCGGGAACCGGGCTTCGCCACTTCTTCTTCGGCGGCAAGCCGGGCGTCGCCGAGACGCTGGTCGAGCGGCTGACGCAGACCTATCCCGGGCTGCAGATCGCCGGCACCTTCAGCCCGCCGATGCGCAGCATCGAGGCCGACGCGCCGCTGTCGCCGGAGGAGGCGCGCGAGATCGAGATCATCCGGCAGGCTGCGCCGGACATCATCTGGGTCGGCCTGTCCACGCCGAAGCAGGAATACTGGATGATGAAGGCGGCGCCGCACCTGCCGCACGGCGTGCTGCTCGGCGTCGGCGCGGCGTTCGATTTCCATTCCGGCCTCGTCCGGCGCGCGCCTCCCTGGATGCGCGACAACGGGCTGGAATGGCTGCACCGCCTCGCCAGCGAGCCGCGCCGGCTGTGGCGGCGCTATCTGGTTCTCGCGCCGCTGTTCGTCGTCAAGGTGATCGAGGAGCAGATCTCGGGGCGCTGGAAGGCTCCGTGATGAAGGTCTCGTGATATTGGGTGTGGTGTGGTGTTCCAAATGGTTTCCGGGTGATCAATGCGGCTCCTTTTCTTCCCTCTCCCCTTGTGGGAGAGGGTGGTGCGACCGAGCGAAAGCGAGGTCGCACCGGGTGAGGGGTACCTGTTGCATACGCTGAGAGATTCACCCCTCACCCGCCTCGCGATCTGATGATCGCTCGGCACCCTCTCCCACAAGGGGAGAGGGAAAAGGCGCGCCTTCCGGACAGCCGTTGTTCCGGACTGATCAAGCGGGAACCGCACCGCTCGCCCGCCATCATGCCCGCCGCGTACATCCGGCGTCCGATCGCGGCACTGGAAACAAATCCGGCCTTGCGGCACAAGGCGGGATGTGAACAGTGAAGCCTGTATCTTCCGGTTGCAGAGACCATGACCCTGACGCCCCTCATTCTCGCCGGCGGCTCCGGCACGCGGCTGTGGCCCGTGTCGCGGGACGGCATGCCCAAGCAGTTCCTGCCGCTGATCGGCGAGCGCTCGACCTACCAGCAGGCGCTGGCGCGGGTCGCCGATCCGGCGATGTTCGCGCCGCCGATCGTCATCACCAATGAGGCCTTCCGCTTCTTCGCCCTGCAGCAGGCCGAGGCGCTGGGCCTCGCGCCGACCGTGGTGCTGGAGCCGGCGCGGCGCGACTCGGCGGCGGCGATCGCCGCCGGTGCCGCCGTCGCGGCGCTGCGCGCCCCCGACTCGGCGGTGCTGGCGATGGCCGCCGACCATGTGATCCTCGACGAGGCGCTGTATCTCGACGCGGTGCGGGCGGCCGAGCAGGCTGCCGCCGCCGGGCACATCGTCACCTTCGGCATCCGGCCGACCGAGCCCAAGACCGGCTACGGCTATATTCGCCGGGGGGCCGCGCTCCCGGTCGAGGGCGTGTTCGCGGTCGAGGCCTTCGTCGAGAAGCCGGACGCGGCGACGGCGGCGGACTATGTCGCCGCCGGCTATCTGTGGAACTCCGGCAATTTCGTGTTCCGCGCCGACGTGATGGCCGCCGAGCTCGCCCGCTTCCAGCCGGACCTCGCCGAGGCGACCCAGGCCGCGGCCGCGGGCGCGATCGCCGACGGGCATTTCCTGCGGCTCGACGCCGAGGCGTTCGCCCGCGCCCCGCGCATCTCCATCGACTACGCGCTGATGGAGAAGACCGAGGCGGCGGCGGTGGTGGAGAGCACCTTCCGCTGGTCGGACATCGGCTCGTGGGACGCGGTGTTCGCGATCGCCGAGCACGACCGGCAAGGCAATGCCGCGACCGGCGATGCCGCGATCTTCGACTCCAAGGGCTGCCTCGTCTATTCCGACGACGGGCTGACGGTGATCGACCGGATCGAAAATCTGGTGGTGGTGACGACGCCCGACGCCGTGCTGGTGGCCGACCGCGGCCGCTGCGAGGACGTCAAGGCGCTGGTCAACCGGCTCTCGAACCGCCGCGAGGCCAGCGAGCACCGCCGCGGCGTGCGCCCGTGGGGCCATTATGACAGCATCGACCGCGGCTCGCGCTTCCAGGTCAAGCGCATCGTGGTGCAGCCGGGCGGCGTGCTGTCGCTGCAGCGCCATCTGCACCGCGCCGAGCACTGGGTGGTGGTGCGCGGCACCGCCGAGGTGACGGTCGGCGACACGGTCGAGCTGGTGCAGGAGAACGAGTCGGTGTTCATCCCCGCCACCGCCCGCCACCGGCTGGCCAATCCCGGCCGCATCCCGCTCGAGATCATCGAGGTGCAGACCGGCAGCTATCTCGGCGAGGACGACATCGCCCGCTTCGACGACGTCTACCGGCGCGCGTGAGAACGATGCCGGGTCGTTCGGTTCGAAACAGTCGCCGGCCGAGGGCCGCTCTCTTTCTTCCCTCTCCCACCCGGCCCCCGCTTGCGCGCGCCCGGGCGCAGGCTCTTGCGGGAGAGGGTGGCGAAACCGAGCGTCAGCGAGGTCGAGCCGGGTGAGGGGTAAATGCGGGCACTCGCCTGAAGATTCACCCCTCACCCGCCTCGCGATCTCTAAGATCGCTCGGCACCCTCTCCCGCAAGGGGAGAGGGGAAGAAGGGACCGGGCCGATCCAGCGGAAGCCGTGTGCAACGGCACCGCGCGCGGCTGGGGAATCGGTCGAATGCCGGCGGTTCCGTTAAGGGGCGCTTCAGGCTGCTACGCATCATTTGAGGCGCCGAGATATCCGTAACTTGCCCTGAAACCCTTGGGAAAGGTCCGACTCGGATGATGATGCCGAACCCGCGCTCAGGGAGTTGCCCGATGATCGCCTCGCTTGTGCTCTGCCATTTGCTGTTCGGCGCCCTTCTCGGAACGCGCTTCCGGGTGCGCGTGCTGGTGCCGGTGATGCTGGTCGCGCTTCCGGCCATCCTGGCCGCGACCCTTGCCGCGCAGGCCGGCGTGTGGACGATCCTCGGCGCCATGCTCGCTGCGGCGGTGGCGCTGCAGTTCGGCTATCTGGCCGGCGCCGCCCTGCAAGAGGACTCCTCCCCCACCCTGCCCCGCATCCTGGCACGTTGCGCTCCGCCGCTCACCCAGGTCAGGTGAGCCGGCGGTTGCCAACAAGGCGTGCGGTTTCCTGGCGACCAGCCGGCTTCCTTCTTCCCCTCTCTCACCCGGGCCGCGCTTGCGCGCGCCCGGGCGCAGGCTCTTGTGGGAGAGGGTGGCGAGACCGTGCGTCAGGAGGTTGAGCCGGGCGAGGGGTACGTGCGGACGCGCGCTTGAAGATTCACCCCTCACCCGCCTCGCGATCTGAAGATCGCTCGGCCCCCTCTCCCCCAAGGGGAGAGGGAAAAAAGGTGGTTTCCGTCCGACGACCGTTCCGAGCCGACCGAGCAGAAACCGTGTGGCATATCGCTCACCGCGACGGCGCAGCGGCCGGGGACGCGGCGAGCAGCCGCGACAGCGCCAGCTCGTTGACCGCCGGCGGGTTCTGCTTCAGCAGCCCGCTGACATAGGCGCGCCGGTTGGCCTCCGTGCGCTCGGTGCGCATGCGCTCGACCAGCGCCTCGCGCACCTCCTCCATCGGCCGGGTGTGGGACGCCTTGGTGTCCATCAGCTTGATCACGTGCCAGCCGTCGTCGAGCCGGATCGGCTCGGTGATCCCCGCCTTGGCCAAGCCGACAATCTGGCTCGCGATCTCCGGCCGCAGCTGCGCCTCGGCGAGCCAGCCGAGTTCGCCGCCCTTCTCGGCGCTGCCGGCGTCGTCGGACTCGCTCCTGGCCAGCGCCGCGAAATCGGCGCCCGGCTGCCTGAGCTTCTTCAGCATATCGTCCAGCCTGCGGCGCGCCTTGTCCTCGGCCGCCTTGTCGGCATCCTTGGGCACGGCGACGAAGATCTGGGCGATCTGGAACTGGCGCGGCACCAGGAAGGCGGTGGCGTTGGCGTCATAGACCGCCTTGAGGTCGGCGTCGCCCGGATAGTCGGCGGGCGGCGTGGTCAGCGACCGCAGATAGCTGTCGATGATCGCGTTCTCGCGCGCCAGCTCGATCTGGGCCATGACAGCGGGCCGCTGGTCCCACTTCTTGTCCAGCGCCTCCTTGAGCACCACCCGGTTGGCGAGCAGCGTGCGCACCGTCTGGCTGAGCAGCGCCGGATCGCGCGCCAGCGCCGCCTGCTGACGGGGGTCGAGCAAGCCGATCACCGTGCGGATCTCCTCGGCGGTGACGTCGGTGTCGCCGACGCGGGCGATCACGTCGCCCTTGCCCGCCTCGGCGGGTTGCGGCAGCGGCCGCGCCGGCGTCGCAGGTGTGCGCGCCGATGCTTGCGCCAGCGCGGGCGCGGACGAGCCGAGCAGCAAGCCAGCGAGGAGAGCGGCACCCGCCGCGGTGGTCTTGGTGATCATGGCGTGACCTTCTGATCGAGAATCCTGTCGCGATAGTCCTGCACGGTGTTCTGGTGCTCGACCCGCTTGAGCCCGAACACCGGGTCGTGCACCGCGATCGCCTCCAGCGGATTCATCGCCTCATAGCGCTCCAGGATTTCGCTGCCGGTCTTGGCAAGCGCGGCATTCTTGGCCTCGCAGCTCTTGGTGCTGGCCTTGAACGCCGCCGCCTCGCGTTCGAACTTGGCGCGCTCGGCATCCTTGGCGCGGGCCACGCCCGCGGCTTCCGAATAGGCGTTCTTCCAGCGCTCCAGCATCTCGTCGCGCTCGCCGAGCCGCTGGTTGAAGTCCTCGACCGCCTGCCGATAGGCCTGGTCGACCTCCTTCACCTGCGCCTTCAGCGCGGTGGTCTCCTTCTTCAGCCGGTCGCGCTCGCGCTCGGCTTCGGCTTGCTTGGCCTGCAGAACGGCACGCTGGTCTTCGAGCTGGCGCACCTGCAGGGTGGCTCTGCGCAAGGCTTCGCGCAGGCGGTCGGCATCCGATTGCGCCTGCGCCGACGCCGGCACCAGGATGGCCAGCGTGATGGCGGCGATGTTTGCGAAGGTCCGCATGGTCAGAACTTCGCGTTGAGGTCGACCTGAAGGACGTCGACCGCGTAGGGGGCGCCGGCCACCTCGTTGGCGCTCATCCAGCGCGCCGAGGCCCAAACTTTCGGGCCGAGAGCAAGGCTGGCGCCGATGATGTAACCCTTGAGATTGGTGCCGCCGAGGCCAAAATCGGAGTCGGTGAAGGCGTCGATGACGGCGTCCGACTCCAGCCACTTGTAGGCGACGCTGACATTCCAGTCCCACAGCTCCTTCAGTTCCTTGTGGCCCACCGTCAGGCGACCCATCCAGCCCTCATTGCCGCCGAAGTATTCGTTGTCGGGAAAGGGATAGGTGGCCGAGGACGCAAGCTGGTTGGCGCGCGCCCGCGCCGCCACCTGCTGACGGTCCCAGGCGACATTCTGGACGTACTCGCCATCGAGGATGATGTGGATCGGGTTGAAGTGGGCAAGATCGAGCCGCCCGTTCAGCATCACATTGCGGAACGCCGAGGCGAGGCCGAAATACTGGTACTGCGCCTCGGTGGGATCGGTGGGATCATCCGCCACGATGTCGCGCAGCATCATGTAGGTGTTGCCCTTCTGCGCGAAGGACGGCCGCAACGTGTCGGTGTCGCAGGTGTCGCCGGTCATGTTTGCCAGGCACGGGCTCGACAGCTGCCCCTGGACATTGGTGAAGTCGAAATAGGCGACGCCGAGCGTGAGGTCGATGTCGGAGTCGACCTTGAAGATGCCGCCGAACTGCGCGCCGAGCATCCATTTGTCGCGGCTCGGGAACTTGCCGATGACATCAACGGTGTCATAGGCGGTCAGGGTGGCGTTGAAATCGGTGTTGAACACCGGGAAGGCGCCGGCATTCAGGAACGGCGTGATGCCAGGATAGATCTCGTTCTTGAACTGGATGGCGAAGCCGTCGAATCTGAGATCTTTGTCAAAGACCAGATCGGTGGGCATGAAGAACGGATTTTCGAAGCGACCGACGTTGAGCGCCGCGTCCTCCCAGGGACGGTACTTGATGAAGGCGCGGTCGAGCCAGAGCGCGTATTTGCTGAAATTGCCGCCCGAGCCGCCCAGCGTCTGATTGAACGACACCGGTGAATTGCTGTCGCCGGTGGCGATGTGCAAGCCTGCCGTGAAGCCATCGAACAGATCCGTGTCCAGACCCAGCCGCGCCAGCAGGCGGACGCGGGTGCGGTCCTGATAGGTGTCGTAGCTCGGCCAATAGAACTGGTTGAGGTCGTTGACGTTCCACGGGCTGCCGGTGTTGATCGCATTGTAGTTGACGGCGCCGAACGGGTCGTTGCCATTGGGGAAGAAGTCGCCCTCGAAGCGGGCGCGGATGTCGCCCGAGAGGCGGATGCGCGACACCCATTCCGGCAGGGCGCCCGGCGCGGCCCAGCCCTCCGTCTTGGCCTTCGCCATCACCTCCTGCTTGATCTCCTCGCGGATCTGCTTCTTGACCACTTCCGGCACGTAGGTGACGCGCTTGGTGCCGGGCGGCGACACCGCCTCGGCCGCCGCCGCCGCGGTCTTCTCGGCGCCGTCGGCCTTCTTCGAGGCGTCGCGCAACGCCTGCCGCGCCACATAGGCCTCGTCCTCGGCCTGCTTGATCAGCGCGTCCGCCTGCTCCTCGGAGAGCACGTTCTGCTTCACCAGCAGATTGATCAGATTGATGGTGGCATTCGGCGACGGCGCGGCGGCGCGCGACACGGTCGGCCGCTTCTCCTTCGCCGCCTCGCTTTTGCCATCGGCATCCTGCGCCGCCGCCGGCATGGCGACGGCAACGCCGCACAGCGCCGCAGCAACCGGCGTCAGTCCGCGCCCCAGCCTCAAATGGCGCTCCACGAATTCTCGCTTCACGTCAATGCCCCATGCCATAATGAAACTCCGTTTACTGAACGCTCGGACGCCGTTGCCGACTGCGGCCGACCTGCCTCACGTCGGCTTGTGTGCGGTGACGCGGGTGATGATCGGCATCGGCATGTCCTTGGGCGGCGGCTCGCGCAGCGTGAGACCGCCCAGAACCTCGTTGCGGATGACCGCGTCGAGCTCGGGATTGCCGGTGGACGAGACGAGCTGCACGCGGTTCACCCGGCCTGCGCCGTCCGACCACAGCCGCACCTGGATGCGCATCACCGCGTGGCGGGTCTTCTGGTTGGCGCGCAGCGCCGACTCGATCTGCGACTGCACCAGGCCGGCGTACCAGCCCCAGCGGCTGCCGCCGCCGCCGCCGCCGGCACCGAGGAAGCCCTTGCCGCCCGGCTTGCCGCCGATTCTGAATTCGTCGCCCGGCCCCTGCCCTTCCTCATCGAAATTAAGCGGCCCGGGCGGCGGCTCGTCATTGTTCGACTCCTTCGGCGGCTCGTCCTTCGGCGTCTCGACCTGCTTTTCTTCGATGATCTCCTGCTGCACCGGCGTCTGCTCGACGATCTTCTCCTCCGGCGGCGGCTGTTGCGGCGGCGGAGGCGGCGGCGGAGGCGGAGGCGGCGGCAGGACGTTGATGACGGTGAGCTCCTGCACCTTGCGCGGCGGCTCGTCCTCGCCGCTCAGCAGCATCGCCACGCCCGCGCCGAGCAGGAGCAGGACGAGGACGCCGGTGCCGATGGCGATCGCGCGACGGCGGGCCGACGGGCGACCGTCGTCCCCGAACGCGTCCTCATAATCGTCCTCGCGCGGCTCCATCACGTCCTCGGCAGGTTCGGCTTCGACAAGATCGGCTTTGACAGGATCTCTTGCAGCGGGGTCTCTTGCAGCAGGCTCTCTTGCAGCGGGGTCACTTCACCAACGGCTTGGTCGCCAGGCCGACCTGGGTGATGTTGAGCCGGCCCAGCAGATCGAGAACGTCCATCACGTTCTGGTACTGGGTCTGGCTGTCGCCGCGCACCACCACCGGAAATTCGGGCGTCAGCGCCCGCTGCTGCACCAGCCGCTGCTCAAGCTCGGACAGCGTCACCGGCACGGTGTCGAGAAAGATCTTGCCGTCATTGGTGACGGTGATCGCCTTGGTGGTCTGCTGGGCGAGGCTGGGGGCAGCGCTGGCCTTCGGCAGGTTCACCTTCATGCCCTGCACCGTCGCCGTGGTCATGATGATGAAGATCACCAGGAGCACGTAGGCGAGATCGAGCATCGGCGTGATGTTGATGTCGTCGTACGGCTTGCTGTCGGATTGGACCTGCATGACTCACTCCGCGGCGAGGTTGCGCGGCCGGTCCGGCCGGCTGTGATAGGACTCGGCGATCTTCGTGACGAGCTCGTCGACGAAGACCTGCATGTCGCTGGTCGTGTCCTTGATGCGGGTGATGAGATAGTTGTAGGCGAACAGCGCCGGGATCGCGACGCCGAGGCCGGCGACGGTGGCCACCAGCGCCGCGGCGATGCCGGGGGCGATGGCATTGACATTGACGTCGCCGCTGGCGGCGATCGACGCGAAGGTGATCATCACGCCGATCACCGTGCCGAGCAGGCCGAGGAACGGCCCGCCGGAGATGGCGATGGTCAGCACCACCATCTGCTTGTTCAGCCGCTGGGCCTCGCGCACGAAGCCGCTGTCCAGCACCGCGCGGATGGCGGCGATCGCCTGCGGCGTCAGCGAGCCGATGCGCCCGTTGGCCATGAAGCGGCGGCGGATCTCCTGCATGCCGAGATGCAGCAGATGATGGAGCGGCGCGCCGTGGATGGCCTTGCGGTCCTTCTCCGACGCCATCGCACCAAAGCGCGCCATGCTGCCGCCCTGCTCGTCGAGATGCAGCAGCGCGTCGAGATCGCCGGACACCTCGCGGAATTCGCGCAGGAACAGCGCGTTGCCCTTGGCGACGCGGTTGAGATAGGAAATCTTGTCGACGGTCACGATCCAGCTGATCACCGCCATGATGGCCAAGAGGCCGATGACCACCCAGCCGTCGAGCGTCACCGATTTCAGGATCACCGCGAAATAGCCGCTGAACCAGCTCGCGGTCTCCTCGTCGACGCTGAACGACACCAGCTTGGCGTGTTCCGGCCCCTGCCCGATCGCCGCCACCTTCAGGAAGCCCGCGGGACGCGCCACCTTGGCGATCTGCATCTCGTCGATGTCGCCGACGAAGCCAGCCGCAGCCGCAGCCGCCTCGACAGGCGCGGCAGCCGCGGTATCGGCCGCCGGTGCCGCGGCAACGGGGGCGGTCGCGGCCGGGTCGGCAGCCGGGGCGGTCGCGGATGCGTCGGCAGCCGGTGCGGCCGCGCCATCGGCCGCGGGCGCTGCGGTCGCCTCCACCGGTGCGGCGGCTATTGGCGCCGCGGCCGGCGTGGACGAGGCGACATCGCCGCCGATCTGCGCCGGGCCGGCCATCGCCGGCAGCGATGCGGCGAGCGTGGCGAACGGCGCGCCATCGACATAGAGCGTGATCTGGCCGTTGGCCGCCGTCACCGCAATGTGGCGCCAGGTTGCCGGCGCGATCGCCGGCCCCTCGCCGCTACGCAGCGTGGCGCCGTTCGTGGTCACCTCGGCGAACGGCACGCCATTGTCCAGGCCGATGACGAGAGCGTTCGCACCGTCGCGGCGCGCATAGAGGATGGCGCGCGGTTGTGGCGCTGCCATCTTCACCCAGGCCGACCAGGAGAGCGCGCCGCCCTCGGCCACCGCCAGCGAGGGCGAGCCCGGCAGCATCAGCGGGGTCTGGCCGTCGAGGCGCGCGCCCTGGCCGATGATCGCGCCATCGGCGCCCGGCACGACGCTCTGCGCGCTGTTGGCCCAGGCGGACGTATCGTGTGCCGGCGTGCCGCGCTCGGCGAAATGATAGACCAGCAGCGTGTCGGGGTCGTAGGTGCCCTTGGCATCGACCGCGGCCGGCGCCTTCGGGTTGCCGAAATAGAGCCACATGTCGGTCTTGGTGCCGGGCTTCAGATCCGGCACGGCCACCCACACCAGCGCCTCGCCGAGCAGGGAGTCGAATTTCTCGACGTGGTGCTTGAGCGGCGTCTTGTCGTCGCCCGCGATGAAGCGCAGGTCGCCGCCATCCTCCTTGGCCGAGCCGAAGCGGAAATTGCCGACATGCAGGCGCACCAATACCGGCGTCGAGCCGATCGGCTCGCTGACGCCCGCGCCCGAAGGCCCGGTGTCGACGGTGATCTTCTTGCGCAGCGTCCACTCGTCGTTCCACCACGCCGCCGCCTGCCCCGGCCACAGCGACACCAGCGCCGTGAGCATCACCAGCGCGGCAAGTGCCGGCAGGCGCATCAGCGTCCGGAAAGACGGGTTGCTGGTTCGAGCCGTCATCAGAATTCACCCCAAAACCGGAAGGACAGGCGCGGATCGTGCGCGACCGTGACCTGCTGGCTGGTCAGCGGAACGCCGACCAGGACCAGGCCGTTCAGATATTCGAGAAGCTTGAAGCGGGTGCCGACGCCGTAGCTGGCGAGATCGAACAGATCGTCCTGCTCGGCCGTGGGATCCTTGACCATCACGCGCCCGACATCGCTGAAGGCGAAGAAGCGCCATTCGTTGATGACGTTGAACTTGACCGGCTGGCCCTCGGCGTTTTCCAGCGACTGCTCGAAGTGGCGCGCGAGATCGGGGGTGCGCAGCTCCAGCGTCGCCGAGCCGCCATAGTCGCCCAGCGCCTCCGATTCCAGATAGCCGCGCACCGTGTCGAGGCCGCCGATGCTGATCTGCTCGCTGGAGACCAGCGGCTGGTCGGCGATCTGGCCCTGCGCCTTGACATACGCCTGGAACCCGCCCGGCAGGTCGTGGGTGTGCGAGACGTCGCCGTGCAGGATGAAGAAATTGCCGCGAGAATTGTAGCGCTTGACGTCGAACTGCTCGGTGTCGCTGCCGATGCCGCGCAAATTCATGGTGGCGCTGAGGTTGGCCTGGGTCACCCGGCCCTCGCCCTGCCACGTCGCGCCATAGCTGGCGACCAGCGGCACGTAGGACACGGGCGAGGAGAATTCGCCGTCGGCGAGCGAGATGACCTGCTCGAAATCCTTGTAGTCCACGCCGACCGACAGCGTGTGGAACAGCTCGCCGCGGCTCGGCAGCGTCATCACCGCGCGGCCGCCGAACACCTGGCCGGGGCCCACCACATTGACGCCGCCGACGGTGGCCACCGAGCTGTCGGACTTCAGGCCGTAGAACAGCAGGTTGAGCCAGTCGGCCTCGGTGCGCGCCAGATACGAGCCGGAATAGACCCGGGCGTCGGACGGACGCTGCGGTGCCTCCTGATAGGTGAAGGAGAGCGAATGGCCGAGCTGCCACAAATTGTCGTAGCGCACCTGGGCGTTCAGGCGCAGCGGCGTGGTGTCCGGGCTCTGGCGGTTGTTGAGCTCGATCGAGGCATGCAGCGGGTGCTTGTCCTCGACATTGAGGTCGACATCGACGGTGCCGGGCGTGACGCCGGCCCGCAGCGCCGGGGTGACGCGCCGATCCGGCCACTGGTTCAGCGACACGATGTCCTTGGTCACGTGGTTGAAGTTGGGCAGCTTGCCCTCCTCCACCGAGCGCGCCTTGCGCTTGATCTCGGCGAGGTCGTAGTAGCGCGAGCCCTTCACCCGCAGGCGCCCGACCCGGTTCTCGGTCACCTTCAGCACGACGAAGCCGCGGCTGGCATTCTGCTGCGGCACCGAGACGCCGACCGTCTGATAGCCCTTGTCGTGATAGGCCTTCTCCAGCGCGGCGCGCGCCTTCTCCACATCGTCGGAGGAGCGGTTGGGGCCGAGAAACGGATAGACCGCCTCCTCGACCTCGATCTGCGGCAGCGCATCGGCGCCTTCGACGCGATACTCGTCGATATCGAAGCGCGCCGGCATGTCGGCGGCCGGTGCGGCCTGCGGCGCCGCGGCGGCCGGCACGGTCTCCGGCTTCGTCCCGGCGGATTTGCCGTCACCGGACTGCTTGGCGGGCGTGGACGACGGTGCGCCTGCGGAGGACGGTGCGCCCGTCTCCTGGCGCGGCGCCGGCGCGGCAAGAGCCATCGGTGCGGCAGAATCCACCGGCGCGGTGAGATCTACCGGCGCAGCAAGGCTCGGCGGCGCGATGAGCAGAGCGACAGCCGCGCCCGCTACGGCGCCCCACGGCGCGGCCTTGAACGGCCGCGTCCGCTGGTGCGGACGCTGCGCGCTTCGGCCGGTCCTCGGCTCGCAAGAGCGCGACGGCAATTTGATGCGGCCTGCCACGGACAAACTCCTCCGGTTCTGGCAGCGTGTCCTACTGACACGACCGGCATGCTCAGATCCCCTCGCCGCCGAGTTCTTCGGAGACGGTGGCGACCTCACGCGCGCAGCAATTCCGTGGCCTCGCCAGAGACACCTCTCCGGCCGGTCACGGCTTCAACAACGCTTGCGGCATCGCCATCGCGGTGAGCACACGCTCACCTTTCCGGCGACGTCCGTGAGCGTGAAACTAACCACGTCATATGAAAGTGCGATGTCGCCGCGGCACCGGCCGCGAAACATCTCGACGACCGTGGCCGATCTGCCACGGCGACCGCCTGGCTGTGACATGCCCACGATCGCAACGCCGTGTCCGGAATGCGACAGCGATCCGGACTTGGCGCGCGACCGGCGGCGCGCTCAGCGGCGCGGCAGCACCGGCGCCGGCGGTGCCGGACGCCAGGGCACGACCGAGATGCCGTAGTTCGGTCCGTACTGCTGCTTGACGGCGCCGGTGTTGGCGATGCCGGCGCGGATGTCGGACGAGCGCGCATCCAGCGGCGGCGCGTTGATGCCGGGATGGGCGCGCTCGACCGCCTGCTTCAGCCGCTCGTTCAGGCAGCCGAAGCTGCGGCTGCCGCCGATCTCGACATCGACGCAGCTCTGAAGGTCCGGCAGTCCCGCTGTCGCGCCGCCGATGATGGTCTCGCGCCGCGGGGGAGCGGGCGCCACTTCGGCGTCCGGCGACTGGGCGAAGGCCGGCGCAGGCGCCGCGGGAAGCGCCAGCACGAGGGCCGCCGCAAGGATGAGCGGGTGCGCGTTGGTCCGCTGCGTCGTCATCGGCTCATTGCTCCTTGCTGTCGCCTTCGCCGGCCGGCTCCTGCGCCCCTTCGCCGCCGCCATAGCCGACCACCTCGACGATGAAGACCGAGGCCTGTTCCGCGGCGCCGGTGCTGCCGGTCGGCGTCTCCCCGGCCTGGGACGCGGCGGCGGCCGCGGCCGACCCCGCGGTGAGCGCGCCGACATTGGGGGCCGCCACCATCGGCACGCCGGTGGAGCTGCCGCCGACGTCGATGTTGTCGGCGTTCATCACCACCTTGGCGGCGACGATGAGGTCGCCCGACACCCGGATGCCGGCATCGCCCGCATCCACCGTGCCGGCCGGCGCGAGCAGATAGAGGTTGGAGTCGGAGGCGTAGCTGTCCGCATCGCCGACGAGCCCGGTCTTCAGCACGCCGATACCGGCGCCGGTGACGAGCCCGCGCAGATCGATGGTCTGGTAGCCGTCCTCGTCGAACACCACCTTCAAGGGCGGCTGCGACAGCGTGGTCTTGGCGCCGCGGCCGGCATTGAGGTCGCCGTTCGAGCTCCACATCAGGATGTTGCCGCCAAGCTCGGTGAAGACCCGGCTCGAATTCACCAGCACGCTGCCATCGGTGAAGGTGTTGATGTCGCCGCCGCCGAGCGTGATGATGCCGAGATCGTTCAGCTTGAGGTTGCTGTTGGACTCCTTGGCGAGCGAGCCCACCAGGATGGAACCGCCGGGGCCGAGGATCGAGATGTCGCCGCCGCGCTGGGTCTGGATCGTGCCGTGCAGCATGTCGAGGCGGCCGGTCGCGACCTGCACCTTGGCGCCATTGGCGCCGCCGCCCAGCTCGTTCTCGGTGTAGCCCCACGAGGACGGGAAGAACGTCTCGATCGCCTGATAGCCGCGCAGGTACTGGCCGGCAGCGTCGCCACCCTGCGCCTCGCCCACCGCCTTCAGCTCGGCGAAGAACACCTGGGCGGCGAACACCTGCTTCAGATCGTCGGAGACGAGGTCGAACGCCGCCCATGCCTCCGCGCCGCTCGAAGTGTCGATGCCGATTTCGGCGAGGAATTCGCCAAGCTCGCCGAGGTAGTTGTGCGCGACATTGGCGGCGTTGGCCGGGTCGACATAGGTGCCGAGCACCCCATCGTAGTTCGCGCCATTGGCGACGCCGAACAGCACGATCAGGTCGGCGCCGGTGGCGGACAGGAGCGCGTTGCGTTTCTTCTCGGTGTTGACGACGGGACCGAGCAGCGCCGAGTCGTACATGCCGATGGAGCCGTCCGCGCCGGCGCTCGCCGCATCGATGGTGATGCCGGCTTCGAGATAGGCATTGCCCACCGGCACCACGCTGGCATTGCCGACCGAGGCGATGCCCTGCTGCAACTTGGCCAGCGTCGTGGTGTTGCCGGATGCCGGCAGGAACGGGCCGAGGTCGCGTCCCGCCTCCACCACCAGATAGCCCGGCCCCGCCACCTGCAGCCCGCCGGCATTGTTGTAGCCGGTATAATAGATGTCGCGGCCGGCGACGACGGAACTCACGTCGTCCGCGGCGATGTTCTGGACGATGAGGTTGAGATCGACGATGTCGCGCCCGGCATAGATTTTGGTCGGCCGGTTGATCTCGATCCGCTTGATCCGTGTGTAGGCGCGTTTGTCGGTGCCGGTATAGATCGTCACGTCGCCGACACCGATGATGTCGCCGGTGACCGCGTAGATCCGGGCGGTGGTGTCCGCCGCGCCATCATCGGCATGGGCCAGCACCGCCCGGCTGAACGCGCCGCCATAGCCTTCTTCGTCGGACGACTCGACGCCGTACCAGGCATTGGGCCGGTAGGGATTGAAGGCCGCATTGAGCAGCGACGGACCGGCGGAGAAGCTCGGCCGGTTCGTGCTCGAATTGGCTTCGTAGCCGCCGGTGAGATCGACGCTGCCCTCGGCCAGAAGCTGGAACGTGCCGTGCAGCGACGGGCTCAGCGTGATGCCGGGCATCACGCCCGTGGTCATGTCGGTGGTGATGATGTCGCCGCTCAGCGCGATCACCGACAGGCTCGCCGGATAGAGCGCAGCACCGGCGAACAGCGTCTCCAGGTACCTGGACAGGGTCGGCGGGCTTGAGATGGTGATGTCGCCGGACACGCTGGTCAGGCTCACCGCGCTGTCCGGGCCGTAGGTGTCCATGTAGATCCGGCGGTCCTGCGCCGCCACCGTCGAATTCGACGGATAGGCGGCACTGCCGGCCTGGGCGTGCAGCTCGGCGGGATTGATCACCCCGGCGGTGGCGATGGCGCCGCCGGCCACCAGATTGATCTGCCCGGTATCGACAGCGAGCAGCGCAAGATTGGTCTTGCCGGACGCGCTTCCCAGCTTGCCGGCCGAGCCGACCGAGCCGCGCACCACGATGCTGGCTTGGCCCGAGCCCTCGTAGAACGCGCCGCCGAGCAGGTCGCCGCCCACCCGCACCGCCATGTTGCCACTGTCATAGAGGTGCGTCACCGGCGTGTTGACCACGCCGGTCGACAGCGACGCGAGGCCGCCACTGACCCGGCCGGTGGTCGGCAGCGACACCGACACATCGACGAGGTTCCGCCCGGCCTCGACGCGCACATTGCCGCCGACGCTCATGATGCCCTGCTGGAAGCTGCCGAACTGGATCCACCACGCGGTGCCGGAGGCGACGGAGGTGCCGATCGGCGCGTAGACGCCCGCGCCCATCAGCGCCGCTTCGCTCGCTGTGGTGGAGCTGACCGGCGTGATGCCGGCCATCGCCAGCAGCCAGGGCGCGAAATACTGGTAGGAGGTGCGGACCGCGTCATCCGGATCGGAAACCGAGATGGAGTCGCCATAGCCGATGATGTCGCGCTGGGCCACGACCTCGACATCGCCGCCCTGGTGCGGGAAGGCGGCTTCCGTCGGCGGGCCGTAGATGCTGCCGGCGACGCTCGCCTGCCCCGATCCGTAGGCCAGCACCTGCGGCTCCAGGAAGCCATCGGGATTGGCCGCCACGACAGCGCCGTTCGTGAGATAATAGCCGGCGCTCGCCAGCCGCGCGGTGTTGACGCCGGCCGCATAGATCACGCCGGGGGCGATCTCATCCTTCAGCAGCACATCGCGCGCCGCGGCGATGGTGATGCTGCCGGTGCCGGTGCGCACCATGGTGGAGAGGTTGACCGTCTTCGAGCTTGAGCCGGTGGAGCTGTAGAGCGGCTGGCTGTAGGAGGCGTGGCCGTCGATGATCACGTCGCCGCGCTGCACGCTGGCGAGCGGCTGCATGGCGTTCGGATTGGCGCTCGAAACGTCGGCGCCGGCCGTGAAGCGGTAGGACCACGAGCCCGGATTGGTGACCGCCTCGATGGTCGCGCCCGCCGTGCCGCAATTGGCGGTGCAGACGTTCAGCGTGTTGGGGAACAGGTCGGCGGTGGCGAGCGCCACCTCGGTCGGGCTCTTGCTGTTGCCGGCGGCCGAATAGGGCGCCACCGGAATGGCATTGCCCTCAGTGGAATACGAGCCCAGCTGATAGAGATAGCCGCGCGTGGAGTTGTATTCGAGCCCCAGTCCCCGGCCGCTGCCGAGGTAGGTCGCGACCTGGCTGACATAGCCGGCGTCGAGATAGTCGCGGAACTGGAAGAAGCCGTCGGAGATCGAGGCGTTGATGTTGATGTTGCCGGCGGCGCGCAGCGTCAACGCGCCGGGATCGATCCCCAGCGACGAGACGTAGCGATAGTCGAACGTCACATAGCTCTGCCTGGTGGTGTCGTCCGTCTCATAGGTGTGGACGTACGTGCCGTCCTGCAGATTGCCGGCCGTGCCGGCGGCAAGGTTCCATGTGCTGGCGACGGTGATGTCGCCATTGTTGATCGAGCTGTTGTTGTTGACCAGCTCGATGCCGGGCGCGAGATGCACGATGCCCTCGCCCAGGGTCTGCGCCAGCGGCTCCAGCTTGGCGACGGCGTCGGCGAAGCCGTAGCTCAGGCCGTCATGGGTCCACGTGCCTTGCGCGAACGCCATGAGCGTGTCGGTGAAGAAGGAATTGTTGGCGGGGTCGATGATGCCGTCCCAGCCGAGCCCCGACGCATCGAGGCCGATGCTGCCGTCGGTGCTGAAGGTGACGTAGCTCTCCACCGTCACCGCCCGCGCGCCGGTGATTGTGGCGGCGAGGTTGCTGATCTGCACGTCGCCGCGGCCGGCCGCGCCGGCCACCGGCTTCAGCGGCGCGCGCAGCGTCAGCGTGCCGCCGGACAGCCCGCCCTTGGTGCCGCCCGCCACATTGATCGCGCCGCCCTGCAGGTCGATGTCGCCCTTGGCGCCGGTGGCGATGCCCAGCGTGACGTCGCCGCCACGCTCGTCGGAATGGGTGGTCGAGGCGTCGATCCGCCCGCTCGCCGTCAGCACCACCGCATTGGCGCCCCACAGCGCCACCTGCCCGCCGGCCTCGCCGGTGCCGTCGGCGGTGGTGCCGCCATAGCCGCGGGCGTCGATCAGGCCGGCGATGGTGACTTGGCCGAACTGCTGATCGGCGCTTGCCCCCCAGCGCGCATCGTCGGCGGTCAGCACGACGATGTTGGCCTTGAGCGTGTGGCCGTTCGACAGAGTGAGATTGCCCTCGCGGGTGTGGACGTTGACCATGCCGGTGACGCCGCCGGCCAGCAGCAGGTCGGCCAGCGGATCGAGGTCGACGCCCCCTGCCGTGTCGAGCTTGAAGCTGCCGCCGAGGCCGTTGCCGCCGCCGCCCAGCAGCGTGCCCCGCAGGTCGGCGCGGCCGGCCGTCGCCGTCACCTCGATCTCGCCGCCATAGCCGAGGCCATTCTCCGGCTGGGCGACGTCGATCACGCTGGAGGCCGCCGTCGCGACATTGCCGGCATCGGCCAGCAGCACCACCTTGCCGCCGGCGACATAGGTGTCGACATCGACCAGCGTCTTCTTGTAGCCGCCGGCGGCGATATAGCCGCCCTCGCCGAGGGTGACGTCGCCGACGGTGGCATGCAGCGTCAGCGTGCCGGCCTGCACCTGGATGGTGCCGGACTGGGCGATGCTCGCTGCGGTGATGGCGAAGATGCCGCCGATCTCGGCGCTGGCCTGGGGCGCCGCCTGGGCCCCCGCCGGCCGGGCGATCGCCACATTGCCGGCGGTGACCAGCGCGAACTCTCCTTCGGTACCGGTCGCGGTCGCCCCGGCGACCAGGATGTTCGGCGTCGTGATCGACAGATCGACCACGTCGGTGCCGGTGCCCAGCGTCAGCGTGCCGGAGTTCTCGACGAACACCTGCTCGCGCGCCACCCAGTCGACCTGCGAGAAGCCGGCGAGAGTCTGGCTACCGCCGCCCAACTCGATCTCGGCGGCCTCGAACGTCAGCGTGCCGCCCGTCGCGGCGGCCGCGGTCCCGGTCGCCGTGCCGGTGTTGACCAGCGTCACCGTACCGCCGACGCGCACCGTGGCGTTGCCGCCGCTGCCGGCGATGGTGCGGGCGTCGAGCGTGAGCTGCTCCATCGCCGAGCCGGGGTCGAACACCACGTCGCTGCCGGCGTTGTGGAAGGTGATGGCGCCGGCCATCGCCTTGAGCGACAGGCTCTGCACCATGGCGAGCTGATCGAGATTGGCCTGCGACAGCGCCAGCGCATCGTTGGCGCCGCTGCCCGAGCCGATGCCGATGGTGCGCGCGGTCAGGCTGGCCTGCTTCACGTTCAGGCTGGCGGCGGTGTCGATGACGATGGCATCGGTCAGCGCGGTCGCCTGCGCGGTCATCGCCGCCGTCGAGATTGTCGTGCCGCCCTCGATCGCCACCCGGCCGACGTCGCTGCCCGGCAGCTTGATCGTGCCGGACACCGGACCCAGGTTGCGGCCGTCGGCGAGAACCGCGTTGCCGAAGCTGACGGTGAGCTCCGGAACCGGCGTGCCGGTCGGCCCCGACACCGCAAGCGTCGTGTCGTTGCTGGCCACGAACAGCGCGCCGAGCCCGGCATTGCCGGAGGGCGCCATGGAATAGAGCGCCATGTTCCTCACGGCGCCGCTGTAGACCTTCACGAAGTCGGCGCCGGCGATGGTGTTGCCGTCCAGCGTGCCGCCGATGCCGACGCCGTAGGACGTGCCGTCGATGATGTCCGACGCCGTCGTCTGGCCCTGGGGCGTCGGCGATGCGAAATAGTAGTTGCGGCCATAGCCGGCATGCACCGTGCCGGTGGTGTTGATGACGCTGCCCGACGCGATCGTCACCGTGCCGCTGCCTTCGACCGGAGCATAGACTTGGAACGACACCGGCAGCGTCATGCCGACCTGCGGGAGCGTGAAGGTGTACGACAGCGTCCGTTCTTCCTTGACCGCCTGCGCCACCAGCAGCAGCTCGGGCGTGGTGATCGCCTCGCCGTCCGTGTCGACCAGCACGTTGGCCGCAGCCGCCGTGATCAGCGTGCCCTCGGAGGTGTCGGTGCGAAGGCCGCCGATCAGCACGCTCTCGAAGCCCCAGCCATTGAGCTTGGAGACGTCGATGCCGAGATAGCCGTCCGGGACGTCGCCCTGCACATATTGCTGGTGGCCGACCACGGCGATCTTGCCGGCCGACAGGTCGAGCTCGCCGCCGCGGCCGCCATTGGCCGGCTGGGTGAGCGCGATGCCGTCGAGGATCACCTTGTTCTGGGCGACGATGGCGAGGCGGCCGGCATCGATCGGCAGGCGCGGCACGACCACGCTGTTCTGCTCCGCCGCCTCGACGAAATAGCTGTTGGCGCCGCTCAGCGTATATTCGCTGTATTTGCTCCACACCGCCTGGGTCTGGATGGCGAACAGCGCCTCGCCGGCCGAGCGCGTCTGCGACAGCGTCGATTGCGTGTAATGGCCGCTCACCAGAACGGTGCCGTCGCGCAGCGTGGTGCCCGAGGCGATGTTGCGGCCGGTGTTGTCGCCGTAATAGACCACGCGCAGCGCTCCCGGCAGCGTCGCGTAATGGGCCGGATAGAGCGTGTAGGTGCCGGCGGGAATGCCGCTGCTGCCGTCGAGATAGACCTGCGTGCCGGCGAGCGGATAGGCGTCGCCGCTGTCGGTCGCGCTGTGCGCGGCGGTGAAGTGCACGTCGAACGCCGCGACCGAGTCATTGGTCGAGGGCAGCAAAGCGTAGACGGTCTCGCCGGTGGTCGAGCCGGCCAGCACGTCGCGCGTGCCGCCCTTGCCGGCGACGAACTCCATCGCCTGCAGGTCGCCGCCGCCGCTGAGGTCGATGACCGCCCCGCTGTCCTCGACGACATTGGCGCTGGTGAGCACCACGGATTTGGTCGGCGGCGCCTCCAGCGGATAGAGGTCGGTGTTGTAGAACCAGTTCGTGCCGTCCAGCGTTTCGCCATAGGGCACCACCGTGCCGCCGAGCGACACCGACGTCAGGCTGTCGGCGCCGAGCGTCACCTGCGTGCTGGCATTGAACGCGATGGTGCCGAGCGGCGCGAACACATGGCCGTTCTGCTCGATGGTGCTCGCCTGCACCGTGATCGAGCCGCCGGCCGACAGCGGCACGACGTTCCGCCCGCCGGCGCTGTCCTCGAATGTCACCTTGCCCGGGGTCTTGATGGTGAAGTCGACGGCCGTCGCGACATAGGTTCGCTGCGCATCGAGCAGCAGGTCGCCGGCCGACACCAGGCTGCCGGCGAAGCGCGACGTGTCCTGCGACGTGTTGCCGGCATCGGTGAGGCCGTTGACCACCTTCGGCGTGCTCAGGCGCAGATCGCCGCTGCTGACCAGCGCCACCGACTTGAACCCGGCGAACGCCGCGCTTTCGACATCGATCGCCGCGGCCGACACGGTGAGCGTGCTGTTCCTGGTGTTGGTCGCCGTGCCGCCGCCGCCGGTGAGCAGCACGTAGGGCGCAGCGAGCTTGACCGTGCTGTCCGCGGTGGCGGAGGTGATCGACTTGGCCGCAAGGTGCAGCCGGTTGGTCACGCTCCAATCGAGCGGGCCCTTGATGGTGAGGTCGCTCAGCGTCGGCGCAACGACGCCATAGGTGTCGCCGGCAAGGGCGGTGAAGATGCGCGGCGCGCCGCCGTTCGCATAGCCGCTGTAGAGGAACACAGTGTCGAAGGTTTCGAGACTGTCGGCCGCGGCGACGATCTGGCCGGCATAGGGCGCGAGCGTCGCGAAGGTCGTCCCGGTCATGAACGCCGCAAGATCCGTTGCCGTCGTCGGCGAGGCGATCTGACCGAGCGCCGCCGTCACGTCGGACGCGTTCTGCTGCAGCGTCACCGCCGAGCCGCCGAGGATGAGCGTGCCGCCATTGGCGCGCGGATCGGTGGCGTTCGCCTTGAACGTGCCGCCCCACAGGAAGGTGGCGGTGTTGATGCTGACGGTGCCGGCATCGCTCCACCAGTCCGCGTTCGTCGTCGCGATCCGGTTGCGGGTGCTGCGCGCGGTGTCGATCACCTTGACCGTGCCGGAATAGCCCGACACGTCGACCACCGCCCCGCTCTCGGCCACCACATAATTGGTGCTGCCGGTGGGCGTGTTGACCCGGCCGGTCGGCTCGCCGCTCGCGTCGAGATCCTGCGCGCCCTCGACGATAAAGCTGCCGCCGCCGACCACCGTGCCGCTCACCAGCGGTCCGTTGGCGAGGCCGAAGCGCGAATTGGCGATATAGGTTCCCGACAGGTCGATCAGCGCCTGGGCGCCGAGCCAGGTCTGATAGGCGTGCACCAGCACCGTGCCGCCGTGATCGATGATGCGGCCGCGCAGCAGCACGTTGGTGGCGCGGGTCTCGACCGTGTTGAGGCCGGTGGCGGAATCGATTGTGGGCGTGCCGGTCAGCGTGATGGTGGCGCGCGGATCGGTGATGATGGTGGCGCCCGCGTCGATGAGGATGTTTCCCGCCGCCAAAGTGAGGTCGACCGGCGCGCGCAGATCCTGCCCCAGGGTCGCAAGCCCGGCCACCGCGGCGATCGAGCTGCCGGTGGCCACGGAGCGGTAATTGGCGCTGCTCGACAGGTTCTTCTGCGTCAGGGCGATATCGGCGCCGGCAACGACGGTGATGCCCGCCGTGGTGCCGCTCCAGCCATCGGGAGACGACTGGAGGACATAGCTGCCGAAGCCGCCGCTGTTGAGGAACGCCTCCGACAGATGAAGTCCGACGCCGCTCCCCGCCGTCTCGCCGCCGACCTGGATGAGCTTCGGCGCCGCCAGGGTCAGGGTGGCGTTGCGCTCGAACCCGTAGCCGATGAGGGTGCCGTCGATCTGCAGGCTGGCGACGGTGCTGATGAAGGACGAGGGCAGCGTCGGGCCGATGCCGCCATCCGTCCAGTCCTTGCCCTGATAGAGCAGCAGCGAGATCGACCCGCCGCTGCCGGCCATCACGCCGGTCTCGGCGGTCTTCGCCTCGCCGGACGCCGCGATGTAGCCGCCGCTCGAAGCGTCGAGCACGCTGTCTTCCGCCAGCAGGATGCTGCCGGTGACGTCGCGCCCGAGGCTGGCCTTGCTCGTGACGATGCTGATGTCGCCGCCATCGATATAGGCGGAGCCGGTCGCCGCCAGCCCGGTCTTGCCGGTGTCGTTGACCCACAGGCCGCTGACGTCGAGCGTGCCCCCGATGAAGATGTCGTCGTGCTTCGACGCGGTGGAGGGCGGCGTGAACAGGTTCGTCCCGAACAGGGCGGAGATATCGTAGCGGTTCGTCGTCAGGCTGATCCGGCCGGCATGAGCCGAGATGGTGCCGGCGATGTCGATCGCCCCGCCCACCGTCGCCTTGAAGGTGCCGCCGGCCGCGAGGTTGACGGTGCTGCCCTTCTCCACCACCAGATTGTTGGCGGTGAGGATGAGCCCGCTCAGTCCCCACGACGACACGGTCTCGGCCGACAGCGTGGTCTGGTAGGCCTTGACCGTCGATGAGACATCCGGCACCGAGAAGTTGGTTCCCGCCGGCAGGCTCACCGTCTGACGGCTCAGCACGGTGGTTGCGTCGAAGCCGTCCGGCAGCGCCGCCGGGCCGTTGCGGCCGATCACCACGGTCGCGGGGACGGTGAGCTTGAGATAGCCGCGCGAGGGCATCTCGTCGCGGCTGGATTGTGTCGGCACCACGCCGCTGGTGTCGGAGGGCGAAAGGCCCGCGGCGATCTGCCGCTCGCCGGCCACCGAGCCGAACAGCAGCGTGCCGGTCAGCACCGGATTGACGGTGGTGATCTCGATGCCGCCGGCATCGTAGCCCTCGGTGTAGCCGGCCTCCTGGACCCACTGGACGCCGGAGCCCGCTTCCGTGATGTCCCAGGTCGCGTGATCGGTGCCGGAGGTGCCGGCGACGCCGGTATAGACGCGGGTGGGATCGGCCTCGGTCATACTGTAGATGCGGCCATCGGCGCCGACGAGCCGCGTGGTCGGCACCAGACCGCCGACATAGCGCACGCTGCCGCCGGCGACGTTGATCACCGATCCTTCCTCCAGCACGACATCGCGGCCATGGGTGCCGGCATTGTTGGTGTCCGTGGTCATGGACACCGTGCCGCCCTTGGTCATGAGCTGCTTGATCGAGCGGCCGACCTTATTGACGTAGCCCGAGGCGTCCGCCAGCGGCGTGCCGACCCATTCCGTGCCGTCGGCGCGGGTGCCGGTCTCGCGGATGTCGATCCACAGCGTCTCGCCGACCAGCGCGCCGTCGCGCTGCAGCGGCATGTCCGCGAACTCGGTGCCGCGCGGCTTGAACGAGATGTAGTTGTAGCTGACCGGAATCTCGACATTCTGCAGGCCGGCGACGTCGATCGTCGCGCCGGATGCCAGCAGGATGCGCTGCGGCCCGGTGAGGCTCGACGCCGTCGCGGTGGTGCCGCCGATGTTGTTGCGGGCATTGAGCGACACCACCGCCGACGGCGCCGAGATCAGGCCGGTCGATCCGAGCAGCACCTGGAAGCGGGCGCTCATCTCGACGAAGGCCGGCGTGAATGTCTGTACCGTGCTCTCGCCATCGGTCGAGCTGTCGCTCAGCAGCGGCAGGGTCTCGCCATTCTCGTAGGGCTGGATGCTGATCGTACCGTCGAGGGTGACGCGGGTCGCGGCGTCGATCAGCACCATGCTGTTGCGGCTGATGCTGGTATCGGCCGAGATCACGCCCTCCGCGCCGATCGAGATCAGGTCGCCGTTCATCACGGTGATGCCGCGCGGCGTCTCGATCAGCCCGTCATTGACGATGGCGCCGGTACCGGCGCGGTAGGAGCCGGTGCTGGGCCGCACCGCCCCATCGCCGCTGATGAAATATCTGTCGGCGTACTGCTGGATCTCGAAGCCCGTGCCGCGGAAGCTCTCCGACCCGTCGGCCAGCACGCTGTCGGGAATGGTGGCCGCCGCATAGGCGCCGGGGGTGATGGTGAGGGCCTGCGCCGCCACCAGCGCCACCTCGCCGCCCGATGAGCTGAGCGTGCCGTAGTTCGCGACATTGGCGCCGAACAGATAGATGAAGCCCGGCGAATCCGGGCTCACGATGTCGGTGGTGATGGTCGCGCCCTTTTCCACCACCACGCCGCCGCCGACCTCGCCGCCGTGAAAGAGGTTGGACGAGCCGGCAACGGGGTTGTTGCGATCGTACTCGTCATGGGTGGTGGAGAAGCTCGTTACGAGATTGCTGGCGTTGCCGACGCCGGTGTTGAGGAAGAAATCGTCGCGCACCATCCGCGAGGTGCCGAGCAGGCCGACGTCGAGGTCGGAGGCGACAAGCGCGTGGACGTTGACCTGCGCGCCGCCGCCGAAAATGATGCCGTTGCGGTTGATGATGTAGACGCCGCCGATGGCGTTGATCTGGCCGAGGATCTTGCTCGGCGCGGTGGTGGGGTCGTTGACGCGGTTCAGCACCGTCCAGTCGGCGGAGGCCTGGTTGAAATTGACCGTGGTCTTGAGGCCGACATTGAAGGTCTCCCAGTTGAGGATCGCCTTCTGCTGGGTCTGGTTGATGTCGACCACCGTGCGGCCGTCCTGGGCGCTCTCGGTCGGCAGGTCCGCGCCCTGCCACAGGGTCGGGTCGGTGGCGATGCCGGAGTCGGGCACGAGGCCCCCGGTCGTGAGGCCATCCGGAATCCCGCGGGCGTTCTGCAGCGCGGCGGCCCGCGCCGCGGCCTGCGCGGCCTTCACCGCCCGCACGTTGGCGGCGGCCCGCGTCAGCGACGTCTGGGCCTGCTGCGCGGCCTGGGCGGCCTGGGCCGCGGCGGCGGCGGCCTGCTGGGCGGCGACGGCGGCGGCGGCGGTGGCCGCGCTGGTGCTGGTCAGCCGGCGCGCCCCCGCCGGGCTGTAGGCCGCCGCAAGCGCCAGCATGCTGACGCTGCACAGGAGCACCGCGACATGGGACCGACAGGAGCGCAGGCCGACATGCGCCGGCCTCGTCACCACCGGCAGCTTGCGCTCGGCCGGGATCTCGCCGGCTTGCGAATGGGCGCACGCCTTGCGCGTGGTCAGGCTCTCGTTCGACGACATCTGCACCGCTCCGATCGGAGAACACTCCGGTCCGATCGCCGCCCGCCGTCCAAACGCTGCGCACCGCAATCGACCGACGCAGGTGCTCTCCGGGGCTGCCGAAGCGAAGCCGGCAAACTCCGAAACACCTGCGGGGCCGAGTTTACGGAGCGTTTACTGACAGCCGTGTGTCGCTTTTATTGCAGATGTGACTGCGCGCTCAGCGCCGAGGCGGCGCAGGAGGCGGCGAGGCTGGCGGCGAGGCCGGCGGCGCGCCGAACGGACTGCCCGGCGGCGGCGCGCCGAAGGGATTGCCGGGCGGCGCCCCCTGCCCCGCCGGAACGAACGCCGGCGCAGCCGTGGCCGGCGCCGCCGCAGCCCCCGCTTTCGCGGCCGGCGCCGGCAGCGACAGCACCGCGGTCTCGCGCCCCTTCTCGAACCGTGCCTCGCGCCGCAGCACGGCGCGCAAGGTCCAGCCCTTGTGGGTCTCGCCGGTCTTGAGCCGCAGCACGGCCTTGGTCGCCGGATCCACGAACACGCCGATCCCCTCGTCCTCGCCGGCCACCGTGCCGACCAGCGACAATTGCGGCCGGTCGGGTTCGGCCGGCTTGGGCGGCGGCGGGGGCGGGGGCGGCGCGGCGGGCCGGGGCGTCGCGGCCACCGCGGGCGGCGGCGCGCGGCGGGTCGGTGCGAACAGCGGGCGCTCGCGCGTCGCCGACAGCCGGCTGAGCGGCACCGCCCACAACGGGTTGCCCTCCGGCGCGCGCTCGGCCGGCGCCGGAGCGGCCGACACCAGCGGCGCGGCGGGCCGGGGCGCCTCGAACTGCGTCTCGCGCGGCGCGGCGCCGAACGGGCCGGTCGCGGCCGGGGCTTCGGCACCCAGTGCCGCGAGGAGCCCGGCCACCAGGACGGCGAGGCGGCGTGCCATGCGATGCCGTGTCATTTCGCCCCCTGCCATTGCCCGGAGACCGCCAGCAGCACCCGCATCCTGCCCTCCGGCGTGGCGGCCGCGCCCGCCGGGGCCTGCACCACAAGCTGTTCGACGAACAGGAACGGCATGCCGGCCTCCACATCGTAGAGAAGCGGCTGCAGCGCCGCCGGCTTGATCTCACAGCTTGCCGTCACGGTGATGAACCCCGCCTTCGATTGCGGGCCCTGCAGGTCGACCTGCGACGACATCACGTGGCCGCCGGCCCGGGTGATCGCGCCGGCCACCCGCTGCAGCAGCGCCGCGCCGGCGACCGACAGGCTCGATCCCTCGACGAAGGGCGAGCCGGCGGCGACCGCGGGGTCGGCGGCGCTGAGCGTCCGCTTGGGGCTGCGGCCCTCAAGCTGGCCGAGGATGTCGGCCGCATCCAGCGCCGCGCCGCGCCGCGCCGCCGCATCGACCGCGCTGTCGAGCGCCATGACCGCGAAGGCCACGAGCACCGCCGCATAGAGCGCGGCGGCGGCGACGGGAAAGCGTGCGGGAAGGCTCTCGAAGCGGGGCGCGCTCATGATGGCTTGTCCCTCAAGGTGTGCATCGGCATGCGTCACGGCTCCAGCTTGAAGTGCGGCCGCATGCGCGCCTCGACGTGGAAGCGCTCGCCGGGGTCGTTCTCGGCCCGCGTGGTGGGCGCGAAGAACGTCGCCCGGCCGAAATGCGGCGACTGCTCCAGGATCTGGATCAGCGAGGGCGCATCGCGGGTGATGCCGACGATCTGCAGCCGGTCGTCCTCGATGCGCAGCTCGGTGGCGTAGGTGTGGTCGGGCAGCAGCGCCGACAGCGCCTCAAGCGCCATCACGCTGGCGGGCGTGGCGTGCTTGCGCCGCTCCAGGAGACCCTGGGCCGAGCTGCCGCCGCCCTGGCCGGCGCGGATCGCCGCCCGCCGCTCGGCGATGCGCTGCTGAAGCTGCTGCGTCTGCGCGTCATAATGATCGGCGACGAAGCCGGCCGCGGTCATCGTCACCAGGGCGGCGAGGCCGCAGGCCACAAACGCGACATGCAGCCCGCTTCGCACACGGTCGCGCCGGTCGGCGCCGTGCGCGCGCGTCTCGTAGACCGTCACTGCATCGCCCTCCGGCCCGTCGGTCGAGACGGCGACGGCGGCGGCGCCGAGACCGGCGACCGCCTGGGCCAGCGGCGCCACCACGGCGCGGGCGGTCGCCACCACGGTCAGCGTGATGCGCTCGCCGGCCTGCTCGCGCGGGCGCGTCCAGTGATAGGCCGCATCCGTCGGGCTCCACGGCGTCAGCCGGTCAATCTGGGCGCGCACGATGCCGTCGAGGAACTCGCCGGCGCGCTTGGGCAGTTCGAGCGGGCAGAACAGGAAGCGCGAGGGGCGCAGCACCAGCTCCACCCGGCTGCCGCGCAGCGCCGCCGACCATGCGGGCGGCAAGGTGTCCTCCACGCCTTCGCCGGTGAGGCGCAGGCGATGGTCGGGCAGCGGCGCGGACGTGTCGCCGTCCTTGCGTCGATCCTGGCGCTCGCGCCCGCGCCAGCCAGGGTCCGGATCGGCGAGGCGGAGCGCGAAGCTGCCGTCCTCCTCCTCGACCATGCGCACCCGGCGGTGCGTCTCGTAGCGCGCCAGCGCCGCGTCGGCGGTGCACGCCACCGCGTCGATCCACGCCGCATAGACCGCCCTCAGGGTGGCAAAGCTGCTCATCTCATCTTCCCTCCACCGGGCTGGGCGGCGCGCCGGTCATCGGATCGACGTCGTCCTGCCAGGACAGGATCTGGTACGGATTCGTCACGCCACCCTGCTGGATGACGACGTCGGACACCGTGCGGCGGCCGCTCGCCAGCGTGATGCCGACGCGCACGCGCACCGCCGAACTGCCGCGGGTGCCGGCGCCGAGCTGGTTGCCGCCCAGCGCCCCGGCGACGAATTGCGGCGCCGACGCCAGCCGGTCGCGCTGGCGCAGGAAGGCGTCGAGCCGGGCCGGCGTCATGCCCGGCAGCGCGGCGATCACCTCGGGCGGCGCATCCAGCACGTTGACGTCGCTCTGGCCGCTATAGACCGTGACGAAGGGCAGCGCCCGTTCCACCAAGGCCGGCGGCAGGCCGTGCACCAGCCACAGCTCGGCGACATGGTCGAACGGCGCGCCGCGCGGCCCATACGGCAGGCCGGCGGCGCGGTAGAGCGACGCCTCGGCGTCGGGCGCATCGGGCTTGGGCGGCGTCCGCCAGCCCACCACCCGCTCGGCATAGGCGACGGCCGCATCCGGCTTGGCGCCGAGCGTGGCGAACAGCCCGGCGATCATCGTCTTGCGCGCCGCATTGAGGTCGATGCGCGCCGCCTCCGACATGAACTCGACCGCGATCTCGGCGCCGGCAAGCCGGAAGCGGAACGCCCCCTTGGTCGGGCGCCCGACCGGCGAAGGCGACGACATCTGGTAGGACGCAAGCTCCAGCGCGGCGGTGATCAGCTCGTCGGTCTGCACCCGCTCGTCATTGACGCCGAGCGCCACCGCCGAGCGCGCCACATAGACGGCATAGACCGAGGCCAGCGTGGCGAGCGCGGCGATGATCCACAGCGCGGCGACGATGATGAAGCCGTTGCGGGCCGAAGCCGGGATTGAGCGGCGGGCGCGGCGCATGGTCAGCGGCCCCGCCGTCCGGCCGGCGCGCCGCCCTGCGGCTGCGTCCCGGGCGGAACCGCCGGCTCCTCCGGCGGCTCCGGCTCGGGCGCGCCCGCCTGCACATGCACCAGCGTCGCCGTCGACACGTCGAGCACCCGTTCGGTCCCCGCATCGCGCACGGTGAAGCGCACCGCCAAGGGCAGGCTGCCCATCTTCTCGTGCCAGACGTTGCGCCAGCCGCCCTCCGGCCCGGCATAGGCGAACACCACGCGGAACGGCGCGCGCAGCAGCACCACCGGGTCGGCGAACGGGATGCGGTCCAGCGAATTGGTGCCGGCCGGCAGCGGCACGAAGGGCGCGCGCGTGCGCACCAGCGCCCGGCCGAGCTTGTCCGCCGTCTCGGCGATGCGCACGAACTCCAGGCCCGGCCGGGTGTTCGGGCCGATCGCCGTGCGCACGAAGATCACCGACAGCTCGCCTCCCACGAACAGCGGCTGCACGTGCTGGCGGTTGGGCGCCACATGCTGGGCGGCGGCGAGGTCGGCGGCCAGCCGGTCGAGCGCCACCGCCACCTGCTCGTTGCGCTGGATGCGCGCCATCCCGCGGTTCCAGTTCGGCAGCCACTCGGCGGTGATGGCGGCGAGCGCGCCCATGATCAGCCCCATCAGCGCCATCGCCACCAGCGCCTCGAACAGCGTGAAGCCGGCTTCGCTGGCATTGCGCGGGCGGGTCATTGGCCGGGCCTCGCCACCAGCCGCACCGTCTCGACCGCCAGCACCGCGCCCGAGGGTGCGCGCACCCGCAGCACCACGCGCTGCGGAGCCCAAGGAGAGTTGGCGACGTGCTGGCTGCCGCCGCCGAAATAGGGCGACGTATCGATGCGCCAGCGATAGCGGCCAACCTCGCCGCCAAGGTCGCTGCGCGCCAGATCCGCGCGGCCCAGCGCGGTGGCGGCAACGAGGCGCGCGGTCTCGACCAGCGCCACGTGCTGCTCCAGCGTGCGCGTGCTGGTCGCCGCCGAGGCGACGAGCGAGCCGATCGCCGCCAGCGACACCGTCACCAGCGCGAGCGCCGCCACGGCCTCGATCATGGTGAAGCCGCCCTCGCCTCTCCGCTTCGAGCATCCGACGATCCGGTTGGAACGGCCGGACGCTCTCGGTTCCTCGTTTGTCGCATTCTCTGTCGCAAAACCGGTTCCCACTTTTGCGGGGAATGCTTTAGCGCCCACCGCGCGCGACAATGTCGATGCCTCCCGTCAGCCAGTTGACCCGCACGTCGAAGCCGTTGCCGAACCGCATCAGCCGGATGACCCCGCCGCACGACATGCCGCTGGAAAAGAAGCTGATCGTCGACAGTGCCGGCCGGCCCTCGCAGGTCTGCGGCAGCAGCGCCTCGAACGCCACGTCCTCCGGCAGGCGGAGAATGCGGCCGCTCGATCCGGAGATCACCGTGCGGCCGGTGGCATCGACCTGTGCCGCCACATGCCGGCGATGCCGGATGGCGGCGGTGCGGTCGGCCTTGAGCAGCGCCGCCGCCTCCAGCGCGTAGGCCTCCAGCCGCGGCTGCGAGGTGCCGCGCGGCACCCGCGGCACCAGGATCGCCGCCAGCAGCGCCACCATGGCGATGACGCACACCATCTCGATCAGCGTGAAGCCGGCGTCGCCCCTCGCGCATCTAGTTCGACGACGACGAGATATCGGCCGCGGACCCCGCGCCGCCCTCCTGCCCGTCGGCGCCCAAGGAGCGCACCTCATAGGCGCTGCGTTCGCCCGGCGATCTGTAGACATAGGAATTCCCCCACGGATCGTTGGGGACGGTGCCGCCCTTGAGATAGGGGCCGTTCCACCCGCCCGCGCCGCCATCCGGGCGCACCAGCGCGGTGAGGCCCTCGGCGCTCGACGGGTAGCGGCCGACGTCGAGATAGAAGAGATCGAGCGCGCTCGAAAAGCTCTGGATCTGGATCTTGGCGGCCTTCATCTTGGAGTCGCTCAGATAGTTGAGCACCCGCGGGCCGACCAGGGCCATGATCATGCCGATGATGGTGATCACCACCAGCATCTCGACCAGCGTGAAGCCGCGCTGGCCATGGAGTCTCCGCCGCCGGCCGCCACGCCGCGCGGCGCCGTTCGCCTCAAGGTTTCCCACCCGCAGCTTCATCGTCACCCGTCTCCCACTCATCCCACGATTTGACTGACCGACAACAGCGCCGTCATCACCGACACGATCAGGCCGCCCACCACGATGCTGATGACGACGATGGCCAGCGGCCCGATGATGCCGACGATCTTGTCGAGATGGCGCTGCAGCTTGGCCTCGTAGAAATCGGCGACGCGGCCGGCCAGCACCGGAAGCTGCCCGGTCTCCTCGCCGAGCCGCAGCATGCGCACCGCCATCGGCGGCAGGATGGCGCTGACCGCCAGCGCATCCGACAGCTTGCCGCCGTGGCGCACCCGGTCGGCCATCGCCGTCCACACGTCGAGGCTGCCGGTCACCGCCATGATGTCGACCAGGATGCGCAGCGTCGCCGTCAGCGTGACGCCGCTGCCGAGCAGGATGCCGAGGTTGCGGCAGAACAGCGCCGTGCGGTGGAAGCTGAACACCGTCGCCACCCCCGGCATCCGCGCCACCTCCGACACGACACCTGCGCGAATGGCCGGCCGCCGCCAGGCGAGCCAGGCGCCGATGACCAGCGCCGCCGCCGTAACCGCGATCTCCAGCCCGTGGCCGCGCAAGAGATCGGACAGCGCGAGAAAGGTCTCGATCACCGGATCGGTCTTGGCGTTGAAGTCGTGCAGCACCGACGAGAACTGCGGCAGCACGGCGACGACGAAGAAGATCAGCACGCCGCCCGCCGCCAGCAGCACGAAGGCCGGATAATGCAGCGCGTCGGTGAGCTTGCGGCGCAGCGCCTCGGCGCGCACGCGCTCGTTGCCCAGCATCTCCAGCACGTGATCGAGCGTGCCCGACATCTCGCCGACCCGCACCAGCGCCACATACATCGGCGTGAACAGATGCGGATGGCGGCCGAGCGCCTCGGCGAAGCTCTCGCCGCCCAGGATGGCGGCGCGGATCTTGACCACGGTCGGCCGCAGCCGGCCGACATCCATGTCGTTGGCGAGGAGGTCGAGCCCGTCGTCGAGCCGCGCCCCGGCCTTGAGCAGCAGCGCAAGGTCGCGGGTGAAGATCGTCACGTCCTCGGCCTTGGGCCGCGAGAACATCGCCAGCGAGAACGACGACAAGGCCGCCGAGCCGTCCTCCGGCGCGGTCTCGATCGGCACGAGGCCGAGATATTCGATGCGGTGGGAGACTTCCGCCACGCTGGGTGCGGCGATCGAGCCGGTGACGATCTCGCCGGTCTGGGTCAGCGCGCGGTAGCGGAAGTTCGGCATGGTCAGCGCACCGTGGTCACGCGCAGCACCTCGGCCGGCGAGGTCAGGCCGGCGCGGCACTTGGCGAGGCCGTCGTCGATCATCGTCGTCATGCCGTTTCGGATCGCCACCTTGTCGATCGCCGCCCAGTCGGAGGCAGAATCGACGAGGTTTCGCACCTCCTCGGTCATTTCGAGGATTTCGAACACGCCGAGCCGGCCGCGATAGCCGGTGCCGCCGCAGCGCTCGCAGCCGGCCGGCTCGAAGATGGTCTCGCCGGCCGCGAGCCCCAGCGCGGCGTAGCGCGGGTCGGCGGCGATGTCGGCCTCGGTCAGCGCGCGCGGCGCCTTGCAGCGCTCGCAGAGCTGGCGCACCAGCCGCTGCGCGATCACCGCGCGCAAGGTGGAGCGCAGCAGGAAGGCCTCGACGCCGAGATCGAGCAGGCGCGGCACGGCGGCCGCCGCCGTCTCGGTGTGCAGCGTGGTGAGCACCAGATGGCCGGTGAGCGCGGCGTGCACGGCGATGTGCGCGGTCTCGGAGTCACGCACCTCGCCGACCATGATGACGTCCGGATCCTGGCGCACGAAGGAGCGCAGCGCGGCGGCGAAGGTCAGCCCGATCGCCGGCTTTGCCTGCGTCTGATTGATGCCGGCGATCTCGTATTCCACCGGATCCTCGATGGTGAGAATCTTGCGCGTCGGCTCGTTGAGGATCGACAGCACGGTGGCGAGCGTCGTCGTCTTGCCGCTGCCGGTGGGACCAGTGACGACGATCATGCCGTGCGGCAGCGTCAAGAGCCGCCGCAGGATGGCGTCGTCGCGCTCCAGGAAGCCGAGCTTCTCGATCGCCAGCAGGCCGCGCTCCTTGGACAGCAGGCGGATGACCGCGGACTCGCCGTGCTGGGTGGGCATGATGGCGATGCGCATGTCGAGCTCGCCGCGCGACAGCCGCACGCGGGCGCCGCCGTCCTGCGGCAGGCGCCGCTCGGCGATGTTGAGGCCGGACAGGATCTTGATGCGCGAGATGACCGCCTGCGGCAGCGCGCCGGCCGGCGTCGGCACCGTGCGCAGCAGGCCGTCGACGCGCATGCGGATCACCAAAGCGTTGCGCCCGGGCTCGATGTGGATGTCGCTGGCGCGCAGCTCCACCGCGGTCTCGAACAGATCGTTGACCGCGCGCACCACCGGCGCGCCGCTGGCGAGATCGCGCAAGGAGTCGATGTCGTCCTCGTGCGCCGGACCGCTTGCTGCGCCTTCGGCAGCCGGCCCTGCCTGCTCCTCGCCCAGGCGCTGCTCCAGCGCGGTGGTGATGTCCTCGAAGCTGGCGATGCGGATCGCCAGCCCCTCGCCCAGCACAATGGTGGCGGCGCGGATGGCCGCCGTGTCGGTGGGATCGGCGAGCGCGACGGTGGCGGCGTCGCCCGGCCCCGCGAACGGATAGATCATCACCTCGCGCAGGAAGCGGCGCGAGAACTGCTGGACGAGCGGGCGCGCCGCCAGGAGATCGGGCAGCGCCAGCCGCGGCAGGTCAAAGTAGGCGGCCACCTCGTCGGCGAAGTCGGACGCCGACAGCTCGCTCGCCTCCCACAGCTTGCGCAGGCTGCGCCCGCCGGTCGCGCCCGACGCCTCCTGCTGCATGCTGGCGGGCGGACGGTGGCCGATCCTGCTGTGAAGGTGGGCCGCGAAATCGCCCGCGCGCACATTGACCATGAGCGTGTTCCGAGATGGGCGCGTTCCGAGACCGCACTGCCAGCCGCCAGACTGCCGGCCTCAAGGCGGCAACCGTGCCCCTTCTATCACCGGCTCCTTATTGGATTTGTGACGCTGCCGCGACTTATGCTCGTGTCGCTGCCGCGACTTATGCTCGTGTCGCTGCCGCGACTTATGCTCGTGTCGCTGCCGCGACTTATGCTCGTGTCGCTGCCGCGACTTGGCAGGCCCTGTCATGTGGCCTTCGGATGGATGGATCGGCTTCTTCTTCCCTCTCCCCTTGCGGGAGAGGGTGCCGAGACCGAACGAAGCGAGGTCGAGCCGGGTGAGGGGTTTCTTCAAACGCAGTGATTTCACCCCTCACCCGCCTCGCGATCTGACGATCGCTCGCCACCCTCTCCCACAAGGGGAGAGGGGAAGAGCGCGGCGCACGACCAGTGGCTGTTTCGAGCTGACGTCTCGGAAGCGGAAATGGCATCACCATCCGCAGCGACCGCGTCCGCACGCAACGCCAATACACCTGTCACATTCCGCGGCTAAAAGCCTTCAAGCCTGGGGTTCGCGCGGCGACGTGCGGGCTCGTGTCAGCGTTGAAGTCGAACAGGTGAGACAGGTGGGACAGCCAATCCGCCGAGACCCGGCGCGTCGATGCGGATTGCTTGTCGTGTGTTCCGCAATCTGCGCGACGCTGCTTGCAGCCTGCAATGCGGTGCCGCTCGGCCCCGATGACGGGCGCGAACCGGACGTGTTCGACAAGGTCCGGGCGATCGACCTATGGCCGCGCTTTCCTTCCCAGGTTCAGCAGAACGAGCCCTCAACCGGCAAGCGCGTCGCGACGGCTGTCTATATCGGCGACGAGAACGCCGCGCTCGCCACGCCGGCGCAGGCCCAGTCATCCGCCGACGGCCAGCGCTACGACCTCAATTTCGAGAACACGCCGGTGGCGTCGGTGGCCAAGGTCGTGCTCGGCGACATTCTCAGCGTCGGCTACACCATCGATCCGCGCGTGCAGGGCACGGTGAGCATGGCCTCCGGCCGGCCGGTGGCGAAATCCGACATCGCCTTCGTGCTGGAGAACGCGCTGCGGCTGAGCGGCGTCGCGCTGGTGCGCGACCCGTCCGGCTATCGGCTGATGCCGCAGGCCGAGGCGGTCGGCGCCGGCGGCGTCGATGCCCCGGGGCGGGCCGAGCCGGGCTACGGCCTCTCGGTGGTGCCGCTGCAATATGTCTCGGCGCAGACGCTGCTGAAGCTGATCGACAGCTTCGCCACCAAGCCCGGCATGGTGCGGGCCGAGCCCGGCCGCAACCTGATCATCATCCAGGGCACCGGCAGCGAGCGGCGCAACGCCATCGATCTGGCGCTGAGCTTCGATGCCGACTGGATGCGCGGCCAGTCGGTCGGCATCTTCCCGATCCGCAACAGCAATCCCGAGCCGATCATCAGCGAGATGGAGAAGATCCTGGACTCGGGCGAAGGCGGCCTGAGCCAGAACGTGGTCAAGTTCCAATCCATCGCCCGCATGAACGCGGTGCTGGCGGTGACGCGCAAGCCCGAGGTGCTGAGGACGGTCGAGACGTGGATCCGCCGCCTCGACGAGGCCGACACCGCGCGGGCCGGCGTGCGCGTCTACACCCTGAAATACGGCGAGGCCCGCCACGTGGCGCGCCTGCTCAACGAGATGTTCGTGGGCGGCGGCGGATCGTCGGCGTCGAACTCGCTCGACAGCGCCAGCAACCAGCTCGCGCCGGGCTCGGGCGCCTCCTCCAGCTCCAGCCTGGGCTCAAGCTCGGGCTCAAGCAGCGGCTCGAGTTCGAGCATCAGCCGCCTGTCGGCCGGCAACAGCGGCCAGTCGTCCTCCAGCGGCCTCGGCGGGCGCTCGCAGAGCGGCAGCGGCGACGCCGGTGGCGGCGCGTCGCTGTCCGGCGGCGCCAGCCAGGGCGGGCTCGGCCTCACCTCCGCGGTGTCGTCCGGCGGCGGCGGCACGCCGATCATGCAGAACGTGCGCATCACCGCCGATCCGGTCAACAATGCGCTGCTGATCTATGCCAACCAGGAGAACTACACCATCATCGAGCGGACGCTGCGCCAGATCGACCGGCCGCAGCTCCAGGTGGGCATCGACGCCACCATCGCCGAGGTGACGCTCAACGACAACCTGACCTATGGCGTGCAGTTCTTCCTCACCAGCAAGAATCTCGGCCTGCCGGCGGACCGCGGCTCGGTGCTCAACACCGCCGCCGCCACCGTCACCAAGACGTTCATCAACCGCGCGCTGCCCGGCTTCAACTTCCTGGTCGGCCCGGAATCGCAGCCGAACATGATCCTCGATGCGCTGCATTCGGTGACCGACGTCAAGGTGCTGTCGAACCCCTCGGTGGTGGTGATCGACAATGAGGTGGCGACGCTGCAGGTGGGCGACGAGGTGCCGGTGTCGACCGGCAGCGCCACCGTGCTCACCACCTCCAACACGGTGGTCAACACCATCGACTATCGCAACACCGGCGTCATCCTGCGCGTGGTGCCGCGCATCAATGCCAACGGCACCGTGCGGCTCGACATCGAGCAGGAGATCAGCAACGTCGCCAACACCTCGACGGGGTCGTCGTCGTCCTCGTCGTCGAGCTCATCGAGCACGCTGACGCCGACCGTGTCGCAGCGCAAGGTGCGCAGCTCGATCTCGGTGGCCAGCGGCCAGACCGTGCTGCTCGCCGGGCTGATCAGCGAGCGCCAATCGGGCGTGCGCGACGGCGTGCCGATCCTCGACCAGATCCCGCTGATCGGCGAGGCGTTCTCGCAGACCGGCAAGACGATCAACCGCACCGAGCTGATCATCTTCATCCGGCCGCAGATCATCCGCGACAGCGTCGACGCCCATTATGTCGCCGAGGAGCTGCGCACCAAGCTGCGCGGCACCATCGGCGCGGTCGGAGCGGGCACGCCGCTTCTGCCGAACTACCGCTGATTGGGATGCGCAAGCGATGCGGATGACGGCCGGCATGGATGAAGGCACGCAACGGCAAGCGCGCATGCGTCGAGGGCGGCCCTTGCTGGCGCTGCTGGCGCTCGGCGCCACCCTGCTCGCCGCATCGCCGCCGGCCCGTGCCGACAGCCTCGCTTCCGGCCGCGCCGCCTATGCGCGCGGCGACTATGCCAAGGCGGCGCGGGTGTTCACCACGCTGGCCGAGCGCGGCAATGCCCGCGCCCAGGCGATACTCGGCTTCATGTTCGCCACCGGCCAGGGCGTGCCGCAGGCCTATGACGCCGCGGTCTACTGGTATCGGCTCGCCGCCGAACAGGGCGAGACGCGGGCGCAGTATCTGCTCGGCCTGATGTACGACAAGGGCCTCGGCGTGCCGATCGACACGGTCGCCGCCCACAAATGGCTGAACCTCGCCACGGCCGGCGCCACGCCGCGCAACCGCGAATATTTCCAGCGGCTGCGCGATGCGGTGGCCTCGAAGATGACGCTGGGCCAGATCGCCGAGGCGCAATGGCTGGCGCTGGAATGGACCGAGCGCCAGCGCGGCCCGAGCCTGCCGCCGCCTCCTCCGGGCGCCATTGCGATCGACCCGCTTCAGTAGACCACCGGCAGCGCCGCCGAGCCGAGGCCACCGCCGGCACCACGTGGTCACCCATCGCGTGGCTCGGCGGGCACCCTTGATCCCACCATCGTCCCATCCGGCATCCCGAAGGGATGAGCCGAAAATGGTATTAAAATAACAGCCGCGACCGCGGACCGTTGGTTCCGGTCGCGGATTTTCGCGAAACCCTTGATTTCGGATGAGAAAATCCGCGAGAGTCAACAGCCCCACGCGTCAGCGTCTGGGGCCGTTGGTATTACACTTTCTGGGCGATGAGGAAGAAATCACCTTCCTCAAGCCGTCTTCCTGTCACCAGATTCCCAACAGTAATCGTCAAGTCAAACAACCCGCCGAAAACCGGGCTCTTGTGTCTCAAATGCTCTCGACGTGAACTCTCGTAAGAGCAGTTCAGGAGGATTTGCGCTCCAACGCCTTGAAGCATTGCCGACAGATTGTCTGGCGCAATGAGCGGATCGAAGACAGTTCGAAATGGCGGGTAACCTGGTTTTCCGGCGTTGAGATTCTTGAACAGGTTACGATGCACCCACACATGAAACCAGTGCGGCGTGTATGCGGTAATTAGACCCGACAGGGAATCTCTCTTTGGCGCGGCCAATATTATAATTCCACCGCGCTTGAGGCTGCCGATCAGCTTCACCAGGACAATCCGGGGATTATCGAGGTGCTCGATGACATCATAGCAGACCACCGCGTCATATTCAGCTTGCGGAATCGCAACAGTATGCAGGTCCCCGTGAATCTTATGGTCGGCATATTTGTTATTTTCAAGCTGCTCCCGCGATATGTCGATCACCGTGATGCTGTTCGGCTTGTTGAAAGTCACATTTGACAGCGAACCCCCGCCCGCTTCAAGTATTGATAATTGCTGACAATTCTCTTCCCATGAATTGATTACGTCGCACAGTTTCTTGTAGGCCGCCTCAAAGTTCAACACTTCCGACATGGCAGACACTCCAAATTCGCTCACAGTTATTAAGTAGGTTCATATGAGAGCGTCTGCCAATCCCATTGATCAGACAGCCGCTATAGGATTTCGACTTGGCGCATTTTCTTTGGTAGGCCGGCATTCACTGTTGTGGAGAATGCTTCAGACGACATACAGGACCGCCTCCAGCAGCCAGCCGAGCCAGATCGCCGGCGCGAAGAACAGGCCGAACGGCAGCCGGCCGGTCGGGCGCAGCCGGCGGCGCAGGCCGCGACGGCGGAGCATGGCATAGCGCACCGCATAGGCGGCGAGCGCCGACAGCGCGGCGATCTCGACGGCAAGCGGCATGACGAGCCAGCCGAGCCAGACGCCGGCCACCGCCGCCAGCTTGACGTCGCCGAGGCCGAGCCCCTCGCGGCCGCGCAGCCGCAGATGGATTTCGCGCAGTACGAAAAACATCGCCGCAAGCACGCCGCCGCGCAGCGCCGCCGCGGCCAGCGCCTGCACCCCATCGTCACCCATCGCACTGGCGGCGGCGGCCGCATGACCGAGGCCGAGCAGCAGCGCCGCAGCGTTGAGCGAATCGGGAATGATGAAGCGGCGCGCGTCGATGGCGGCGATCGCCACCATGATCGCCGCCAGGCCGGCGCCGAGCCAGCCGGCGAGCCCCGGCAACGCGGCGATGCTGACGCCAGCGGCAGCAAACGCGATGACCGGCACCGCGGCGCCGCGTGCGCGCTCAAGCGGCGGCGATGCCGACGTGGCAGGCGAAACGCCGGCCCCTTGGCCGGATTTCACATCGAACGTGTCCGTGGTCATCGGTGTTCCCGGCCCGCGCACGGCAAGGTCTGCCTTCAAACACAAGGTCTGCCTTCAAACACAAGCCCTGTCTTCAAACGGATGTGCACCCGGCAAAGCCGGGTGCACACGTTTCATGTTCGCCGTATCAGGCGCCCGGCTTGCCGGCGCAGTTGCCGCTGCCGCCGACATTGATGCCGTCGGCGCCGAACGCCAGCGCCTGGATCTCCATGAGCCAGTTCTGCGGCGGGAGGGCGAAGCCGTTGGCCTGGATGACGGCGCTGGCCGCGCCGCTGGAGTAGTGCCACTGCAGGTACTGCTTGATCACCGAGGCGTTGGTGGCGCTCGCGTAGCACTGATAGAGGTCGAAGAACGAGAAGCCGACGAGCGGATAGGCGCCCGACAGCTTCGGGTTCGCGGCCACCGCCTGGAGGCTCCAGTTCAGCGGGTTGGTGCGGGTCGCGGCGGTGAACACCGGCGACGCCGACTGCATGCCGATCGCGGCGGCAGCCGCGGTCGGCGGGGTCCAGGTGGTGCTGCCGAGGTCCGCCTCGCTCTGGAGGTTGGCGGTCGCCAGACCGGTCGGAACGACCGGCTTCACATAGTCGGAGGTCGAGTAGCCGATCGCGCCGTTGGTGGAGGCGATCGCCGCGACGACGCCGCTGTTGCCCTGGCCGGCGACGAAGGTGCCGCCGCCCGGGTTGGAGATCGCAGCGCTGCACTGGTCGACAGCGCCGGCATCCGGCCAGTTGTTCTTGTTGCTGCCGCGATAGGGCAGCGCCGGGCACTGGGAGGCCGCCACGGTGTTATCGGACCACGGGAACTCGTAGAGGGTGAGGGCCGGGTTCGACTCGTTGGTCGGGCCGAACTCGCTGCCGCACTGGGCGGCGAGCGCGCTGGTCATGAGGAAGTTGGTGCCGCTGCCTTCGGCGCGGTGAACCACGGTGATCGGCCCGGTGCCGAGCGCGGTGCCGCCATTGTCGGCGGTCAGGATCGGGTTGTCCCACTGGGTGATGTGGCCCGAGAAGATGCCGCACATGGCCTTGCGCGACAGATTGAGGCCGCTGGTGCCGCCGGTCGGGGTGGGATTGGTGATGTTCAGCGCGTTGCCGGCGCCGTCCTTGCCGTTGAAGGCGATCGTCACGGGGCCGATGACGGCCGGGATCTGGATGATCCGGCCATAGTTCGCCAGCCCGCCATTGGTCTCATAGAGGGCCTGGTCCGTCGCCAGCCACGGATCGTCGCTGCCGGCGAAGTGGAAGCTCGGATAGGGGAACTGGCCCGGAGTCGGCTGCCTGCTCGACTTGTAGGGAACGGTGTTCGAGGAGGAAGGCGTGCCGAGCTGGCTGGCGTCGTGCATGGCCAGCGCCTTCTTGCCCTTGCTCGAGCCCACCGGGGCGTAGAGCATCAGATACGGATAGGGCGGGTTCTGGATGGGGCAGCCCGCCGCATAGGCCATCGGGCTCGGCAGGTCGGCGCGCACCGTCACGCAGTCGAACAGCTGACGATAGAGGGGCGCGGGGAAGGTGGCGCCGCCGCCATAGATCACTTGGGCGTTGGCCGACTCGACCGCGCCGAAGCAGGTGACGGCGACGGTCGCCATCAGGCAGGATTTCCAGTTTTTCATATCGAATGCTCCAGTAAATCATATGCCGGCAAATTACCGTTTTCGGAAAAACGCCGGCCGCAATAGCGATAGGAGCTGTATGTGATCCTTTTATTTTGGTTTTACGAAATGTGGTTGAAATAGGGATTATGAATATGCCGCTCGACAGTTCGCGCGCTTACTTATGATGGAAACCTTCAACCCGATAGCGCCGGTCGATCTCCTCCAGCCGCTCGCTCGGCACTCGCACCGTCACCAAAATCCGGCCGGTATTTTCATCGCCGGTCCGGGCGATGACATCGGCATGCCGGTAGAGCCAGGCCAATCCCTCGCCGTCCTCGGGCGCCAGCGCCAGCGTGCGGGTGATGCGGCCGGCGGTGATGCGCGCTTCAACCTGATCGAGCAGCGCGTCGACGCCATCCCCGCTCAGCGCCGACACCAGCGCCGGGCGCTGGTCGTCCGGCCGGCGTTCCACCTCGGCCTCGGTCTGGGCGCGCGCGCCCTCGTCCAGCAGATCGACCTTGTTCCACACTTCCAGAATGCGGGCGTGGTCGTCCGCATCGATGCCGAGTTCGCCCAGCACCTTTGCCACGTCCGCCGCCTGGGCCGCCGTGTCGAGGTGGGCGACGTCGCGCACGTGCAGGATCAGGTCGGCCTCGATCACCTCCTCCAGCGTGGCGCGGAACGCCGCCACCAGCGTGGTCGGCAGCTCGGAGATGAAGCCCACGGTGTCGGACAGGATGATGCGGGTGCCGTGCGGCAGCGCGAGCGCGCGCAGCGTCGGGTCGAGCGTGGCGAACAGCAGGTTCTCGGCAAACACCTCGGCACGCGTCAGCCGGTTGAACAGGGTCGACTTGCCGGCATTGGTGTAGCCGACCAGCGCCACCACCGGGAACGGCACGCGCTCGCGGCTCTTCCTGTGGAGCGAGCGGGTGCGCGTCACCTGTTCCAGCTCGCGCTCGATGGCGGTGATTCGCTCGCCGATCAGCCGGCGGTCGGTCTCGATCTGGGTCTCGCCCGGGCCGCCGAGGAAGCCGAAGCCGCCGCGCTGGCGCTCCAGATGGGTCCACGAGCGCACCAGCCGGCTCTTCTGGTAGTTGAGGTGGGCCAGCTCCACCTGCAGCGTGCCCTCGCGGGTGCGCGCCCTGCGGCCGAAGATTTCGAGAATCAGCGCGGTGCGGTCGATGACCTTGGTCTTCCACGCCCGTTCCAGATTGCGCTGCTGGACCGGCGACAGCGCCGCGTCGACATAGGCCAGATCGACCCCTTCGGCCTCGACGATGGCGGCAAGCTCCTCGACCTTGCCCTTGCCGAGGAAGGTCGCCGGGCGAATCTCGGCCAGCGGCACCAGCGTGGCGACGACGACATTGAGGTCGATGGCGGCGGCCAGGCCCACGGCCTCGTCGAGCCGGGCCTCGGGCGTGCGCGCCGACGCCCCAACAGGGCTCCGGTCGCGGGTGCGGTGGGGCACAAGCACGGCTGCCCGCGTCGGCGCCTGCCGTGTATCGCGGGCAACACCGTGGGTATCCCGGCGCGTCTCGTCGCTGGAGGTCAATTATTCCTTCTCTGTCGTGCCTGCGTCATCGGCCGCTTCGAACAACTGGACGGGCTGCGCCGGCATGATGGTCGAGATCGCGTGCTTGTAGACAAGCTGCGAATGCCCATCCCGCCGCAACAGCACGCAGAAATTATCAAACCACGTCACCACACCCTGCAACTTGACGCCATTCACAAGAAAAATGGTGAGTGGAACCTTGTTCTTGCGGACGTGATTCAGAAACGTATCTTGCAAATTCTGTGCGCGTTCGGCCGGCATTTCTTGGTCCATTATCTGTCGATTCGACTGCGACGAACCGGTTATTATTTTGCCCCGCAGAGCACGGTGCAGTTACGGCTGCGCCGAAGAGGTGGACGCCGACATTAGAGGCCAAACCGGCCCTTGCACGCAAGACGGTGAGCGCCTTCCGGTCGCCTTGTGCCGCAATTTGTCTTCCCGGTCACGGCGCGATTTCGGCAACCTTGTGGAATTCCGCCCGCAGCGCGCGGGCCGCGCGCCCCGGCTTGCCGTCGCCGACCACGCGCCCGTCGAGGCGCACCACCGGCATCACCCCGAGCGAGGCGGAGGTGCCGAACGCCTCCACCGCGGCATAGGCTTCTTCGCGCGCGAACGGCCGCTCCTCGACCGTGAGGTTCAGCCGCCGGGCCACCTCCAGGGTGACGGTGCGGGTGATGCCGCGCAGGATGCCGAACTCGGCCGGGCGGGTGATCAGCGCGCCGCCGGCCGAGACGATCCAGGCGTTCGACGAGCCGCCCTCGGTGATGAAGCCGTCGCGGTCGACGTACCACGCCTCGCGGGCACCGGCGGCCTTGGCCGCCTCCTTGGCCAGGCAGTTCGGCAGCAGCCCCACCGTCTTGATGTCCACCCGCTCCCAGCGGTTCTCGGGCAGCGTGATCACCGAAATGCCGGTCGCGGCGGTCATCTCGGTCTTTGCCCGGTCGGCCGGGCGGGCGGTGACGACAAGCGTCGGCGCCACGCCGGCGGGGAACAGGAAGTCGCGCCGCGCCACGCCGCGCGTCACCTGGACATAGACCACGCCGTCGCGCACCCGGTTGCGGCGTACCACCTCGCGCATCACCACGCCGAGCGCGGCCCGGCTCATCGGCATCGCCATGCGCAGCTCGCCGAGCGAGCGGAGAAGACGGTCGATGTGGCGGGTCTCGTCGACCAGATGGCCGCCGAGGATCTCGCAGACCTCATAGACGCCGTCGGCGAACTGGAAACCGCGATCCTCGATATGAACGCCGGCCTCCGCGTGCGGCAAATAGAGGCCGTTGACATAGGCAATCCGCGACATGGCTTGAGGCTGTCCTTCTCGTGCAGGATAGGGTGCCGGTTCTTCCCTCTCCCACCCGGACCGCGCTTGCGCGCGTCCGGGCGCAGGCTCTTGTGGGAGAGGGTGCCGGTTCTTCCCTCTCCCCTTGTGGGAGAGGGTGCCGAGCGATCGAAAGATCGCGAGGCGGGTGAGGGGTAAAACCGAGCGGGTTCGAGGAGAGGCCGCCCCCCCGGCGCGGGGGGCGGGGGGGGGGGGGGGGGCCCCCCGCCCCCCCGGGGGGGGGGGGGAGGGGGCGGCG
>NZ_VWPL01000020.1 GCF_008630065.1 Blastochloris sulfoviridis
TGCGGGCCGACGCACGGCGGCCGAACGCCTTGGCTTGGCGGCAGCACGCCATGGACCGGCGGCCGAACGCCATGGACTGGCGGGCGAACACCATGGATCGGCGTACGCACGCCGCCTGGGCAGTGCGGGCCGACGCACGGCGGCCGAACGCCTTGGCTCGGCGGCAGCACGCCATGGACCGGCGGCCGAACGCCATGGACTGGCGGGCGAACACCATGGATCGGCGGCCGGACGCCGCCAGGGCAGTGGTGCCCATAGCAGGGCGGCTTCGGCGGCAGCACGTTGACCGGCGGCACGTAGACCGGCGGTACATAGACCGGCGGCACGTAGACCGGGGGCGGCACGTAGACCGGCGGTGGCACATAGACCGGAGGTGCCACATAGACCGGGGGGGAGACCCGCACCGGCGGCCGCGTCGGCGACACCAGCGGCATGACGGGCGCCGGAGCCTGCTGCTGCGGCGGGCACGTCACCTTGAAGTTCCAGGCGGTGCCGGTGGTGCCGGCACAGTTCGGGATAACCTCGACCCGCACCTTCTGCGCCCCGGGCGGCACCTGGAACGGCATGTCGCCGCCGCCCCCGGTACACGTGGTGTCATGGACCAGCCGGCCGTCGATGAAGACGCGCATCTGGTCCTTGATGTCGAAATTCTCCCAATGGAAGCTCGCGTTGCCCTGGCGTCCGGCGAGGTCGAGTTCGATCGCCTCCGGCTTGTCGCCGCCGGCGCTGATCACGTCGTCGCACTTGCCGGGCCTGGTGGTCTGCGGCGGCTGGTCCACCGGCGGCTGCACAGGCGGCGGTTGGTCCGGTGGCCGAATGTCGATCGGGATGCAGACCGTGTCGATGCAGTTGACGCTGCCGGCTGGCAGGTCTGGCGGCAATTGCACGGTCATCGTCACCGTGACCGACTCGCCGGGATTGAGCGTCACCGGCGGGTATTCGCACGCCACCTGGGTGCCATTGGGCGCACAGTTCCACGGCGCCGAGGCGGCGACCGCGGTTGCTCCCGGCGGCAGGGTGTCGGTGAAGCGCGGCGTGCCGGTCCACAGCTGGCCGGTATTGTTGGTCAGCGTCAGGTCGAAGGCGCATTGCCCGCCGGGCTGGCACGGCGCCTGCTGGGTCTTGGAGGGCGTCAGCGGCGGCTGATTGACCGGCGGCTGGTCCGGCGGCGTGGTGTCGATCGGGATGCAGACGTCGTCGATGCAGTTGACGCTGCCGGGTGGCAGGTCCGGCGGCAGCTGGATCGTCGTGGTCAGCGTCACCGACTCGCCGGGATTGAGCGTCACCGGCGGGTATTCGCAGACGATCTGGTTGCCGGTGGGCACGCACGCCCAGGGCGGCGAGGCGTCGATCGGGATTGCGCCGGGCGGCAGCGTGTCGGTCAGGCGCGGGATGCCGGTCCACACCTGGCCGGTGTCGTTGGTCAAAGCGAGGTCGAACACGCACTGCCCGCCGGGCTGGCAGATGGCCTGCTGCGCCTTGGACGGCGTCAGTGGCGGCTGGTCCGGCGGCGCGGTGTCGATCGGAATGCAGACGTCGTCGATGCAGTTGACGCTGCCGGGTGGCAGGTCCGGCGGCAGCTGGATCGTCGTGATCAGCGTGACCGACTCGCCGGGGTTGAGTGTCGCCGGCGGATATTCGCAGATGATCTGGTTGTCGGTCGGCACGCACGCCCAAGGCGGCGAGGCGTCGATCGGGATCGCGCCGGGCGGCAGCGTGTCGGTCAGCCGCGGTATGCCGGTCCACACGCCGGGGCCGGGATTGGTCAGCGTGAGCGTGAAGCTGCACGGGCCGCCCGGCTGGCAAAGGGCGGCCTGAATTTTGCTAGGTACAAGGCTAGGCTGGCCGGGGAGCGGCGGGGGGCGGCGCGGCGGCAACTGCGCCGGCTTCTTTGGCGGCGGGGGCGCGTCGCAGGGCTGGTAGATGGCGATGTCGCCGATGCGGGTGGCATCGTTGCGGGCGAGGCCTGCGGTGTCGACCTCGCCATCGACACCGACATTGATGTCGGTGTCGATGAGGTAGGACTGCAGCAGGCCCGTCGGCGGGTAGGGCGGGCCGTCGGGCGGATAGGGCCTTGCCGCGCCGGGCGGCATCGTCTCCTCGACCGCGCTGGCCGGCGTGCCCTGGATGCCGTGAACCTGCGAGCCGTCCGGCCCGGGACACGGCGCCTTGGGCGAGCACAGCGTATCGCCGCTTGTCCAGACTGTCATGTTGGGCCGGGCAGGGTCGAGGGTCCACAGCACCGGCGTGTAGCCATAGCCGAAGGCGATGCCGCCGGCGCAGTTGGCCCGCAAATACGGCTGGCCTTCGGCGCGGCGATCGTAATGGCCGACGTCATAGCGCCCGCCGAGCTGCCAGCCCTGGGCCGGATCGAGCACGTAGCGCAGCGCCCGCGCCTCGTGCGGGGTGGCGAACGCCGCCTCCGCGCCGAGCCCGAGATTGCGCAGGCCGCCCCGCTCGGCCAGCAGCATCACCGCCTGCTCGCCACAGTCGGGGAAGGTGATGTCGCTCACCGGCTGGCTGAAGCCGGCACGGGCGATGTCGGCCGGCTTGGAGAAAAAGTCCGGCAGAAGGAATTCGCGCCGCACGTCGGCGGTGTCGAACGCGCCATCGGGCCCGAGCCGCACCGACCACACGGCGTTGCGCTTCTCGTCCTCGGGCAGCTGCCCCCAGGCGCTATTGCCGAAGGCCGGGCTGCTCCACACCGCGTAATAGAGCCGGCTCTCGCTGCGCGCCGCATCGCGCCGCACTCCCAGGCCCCAGATGCGCCGACCGGACGCGGCGAGGTTCCAGCACTCGGGGGACCGGTCGAAGCCGGCGGCGCCGCAGTCGCTGAAGCGCGCCGTCGAGGCCGGATCGAACGCGATCGGCTGAAGGCTGCGCGTCTGGCCGCTGGCGACGTCGAGGAAGCGTGCCCGGCCCTGGGTGCCATGGTCGTAGCTGCCGAGATCGGCGCCATCAGACACGCGGATGCGGTGGATCATGCCGGTTTCGAGGTCGGAGACCAGGAGCTGGCGGCTGGCCTTGTCGAAGGCGATGTTGCCGAGGCCCGCGGCGGTGTTCAGTCGGCCGTTCAGCGTGACATGGGCAAAGATGGAAGGCCGGTAGCCGTCGGCGGCGTCGAGCCGGTAGATGGTCCCAGGCCCGCCGCCCGGCCCCCACATGCCGGCCATCCACTGGCCGGTGGCGCCGTCGCGGTGCAGGCCGAAGGCGGCCGTCGCCGTGAGGTAGATGTTCGGCGGCGTCGCATCGTCCAGCGCCACGCCGAACACCTGTCCGACTTCGGCCGCGCTGACCGGGCCCCGCTGCGGCTCGTTGATCCAGTGCGTGCCGGTCGGTGGCTGGCCAGGCGCCCGCAGGTCGAGGATGCTGCCGACCGTGCCGGCAGGGTCCAGGATCAGGATGGGCTGGTCGTTCGGGCCGCGGACGGTCGTGGTGCCTGAAAACCGGGTGACGAAGGCCTCGCCGGGGGCAAGGCCCTGTCCCTGCGCCACGGCCGGCAGCGGCGCGGCGCCGAGGAGGGCGGCGGCGACGGCCAGCGCCCGCCAGGGCCGCCGGCGCGACGGCAGCACGGCCGGAAGGGGCGGACGACTGGCAAGCGAACGCGCCGGCAAGCGGACCGAGATCGGCCACGCGCGCGGCAAAGGCCTCGAACTTGAAAAAAACATCGTCGCCCCCTCGCCGAGATGGGGCTGCCCTTGCGGTATCAGGCGCAGATCAGACCGCTTCGCCCGGGGGGGTCAATGCCTGTGCGCTCGCCCGCAATCCTTGCGCCCCGCTCAGCAAATCACCGGCATCGCGACCGGATTTGAATAAAATAGCATTGCAGGCAAGTTCATCGCAAAACAATTGTCTAATTCCATCTGGCAAGCCAAGATCTTGGTTAGCAGCTTGTCCTTGCACCCCTGGGCCTGCAACCCTTGCGGTTGCATGCGCGATTGATGAGACGAGACAGTCGTCCGTGAAGGGTTCGCAGGCGCGTGAAGAGGCGCAGGGATCGGCGCGTCGGATGCATTCGTTTTTGCGGGACCGGCGGTCCAGGACCGTAGATTCCGTGCCCCTGCATCGTCCCAACCCCGCAAAACACGCACGCGGCGGCGCCGGTCATGCACGCCTGCAGGTTGTCCCCCGTCCGCCCACCAAGACGCCTGCCGGCGTGCCGGCAGGTCCGGCCGACCCCGGCGCGGGCGCGACGCCCTTCGAGAGGGCGATGCGGACCGGCGGCGCCGTCACTTCCAGGCGCCGTCATTTCCAGGCGCCGTCACTTCCAGCTGCCGTCCTCGGTGTCCCAGCGCTGGCCGCCGAGCGCGCCGGCGAAGGCGTCGAGCAGCGACTCGGTGTCGACCTGGGGCAGCGCGCTGTTGTCGCCCTCGTCATCGCCGCCGACGAAGGTGAGGTGCGGGCCGGACCCCTCGTCGACGGTGGTGGTGCTGGCGCCCTGCAGCCACAGGAGGGCCTGGTCGCCTGCGCCCGGCGTCTCCGGCCCGAGGGCGATCTGCAGCTCGATGACATCGGTCAGCCCCAGGCTGGGCACCACCTCGCTGGCGCGCTTCAGGACCAGTTTCAGCTCACCCGTCGTCGGGTCCCAGGCGGCGGCGCGGCTCCTGGCGCCGACGATGCCGGAGGCCACCTCGCCCAGCCGCTCGGCGAGCCGTTCGCGGTCGAGCGCGGCGCCCTTGCGCCAGGCGTCCGTGGGGAAGCGCACCGCCCACTCCACGGCGTCGGCGCTGGTCCAGCCCGCGGCAGCGACGCCGGGCAGGGCACGCACCTTGGCGAGCACGTCGGGCGCGCGCTCGGCCGCCAGGCGCAGTTGCAGCACCTGTTCGCCGGTGCGCAGCGCCCGGCAGGAGTCGACCAGCGTGGGCAGCGACACCCGCACCTGCTCGCTCCGCAGCGCCTGCAGCACGCCGGGCAGGCCGGCGCGCGTCACCTTCACCCCGAGGGCGAAGGGCGAGAGGGTTCCGAACACGGCGGGCGCCGGCTCGATCGTCTCCTCCACGGGAAGCGATTCGGCGAACTGCTCCTCGGTCTGCTCGGTGAGGTCGGCGGCATCGACCTCGATCGCGGCATCGCCGCGTGTGAGGGTGCCCTGGAACGAGAAGGTCTTGCCGGTGGCTTTGCGGGTCAGGCTCACCGCCACCGGCAGGCGCTGCTCGGAGGTCTGGCCGGTGCCGGTCAGCTTGGCGCCCTCCGGCTTGAGGGCGACGACGAAGCGATCCTTGCGCGGGCTGTTCGGCCCGAGGGCGTAGCACACGTCCAGCTCGGCCGACACGACGCGGCCGCCCTGGCGCGTTTCCTTCAGGAAGGCGTCGACCAGTTCGTCGCCGAACAGGCCATCATCGAACGTGAAATAGCGGACCGACTCGGGTGCCGGCTTGGCGGGCTCTTTGGCGTGGCTGGGCAGGACGAGCGCAGCGAGGACGCCGGCTGCAAGAACGCTGGAGCGCATGGCGGATTCCGTAGGTTGACGCGCCGGGATCGACAGCGAGATCCCGATTTTCGCAAGCTTGAGGATGCGATACTGTCCCGGCGCGTGGCTAGGCTGCAAGCTTGGTTGAATTCGGCCTCGCCGTCATCAGGGGGAGAAAGCGATGGCAATGCGGCAGCGTGTGGCGGCGGGGACCGTGGCGATGGTGCTGGCGGTTTCGGCGGGCGGGGCGTCGGCGCAGATGGGGTCGAAGGAGCAGGGCGGCGCCATCGGCGGCGCCCTCATCGGCGGCGCCGTGGGCTCCTTTATCGGCGGCAACGCGGCAGCCCGGGTTGGCTCGGCGGTGGCGGGCGCCATGATCGGCTCGTTCATCGGCAGCCGCATCGGCGCCGCGCTGGACGAGGAGGACCGCCGGCAGTTGGCGCGAATGACCCGCGCCTCGATGGAATCGAACAGCGGCAAGCAGTACACCAGCCGCAAGACTGGCGCGAAGGTCCGCACCCGCGTCGCCAAGACCGCCCGCAACGCCGAGGGCCAGACCTGTCGCACCGTCGAGCAGGAAGTGGTGACCAAGGACGGCCGGGTTGTGAAGGACCGCGTCACCGGCTGCCGCGGACCCAACGGATGGTCGGTGTGAGGCTGCGTGCGGGCGCGCTCGCCCTCGTCGCCACGGTGTGGGCGGACGCGGCGCTGGCCCAGCAGCCGATCTCCGGCCGCTCCGAGACCCTGGGCATCACCTTCGCCGGCCGCGGCGAGGCGGCGTGGTGCGGCCCGACCGTCAGCATCGACCTCGCCGCCGACACCGCCGCCGCCTATGACGACATGCAGGCGGTGCAGCAGATGGTGGGGCGCATCCGCGCCGCAGTCGGCCACCCCAAGGAGTGCCCGACGGCCGAGCTGGTCTATTTCCATGCCTTCGCCGGCGGGGAGCCCTATTTCTCCATGCTCGCCACCCGGCTGGGGCGCTGGCGGGTGTTCGACGTCGACCCCGCGACGTTGATGCCGCGCTGTCTCGACGCCGATGCCGACGACGCCCGCTGCGCCGACCGCGTAGCGGCGTTTTCGCTGATGCACCAGCTGTTCGCCGAGGAGGCGTTCGCCGGCCTGCAGCTCACCGAGATGCTGAGCGTGGCCACCGCCTCTCCGCTGGCCTGGCGGGGCCGCGCCTCCGAAGGCCGGCTCGACATCTTCGACGCCGAGCCCGGCACCTCGCCCGCCGCCCTGGCCGACGGCGCCGCCGAGGCCGAGCGGGCGGCCTGCGCGGACCAAGGCGGCCGCTTCGAGGTCGGCGCCGGCAGCCGCGGCGAGCGCGTCGCCAGCGCCCGCACGCGCTGTCGCAAGGGCGGCAGGACCGCCACCACCGAGCACGTCGCGTGGCTGCGCGGCGCGGCGCTCTATCTGTTCCGTATCGCGGCCACCGGGTCGGACGTCGAGGCGGCGCGCACCAGCGAGCGGCTGGTGGAGATGCTGCCGCAGATCGAGTGAGCCGGCTTCCGGCGGCAGATCCGCCTGCGTTTTCAAGGTCTGATCGCGAGAAATTCCTGCAATAGTGCGATAGCGACCTGAATTTTCCGGAACCACCCGAAATGCGCGATGGCATTTCTTGTCGGGCCGACGTGACACGGTGGAAGTCGGCGGATGTCCAAGGATTCGTTGTCACCTGCGAAGGAATTTGCGCAGGGGAATAATAAGAGTCGGTACGGAATCAGTACGAACGGCGAGCTCAGGGCATTCTTCGCAAAAGTGGGAACCGGTTTTGCGGAAGAGAATGCGACAACTCGATAACTTGGAGCGTCCGCCTGGTTCAACGAGATCGGCGGACGCTCCAGTCGCCGATGCTAGCCGCAAAATTTTTTAAGTAATTGAGTTATGGGGAAAAAGGAAGGAGTCGCATTCTTGTCACGCTGATGCGGTTTCCGCATGCTGCCGCAAGGACGACCGTGACCGGGCCGGCGCCCGGCCACGACGTGGCGAGAACGGGGAGCGCCGCCCGCGCCCGGCCGCCGAAGGCCGGTCACAAATCCTGCTTCCTGCGCATCTTGTGGATGACGAAGGGCGCGACCAGGCCGACCACGGCGACGGCGCCGAGCAGCATCAGCAGCGCCGACTCCTCCAGCCAGGCGATGCCCGGGACGGTGAGCGCGAGCACGATCCCCACCAGCGCGACATGCCACGACGCGATATGGATGCCGGCGGTGAAAGTGCCGAGCGCCAGAATGGTCAGGGTCGACAGCGCTGTGGCATCCGCGCTCATCATGTCGGAGACGTCGGCGATCGACAGCAGCTCGATGGCCCCCAGGACGGCGGCCCAGTGCAGAACTTGGGTCCAGATCAGCCGCAGCCGGCCCTTCCGGTCTCCCGCCGCCCGCCATTGCGACAGGATGCACATCAGACCAATGATCGGCCCCAGCGCGATCCAGTAGCCGCGCAGCGGCGTGCCGGAGAAGCTGGTGTAGGCCGCGCCGAAGATCGACAGCGCCAGCACCGCCAGATACGGCAGCTCGCGGAAGATCAGCCGCCGCCCGAAGGAAGGCGCGGCGTCGGCGACAGCATCGTCTGCATTCCAGTTCGTCATAATCCGGTCCCTTCGTTCGGCCGAGACATGGTTCTTCACGTCGCCCGCAGCAGGCGGGGTTGCCCGAATTCGCGTTCGATCATGCCGCCGAACCGGCGGAATTGCTTGTGTTGAATCGCGTTCCGGAAGCCTTTGCACATTGCCTGGAGCACCCTAGGCCGTCGTAATGATGTCCGGCGCGGGGGCGCGCTGCGGCTCCGACTCCTCGGGCTTGGGGCGGTCGAGATACATCTTCGTCAGGAACCGGAAGATGACGCCGATCGCCGCCGCCAGCGGCACCGCGACCACGAGGCCGAACAGCCCGAACAGCTTGCCGAACGCGAACAGCGAGAACATCACCCACACCGGCCCCAATTCCACCCGGCGCCCGAGCAGATAGGGCGACAGCACGTAGTCGGCGATGGTCTGGCCGACCAGGAAGACGGCGGGAACCTGGAGAACCAGCAGCCAGCTCGGCCAAGACTGGGCCAGGGCGATGAGGGTGGCGACGACGAGCCCGGTGAGAAATCCCAGATAGGGAACGAAGCTGAGGAGGCCGGTGGCGATGCCGATGATCAGGGCGTGGTTCAGGCCGATCAGGCTCAGCGCGACCGCATAGAAGACCGCGAGCACGAGGCACAGCGTCGCCTGTCCGACCATGAAGCCGCTGATCTTGTCGTTGATCTCGCCGGCCAGCGCATGCACGGTGTCCTTGTGGGCGTCCGGCACGCAACGGTCGAGGAAGGTGGTGATCCGATCCCAGTCCTTGATGAAGTAGGCCGCGACGATCGGCACGACGATCAGCACCGACAGCACCGAGATCAGCTCCTCGCCGCCCGACCAGGCGGAGCTGAGGAAGCTCTCGGCCGAGCTCACCGCCGCCGAGGACAATTCCGAGAACGCCTTCTCGGCCTGCCCCATGCCGTCGCCGAACACCCGCGCCAGCCACGGCCGGTCCGGACTGCCGGCCGTGAACTCCTGCAGCTGGCGGAAGTAGGCCGGCGCCCGCTCGACCAGATAGCTGAGCTCCTTGATGACGATCGGGCCGGCAACGACGACGAGCCCGATCAGCACGACGCCGATGACCGCGAAGATGCCGAGCGCGGCGCCGAGCCGGCTCACGCCGAGCCGTTCCAGGCGGATCACCAGCGGGTTCAGCACATAGGCGACCGCGGCCCCGGCCACGAAGGGCAGCAGGGCCTCGCGCAGCACCGTCGCGGACACCACCACAACGGCAAGGAGCGCCAGCCATGCGTGCTTCTGGACCATGCGCGATGCCCGTCCCGACCTCCGCCGGCCCGACGAGGCCGGGTCGGATGCCCCGAATGAATGGTCCGGCGCATTTCCTGTCGCAAGCCGTCCGGTCTTGCAAAAATGCGTCCGCCCCGCCGCCGTCCCTCAAGGCTTCCGGACAAGGTGCCTGCGCAGACTAGGGAAGTTCGAGAGAGCCGACAACGACGCGATCAACTCTAGCATGAAATGGCTGTGATTCCGGTTCCCTGGCGTCGGGAGGAGCCATCCGCGGACCGGACCGGATGTCCTCCGGGGCATTCTCCGCAACAGTGGGAACCGGTTTTGCGAAAGAGAATGCGACAACCCAAGGACTTGAGAAGCGTCCGCTTGGTTCGAACTTGCCAGCGGACGCGCTAACGACGGCAGCGTGCGCGGACCGCTGGGTCCGGTCGCGGATTTTCGCGACATCCTCGATGTCCGCACCACCTCGATCATCGCCGCCATTCTGCCGGACAGAGGAAAGCCGCCCGCTCGTCCCCATTTGCGGGGTCCGGTCCCGGATCTTCGGGCGCATCACGTCTTTGCTTCGGCACGGCGGCTCCGGCGTCAACCGCACCCCCGGCGCAGCCAGACCACAAGCGGTTTCACGCGTCTGTTATCCATTGGTGCAATCCGGGTGAACGCGACTACGTATAAATAAGCAGAGCGCGCGTGAAGGGACGCTCTTTCGTTCGAAGCGGCAACACGGGTAGAACAATCTCTCAATGGAGTGTGGAATATGAAGAAAGCAGCTGCAATCGGGGCAGCCACTCTGCTCCTCACGTCGACGATTGCTTCAGCCTACGTCAACCCGGATGGATCGATTACGCCGAGCATCACCGACTCCTATCTCTGGATCAATTTCACAATTCTTGGCCTGCCGGCCATCTGGGCGGCGATCCTGTACAGCTAGGCATCGCGGATGCGCTGAACGGCGGCGGCGCCAAGCTGCGCCGCCTTCGCGGCCTGCTGGACGGTCAGGCTGCGCTCGTTCAGCGAATAATACCAACGTCGGCGGTAGCCGACCGTTGGTTCAACTTGCGAATTTTCGCGAAATCGTTGATTTCCTTAAAGGAAATTCGCAAGATTCACGGCCTCACGCGTCAGCGTTTAGGGCCGTTAGTGTCATACGGTTTCCGGCCAAATCGGCCGGAAACCGTATGATCCGTTTCCTTGAATTTCGCAAAGTCCAACCGCGAGGCTGAATGGCCCCGCGTCAGCGTTTGGGGCCGTTGGTATCAGGCCGCTTGGCGCGAGTCCGCCTGGGTGGCGGGCCGGCAGGTGGGCTGCGGCTCGGCGGTGTCGGGCGCATCGGCGATGCTGACCGTGATTCCGGATTCGCTCAGGCGGCGGCCGAGCCATTCCATGCGGGCGGCCTGCGAGCCGGCCTGCGGAAATTCGCTGCCGCTGCGCTGCAGCCGCTCGGCCATCAGGCAGATGCAATCGGCCATGAACGCCAGCGGCAGCTTCACGCGGGTCATCCCGTCATGGCAGCGCCGGCGGTCCCAGGCGGCGGCGATGACGCCCTCGCGCGCCTTCTCCGCGGTCTGGTTGGTGAAGGCGGCAAGTTCCTCGTAGGTCAACCACAACTGGGGCATTGGGGCAGGCTCCCGTTTCCGACGCTCGTGCAGCTTACATAACGGAAACACCCGAAAATTCGGTTGTGCCGACCTCTAAACTTTGATCAAAACGCCGATCATTGGCCCAACCTGGGCGCGGGACCGCGAAAGGTTGCCAGATGCACCGGACTGGAGTGCGGGGAGGCGAGGCGTGCGCACGTCGGCGGCTGCGCATCGCGGCGATTGCGCTTGGCGGCTGGCTTTTCAGCGCGGCGGGCGCGCTGGCCGGCGGCTCGCTGCCGTTCTCGGACGTCCTGGAGCACGCCCGCGCCGTGCCCGTGCTGGCCGAGCAGTTGGCGGCGATGGTGGCGCAGGAGAACGTCGATCCGGCCGAGCTGGTGTGCGATGCGACCCGGCTGGGCAATCAGTGGCGGCATCTCGGCGGCGAGCGGGTGTTGCCCTTCGAGTGCGAGATCGGCGCCCGCACCGTCGTCATCGAGGGCGCCATCGAGTTCCTGAACGCCAAGGGCAAGGTGATCGCCACCGTGGTCGATGGCGATGCCAAGGACATCACCAAGGCGGTGTTCCGCGACGCCGCCTCGGTCCGCTTCAGCGACCTGCACCTGAAGCCGGAGTGAGACGGTTTCCGCTCGGCGGCGGCGGCGGCGCCTGCGCCCGCGTTGCGATCGTCAGGCCCCAGACCAGCCCGAGCAGCATCCAGAACAGTCGCCAGTGGTCGGAATCGATCACGAAGCCGAGCATCGCCATGCCGAGGAAGGTGCTGTAGATGGCGATGTAGGCGCCCTGCCACGGCGTCGGCCGCAGCACCGTCGCAAAGCCGAAGCCTGTGGTGATCAGCACCAGCAGCGCATAGGCCAGCCCCGAGATCCAGCCGCCCGACAGGAAGGCGTTGAGATAGACGTTGTGGGGATCCTCGACGAAATAGAGATGGAACTGGCGCGGCCCGATGCCGAGCGGATGGTCGAGCGCCAGCAGCGCGCCGAGAATGTGCCGCCCGAACCGGCCGAGCGGGCCGGAATCGTAGCTCTGGGTCAGCGAGGCGCGCTCGCGGAACAGCGTGCCCACCTCATCGACCGACAGCGCCGCCACCACCAGCGCGCCGACGAACACCACGCCGATCCCCGCCAGCAGAATGATCCGCGCGCGCTCAGCCGTCGCGCGGGCGGTGACGAGCGACAGCAGCACCGCGATCGTCGCGGAGGCTGCGAACATGAACCAGGAGCCGCGCGAGAAGCTGAGGACCAGCCCCAGCAGCAGCACCGCCAGCACCGCGACGTTGCGCACGATGGTGCCGAGATTGCCGGCGAGGCTGCGCTGCACGCACAGCACCGCCGGCAGCACCAGGAACGGCCCGAACACGTTGGGATCGTTGAACGTGCCGCGGGCGCGGCCATAGCGCGTGAAGAGATCGGCGAGCACGCCGAAATAGCCGGCGATGCCGCAGGCGGCGGCGATCACCGCGCCGATCATCACCCCCGCCAGCAGGAAGCGCAGCCGCCGCGACGTCTCCTCGGCCATCACCAGCGCGAAGCCGATGGCGGTTACGCCGAGATACCACGACACCGCCACCCACATGCCGGTCTTGTCTTCGCCGAGCACCTGCAGCAGCGAGAGCGTGAACCCGACATTGTAGACGATGACGAGCAGCAGCAGCGGGATGTAGGCCGCGTTGAGGGTGAGGCCCGCCGCGACGAACGCCGTGAACGTCACAAGCGAGACGATCTCGTAGGGCGAGGGCTCGATGAACACGAACGCCCCGGCAAGGCCGGCGAGCAGCAGCAGGAAGGGCCGCACGCGCTCGCGCCGCCGCGGCGCGGCGATGGACGGGAGAGCGTCGGCGCAGATGCTCACGGCCCGCCCGCTCAATAGGCGTTTTCGGTCTTGAACAGCGCGAACGGCGTCTTGAGCAGGATCGCCAGGTCGAACAGCACCGACCAGTTCTCGATGTAATAGAGATCGTGCTCGACGCGGCGCTGGAGCTTCTCCTCGGTGTCGGTCTCGCCGCGCCAGCCATTGATCTGCGCCCAGCCGGTGATGCCGGGCTTGACGCGATGGCGGGCGAAATAGCCGTCCACCGCCTCGTCATAGAGCCGGTTCTCGGCCTTGGCGTGCACGGCGTGCGGCCGCGGCCCGACCAGCGACAGGTTGCCGGCGAACACCACGTTGAAGAGCTGCGGCAGCTCGTCGAGCGAGGTCTTGCGCAGGATGCGGCCGACGCGCGTCACCCGCGGGTCGCCCTTGGTGACCAGCCTGGCGGCGGTGGCGTCGCAGGTGTCGGTGTACATCGAGCGGAACTTGAACACCTCGATCAGCTCGTTGTTGAAGCCGTAGCGCTTCTGGCGGAACAGCACCGGCCCCGGCGAGTCGAGCTTCACGGCGATCGCCACCAGCAGCATCACCGGCGACAGTGCGAGAAGCGCGAGGCTGCCGACGATCTTGTCGAACAGCCACTTCATCACCACGTCCCAATCGGCCAGCGGCCGGTCGAACACGTCGAGCGTCGGCACGTTGCCGATGTAGGAGTAGGCGCGCGGCCGGAAGCGGAGCTTCGCCGAGTGCGCCGACAGCCGGATGTCGACCGGCAGCACCCATAGCTTCTTCAGCATGTCCAGGATGCGGGTCTCGGCGGAGACCGGCAGCGAGAACACCACGAGGTCGATGCGGGTGCGGCGGGCGAACTCGACGAGGTCGGCCACGCTGCCGAGCTTCAACTTGTCGCCGACCTGGCCCGGCGAGCGGCGGTCGCTGCGGTCGTCGAACACGCCGACGATGTCGAGGTCGCTGTCGGGCTGCGCCTCCAGCGACTTGATCAGCTTCTCGCCGGCCTCGCCGCCGCCGACGATGACGGTGCGGCGCACCAGCCGGCCCTCCTGGGTCCAGGTTCGCACCAGGCTGGCAAGGCCGATGCGCAGCGCGAGCAGCGTCATCAGGCCGCTGACGTACCAGCTGCCGATCCACACGCGCGAGAAGGCATCCTCGATGCGCGCGAAGAATGCCACGGCGAAGGCGACCAGGAACACGAGCGTCCAGGCCGCCGCCAGCCGCGAGAACTGCGCCGACACCGAGCGGAAGGCCTGCACGTGATAGATGTCGACCGCCTGGAAGGCGAGCACGGCCGCCCCCGTCAGCGTCAGGATGGCAACCGGATAATAGGCGGCGAAGCCGTCGTTCGGCACCACATAGGCGAGGTAGATCGCCGCGCCCAGCAGCGCGATGGCGGTGAACTCGACCAGCCGCACGAAGCCGGCCAGCACGATCGGCGAGACAGCCGCGGCGATCGGCTCGGCCGCAAGCCGGCGGGCGACGGCGGTGAGGCGAGGCTTCGCGGCCGGCGTGGAGGCGGCCGGCGAGGAGGGCGCGACCGGGCAGTTCTCCGGCTCACCGCGCAGATTTGCATCGAGCATACCGATACGCTCCGAAGGATGCGCGCGCGAGATTGCGCACCCTGTTCTTTTGCGGAGCGAGGCTAGGCCAGAACCTTCACGGAAGGCTTAATTTCCGTGTGTGGGTATAACCGTTCGGTAAGCGTCGAGCACGCCATCGGCCATCGCCGCAACGCTGAAGAGATCGCGCACCCGCGCGCGAAGTGTGGCGGTTGCAGCCTCGTCCGGCATGGCGATGGCGCTGCGCAGAGCGGCCATCAGCGCGGCGATGTCGCCGGGCTCAACCAGCCTCTCGGCCGCCGCGCCGAAGATCTCCGCCATGCCGCCGACCCGGCTCGCCACCATCGGAATACCGGCGGCGGCGGCCTCCAGCACCACATAGGGCAGCGACTCCGCCAGCGAGGGCACGCACAGGAGATGGCCGAGCGCGAAGGCCTCGCGGGCGGGCAGGGGCCCGGTGAAGCGCACGCGATCGAGCAGGTCGCGCGCCTCGACGAGATCGCGGAAATAGCGCGCGTCCGGCCCGCCGCCGACGATGGTGGCGGTGAGCTGGAAGCCTGCGATCCGCAGCCGGGCCATCGCCTCGATCAGCACGTCGACGCCCTTGAGGCGGCGAAGCTCGCCGACGAACACCATGTCTGTGGCATCCGGCCGCGGCGCCACCGGCTCGAACTCCTCCGGGTGCAGGCCGTTGTGCACCACGCGCGCCTCGGCCGTGGGGCGGGCGATCTTGCGGGCATAGGTGTCGCGGCCATAGGCGCTTTCGAACAGGAACAGGTCGGTGCGCCGCGCCAGCAGCCGCTCCAGCGTCAGATAGACGAGCCCCGACGCCGAGCGCGCGTCGTAATGCAGGCTGCCGCCGTGCGGCGTGTAGACGCGGATCGCGCCGGGCGCGGCGGCAAGGCGCGCACAGGCGCCGCCCTTGGCGCCGTGGCCGTGCAGCACGTCGGCGCGCGTGTCGCGCGCCCGCGCGCCGACATGGCGCACCGCGCCGATATCGTCGAACCCGACCTGCCGGGTCATGCGGACGCGGCTGACGCCGAGTTCGAGCTGCGGTTCGAGTTCGGCCAGCGCCGTCTCGGACAGCACGCCGCCGCTCGCCGTGGCGGCCACCACGCCGACCGCATGGCCGCGCGCCGCCTGCTCGCGGGCGAGGTCGACGACATGGCGGAACAGGCCGCCGACCGGCGCCCGCAACACGTGAAGAATGCGAAGGGATGTCATAGGGATTCCGGCTGGGCAGCTTGGCTTCTTTCTTCCCTCTCCCCTTGTGGGAGAGGGTGGCGCGATCGAGCGAACGCGAGGGCGCGCCGGGTGAGGGGTGCGGATGGGCGAATGCAGGAAGATTCACCCCTCACCCGCCTCGCGATCTGAGGATCGCTCGGCACCCTCTCCCACAAGGGGAGAGCGCGGCTCCCGGCCGGTGGGCTGTACCGAGTTGAGTGTCTGAAACCTATCTCACAGCCACCGTTCGATGACGTTGATGGTGTCGCCCGGCCGCACCGGATAGGTCAGCGGCACGCTGGTGCGCACGAGCTGGCCGTCGACGACGCGCGACACCTCGGCATAGGTCTTGTAGGCACGTGGCGAGAAGCCGCCGGCGATCGCCACCGCGGTCTCCACCGTCATGCCGTTGACGTAGGCGTACTGGCCGGCGGCGGTGACCTCGCCCAGCACGAAGAACGGCCGGTAGGCCTCGACCTCGACGGCGACGTGCGGTTCGCGCACATAGCCCTGGCGCAGCTTCGCCGTGATGGCGCGCGCCAGGCTCTCGGTCGTGCGCCCGCGCGCCTCCACCGGGCCGATCAGCGGCACGGCAATCTTGCCCGAGGCGTTGACGGCGTAGGAATTGGTCAGCCCGTCCTGGCCGAACACGGTCACCCGCAGCTTGTCGCCGGCGTCGAGCGTATAGGGCGCCTCGGGCGCCGCCTCGACCGGCGGAATCTGGGACGGCGTGGCACAGCCGGCGAGTCCCAGCATGGCGGCCAGCAGGATGGTGGAACGCAGTCGCATCGCGATGAACCCGATCGCCTCAGGTCTCCTCTATCGGGCGAACATGGTTAACGAAACGTTGCGTCAAGCGAATTGCCGCGCCGATTAACCGACCGGCAACCATGAAGCGACGTTAATCGCCCCAGCGTTCGGTTGCGTTGAGTGGAGTAGGCGATGCGTAGCGTCGGCGAGGTGAGTGGGCTCGAACCGTTGGTGCCGGTTCGGGCGCCCGCGGTTCCGGGCGCGCGGGAGCACGACGGCGACATCGACCTTGCGGCGCTCGGCCGCGCGCTGTGGGAGAAGCGGCGGTGGATTCTGGCGCCGACCCTGGTCGCGCTCGCCATCACCTTCGTCGCCGTCAATCTGATGACGCCGGTCTACCGCGCCGAGTCGCGCATCCTCATCGAGAACCGCGAGAACGCCTTCTTCCGCCCGGAGATCGAGCGCAACAGCGCGGTCGACCGCACGCTGGTGGATCCGGAAGCGGTCACCAGCCAGGTGCAGATTCTGCTGTCGCGCGACCTCGGCCGCCAAGTGGTCACCGAGCTTCATCTCGCCGACAAGGCGGAATTCGACGCGGGCTCGCTGGTGTCCAATCTTCTGCGGCTGGTCGGCCTCGGCCGCGACGACAAGCTGGCCACCGAGGAACGCGTGCTGCGCGCCTATTTCGAGCGGCTCAAGGTCTATCCCATCGAAAAGTCGCGGGTGATCGCCATCGAGTTCGAATCCCGCGATCCCGATCTCGCGGCCAAGGTCGCCAACGCGGTGGCCGAGGCCTATCTCGCGCTCCAGCAGCTTGCCAAGCAGGACTCCACCCGTCAGGCATCAAACTGGCTGCAGGGCGAGATCGAGAAGCTGCGCAGGAAGGTGGCCGACGCCGAAGGCCGCGCCGAAGCCTTCCGCTCGCGCGCCGACCTGTTCGTCGGGGTCAACAACACCCAGCTCTTCAACCAGCAGCTCGCCGAGCTGAACACCCAGCTCGGCGTCGCCCGCACCCAGAAGACGGAAGCCGAGTCGAAGGCGCGGATGATCCGCGAGATGCTCGCCTCCGGCCGCCCCGTCGAGGCGTCCGACATCATCAATTCCGAGCTGATCCGCCGGCTCGTCGAGCAGAGCATCACGCTCAAGGCGCTCCTGGCCGAACAGTCCTCGACGCTGCTCAGCCAGCACCCGCGCATCAAGGAGCTGCGGGCCCAGATCGCCGGCCTCGGCCGCCAGATCCGCGACGAGGCCGAGCGCATGGTGCGCGCGTTCGAGAACGACGCCCGGATCGCCGACGCCCGCCAGGCGCAGATCGCGCGCGATCTCGACCAGCTCAAGCAGCAGGTCGCCGGTGCCGGCGAGCAGGACGTGCAGTTGCGGGCGCTGGAGCGCGAAGCGAAGGCCGAGCGCGACCTGCTCGAATCCTATCTGGCGCGCTATCGCGACTCGGCGGCGCGCGACACGCTGTCGGCCCTGCCGCCGGATGCGCGCATCATCTCGCGCGCCATGCCCTCCAACGTGCCGGCCTTCCCCAAGAAGGTGCCTATGATCCTGCTGATCACCCTGGCGACCTTCGTCCTGTCGACCGGCATCGTCGCCAGCGGCGAATTGCTCAGCGGCCAGGCCCGCCACATGGCGGTGCGCGAGCGCGGCGTTCCCGTCGCGCTGAACCTGCAGCAGAGCCTGCCGCTCGACGAGGAGGCCGAGGCGCCTGCGCAGGCGCCAAGCCTGGCCGAACTGGTGGGCGCGCACGAGCCGGGCATGGTCGCAGTGGTGCCGGCGACCGAAGCCGTGGCGGCGACGCCGATCGCCGCCAAGCTGGCGCGCGATCTGGCCTGTCGCGGCGAGCGCACCGTGCTGATCGAGCTCGATCCGCGCGCGGCCGCCGCGAGCCTGGTGCGCGATCCCACCGCGCCGGGCGTCGTCAATCTGGTGCGTGGCACCGCGTCGTTCGGCCAGGTCATCCACCGCGACCGCACCTCGCGCCTGCACGTCGTGCCGTTCGGCGGGCCAGCCGCCGAGATCGACGACCTGCTCAAGGCCGAGCGCTTGGCGCTGGCGCTGTCGGCGCTGGTGCAGACCTATGATCACGTCGTGCTGGCCGCGCCGCCGGCCGCAACGCTGGCCAAGGCCGGCTTCGTCGGGCAATTGCCGCTGGCGGTGGTGGTCGGGCCGAAAGTGTGGGAGCCGGCCGAGGCCGAGGGCGTCTACGACCAGCTTGCCGAGGCCGGCATCGCCGATCTCATCGCGGTGGTCGAGACGGACGTCGCGGGCACGGGGCCGGGATCGGGCGATCCGGTCATGGCGGCGTGAGCGGGGCGGCGAACAGCCGGCGGCGGGTGGCCAGCACCAGGTTCCACAGCCGCGGCGAGCGCTTGATGTGGCGCTTGAGCGTCCCCAGTCCGCGCCGGCCCGCAGCCATCAGCCGGCCGGCCGCGGTCACCGGCAGGCAACTGTCGAACAGCGGCTCGGCCTCGTCGCAGAACCAGCCCTTGTAGCCGGCCTCGCCGACGCCGAGGTCGAACCAGTCGAGGCCGTCCTCGCAGCAGGCGCTGGCGATGTGGATGAACAGCAGCACGCCGGGGCTGAAGCGCGCATGCTCCGAGCCGGTGATCGACACCTGCATGCACGAGCAGCGGCGCGCGTCCCGCAGGGCGCAGACGACGGCGATCACCTCGTCGTCGCACACCAGCGCGTGGCATTCGAGCAGCGGCCGTCCGGTCTCGACGCCATGGCGGGCGGCATCGCGCAGGAACGCCTCGACACCGGGCTCGGCGAACACGTTGGTGAGGCCCGCCGCCCGCATCCGCGCCGCCTTCTGCGCGAAATGGGCGCCAAGCAGCCGCTCGGCTTCGTCCGGACTCGACGCCGTCACATAGCGATAGCCGGGCAGGGCGGCGAGCTTGCGCGCCTTGCGGTGGAACTTGTTGCGGGTGTCGGCGGACATCGTCCGCCCGAGATACGCCGCAGGATCGGTGGCGAGCCGCCCGCGCCAGCCGAAGCTCGGGGTGGCGTGGTGCGGCAGCAGCCGCAGCGGGTTGGGCACGTCGTGCCAGCTTTCGGGCTGGCGCTCGATCGAGATGATGTCGAGCCGCGGCCCGAGCCGGCCGATGCGCGCAACGAGGTCGGCGGTCGCGGCGGCATCGAGCGCCTCGGCGATGTCCTTGCGCCACAGGCCGAAATTGTAGTTGACGTGCTTGCCGCCGAGCGGCTCGGCCACCACCAGCGGGCCGACCCGCCGCCGGCCGAGCGGCAACAGGAATGCCGGCCGGCCCGCCTCGTCGCGGCCGACCACGATGAACGGCGCGATTCCGGCCGCAGCCCCGATGTGGCGCTGCCACAGCGCCAGGAAGTCGAAGCGCTGATAGGCGGGGAAGACCGCCTCGCGCTCCAGCGCGCGCCAGACCGGCTCGGCCGCGGCGAGATCGCCGAACGCCTCCAGCTCTGCCACGGCCTGCGTGCCGGCGGCGCTCTTGGTCAGCGCCCGGCGAGTTGCGTCGGCATCGGTCAAGCTCAGAGTCAAACTGCGTCCCTCGGCTGCGGGCGCAACGGTCACGGTCGTTCTGTCCGGCGGAGCGAAGCCCCTGCCGAGTGTGCGCCTTCTGGCTTCGCGAAAGGTGGCAGCAATTCCTCAAGGAAAGGTTGGCGCCACGTGCCGGATGCGTCGCGCCCCGCGAATCCGAGGGGGATCAGGCCGCGCGATCGGGCTGGGCCATCCACCACACCAGGGCGCCGGCCGGGATGACCCAGCCGATGCCGGCCACCACGTAATAGACCAGCTCGGTGAACCAGTGGCCGAGGCCGATGCCGAGCTGCGCCACCATCATGGCGCCGAGCGACCAGACGACCACCAACAGCAGCAGCAGGATGGCGCCCCAGAATTTGCGTGTGCGCTGTCGCATTCCGGAATTCCTCTTTCTTACGCCAGCGCCTGCTTACGCCAGCGCCTGGTCGAGGTCGGCGATGATGTCGGCGGCATCCTCCAGCCCGATCGACAGCCGCACGGTGTCCGGCCCGGCGCCGGCCTGGATCTTCTGGGCGTCGGTGAGCTGGCGGTGGGTGGTGGAGGCCGGGTGGATGATCAGCGAGCGGGTGTCGCCGATATTGGCGAGGTGGGAGAACAGCTCGACCTTCGACACCAGCTTGACGCCCGCATCATAGCCGCCCCTGAGGCCGAACGTGAACACCGCGCCCGCGCCCTTGGGCACGTACTTCTTGGACAGCGTATGGTAGCGGTCGCCCTTGAGGCCGGGATAGCTGACCCAGCTCACGGCGGGATGCGACGACAGGAATTCGGCCACCGCCAGCGCGTTCTCGCAATGGCGCTGCATGCGCAAGGGCAGCGTCTCGATGCCGGTGAGCACCAGGAAGGCGTTGAACGGCGACAGCGCCGGCCCGAGATCGCGCAGGCCGAGCACGCGGCAGGCGATGGCGAAGGCGAAATTGCCGAACGTCTCGTGCAGCACCATGCCCTGATATTCCGGGCGCGGCTCCGACAGCATCGGATAGCGGCCTTCCTGCGACCAGTTGAAACTGCCGCCGTCGACGATCAGGCCGGCCAGCGAATTGCCGTGGCCGCCCAGGAACTTGGTCGCCGAATGCAGCACCACGTCGGCGCCGTGCTCGAACGGCCGGCACAGATAGGGGGTGGCGAGCGTGTTGTCGACGATCAGCGGCACGCGGGCGCGCCGCGCCACCCCGGCCACCGCCTCGATGTCGGTGATGACGCCGCCGGGGTTGGCGATCGATTCGATGAAGATCGCCTTGGTCTTCACCGACACCGCGTTCTCGAAGCTCGCAATGTCGTCCGGATCCGCCCATTTCACCGTCCAGCCGAAGTTCTTGAAGGCGTGGTTGAACTGGTTGATCGAGCCGCCATAGAGCTTCTTGGAGGCGATGAACTCGTCGCCCGGCTGCAGCAGCGTGTGCAGCGTCAAGAGCTGCGCCGCATGGCCCGAAGCCACCGCCAGCGCCGCAGTGCCGCCCTCCAGTGCGGCGATGCGCTCCTCCAGCACCGCATTGGTGGGGTTGCCGAGCCGGGTATAGATGTTGCCGAACGCCTTGAGGCCGAACAGCGCCGCCGCGTGGTCGACGTCGTCGAACACGAAGGAGGTGGTCTGGTAGATCGGCGTCGCCCGCGCACCGGTGGTCGGGTCCGGCTTGGCGCCGGCGTGGATGGCCAGGGTCGAAAAGCCCGGGGTGCGGTCGGTCATGGCGGTCTCCTGGTCCGGCAGTCGTTCGGCAGTGGTTCGGGCAGTGGTTCGGCACGTCGGCGGAACCGCTACCATTACGACAGGGGCGTGGGGAAGAGAACCGCGGGTGCGGATCTATCGTCCCGCTCCGCGCGATGCGCCGAGCCGGGACCGTTTTTCAGCGCCGCGGTCTCCAACGCCGTAGGGCGCAACAGCGTCGGCGTATTGCGCTGGAGCGCGAGCTGCCTCCACCACAGAGGTGCAATACGCCGACGCTATTGCGCCCTAGCGATGTCGGCCCGCCAGCCCCAGCCGGGGGATCTCGATCGCCGGGCAGCGGTCCATCACCACCGCGATGCCGGCGGCTTCGGCCTGCGCCGCCACCGTGTCGTCGACCACCCCGAGCTGGGTCCACAGCACCTTCGGGCGCACATCCAGCGCCAGCATCTCGGCGAGGATGCGGGGCAGGTGGCTCGAGTCGCGGAACACGTCGACCATCTCGACCGGCTCGGGAACATCGGCGAGGCCCGCATGGACGGTGCGGCCGAGCAGGGTTTGGCCGGCGAGCCCGGGATTGACCGGGTGGACGCGATAGCCGGCCGCGATGAGGTAGCCCAGCACCTGATGGCTGGGCCGCGCCGGATTGGCCGAGGCGCCGAGCAGGGCGATGGTGGTCGTCCCGGTCAGGATGCGGCGGAGCGCGGCGTCTGGGTCGCGGCCGGCCGAAGCGCGGCCGTGTGCCGGCATCATCAGCGGTCCTCCCAGTGGGGATGGCGCTTCTCGATGAAGGCGGAGATCCCTTCCTCGGCGTCGCGCGCCAGCATGTTCTCGACCATGACTTCGGTGGCGTAGGTATAGGCCTCCGGCAGCGTCATCTCGCGCTGGCGGTAGAAGGCTTCCTTGCCGATCTTGACGGTGTGGGCAGATTTCGCGGCGATCTTATTGGCCAGCGCCAGCGCGGTCTTCAGCACCTCATCCTTCGCCGCCACCCGGTTGACCAGGCCCCACGCGCACGCCGTCTCGGCATCGATCATCTCGCCGAGCAGCAGCATTTCCAGCGCCTGCTTGGGCGCGACGTTGCGCGACAGCGCCACCATCGGCGTCGAGCAGAACAGGCCGATATTGACGCCGGGCGTGCAGAACTTGGCCTCGCGCGCCGCCACCGCGAGGTCGCAACTCGCCACGAGCTGGCAGCCCGCCGCGGTGGCCGTGCCCTGCACCGCGGCGATCACCGGCTGCGGCAGCGTGACGATGGCCTGCATCACGGCGGCGCAGCGGCCGATGATGTCGGCGTAGAAGGCGCGGCCGCCGTCCGGGCCGGCGCGCGCCGCCGTCATCTCCTTGAGGTCGTGGCCGGCCGAGAACACCGGCCCCTGCGCCGTCAGCACCACCGCGCGGATGGCGCGGTCGGCCCGGATGTCGTCGAGCGCCGCCGCGAGCGCGGCCAGCATCGCGTCCGACAGCGCGTTGCGGCTGGCCGGGCGGGCGAGCGTGACGATCTCGATCGCGCCGTCGCGGGCGCGGACGATCGGCGAGGTATCATGTTGCGGGGTAGTCTCTTGCAGGGCAACGTCGGCCATCGCGTCCTCACGGGGGCTTGCTCACATAGGCTTGAGCGTACGGGATACGGTTACATTCTAATCTAATCGCAGGACGGGCCGCGACACGAGCCCGTCCAGGGAAACGCCAGTGCACGGAACCAGTCAGAAGATGCACGGAGTTGGCGCAATCGTGCACTAGATTCTTTCGTTGGTGCAGCAGCTTATCCAGTCGGATGCGGCCTTCGGCTTGATGCATCCGACTGGGCTGGTGCACTGGCATGCAGGGGAGGACCGGAATGCAGCTGCCGACCACGGCCGAGACCGCCGCGCCCGATGCCGCGCCGCGCGCGCGCATGACCACCGCCGAGCTGCAGGCGTTCCTGCGGCGGGAATTTCCGCAATCCTTCGAGGACGACGGCGACCTCGTGGTGGAGGCCACCGGTTACGGCTTCGCCCGGGTGCGCCTGAAGCATGCGGAGAAGCATCTGCGGCCGGGCGACACGCTCTCCGGCCCCTCGATGATGCTGCTCGCCGATGCCACGGTCTATGTCGCGCTGCTTGCCTCGATCGGCCCGGTGCCGCTGGCGGTGACCATCAATCTCAACATCAATTTCCTGCGCAAGCCGACGCGGCGCGACCTGATCGCCGAATGCCGGCTGATCAAGCTGGGCAAGCGGCTGGCGGTCGGCGACATCGGCATCCGCTCGGATGGGCGCGACGAGCTGGTCGCCCACGCCACCGCCACCTACTCGATCCCCGACAAATGAAAGGGCTTGCCCAATGGTATTAAAACACCAAAATTATAAATCATTGTTCTAATGAAGAAATTCGTCGCATTCGAGCATTGACCGTCGCGCGCGCCTTCTCTACAAGGCCGCTCACGCTGCGGTCCCGGTTCGTCCGGGTGCCGCGCCCGTTGTCAACCCGGAAACCGCCATGAAAACCTATTCGGCCAAGGCCGGCGATATCGACAAGAAGTGGGTGGTGATCGACGCCTCCGGCCTTGTCGTCGGCCGGCTCGCGACGATTATCGCGATGCACCTCAAGGGCAAGCATCTGCCGACCTACACCCCGCACATGGATTGCGGCGACAACATCATCGTCGTCAATGCCGAGAAGGTGGTGCTCACCGGCCGCAAGCTCGACCAGAAGGTCTACTACCACCACACCGGCTATCCCGGCGGCATCAAGGAGCGTTCGGCCAAGTCGATCATGGCCGGCAAGTTCCCCGAGCGCATCCTGGAGAAGGCGGTCGAGCGCATGCTGGCGCGCGGCCCGCTCGGCCGCAAGCTGATGGGCAACCTGCGTGTCTACAAGGGCCCGGCCCACCCGCACGAGGCCCAGCAGCCGGTCAAGCTCGACGTTGCCGCCATGAACCGCAAGAATGTGAGGAGCGCCTGACGATGGCCGAGGTTCTGCAGTCCCTCGAAGACCTTCAGGGCTTGAAGGGCTCCGTCGCCGAGGCGCCGGTCTACGAGAAGAAGGTCGATGCCCAGGGTCGCGCCTATGCCACCGGCAAGCGCAAGAACGCGGTCGCCCGCGTGTGGATCAAGCCGGGCTCCGGCAAGATCACCGTCAATGACCGCGTCGTCGACGTCTATTTCGCCCGCCCGGTGCTGCGGATGATGATCCAGCAGCCGTTCCAGGTGGCCAGCCGCGTCGACCAGTACGACGTACAGTGCACGGTCTCCGGCGGTGGCCTGTCCGGCCAGGCCGGCGCGCTGCGCCACGGCATCTCCAAGGCGCTGACCTATTTCGAGCCGGAGCTGCGCGCCGTGCTCAAGAAGGGCGGCTTCCTGACCCGCGACTCGCGCGTCGTCGAGCGCAAGAAGTACGGCCGCGCCAAGGCCCGCCGCAGCTTCCAGTTCTCGAAGCGCTGATCGGCTTCCTTGCCGCCAGGACGTTCAAAGGCCGGGCGAAAGCCCGGCCTTTTTGTTTTCGCATGGAGGCCATCCAGCTCGCGCGGTTTGATCCACCTCATACGGGAGCGGCCGCACTGCCGATATGTCTTCTGCCCAAGTTTGAGGCGGGAGAGTTCGAGGCGGGAGGGTTCGAGGAGACCACCTGCGGCCACGTTGGCCCGTCCGTCGCACGATTTGCTGCCGGCCTGCGTCGCTCCATCGGAGCTTCATGCCGACAGAGCAACGCAACAATAGACTGACACGCTCCAGGAGTGTTGAGACATGGCGACAGTGAAGTTCTACGGCGAGGAGTCGGTCCCGCTGGAAATGCACAAGGTGCGCATTGTCCAGAAACTGAATCTCCTGCCGATCGACCAGCGCCTCAAGGCGATCTCCGAGGCCGGCAACAACACGTTCCTGCTGCAGAACGCCGATGTGTTCCTCGATATGCTGACCGACTCCGGCGTCAACGCGATGAGCGACCAGCAGCTCGCGGCGATGATGGTCGCCGATGACGCCTATGCCGGCAGCGCCACCTACACGCGCCTTGCCGACAAGCTGCACGAGATCTTCGGCATGGACTATTTCCTGCCGACCCACCAGGGCCGCGCTTGCGAGCACATTCTGGCGAAGGTGCTGGTGCAGCCGGGCACGGTGGTGGCGATGAACTACCACTTCACCACCACCAAGGCGCACATCACGCTGCAGGGCGGCGTGGTCGAGGAGCTGGTGGCCGATGCCGGGCTGGAGGTGACCAGCGACCTGCCGTTCAAGGGCGACATCGACATCGCCAAGCTCGAAGCCGTCATCAAGAAGTACGGCGCCGACAAGATCGCGTTCGTGCGCGTCGAGTCGGGCACCAATCTTATTGGCGGTCAGCCGGTGTCGCTGAAGAACCTCGCCGATCTGCGCAAGGTCTGCTCGCAGCATGGCATCCTGTACGTGCTCGACGCCAGCCTGCTCGCCGACAATCTCTACTTCAACAAGATCCGCGAGGAGAGCTGCAAGAACCTCTCCATTCGCGAGATCACCCGCAAGGTCGCCGACCTGTTCGACATCATCTATTTCTCGGCGCGCAAGCTCGGCTGCGCCCGCGGCGGCGGCATCTGCATCCGCGACAAGGAGCTCTACTTCAAGATGCGCGGCCTGGTGCCGCTCTATGAGGGCTTCCTGACCTATGGCGGCATGTCGGTGCGCGAGATGGAGGCGCTCGCCGTCGGTCTCGAAGAGACCATGGACGAGGACATGATCAGCCAGGGGCCGCAGTTCATCGCCTGCATGGTGAACGACCTCGACAAGCGCGGCATCCCGGTCATCACCCCGCCCGGCGGCCTCGGCTGCCACCTCGACGCCAAGCGCTTCGTCGACCACATCCCGCAGTCGCAGTATCCGGCCGGCGCGCTGGCCTCGGCGCTCTACATTGTCTCCGGCATCCGCGGCATGGAGCGCGGCACGCTCTCCGAGCAGCGCGAGCCGGACGGCAGCGAGGTGTTCGCCAACATGGAGCTGGTGCGCCTTGCGCTGCCGCGCCGCGTCTTCACCCTGTCGCAGGTGAAGTATGCGGTCGACCGCATCGCCTGGCTGCACGAGAACCGCCGGCTGATCGGCGGCCTGGAGTTCATCGACGAGCCGCCGATCCTGCGCTTCTTCTATGGGCTGCTGAAGCCGGTGTCGGACTGGCAGGAGAAGCTGGTGGCCAAGTTCCGCGCCGATTTTGGCGACAGCCTTTGAGGCGGCAGTCTCTGAGGCCGTCGGCGAGATTTCGACCGAGAGGCCGAGAGGTTGCCTCGTACCAAGTTGCCCCTCACCCGGATCGCTGGCGCGATCCGACCTCTCCCCATGAAGAACGGGGAGAGGTGACGGGCCGCCTCTCCTTCACCTCTCCCCGTTTGCGGGGAGAGGTCGCGAGCAACGCGAGCGGGTGAGGGGCACCTGAGCAAGTCTTCCGCAAGACCGCACGATCCATCTGCGATAAGCCCGTCTGCGGCAGGCAATCTCTGCGCGAGGCCAATTTTTTCACGAGTTTGCGCCACCCTCCGCAATCGAGAACCCGCGCGCCGGACCGGCGATGCGGGTCAATTCGGTCGGGGACGGCGATCTTGGCGGATTCTTCGGATGGCGGACGGGGCGTTCTGATCGTCGGCGGCGCGCATGGCGCCCTGGCGCTGGCCCGCAGCCTGGGGTCGCGCGGGGTGCCGGTCCGCTTCATCGCCAACGAGACGCTGCTGCCGGCGTGGTCGCGCTTCGTCGCGCGCGTTGCCGGCTGGCCCGGCCCCGCCAGCACCAACGCCGTCCCGTTCCTGCTGGAGGCGACGAGGACGCACGGCCTCGACGGCTGGCTGCTGGTGCCGGGCGATGACACGGCCGTCCGGCTGGTGTCGCAGTCGCACGCGGCGCTCTCGGCCGCCTACCGGCTGATGCTGCCGCCGTGGGAGGCGCTGCAGTGGGCGTGCGACAAGCCGCTGCTCTATCGCCGCGCCCGCGAGTTCGGCCTCGCCATTCCGCAGACCTACGCGGTGGCCTCGCTCGACGAGGCGGCGAAGCTGGAGCCGCGATTTCCCATTGTGCTCAAGCCGCACATGGGCGTCGGCGGCGGCCGCTTCGTGAAGTCCAAGGTGGTGCGGGCCGACGACCGGGCCGCCTTCCTCGCCGCGTTTCGCGCCGCCGCCTCCGAGATCGGCGGCGAGCACGTCGTCGTCCAGGAGCTGATTGCGGGTGGCGGCGAGAGCCAGTTCTCCTATGCCGCGCTGTGGCGCCGCGGCGCGCCGGTGGCGGAGTTCGTCGCCCGCCGCGCGCGCCAGTATCCGATCGAGTTCGGCTTCACCAGCACCTATGTCGAGGTGGTCGAGGATCCGGGCGTGGTTGCGGCCGCCCGTCCGCTGCTCGCCTCGATCGGCCATGACGGGCTGGTGGAGGTCGAGTTCAAGCGCGATGCCCGCGACGGGTCGTTCAAGCTGCTCGACGTCAATCCGCGCCCCTGGTCGTGGTTCGGGCTGGCCCGCGCCGCCGGCGTCGATCTCGGCGCCATGCTGTGGGATGCCGCGGAGGGCCGCGAGGTGGCGCCGGCCGCAGCCCGCCCAGGCACGGCCTGGACCTATGCCCTGCGCGATGCCGTGGCGGCGAGCCAGCTCATCCTCAAGGATCGCTTGCGCGCAACCGATTATCTGGCGTCTCTTGCCCGGGTGCGGGCGGAGGCCGCCTTCGCGCTCGGCGATCCGCTGCCGGGCCTGATCGATCCGCCGGCGACGGCGTGGCGGGTGCTGACCCGGCGGCTGCTGCCCCGCCTTGCATCCCGTCTCAAGGAAGGCCCGGCTGCGGGCACGTCGCCACCATGAGCGCAGGTTTGACCGCCAGAGCATTCTCCGCACGAGTGGGAACCGGTCTTGCGAAAGAGAATGCGGAAACTCAAAGGCCTGGAGCGTCCGGCCGTTTCAGTCTGATCGGCGGACACGCCAAGCGTCTCCTCAGATACGGTGTCATCCGCGCCGGCCTGGAGGCGGTGGCGCTGACGCACGCCGGCCGGCTGATGCCGGGTGCGGCGGGGCGCGGCGTGGTGTTCACGCTCCATCATGTGCGGCCGGCGGCAGCGGCGAACTTCGATCCCAACGCCATCCTGGCGGTGACGCCGGCCTTTCTCGAACAGGCGATCGGCGTGGCGCTGAAGCGCGGCCTGACGCCGGTCCACCTCCACGACCTGCCGAAGCTGCTGGCCGACGAGTCGGACCAACGCAAGTTCGCAGCCTTCACGCTCGACGACGGCTATCGCAACAATGCCGAATTCGCCGCACCGGTGTTCCGGAAATACGGCGTGCCCTACACCGTGTTCGTCACCCCCGGCTTCAGCACCCGCACCCGCACCATCTGGTGGGAGACCGCGGCCGCGCTGGCCGGGCAGGGGCCGTCCGTCCGCTTCGATTTCGGCGCCGGTCCCGAGACGGTGGCGACCGCCACCGGCCTGCAGAAGTTCGCAGCCTTCGAGCGGCTTGCCGCGTTCGTCCAGAGCATCGACGAGGACGAGGCGGTGGAACGCATCGACGAGGCTGCGCGTGCGGCGGGCCTCGATCCGCTGGCCATCGTCGACGGTCTGGTGATGACGGTTGACGAGTTGCGCGTGCTTGGCGCCGATCCGCTCGCCCATCTCGGCGCCCACACCATGACGCACGTCAACCTGATGCGCGTGAGCGCGGAGCGCCTGCACCATGAGATCGCCGCCTCGACGCGGACGATCGAGGACTGGGTCGGCGCCAGGCCGCGCGCGTTCTCCTACCCCTATGGCTGGGCGAGCGCGGCTGGCGCGCGCGAGTTTGCCGCTGCCGCCGCGGCCGGCTTCGAGGTGGCGGTGACCACCCGGCCCGCCGTGCTGCCGTTCGGCCGCCTTGAGCGGCCGACGGCGCTCGGCCGCGTTTCGCTCAACGGCCTCTATCAGCAGCCGCGCTACGTCGAGGCGCTGATCTCCGGCATTCCGTTCCGGCTGATGGGGTAGCGCGGCTTCCGGCCGATCGGCTCTTTTCCTTCTCCCGCAAGAGCTTTGCCAGGGCACGCGCAAGCGCGGCCCGGGTGGGAGAGAGGAAGAGCGCGGCTCTTGGCGGCTGGCTGTTCCGATAGGATGACCCGGAAACCGGGTCAGCTCACCCGGAACGTGGTGTCGCGCACCAGCCCCGGCTGGAAGGTGAGGTCGGCGATCGGTGTCTCGCCGGCAACCGTGGTCTGGCCTTCGCCGACCAGCACGCGGGCGCCGGGCGGCAGGTAGATGTCGACGCGCGAGCCGAAGCGGATCATGCCGAAGCGCTCGCCGGTGCCGACCTGCTCGCCTTCTTTGACCCAGCACACGATGCGCCGCGCCACGAGGCCGGCGATCTGCACCACGCCGAGGGTGGCGCCGGTGGTGGTCTTGATGATCACGCCGTTGCGCTCATTGTCCTCGCTCGCCTTGTCGAGGTCGGCATTGAGGAAGACGCCGGGCTTGTAGGCGACACGCTCCACCCGCCCGGCGATCGGCGCGCGGTTCACGTGGCAATTGAACACGTTCATGAAGATGGCGACGCGGGTGCGCGGCGCGTCGCCGAGGTCGAGCTCGCGCGGCGGCGGCGCATTCACGATGCGCTGGACGACGCCGTCGGCCGGCGCGATCACCAGCCCGTCGCGGATCGGCGTCACCCGCTTGGGATCGCGGAAGAAGGCGAAGCACCACGCCGTCAGCACCAAGCCGATCAGCCCGACGCTGAACGACATCCAGAACAGGCCGAGCGTGATGATGGCAAACACCGCGACGAACGGCACGCCTTCACGGTTGAGGGGCGGGATCGACTTGCGCGCCGAGGAGAGCGCAGTCATGAGCGAGGAGACGTCCAGGGAAGATGACATGATGGCTCCTTTCCACCCGATCCGGCGCTGCGCCGCAAGGGACTATCATTGGAATTCCGGTGGACCGACTCGCGATTCCGGACGCAGGCTCGCCTAAGACGGGAAAGAGATAGCGGGATTTTCGGCGGCAGGAAGGCCCTTCGCCGCCCCGCCGGCCGAAATCCCGGTGAAGATCTACCGCCCCCTCATCCGGCCGCGCCCGAGCCGGCCGGGGTGGAGATCAGGCCCTCGGCCGCGGCGTGGGCCAGGGTCTCGCGCGCCGCCTCGGCCTCCTTCTGGCGGTTCCACATGCCGGCATAGAAGCCGCCGCGGGCCAGAAGCTCGCCATGGGTGCCGCGCTCGATGATGCGGCCCTCGTTCAGCACGATGATCTCGTCGGCGCCGACCACGGTGGAGAGCCGGTGGGCGATGACGATGGTGGTGCGGTTCTTCGACACCCGCTCCAGGGCCTCCTGGATCTCGCGCTCGGTGTAGCTGTCGAGCGCGCTCGTCGCCTCGTCCAGCACCAGGATCGGCGGACCCTTGAGGATGGTGCGGGCGATGGCGACGCGCTGCTTCTCGCCGCCCGACAGCTTCAGGCCGCGCTCGCCGACCTCGGTGTCGTAGCCGGCGGGCGTCGAGCGGATGAAGTCGTCGATCTGCGCCAGCCCCGCCGCCTGCTCGACCTCGGCGTCGTTGGCCTCCCAGCGGCCGTAGCGGATGTTGTAGCGCACGGTGTCGTTGAACAGCACGGTGTCCTGCGGCACCATGCCGATGGCCGAGCGCAGGCTGGTCTGGCTGACGGTGCGGATGTCCTGGCCGTCGATGGTGATGCAGCCGCCCGACACGTCATAGAAGCGGAACAGGAGGCGCGACAGCGTCGACTTGCCGGCGCCCGAGGGGCCGACCACCGCCACCGTGCGCCCCGCCGGCACGGTGAAATCGATGCCTTTGAGGATCGGCCGCTCGGGATCGTAGGCGAAAACCACGTTCTCGAACCGCACCGTGCCCTCGCGCACCACAAGATCGGGCGCGCCCGGCCGGTCGAGAATTTCCGCCGGCCGGTCGAGAATGCCGAACATGGTCTCGATGTCGACCACCGCCTGCTTGATCTCGCGATAGACCATGCCCATGAAGTTGAGCGGCTGGTAGAGCTGGATCATGATGGCGTTGATCATCACGAAATCGCCGATGGTATTGCGCCCCGCCTTGATGTCCAGAACGCACAACGCCATCATCCCCGTCAGGCCGAACGTGAAGATCACCGCCTGTCCGGAATTGAGCACCGCGAGCGACGTGTAGGTCTGGATGCTGGCGGTCTCGTAGCGCTCCATCGAGCGGTCGTAACGCTCGGTCTCGCGCCCTTCGGCGCCGAAATATTTCACCGTCTCGTAGTTGAGCAGCGAGTCGACCGCCTTGGTGTTGGCCTCGGTGTCGCTCTCGTTCATGCGCGTGCGGATGGCGATGCGCCATTCCGTGGCGAGGTAGGTGAACCACATGTAGAGCGTCACCGTGAGGACGATGACCGCGGCGTAGCGCCAGTCGAACTGCCACACCATCACGGCGAGGATCAGCGCCAGCTCGATCACGGTGGGGGCGAGCTGCAGCATCACCATCCGCACGATGATCTCGATGCCGTTGCGGCCGCGCTCCAGCACGCGCGTCAGGCCGCCGGTCTTGCGCTCCAGGTGGAAGCGCAGCGACAGCGCGTGCATGTGGCGGAAGGTCAGCAGCGCCAGCCGCCGCACCGCATGCATGGCGACCTTGGCGAACAGGCCGTCGCGCCACTGCGTCAGCACCGCCATCAGGATGCGGGTCACGCCATAGGCGAGCGTCAGCATCAGCGGCGCCGCCAGCACCCAGGCGACCCAGCCGTCGCCCTTCGGGGCGTCGCCGGCCAACGCGTCGGTGGCCCATTTGAAGGTGAAGGGCACCACCAGCGTCACCAGCTTGGCGACGACCAGCAGCACCATGGCATAGATCACCCGCCGCTTCAGGTCGGCGCGGTCGGAGGGCCAGATATAGGGCCACAGATTGACGAGCGTGCTCAGAAGCCGCCCGTTCTCGGTCGAAACGGTGGGCGGCTTCTGCGGCCCCGGCTGGGGCGCGGCGGCGGCATAGTCGGAGGGTCTCATCGCCTGTATCCGTGTCCGCTCAACTGGCGGCCGGCTGGTCGCCGCCTGCGCATGAAGCGGCAGAATGGGGTGGCTGACCGCCGCCGAGAGTCGCAAAGAGGCCGGCGAGATCGGCAGCCAACTCGGCAATCGCGTCGGCATCAAGGCCGTAGCAGGAGCGCGGCCCGTCGATGCGGCCGTGCACCAGGCCGGCGTCCTTCAGCACCTTGAGATGCTGGGAGACGGTCGACTGTGCCAGCGGCGTCAGCTCGACGATCTGGCCGCACAGGCAGGTGCCGTGCCGCGCCAGCGCCCGCAGGATCGCCAGCCGGGTCGGATGGGCGAGGGCGCGCAGCCGCTCGGCGCGGCGAACGTCGTCCTGGTCGAAGATGCCGTCCTGTTCGAACATGCGCTGGAGCCTTAACCGGCAAATGTGCAGATTCGCTCATCGTCAGTTGCCGATATAAAGGTCCGCTCCCGGCCCGGCAAGCAGACCGTTTGCGCGTGGTCGGTGTCGCTGGCCTTGTGCGCTGCTGGTTGGGCCGTTGGTCTTGGACGCTGGTCTTGGACGCTGGTCTTGGCGTCGGGAGCGTCTTATGGTCGTCACATGGGTCCCTTCTTCCGATCGTTCGAATCGAGCCGGCGCCGGCAGGCGCCGCTCGACCGCCTTCGCCGCATTCCGCTTCGCCTGCTCGCGCCCAATCTGGTGACGTTGTTCACGGTGGGCCTGGGGCTCACCGCCATCCGCATGGCGGCCGACGGTCGCTTCGAATGGGCGGTCGGCGCCATCGTCGCGGCGGCGCTGCTCGACGGCGTCGACGGCCGTCTCGCCCGCTGGCTGAAGGGCACCTCGCGTTTCGGCGCCGAGCTCGACAGCCTCGCCGACTTCGTCAATTTCGGCGTGGCGCCGGTGCTGATCCTCTATTTCTGGGGCCTGCACGATCTCAAGAACGTCGGCTGGATCGCCTGCCTGCTGTTCGCCATTGCCGCGGCGCTGCGGCTCGCCCGCTTCAACGTCATGCTGGAGGATCACGACCGCCCGGCCTGGCAGAGCGACTTCTTCATCGGCATTCCGGCGCCGGCGGGCGCCATCGTCGTGATGCTGCCGATGTATCTCGCCTTTCTCGGCCTGCCGCATGGCATCGTGCTGCACGTCCTGTCGACCCTGCTCACGCTCGCGGTCGGGGCGCTGATGGTGTCGCAGGTGCCGACACTGTCCGGCAAGCGGGCGACCTCCAAGGTGCCACGCGAATGGGTGCTGCCGCTCCTGGTGGCTGTGGTGGCGTTCTTTGCGCTGCTGGCGAGCTTCCCGTGGGAGGTGCTGATCTTCGGCACGCTCGCCTATCTCGCGGTGCTGCCGTTCGGCGTGAAGCTCTACCACCGGCTGGAAGAGAAGCATCCCAACGGGGAGCCGGCCGAGGCCGACGATGCCGCCGACGCGCCAATGGAGATCCTGCCGCCCGCCGATCAGCCGGGCTACGGCGCCGGCCGAGTAGGCCGGCTGAACTGAGGCCCGGCAGCCAGATCCGGCCACCATCTCCTGCCTCGATCACCGCAATGTGCGGGCCGCGGCCATTGGCGGAACGGGGACAGCCGCCCTATCTTTTTAATGGTTCCAAACATGGAGAGACGGTGTGCCCCGACATCTGCTCAGACTTCTTGGATTGAATGCTCTGGCCGGCGCCGGCGCGGCGGTCGTTCTGGTGGCCCTCCTCGTGGCCTTCGATGCGCACGGCCTCGGGACGCTGATGGCCCGCTCGGAGACGCCGCTGCTGCCGCTGGCGGTCTTGACCTTCGGCTTCGTCGTGACGCTGTCGAGCGTGGCGATGGGGGCGGCGGTGATGCTGCTGCCGCGTGACGATCAGCAGCCGCACGGCACCGCCAAGGTGCCGGTGGGCGAACTGGTGCCGGTGCGGGTTGCGGCGCGGGCGAAGCGGCGCTGATATAGGCGCCGCCGCCGAACAGGCGGACGGAGGATTCGCCGCAGCGGCGGATCGGGCCTTTGGGGGAGGGCCTCGACATGCCGTCTCGTCGCCGCATCATCGGACTTGCGGGCAGGGGACTTGCGGGCGCGCTTCTGGCGTCGCCCGCCGTGTTGCGCGCTCGCTTAGCCCGCGCAGCGGAGGTCACCCTTCGCCTGCATCATTTCCTGCCGCCGACCACCAGCGGGCAGGTGGGCTTCCTTGCGCCCTGGGCGAAAAAGATCGAGGCGGAGTCCGAGGGCCGGATCCGCATCGACATCTTTCCCAGCATGCAGCTCGGCGGCAAGCCACCGCAGCTCTACGACCAGGCGCGCGACGGCGTCGCCGATCTGGTGTGGACGCTGCCCGGCTACACCGCCGGCCGCTTTCCGATTCTCGAAACCTTCGAGCTGCCCTTCATTGCCGACAAGCGCGCGCGGGTGAATGCGCTGGCGGTGCAGGATTTCGCCGATGCCCATCTCGGCGCGGAGCTCGGCGAGGTGAAGCCGCTCTGCGTCTGGGCGCACGACGGGGGCGTGATTCATTCGTCGCGGCAGGTGGCGAAGCTGGAGGACATGAAGGGCCTCAAGCTGCGCTTTCCGTCGCGCCTGTCGGGCGAGGCGCTGAAGGCGCTCGGGGCGCAGGCCATCGGCATGCCGGTGCCGCAGGTGCCCGAGGCGCTCTCCCAGCGCGTCATCGACGGCGCGGTGGTGCCGTGGGAGGTGGTGCCGGCGGTCAAGCTGCAGGAGCTGGTGAAATTCCACACCGAGTTCGCCGGCTCGCCGACCTTCTATGTCGCAACCTTCGTGCTGGCGATGAACAGGGCGCGCTATGACGGCCTGCCGGCCGAGCTGAAGGCGGTGATCGATGCCAATTCCGGCCTTGCCGCCGCCGCCATGGCCGGCCGCAGTTGGGATGCCGCCAGCGCCGAGGTGCGCGAGCGCGTCGGGACGCGCGGCAACACCATCACCACGCTGCCGCCCGAGGAGGTTGCGCGCTGGCGCGCCGCCACCGAGCCGGTGGTGAGCGCTTGGCTCGCCCAGATGGCGGCGCGCGGCCTCGACGGGCAGCGCTATCTCGCCGCGGCCCGCGCGGCGATCGCCAAATACGCGGCAGCCTGAGCGGTGCCGGCGTCACAGCAGGAGCCGGTGCGGAACGCCGCGGCCGCCCGCGGCCGGCCGACGGAGGTGCGCATCTCCATCGGTCTGGCGCTGGGCGGCGGCGCGGCGCTCGTCGCCCTGTCCGCCCTCGTCACCCTCAGCGTGCTGCTGCGCTGGCTGGGGGAGGGCGGCATTCCCGGCGATTTCGAAACCGTGGAGATGCTCACCGCGCTGGCGGCGTTCGCCATGCTGCCGCTGTGCCAGCAGACGCGCGGCAATGTCATCGTCGACACGCTGTCGCGCAACTGGCCGCCCCGCGCCGTCCGCCTGGTCGATGCGCTGTGGGATGTGCTCTATGCCGCGGTGGCGCTGATCATCGCCTGGGGCGCGTGGCAGGGCGGGCGCGATGCGCTCGCCAACGGCACCGCCACCATGGTCCTCGGGCTGCCGGTCGGCTGGGCGATGATCGCGGCGGCGGGGCTCGCCGTCTGGCTGGCCATCGGCGCCGTGGTCAGCGCGCTGCGTCTGGTGTTCGAGGGGCGGTCTTGAGTGGCGTTCTGATTGCCGTCGCCGGCTTTGCCGCGATGCTGGTGCTGATCGTGCTGCGCATGCCGGTCGGGCTGGCCATGCTGGTGGTCGGCGCCGCCGGCTATGCCACGCTTGCCGGCGTGGCGCCGCTGCTCGCCTTCCTCAAGACCACGCCCTACTACACCTTCGCCAACTATACGCTGTCGGTGATCCCGCTGTTCGTACTGATGGGCGCGCTGGCCGAGCGCGGCGGGCTGGCGCGGGCGCTGTTCGAGGCGGCGGCAGCCGTGATCGGCCATCGCCGCGGGGGGCTCGCCAGCGCGGTGATCGCCGCCTGCGCCGGCTTCGGCGCCGTGTGCGGCTCATCGGTCGCCACCACCGCCACCTTTGCCCGCGCAGCCCTGCCCGAGCTTTTGCGCTATCGCTGCGATCCCGGCTTCTCGGCCGCCACGGTGGCGGCCGGCGGCACGCTCGGCATCCTCGTTCCGCCCTCGGTGGTGATCGTGGTCTATGCCATCTCCACCGAGCAGAACATCGCCAAGCTGTTCATGGCGGCGCTGGTGCCGGGGCTGCTGGCGACGCTGCTCTATATCGGCGCGATCGCCGTCCGGGTGCGGCGCAACCCGGCGCTCGCGCCGCCGGCGAACCGGGTTGAGCGCGCCGGGCGCCTGACGGCATTGCTGCGGGTCTGGCCGGTGGCGCTGATCGCGCTGGTCGTGGTCGGCGGCATCTATGGCGGGGTGTTCACGCCCACCGAGGCTGCCGCGGTCGGCGCGCTGGCGACGCTGCTGGTGGGTCTGGCCCAGGGCAGCCTGCGCTGGCCCGAGATCCGGCAGGCGATGATCCAGACCGCCGAGACCACGGCGATGATCTTCCTCATCCTGCTCGGCGCCGAGGTGTTCAACGGCTTCCTGGCGCTGTCGCGGCTGCCGGACACGCTGGCCCAGGCGGTGATCGAAGCCGGCCTGCCGGCCTATGGCGTGCTGGCCGCGCTCTTGCTCGTCTACATCCTGCTCGGCGCGGTGATGGACGAGCTGGCGATGATCCTGCTCACCTTGCCGGTGTTCTTCCCGGTGATGATGTCGCTCGATTTCGGGCTGACGCCGGAGGAGACGGCGATCTGGTTCGGCATCCTCGTGCTCACGGTGGTGGGCATCGGCCTCACCGCGCCGCCGATCGGCCTCAACGTGTTCGTGGTCAGCGCCATCGCCCGCGAGGTGCCGATCGCCGCGATCTACCGCCGCGTGCTGCCGTTCCTGGCCGCCGACCTGGTGCGGATTTCGCTCCTGGTGGCCTTCCCGGTCCTGTCGCTGGGGCTGGTGCGCCTGCTGGGGTGATCGTTTCGGGTATCCCGAAGGTCACTGGCTCGACAGCCGGCGCGCATTGGCCCGCACGCGGGTGTAGGCCGGTTTCAGCGCCGCCTTGCTGACCGAGTAGAGGCCCTCCGGCACGTCGGCCGCCGGCAGATTGCCGGTGGCGGCGCGGCCGATAAGTTCGCCCGCCGCCAGCGTCGCATCGAACGAACCCTGGATGGCGGCCTCGACCTTTTCCGACACCATGCGGAACGCCTCGTCGTGGCCGCGGCCGGACGCAAGTATCGGAATGCGATGCGCGATGGTCACGAACGCATCGAACGATGACAGCGCCGCCGCCGCGGTGAATTCCGTTGATATACCGAGCAGACGGGTAAACATGACATCCTCACGATCTCAGTTGATATTCTGCCGCCATCACCATTGGTGTACGACATCGTTTATGATTGTCGCTAGGTGAGGCGGAATCTAGGACGTGAAAGATCAACAAATCGTGCATCGCCAGCAGATACAACCTGTCGATGAGTTCGATCTGAGACTCTTTTATACGAGCCAGCGCAGTTATCGGTTCGCACGATCGGTGCTCACCGCGTGAGCGAGATTGTCGCACCCTGGGTCGCGGTGCCGTCGAACCGGTTCGGTCCGCTGCTGGTGAGCCGGGCGAGCGGCCGGGTGTCGCGGTCATAGAGGAACAGGCTGGAGCCGGTGAGCGTCCAGCTCGTCGCGCCGGCGAGACTGCCGCATTGCGGCTCGGCCTGCGCCCAGCCGGCGCGGGAGGCGGGCGGCTCCCGCAGCACGATCTGGCAGTTCTGGCCATCGCCGGCGAGCGTCCACGTGCCGCCAAGTCCGGCGGCCTGGGCGCCCGGCGCGATGCGCGGCGGCTCGCTCGCCGCGCTCGGCGGCAGTGGCGCCGGGCTCTCGTCGATGATCGACGGAAAGCCGCCTGAAATACCGGTCGACCCGCCACTTGAGACCCTGGACGAGAGGCCTGGCGGTGCCGCGGGCGGCGGCGCCAGGACGGCCTCCGAGGCCGATGCTCCCGGCGGCGGCGGCAGGGCGCTGCCGGTGACCGGCGCCGTCGGTGCGGCCGAGACGGGCGAGTCCGCTGGGGCGGACTCCATCACCAGAGGGCGCTCGATGGCGCAACCGGCAAGGGTGGCCGCGAGCAGCAGGGCCGCGAGGGGGAGCGGAATCGGGGCAGCGGTCAAACCCGGATGCCTCCAGCGCCGAGGCCGCTCGGGACGATCCCGACGACGCCGGCAGCCGACCGTTGGTTCCTCTCGCGCGTGTTCATGAAATCGCTGATCCCCAGAAAGAAAATTCACGAGAGCGAAAGGCCCGAAGCGACGTCATCCGCGGCCGTTCGTCGGATGCCACGTCTGGCCGCGCCGGCCGAAGATCCGCACTCCGTTGCCGCAAACCCCGTTTGCGAACGGGGATGCACGGCAGGACGGCTGGCAGGCTCACACTGAGACCCCGCAATTGCGGCACAGCAGCCGGCGAAAGCGGCTCAGCGCACCAGCACCACGGGCTCGCCTTCGGCGCCATAGCCGTCATAGCGGGTGGCGCCGGTCGACTGCATCCGGGCGATCGGCTGGTTGCCGGAATCGGTCAGCACCATCTCGTTGCCCTGCAGCTTCCAACTTTTGGCCTTGGAGTAGGCGCTCCAGCAGTCGCCGCTGGCCGAGACCGAGCCGCTCGCGCCGTTGGCGGTCGACAGCGTCATCATGCAGGCCTTCTGGCCGTTGGAGAACTGCCAGGAGCCGTTGAACGGCGAGTTCGCCTTGGTCGATGCGGTTTCGCTGGCGGGCTGGCGGGCGGGCTGCTGCGTCTCGGTCTTTGCGGTCTTCTTCTCTTTTTCGGCGGCGCGCGCCGTCGGCTTCGAGGTCGAGCGGGCCGGCGTGCTGCGGGCCTGCGGCGGCGCGGCCGCGGGCGGCGGCGCTTCGGCGGTTTCGGCCGCGGGTGGCGGCGGCGCCTGCTCGGTGGTGCTCAGAAGCGACGTACCGTCGCTTGCGCAGCCTGCCAGCATCAGCGCCCCGGCGACCAGGGCAAAACGGCGGAACGGTTGCATAGCAATCCCCCAATATCCCAACCCCGCATCCTCGATCGAGCAACCGGGGAACGTGGCCATAGGAGCCGGTACATCCGTCCCATGGCCAATCCATGATGGTCTTATTAACACTCCGCAGAAAAATGATGAAATCCTCTCGTGCGCCATCCACCCCGGGGATGATCCCGCGGCCCGACAGCGAAGTGCCGGCTCATCGGCCGGCACCTGGGGCTTAATCTTGAGGGGAAGGACCGGTCCCGGTCCGGTTCGGCGGCGCCGGTCGCCGCAGGTCTTGGCCGCTGGCCGGGCCGAAAGTCTTGTCCGGGCCGAAAGTCTTGGCCGGGCCGCAGGTCTTGGCCGGGCCGCAGGTCTTGGCCGGGCCGCAGGTCTGGCCCGAACGGTACGTCAGGGACCGGGGCGCGAAGCCCGCGCCGGCTCAGCCGGTCCCCGAATCGTTGCATCACCGATCGCGGCAACACCGATCGCGGCGCGATCGGCTGCCGCAGGCTCGATCACTTCATGGTCGGGATGATGAAGTCCGCGCCGTCCTTGATGCCGGAGGGCCAGCGCGAGGTGATCGTCTTGGTGCGGGAATAGAAGCGAATCGCATCCGGCCCGTGCTGGTTGAGGTCGCCGAACGACGAGCGCTTCCAGCCGCCGAAGGTGTAGTAGGCCAAGGGCACCGGGATCGGCACATTGACGCCGATCATGCCGACCTGGACCTTGGAGGCGAAGTCGCGCGCCGCATCGCCGTCGCGGGTGAAGATGGCGACGCCATTGCCGTATTCATGGTCGTTGGCGAGCTTCAGGCCCTCGGCATAGTCGTGCGCGCGCACCACCGCCAGGACGGGGCCGAAGATCTCCTCCTTGTAGATGCGCATGTCGGCCGTCACCTCGTCGAACAGGCAGCCGCCCAGGTAGAAGCCGTTCTCGTAGCCCTGCATCTTGAAGCCGCGGCCGTCGACCACCAGCTTGGCGCCTTCCTTGACCCCGAGGTCGACGTAGGACTTCACCTTCTCCAGATGGGCCTTGGTGACCAGCGGGCCGTAATCGGCGTCGAGCGAGGTCGAGGGGCCGATCTTCAGCGCCTCGACGCGCGGGATCAGCTTCTCGATCAGCCGGTCGGCAGTGGCCTTGCCCACCGGCACCGCCACCGAGATCGCCATGCAGCGCTCGCCGGCCGAGCCGTAGCCGGCGCCGATCAGCGCGTCGGCGGCCTGGTCGAGGTCGGCGTCGGGCATGATGATCATGTGGTTCTTGGCGCCGCCGAAGCATTGCACGCGCTTGCCCGCCGCGCAGCCGCGCGAATAGACGTGCTCGGCGACCGGCGTCGAGCCGACGAAGCCGACCGCCTTGATGTCGGGATCGTCGAGCACGGCGTCGACCGCTTCCTTGTCGCCATTGACGACGTTGAGCACGCCGGCCGGCAGCCCGGCTTCGAGCAGCAGCTCGGCGAGCTTCATCGGTACGCCGGGGTCGCGCTCGGAGGGCTTGAGGATGAAGGCGTTGCCGCAGGCCAGCGCCGGGCCGAACTTCCACATCGGGATCATCGCCGGGAAGTTGAACGGCGTGATGCCGGCGACGACGCCGAGCGGCTGGCGCATCGAATAGATGTCGATGCCGGGGCCGGCGCCGTCGGTGTACTCGCCCTTCATCAGGTGCGGCACGCCGGTCGAGAACTCGATCACCTCGACGCCGCGCTGGATGTCGCCCTTGGCGTCGGGGATGGTCTTGCCATGCTCGCGGGCGAGCAGCTCGGCAAGCTGGTCGTAGTCGCGCTGCACCAGCCGCAGGAATTCCATCAGCACGCGGGCGCGGCGCTGCGGATTGGTGGCGGCCCAGGCCGGCTGGGCGGCTTTCGCATTCTCGACCGCCGCGCGAACCTCGGCGGTGGTGGCGAGCGCGACCCTGCCGATCACCTCGCCGGTCATCGGCTGGAACACCTCGCCAAAGCGCCCGGAGGTGCCCGGCACGTGCTTGCCGCCGATGAAATGCCCGTAGTCCCGCATGCGTCTCTCCCGTGGTTTGTCGATGCGGGGACGTGATTGCCCCGCTCTCTCCACGCATAGCTAAAGACGCTGCCGTGCGAAAGGCGACGGAGGTCGCACATAAAAAAAGCCCCGGCCGTGACGGCCGGGGCCTTTGTGCGGAACGATCCGCCCGGTGTTCCGGGATGTACGGATCAGTCCTTGCAGCTCAGTCCGTGCAGCTCAGTCCTGGCAGATCAGTACTTGCGGACGAGCGGCTCGGAGGCGCCGCCGAAGCGGTAGTTGACGCCGAGCTTGACGACGTTGACGTCGGTGTCGACCTTGGCGAAGGAGCCATCCGGGAAGAAGGTGTTCTTGTCGCCGAAGTCGTAATAGTCGTACTCGACGAAGGTCGACCAGTCCGGGGCGAAGGCGTATTCGATGCCGCCGCCGAGGGTCCAGCCATCGCGGGTGTCGCTCTTCGAGATGCCGCCAACGACTTCATTGTCGAGGTCGGTCCAGGCGACGCCGCCCTTCACGTAGAACAGCGCGCGATCGACGGTGAAGCCGATGCGGCCGGTCACGCTGGCGAGCCAAGTGGCCTCGTTCTTGTACTCGTTGATGCCGTAGAGAGTCTTGCCTTCGAGGCTGGCGCCCGAAATGTCGCCCTGGATGCCGAGCACGATGTTGTTGAACTGGTAGTCGAAGCCGATCTGGCCGCCGCCGACGAAGCCGTCGAAATCGTTGCTGACGCCCCAATTCCAGGCGTCGTTGGACCAATCATTGCCGCCCCAGCCATAGCCGAGGTGGCCGCCGAGATAGAAGCCGGTCCAGTTGACACCGTAGGTGACCGGCGCGGCGGCAGCCGCGGCGGCGGCCTTGCGGGCAGCCAGGTCGGCGGCCGAAGCGGTGCCGGCCAGCACGGTCGAGGCCAGGAGTGCGAGAGCGATACGACGCATGGTTCTTGTGTCTCCAGTGTGATGGAGCCGGCGGTTTATACCCGCCCATGCGTCAAAGAATGGCGAAATCGTGCAAGGCTGCGTTTTCGCAGGGGCTGTTGCTGCTATGCAACATTTGCAGAATGGCGCAACGGCAACCAGCAACTTTGCATAGCGGGTCCGTCAATCCCTGCGTGTTGCGCTGCACAACGCTTAGAGCATTTTCCGCAAAAGTGGATACCGGTTTTGCGAAAGACCCGAAGGGCCGCGTCAGCGAAAATGCGATAAACCAGAAACTTAGAGCGTCCGATCTGATGCAGTCAGATCGGACGCTCTAGGTCAAGGATGGCGCGGCCCGCCAAACGAAGAGAGCCCCGGCATGGCCGGGGCTCCCATAGGCGGCCGAATGCGTGGCCGTCGATCAGTAGCCGAAGCGGTAGTTGACGCCGACCTTCACGACGCTGACATCGGTGTCGACCTTGTAGAGATCGCCGTCGAAGATCGTGTTCTTGTTGCCGAAGTCGTAATAGTCGTACTCGACGAAGGTCGTCCAGTTCGGCGCGAAGGCATATTCGACACCGGCGCCGAGGGTCCAGCCGTCGCGGGTCTCGCTCTTCGAGTACACGGTGTTGCCGACAACGGCGGTGCTGTCGACGTCGGTCCAGGCGGCGCCGCCCTTGATGTAGAACAGCGCGCGGTCGGCGGTGAAGCCGAGGCGGGCGGTGAGGGCGGCGATCCAGGTCGCCTTGTTCTCCAGCCAGTCGCCATCGATATCGAAGACCTTGCCTTCGAGATTGGCGCCGGAAAGGTCGCCCTGCAGGCCGAGGACGATATTGCCCATCTGGTAGTTGAAGCCGAGCTGGCCGCCGCCGACGAACCCGTCGAAATCGGTGCTGACCGAGCCGGGGGCCCACGACGGGGCGGTCCAGTCGTTCGAGCCCCAGCCATAGCCGAGGTGGCCGCCGACATAGAAGCCGGTCCAGCTGAAGGCATAGGCCGCGGCCGCCGGCTCATAGCGGCGGGCCGACAGGTCTGCCGCGGAGGCGGTGCCGGCGATCATCGTCGTCGCCAGCAGGGCAAGGGTGATTCGACGCATTTTCATCTCCTGAAAGGGAGCCGGGCCGGCGGGAACACCCGAAGGACCGGCAAGTGGCGGGTTGGATGGGGATTGTCCGCGAAGCCGCCGCCTGCGCGGACAGTGGAGCTCAATAGGGACGGTTGGCCGGCGGCACCGGCGGCACCGGTGCGAAGCGGTAGTTCACGCCCAATTTCAGGGCCTGAACCTCCTGGTCGACAGCCGGTGTGAACGGCGCGACCGAGCCGGTGAAGACCGTGTCGTCGGCGCCGAAATCCATGTAGGCGTAGTCCAGCCGGGCCGACCAGGTGGGCGACAGCGCCACCTCGACGCCGCCGCCGGCGGTCCAGCCGGTGCGGCGGGTCTCGGCCGTCGCCGAGTCGATGCCGTCCGTCCAGGTCAGGTTCTGGTCGGCGAAGGCGGCGCCGCCCTTGGCGTAGACCAGCACGCCGCCGAAATCGTAGCCGGCGCGCGCGGTGAGGGTGGCGAGCCAGTTGATCTCGGCATCGAAGCGCGAGGCGGGCGCGACCGGATCGTTCGTGCCGCCGGACAGGTCGGCGGCGGAGATGTCGGCCTCGAGGCCGACGACCCAATGGTCCATCTGGTAGTTCAGGCCGATCTGGCCGCCGCCGAGGAAGCCGTCATGGTCCTGATGCAGCGACCAGTCGGCAGCCGTGCCGAAATAGCCGGTTTCGACCCATCCCCAGCCGACATGGCCGCCGAGATAGATCCCGGTCCAGTCGGTGACGGCAACAGGCTCCCCGGAATAGGGGGTGGGAGCGCGGCGCGCGAGATCCGCCGCAAACGCTGGGGCAACCGCGAGCAAGGAAGCCGCCACTGCAAATACGCAACGCCGCATGACCGTGTCCTTTCGGCTCTGCGGCTTTTGTGCGCGATCAGAATTAAGCTCGGGTTACTGGGAAAAATTTTCCGATAATCCGTGTCTTCCCGGCCACGGAGCGGAAACCGCGACCGGGCGCCGGGCCGCGGCGTCGCGGGCGGACTCCGTCCCGCGGGCGCGAGACCGAAAAAACCGCAGGTGCGAGGCCAAAAAAGAACCCCGGCCGGAGCCGGGGTTCAGGACGTTTGGAAGCAGATCGTATCGGGCAATCAATAGCGAGCGGACACCGCCGAGGGGCCGCCGAAGCGATAGTTCACGCCGATCTTGACCGCGCTGACATCGGTGTCGACCTTCAAAGTACCACCCCAGTTGGGGAAGTAGTAATTCTTGTCGCCGAAGTCGTAGTAGTCGTATTCGAGGAACATCGTCCAGTTGGGGGCGAAGGCATATTCGATGCCCGCGCCAAGGGTCCAGCCAGAGCGGGTGCTGCTCGAATTGTCGGTCAGGACGTCCCAGTACCAGGAGCTCTCATGGTCGGCCCAGGCCGCGCCGCCCTTGATGTAGAACAGCGCGCGGTCGGCGACGAAGCCGAGGCGGCCGGTCACGGTGGCGATCCACGACGCTTCGTTCCGGTAGTATTCGTCGAGGTAGACCGACTTGCTTTCGAGCGAAGCGCCGGTGATGTCCGCCTGGATACCGATCACGACATTGTTGAACTGATAGTCGTAACCGATCTGGGCGCCACCGAGGAACCCGTCGAAGTCATTGCCGACGCTTCCCCAGCCGGGGAATTCCGGAGACGACCAATCGTTGCTGCCCCATCCGTAGCCGATGAAGCCGCCGACATAGAACCCGGTCCAGTTGGGAGCCATCACGACCGGGGCAGAGACAATCGACTTGCGAGCGAGATCCGCTGCTGACGCGGTCCCGACCAGCGCAGTCGAGGCAAGCAGCGCAATAACGAGACGACGCATCACAGCCTCCATTGCAGAACGACCAAACACGACATGGTGGTAGCACCGTCCCAGTTGGCTTGACAGAGGGATTCCTGGACCTGCTTCGCTTTCCCGGCCTGTGTTGCTTCGCGGCAACAACTTGCCGTTGGGATAGTCGCCTTTCGGTGTTTTGAGGCAAATGCATCCGCTTAGGGTAGGCCGCTTACCCGGAATTAAGCTCGGCTTCCGAATATGGCGGCTCGAACGGGATCCGCCGCCAGGGCGGTTTCCCAGCGACTGTGGGAGCCTCGCCTCTATGGATATCGCGACCGCACTGGGCTTCGCGCTCGGCATCGGAACGGTTTTGCTGCTGATGGTCATGGACGGTGACGTCAGCATGTTCGTCGACAAGCACGCCGCGATCGTGATCTTCGGTGGCAGCACGGCCGCCACGCTGATCCGCTTTCCGCTGTCGACCATCATCCACGGCCTGCCGATGGGGATGAAGTTCGCCTTCAATCTCCGGCGCATTACCGCGCACGACCTTGTCGAGCAGATTTCCCACCTTGCCGACGTGGCGCGCAAGCAGGGGCCGATCGGCCTGGAGAAGGAGGTGATCGAGGACACCTTCCTGGCCAAGGGCATCCGCTACGTCGCCGACGGCTACGACAGCGACTTCATCCGCGACAATCTGGAGCGCGACCGCGACAACTTCCTCACCCACCTGGAGGAGGGCTCGAAGGTCTACCGCGCCATCGGCGACTGCGCGCCGGCCTTCGGCATGGTCGGCACGCTGATCGGCATGGTGCAGATGTTCGCCAACATGTCCGACGCCTCCAAGCTCGGGCCGTTCATGGCGGTGGCGCTGCTCGCCACGCTCTATGGCGCGGTGATTTCCAACATCGTCTGCCTGCCGCTCGCCGACAAGCTGCACGGCCGCCTGATCGACGAGGAGATCAACCGCTCGCTGATCATCGACGGCGTGCTGATGATCCGCGACTCCAAGAGCCCGGGCGTGGTGCGCGAGATGCTGCTGGCCTACTTGCCCGAGCACAAGCGCGACGAGCTCGCCGAACCGGCCACGGCCTGACGGCGAAGGCGGAGGGCGAACAAGATGGCGCGCAAGAAGGGCGGCGGGCACGGCGGCGGGCACGGCTGGTACGTGACGTTCGCCGACCTCATGGGCCTGTTGATGATGTTCTTCGTCACGCTCACCGCGTTCTCGACGATGGACAAGGTGAAACTGCAGACCGTCGCCGGCTCGATGCGCGAGGCTTTCGGCACCCAGACGCTGTTCCGCTATTCCGGCATGGTCGAGGTCGATGGCCTGCCGACGCGCCAGAAGCTCAAGCATGTCGGGCAGGTCAATCCCGAGGACGCCACCGACAGGCCGGCGCCGGTCGAGCCCGATGTGGAGAAGGACAACGGCCAGCGCTCGCGCGACATGGAGTTTGCGCTGGCGACCGCCTCGCTTCGCCAAGCGCTGCAGGATCTGCCCGAGATCAGCGACATCTCGAAGAACATCATGATGGAGGAGACGAAGCGCGGTCTCGACATCTCGCTGGTCGACCAGGACGGGCGCGCGATGTTTCCGGAGGGCATGAAGGAGCCGGTGGAGCGCGCCCGGCGCGTGCTGGTCCAGCTTGCCGGTCCGCTCAAGCAGATGCCCTACCGTATCTCGATCACCGGCCACACCGCCGCGACGCGCGCCCCCCCGCGCCCCGGCTACGGCCCCTGGGATCTGTCCGCCGACCGCGCCAATGCGGTGCGCCAGATTCTCGAAGAGACGGGCGTGCCGAGCGCCCAGATCTTCGCGGTCACCGGCAAGGCCGACACCGAGCCGATGTTTCCGGACGATCCCTATCTGTCGGCCAATCGCCGCGTGACGCTGACCCTGATGAAGGAAGCGCCGCCGCTGCCGCCGGGCTTCACGCCCTGAGCGGGGTGCTTCCCGGCGAAGGGTGGATTGGCGTGGCCTGCGCGCCTGTCGTACGATACGGCGGAACTTGAGGAATTCGGCCGGCGGGCCGATTGGGCGGGGGGCGCTGCGATGATCAACCGACGTCTTGCCATCGTGGGTGCCGGCACCATGGGCACCGGCATTGCCATCAATGCGGCGCAGAACGGCATGCACGTCGTGGTGATCGACGCCACCGCCGCTGCGGCCGAACGGGCCAAGCGGCGCGCGGCGGAGGTCTATTCCCGCTTCGTGGAGAAGGGGCGGATGAGCGAGCGCGAGCGCGCCGCCGCGCTGTCGCGGTTCGAACTCGGCGCCGGCATCGGCGACGTCACCCGCGCCGATCTGATCATCGAGGCGGTGTTCGAGGATTTCGCGATCAAGGCGCCGGTGTTCGAGGAAATCTCGCGCCATGCCCAGCCCGGGGCGCTGATCGCCACCAACACCAGCGCGCTGCGCGTGGGGCGCCTTGCCGCCCATGTCGCCGATCCCGGCCGCTTCCTCGGCCTGCATTATTTCTCGCCGGCCGAGATCAATCCGGTGGTCGAGCTGGTCAGCGCCGAGACCACCGCGTCCGAGACGGCGGATCTGGCGCAGGCCTTCCTGCAGGCGACGCGGCGGGTCGCCTTGCGCTGCAAGGATTCGCCGGGCTTCGCGCTCAACCGCTTCTTCTGCCCCTACACCAACGAGGCCGCCCGCCTGCTCGGCGAGGGGGCCGGCACCGTCGGCGAGATCGAGCGCGCGGCGGAGGAGGCGTTCGGCGCGGCCGCCGGTCCGTTCCGGGTGATGAACCTGATCAAGCCGCGCATCAATCTCGGCGCCATCCGCAACCTCGCCGAGCTCGGGCCGTTCTACGCGCCGGCGCCGAAGATGGTCGAGGTCGGCGAGGCCGACGCCAGCTTCGAGATCGACCAGCCGCAGGCCCCGGTCGACGAATCGCGGCACGCGGCGATGGTCGGCCGCATCCGCGGCGCCGCCTTCCTGTCCATCCTGCAGGAGCTCGACGAGGACGTCGCCGCGCCCTCGGCCATCGACAGCGGCGCCAAGCTCGCCTTCAAGTTCGCGCACCCGCCCTGCGCCCTGATGGACACGCTGGGCCGCGCCACGGTCGAGGCGCTGATCGCGCCATTCCTTGAGCGCTACGGCCTCGACATGCCGGCGAGCATCGCCCTGGTCGGCCGGCTGGCGGACTGACGTCGGCGCCACCGGAAGCCCGCCGCCGCCTGCGGAAGCGTCGCGCCCGTTGTACCGCCTGCCGGCCCGTTTTAACGTGGTGGCGCAGGGCATTCGGCGTCAAAGGGCGCCGTGCGAAACGATCCGGAGAGGGCGAGATGGCAAGGCGGCACGGACTGATGGGAGTGGCGCTGGCGGCGATGCTGGCGCTGGCGTGGCCGGCGGCGGGCGAGTCGCGCGAAGTGCGGGTGTTCAACTGGTCGGACTATATCGACGAATCGACGCTTGCCGCCTTTACCAAGGAGACCGGCATTGAGGTCCGCTACAACGTCTTCGATTCCAACGAGACGCTGGAGACGCGCCTGCTTGCCGGCCGCACCGGCTTCGACGTCGTCGTACCCTCCGGCAACTTCCTGCAGCGCCAGATCAAGGCCGGCGTCTTCCGCAAGCTCGACAAGTCGAAGCTGCCGAACCTCGTCAATGCCTGGCCGTTCGTCACCGGGAAGCTCGCGGTCTATGACCCCGGCAACGAGTACGGCGTCAATTACATGTGGGGCACCACCGGCCTCGGCTATAACGTCGACATGGTGCGCGAGCGCCTGGGCGACGAGCCGATCGATTCCTGGTCGATCGTGTTCGATCCCGCAAAGCTCGCCAGGCTGAAGGATTGCGGCGTCCACGTGCTGGACGCGCCCGACGAGCTGATTCCCGCGGCGCTGACCTATCTCAAGCTCGATCCCAACAGCCGCGACAAGGCGGACTTCGAGAAGGTCGAGAAGCTGCTGGCGCCGCTGCGGCCGTTCATCCGCAAGTTCCATTCGTCCGAATACATCAACGCGCTGGCCAATGGCGACATCTGCCTCGCGGTCGGCTGGTCGGGGGACGTGCTGCAGGCCAAGAAGCGCGCGGCCGAGGCCGCCGAGAAGACCGGGCGCGCGCCGGTGCAGGTGGCCTTCGCCATTCCGCGCGAGGGCACGCTGATGTTCTTCGACAATTTCGCCATCCCCAAGGACGCCAAGAACATCGACGAGGCCCACGCCTTCATCGACTTCATGCTGCGGCCGGAGATCGCGGCGAAGAATTCGAGCGCGGTGAGCTACGCCAATGGCAACCTCGCCAGCCAGCCGCTGATCGAGCCGCACGTGCTCAACGATCCCGCGGTCTATCCGCCGCCCGAGACGCTGGCCAAGCTGTTCATCATCACGCCCTGGGACGCCGCCACCCAGCGCGTCGGCACGCGGCTGTGGACCAAGTTCAAGACCGGGCGGTGACTCCAGTGTTCGCCGTCCCGGGCGAGCGTGAGCGAGACCCGGGACCGTTATCCGGAAGGGTGCTTTTTCTGAAAACGGTCCCGGCTTGCGCGGCTTTCATCCGCTTGGCCGGGACGACGACCTCTCCCCGCTGTCGTCCCGGGCGAGTTTTGTAGGGCGCAATAGCGTAGCGTATTCCGCCAAGGCCGGCTGCCCGAACGGCGCAATACGCGTTCGCTATTGCGCCGACGATGCCGAACGACGGTGTGATGGCCGCATCGTGAGGTCTGATCTTGTCCCGGTCATGTCCCGTTGGGGGGGGAATGAACCCGGGCCGCGCGATCACTCGACGATCTGGACGATGCGGTGGGTGCGCGGGTCGACCAAGACGGTGCGGTTGTTCACCACCGTATAGCGATAGCTCTTCACGCCGTATTCCGCCGGGACTTCGTAGTAGGTGACGCCGGAGGACGGCAATTCCGAGCCCACCGCGACATCGCCGTCGTAGGTGTAGGACCGGCGCTTTTCCCGCACCACGTATTGGAGGAAGCGCGGCCGGGTCTCGTCCGACAGGCCACCGACGATGGCGCCGCCGACGCCGCCAACCACGGCGCCCACGGGGCCGCCGACGATGGCGCCGCCGACTGCTCCGGCTGCGGCGCCGCCTGCGGCACCGTCCTGAGCCTGGGCGGCAAAGGGTACGACCGCGACCGCCAGAATCGCGGTCGCCGCGAGAAATGTTTGTCGCATGGTGATCTCCCGTTATGCGTGAGCCCACGGCCCGCGCTCAATCACCAACAAACGTTCGAAGCCCATGTTCCGGCGCCGGGAGAGCGAGCCGATGCAAAGGCGTGGCGGAACGGAGCATGAAAACGCTGGCGCGGAGCGGGCGCGTGTTCACGGCGCAGGCGCGCATCACCGCCAGCGGCGGTGCAGCCACAGCCACTGTTCGGGATAGGCGCGCACCCAGTCCTCGATGATCGAGGTGATCATCTGCATCGAGGCCTGCACGTCGATGCTGCCGTCCTTCGCCTGCGGCAGATCGAGCCGCTCGGTCAGCTCGACGCGGAAGCGGTGGTCGGGCAGGCGGATCACCCGCACGCCGTGGACCGGCACGTCGGGATAGAGCCGGGCGAGGCGGGCGATGGTCGGGTTGGCCATGCAGCGCCGACCGAAGAAGGTCACCGGGACGCCGCGGCCGAAGCGCTGGTCGACCAGCATGCCGAGGTGCTCGCCGCGCTCCAGCACGCCGGCCATCGTCAGCACCGCGTCGGGGCCCGAGGCGATCAGCGTGCCCATGGCGTTCTCGCGCACCTGCTCGATCGCATCGGCGATCTTGAGATTGTTGGGGGCGCGGTAGAGCACGGCGGCCTTGAGGCCGTGGGCGGCGGCGGCCACCGCCGGCAGCTCCCAGTTGGCGAGGTGGGCGGCGAAGATCAGCGCCGGCTTGCCGTCGTCGCGCAGCCGGTCGTAGAGCGCGACCGAGGGCGTCTCGATGCGCCCGCTGCCGGGCTGCTCGCGGTTGAAGTCCCACAGCCGATCGATGTGCGGAAACTCGCCGGCGACCCGGCCGAGATTCTCCCAGCAGCCGGCGAGCAATTCCTCGATCTCGGCGGCGCTCTTGGCCGGGAAGGCGGCGCGCAGATTGGCCCGTCCGGTGCGGCTGACCGGCAGGATCGGCCCGAACCGCCGGGCCACCCGGCCCATGACGTCGCTCATCCGGTCCGGATCGGCGCGCCGCGCCAGCTTCAGGGCGCCGAGGGTGATGGCCGCGAACAGCGCATCGACCACCTTCAGCCCGGCGCGGACGAGCGTATGCCGGGCGCGGGCGATGAGCAGCTTGGCGCGAAGGACGTGATAGCGCATGGGTTAGAAGGTCACGATGATCTTGCCGAACACCTTGCGGCTTTCCAGCCGCTCCAGGCCCTCGGCGAAGCGCTCGACCGGCAGCTCGGTATCGATCACCGGCCCCATGCCGGCGGCGATCTTGTCCAGCGAGCGGCGAATCGCCGCCATCGGCGCACCGAACGAGCCGATGATGCGGTACTGCTGCTGGAACAGCTGCATCAGGTTCATCTGCACCGAGACGCCCGAGGTCGAGCCGCAGGTGACGAGCCGCCCGCCGCGCTTCAGGCACAGCAGCGAATCGTTCCAGGTCTCGGCGCCGACATGCTCGAACACCACGTCGACGCCCTTCTTGCCGGTCAGCCGGCGGGTGATGGTGGCGAAGCGGTCCTTGCGGTAGTTGATCACATGGTCGGCGCCCAGCGCCTTGGCCTTCTCGGCCTTCTCGTCGTCGCCGACCGTGGCGATGACCGTGCAGCCGATGGCCTTGGCCATCAGGATCGCCACCGTGCCGATGCCGGAGCCGCCGGCCTGCACCAGGATGGTCTCGCCGGGCTCCAGCCTGGCGTTGTCGAACAGCATGTGCTCGACGGTGGAATAGGCGATGGGCGCGCAGGCGGCGGCCTGGAACGAGACGCCGGCCGGCACCGGAATGGTCAGGCGCGCCGGGTGGTTCATCACGTCGCGGGCGAAGCCGTCGACATGGAAGCCGAGCACGCCGGCGACGTTCTCGCACAGATTGTCGCGGCCCTCGCGGCAGGCCTTGCAGTGGTTGCAGGTCAGCGCCCCATACATCACCACCGGTTGACCGATGGCGAAATCGCTCACGCCCTCGCCGAGCGCCGCGATCTCGCCGGCCGCCTCCGCCCCCACCACCAGCGGCAGCGCGCGCTTGGCGAACGCCATGCCGCGATATCCCCACACGTCGATATGGTTGAGGCCGATGGCCTTGATGCGGATCTGCACCTCGCCCGGCGCCGGCGGGGCAGGGGGCGCCATCTCGTCGAGGCGCAGATCGCGGTCACCATGGAGTCTGAGCGCACGCATGGGATACTGCTCCGAAAACGTGCCGCACCCGCCGGCTGATGGCGGGGCTGGCGGCAGGACTGGGGCGGGGCTATAGGCTGGCGCCGCCGCCGTCAACAGAGGGACGTCGGCATTGGCGTTCAGACGAGCGGAACGAGAGGGAGACTACGGCATGTCGGAACAAGGAACGCAACAGCCCTCGGCGCAGACGAGGGCTCTGCGGCCGCGGCGCCGCAGCTTTCTGGGTTGGGTTGGGTTTTCGATCACGGTGATCATGCTGTCCACCATGATCAGCGGCTATATGGTCTATCGCACCAGCTTCCTGCGCGTTCCCGCAATTGCCGAGGCGCTGTGCGGCAAGGGACAGCATATCGAGTTCTTCATCACCAAATACACCGTGCCGGAGACCGGCATGGAGGTCGAGGACAAGCAGGTCGCCTGCATCAATGCGCAGGGCATGCGCACCGATGAGTCGGTCAATCTGGCGATGCTCAAGCTCTGGCTCCTGTGCGCGCTGATCGTCGGCGGGTTGCTGCATACGGGTCTGGCCTGGCGCGCGCGCTGGGAGCTGAGCCGGCTGGAGCGCGAGTACAAGGCCGCCGTCGAGAAGGCGAAGGGCTGAGTCGGAGTCCTAGGCAATCGGCTCGGCGGCGATCGGCTCGGCCTCTTTTCTCCCTCTTCCGAAAGGGGAGAGGGCAGGAGGGGGCTGCGCCCGCCGGCTTGGTAGCGCCCGCCTGTGGCGATCAGCGCTGCAGGGTCAGCGTGCTGGACAGGCCGCCGTCGATCACCAGCGTCTGGCCGGTGAGCGCCCCGGCCGGCGGCGACAGCAGGAAGGCGACGAGCCCCGCCACCTCGTCCGGCTTGACGAAGCGGCCGAGCGGAATCTGCGCCTCCATCTTCTCGCGGAAGGCGGCGTAGGGCGCCAGCATGTCGGTGTCGACGAAGCCCGGCGCAATCACATTGACGGTGATGCCGCGCCGGGCGCTTTCCGTCGCCAGCGTCTGGGCGTAGCCGATCATCGCCGCCTTCGAGCCGGCATAGGGCGCGTTGCCCTGGCTGCCGCGCAAGGCCGCGATCGAGCCGATGCCGACGATGCGCCCGGCCCGCGCCCGCATCATGCCGCGCACCACCGCCTTGGCGAGCCGGGTGAACGACCAGTAGTTCACCTGCATCAGCACCTCGGCCTTGTCCTGGTCCATCATCGCCGCCAGCGTGTCGTAGGGCATGCCGGCATTGTGGACGAAGCCGAAATAGCTCTCGTCGGCGACCGCTGAGGCGACCGCCTCGACCGCCGCCCGGTCCGTGAGGTCGAGCGCGCGCGTCTCGAAGCTCTGGCCTGGGTGGGCGGCCTTGAGCTCGGCGACGAGCGCGTCCGCCTCGGCGCTGGCCGAGCGGTAGGTGAAGGTGACGTCGAACCCGGCCTGGGCCAGCGCCCGCACGCTGGCGGCGCCGACGCCGCGGCCGCCGCCGGTGAGCAGAATGCGGCGGCTTTTCGCAGCTTCGGCCATCACGCCGGCTCCCGCGCCAGCACCAGGCAGACGTTCTGGCCGCCGAAGCCGAACGAGTTCGACAGCACCCGCGCCACCTCGGCATCGCGGGCGACGTTCGGCACCACGTCGAGCGGGATCGCCGGATCGGGAACCTTGTAGTTGATGGTCGGCGGGATGCGGCTGTTGACCATGGTGAGGATCGAGAACACCGTCTCGATGGCGCCGGCCGCCGATAGCGTGTGGCCGACCATCGACTTGTTGGACGACACCGGCAGCGCCTTGAGCAGATCGCCGAACACGGCGTTCATCGAGTTGTATTCCATCTTGTCGTTTTCCGGCGTGCCGGTGCCGTGGGCGTTGACATGATCGATCGCCTCCGGCCCGACGCTGGCATCGGCCAGCGCGTTCCGGATGCAGCCGATCACCGGCTTGCCGTCCGGCGAGGCGCGGGTGCGGTGGAACGAATCGGCGAGCTCGCCCACGCCCTCGACAATGCCGAGGATGCGCGCACCCCGCGCGATCGCCGCGTCATAGTCCTCCAGCACCAGAGCGGCGGCGCCTTCGGCCATCACGAAGCCGTCGCGGTTCTTGGAGAAGGGCTTGGAAGCCTCCTCAGGCGGCTCGTTGGCGGTCGACAGCGCCGACAGCAGCGAGAATCGCACCAGCGATTCGAGGTTCACCGTGGCGTCGGTGCCGACGCAGAGCGCAGCCCGTGTCTCGCCGCGGCGGATGGCCTCGACGCCGAGCTGGATCGCCGAGGCGCCGGAGGCGCAGGCGGTCGACAGCGTGATCGGCGAGCCCTGGGTGCCGAACCGCTCGGCGACATGGTCGGCGACCGAGCCGAACAGGAAGCGCTCGCCCCAGGCGCGGAACTTCCCCGTCGCGGCGCCGGCCAGGAGCGTGGCGTAGGTGACCGGTTCGGCCGTCGGTCCCGCGGCCAGCACCGCCTCGCGCTGCTCCCACTCGGTCTCGACCGGCGGCATCGCCAGGAACAGCGGGCCGGGGAAGTAGCCCTTGCGGCCGATGGCCGCCTCGGCCAGGGCCTCCTCGACCGCGACATGGGCGAGGCGCTCGGTCAGCTCGGCGGCGCAGAACGGCTCGGCCGGGATGAAGTCGATGGTGCCGGCGACGGTGGTCTTGAGCCCGTCCAGCGGAAAGCGCTTGATGGTCGAAAGGCCCGATTTGCCGGCCATGATGGCCGCCCAGTTGTCGGCCTTGCCAATTCCGAGCGAGGTCACCACGCCCATGCCGGTGATGGCGACCACCGGCCGGCCCTGCCTGTCGCGACGTTCGCCAGCCATGTCCTGATCCTCGCTTTGCGATTTCGTTCAATGATACGATCTCCGGCTGATCAAGCCGGAGCTTCGTATTCCACTCGCCGAAAACCCCGTCTGCGAACAAGGATATTTCGGCGAGTCCGCTACCGGTATCCCGAAGGGACCAACCGGAGCCCGTCTCAGTCGACCGCCTCGACCAGCGCCGCCGCCTCGCCCCGCCAGTGCCCGACGGAGGTCACCGCCATCTGCCTGAGCGGCCCGGTGAACGGCGCCTCGATGGCGTCACTTCCGAAGGGCGCGAAGAGCGCGCCCTTCGACAGGGCAATCGCCGCCAGCGCGACGTTGGCCGGGAACTGCGACTCGATCCCCGCGCCGATCAGGCTCGCGGTCGCCCGAACCGGCAGGCCGCGCCCGGCGAGCGCCGCGCGCTCCTCGCTGGTCGCGGTCTCCGTGCCGACCGCACCGGACAGGATCGCCGACGAGGCCGGGTCGAGCGGGCCGAGCGCATCGAGATGGCCGCTGATCGACGCCGCCACGTCGCCCGCATTGCGCCGCGAGCGGCCGGACTGCACCGCCGCGAGCCTGGCGAACGGCTTGGCGCCGCGCGCCAGCGCGTGGGCCTTCTCCTCCAGCACCAGGAACGCCGCCATCGAGCCCAGCGCCAGCCCGCCGCCGCGCGCCGCCCGCTCCCACACCGGGGCATAGGCGCCGTGCAGCAGCGCGCCGCCGAGCTCGAACAGGAGCAGCATGTCCTCGCGCTCGGCATTGAACGCGCCGCCGACCAGGAAGATGTCGCCGGTGCCGCCGATCAGGCGCGACAGCGCGATGCGGACGGCATCGACGCCCGAGGCCTCCTCGCCCATGAAGGTGCGCGACGAGCCGACCACGCCGTGGACGATCGAGATGTTGCCGGCGAGCAGGTTCGAGAGCTGGGCGAGAAACAGCGTCGGCCTGAGGTCGCCCATCAGCCGGTCGTTGAGGAACCGCCCCTTGGACTCGGCGGTGCGCAGGCCGTCGAGGATCTTGATGTCGACGGAATTGTCGCGCTCGCCGCCGCCGGCGGCGACGATCATGTGGGTCCGCGACAGGATCTCGGTGTTGCCCTTGATCCCCGCGCTCTCCAGCGCCAGGCCGGCTGTGTAGGTGCCGTAGCGCTGCCACGGCTCCATCTGCCGCTGATCGCCCCGTTTGGGGATCTGCTTGTCGAGATCGAGCGGCGCCATCGGATGGACCGGGTAGGGCGCGAACCGGGTCTCGTCGACCGTGGGGCCGGCGCCGCTGGTGAGCGCCGTGTAGTGGGCCTCCAGTCCTTCGCCGAGCGAAGAAACCAGCCCGATGCCGGTGATCCAGGCTTCGCGGCGATCAGGCATTGTTGGCCTCGGGTGACTCTAGGGCGGCGAAGGGGAAGGAGAGGCGGGCCGCACGGTCCATCACCATCGCCTTGAAAGCGTCGTTCAGGAACGGCATCAGCCGCATGCTGAGCTCGGAATCGCACACCGTCTTGCCGCCGGCCAAGACCTGGCAGCGCAGCCGGGTGAAGCCGGACCCTTCGTGCAGGAGCTGGCCGTGGCCCTCAAGCAGGGTTCCCGGCGTCACGAAGGTGCGCAGCTTCACCTCCTTGAAGCCGGCGAGGAACGCCATGCGGGTGAAGTTGAGCTTGGCCATCGACAGCCAGCCGCAGGTCTGGGCCATGGTTTCGCAGAGCAGCACCCCGGGCATCAGCGGATAGCCCGGGAAATGCCCCTCGAACACGGTGCTTTCATGCGGCACGACCGCCTCGGTCCGGATGGTGCCGGCCGAGAGGTCGATGTCGATGATTCGGTCGATCAGTTCGAAGTACTCAAGACGCACGTTGGGGGCCTCAGTCGCCGGCGCCGGTCAAGCGCTCGATCATGCCCCCTTGGCCTTGATCAGATCGTCGATCCGCGCACAAAGATTTTCGAGCACGAAATACTGTTCCGTGGAAGCCTTGCCTTCGTTGACTTCCTGCGTCCACTGCTCAAGCGGCAACTTGATGCCGAAGGCCTTGTCGATCGCAAAGGCGATGTCAAGAAAATCAAGACTGTCGATGCCGAGATCGTCAATGGCGTGGCTCTGCGCCGTGATCTTCTCGCGCGGAATGTCGCAGGTTTCAGAAATGATATTTGCGACGGTATCGAATGTGGAAGACATCTCGCAACCTTGCTCTTTAAAGGGAGCGAACGGCACTCCGGCCGCACCATAGGCCGTTTCGGACCGCTACGGCCCCAGGTGGAAGCCCCGAATGTGGCGACCCTCTTACCGGGTTGGCCGCACGAGTTCAATGGCGCTTAAGTCGTCCAAGGGTAGCGCAAATCCAATCTCCATTCTCGCTCGCTTATTGGTTTCGGCCGCAAATTCGGGAATGATCATCCGAGAATCAGGGAGTGACGGGGTGGTGATCCACGCGGCCGGCCATGTCGGTCCGAGAGCACCGGGCGTTTTCGTCGCGAGGGCGGCTGTCCACCGGCGGAGCGTGCGGTGAGCCTGTTTGTGCTCCATGTGAGCCTCACCTTCGGCCTGCTGCTCGCGGCTGCCGCCGCAGGCGTGGTGGGGCTGCGCCGCCAGGGGGCCTCGGACGTCGTCTATGGGCTCTCCGCCCTGGCCGCCGCGGGCGGCGCCGGATTTGCCGTTGTCCACGGATTTCTTGGCGAGTCGCCTGCCGCGCTGGCGCTGCCCGGCGGGCTGCCGGGGGTCGGCATCAGGCTGCGAATCGATTCGCTGAGCCTTGTCTTCCTGGTGGTGGTGAATGCGGTGGCGGCTCTCGTCAGCCTCTATGCGGTTGGCTACGGCCGCCACGAGCACCCCGGCCGGGTGCTGGCGCTCTATCCGCTGTTCCTGATCGGCATGAACGTGGTGCTGATCGCCGACGACGCCTTCACCTTCCTGATCGGCTGGGAGTTCATGTCGCTGGCGTCCTGGGGCATGGTGGCGGCCCGCCACGAGGATCCCGAAGCGCGCCGCGCCGCCCACCTCTATCTGCTGATGGCCTGCGGCGGGGCGTTCGCGCTGCTGTTCGCCTTCGGCGTGCTGGCCGGGCACGCCGGCGACTATGCGTTCGCCGCCATTCGCGCCCGCACCCTGACCGGCTGGATGCCGGAGCTGGCGCTGGTGCTGATCCTGATCGGCACCGGCTCCAAGGCCGGTCTCGTGCCGCTGCACGTCTGGCTGCCGCTCGCTCACCCGGCCGCGCCGAGCCACGTCTCGGCGCTGATGTCGGGGGTGATGACCAAGGTTGCCATTTACGGCACCATCCGCTTGGTGTTCGACCTGATGCCGACGCCGCAATGGTATTGGGCTCTGCCGTTCCTGTTCGCCGGCATCTCCACCGCGCTGATCGGCCTGCTGCAGGCGCTGGTGGAGCGCGACCTCAAGCGGCTGCTGGCGTTCTCGACCATCGAGAACATCGGCATCATCTATGTGGCGCTCGGGCTGGCGGTGGCGTTCACCGCGACGCACCTCGCCGCACCGGCGGCGGTGGCGCTCACCGCGGCGCTGTTTCACGTCGCCAACCACGCGGTGATGAAGAGCCTGATGTTCTGCGGCGCCGGGGCGGTGCTGCACGCGGCCCACTCCAAGGATCTCGAAAAGCTCGGCGGCCTGTTCAACCGCATGCCGGCGACCGGCGCGCTGATGCTGATCGGTGCCGCCGCCATCTCGGCGCTGCCGCCGCTCAACGGCTTCGCCTCGGAGTGGATGGTGTTCCAGGCGATCCTGGCCAGCCCGGCGCTGCCGGTGGAGGGCCTGCGCTTCCTGGTGCCGGCGGTCGGCGCGGTGCTGGCGCTGGTGGCGGCGCTGGCCGCCGCCTGCTTCGTGCGTGCCTATGGCATCGCCTTCCTCGGCCGGCCACGCTCGCCGGAGGCGGCGGCCGCCCACGAGGTCGACCGCGTGTCGCTCGCCGCCATGGCGCTGATGGCGGGCCTGTGCATCGCCGGCGGCGTGCTGGCGCCGCTGGTGGTCGAGGCGCTGCGGCCGGCGACCCTGCAGCTTGTCAATGCCGGCCTGCCGGCGCAGGCGGGGCCGGTGCCGCTGACGCTGACACCGTTCGATGGCACGCGCTCCACCTATAACGGCTTCATGATCGCCGTCTTTCTTCTGGTGTCGTCGTTCCTGGCGTCCTGGGGAGTGCACCGCATCGCCACGCGCGCCACCCGCCGCGCCCCGGCCTGGGACTGCGGCTTCCCCGATGCGTCCCCCGCCACCCAGTACACGGCGTCGAGTCTCGGCCAGCCGATTCGCCGGGTGTTCGGCCCGATCGCCCTGCGCGTGCGCCAGCAGATCGCCATGCCGCCGCCCGGCAGCACGGCGCCCGCCGAGTTCCGCCTGTCGATGACCGATCCGGTGTGGTCGCTATTCTACGTGCCGCTCGCGCGCCTCGTCGAACTCCTGTCGTGGCAGTTCAACATCCTGCAATTCCTCACCATCCGCCGCTATCTGACCTTGATGTTCGCGGCGCTGGTGCTGCTTCTCGTCGTGGTGGTGCTGTGGCGATGACCGGGGATCCCGCGTTGATTGGCCTGTCGCTGCACGAGCTCGTCTGGCAGGGCTGCCAGATGCTGCTGATGCTGGTGATCGCGCCGGCGCTGGTCGGCCTCATCCGCAAGGTCAAGGCACGCCTTCTCAGCCGCCGCGGCCCGCCGGTCTTCCAGCCCTATCGCGAGCTGTGGCGGCTGATGCACAAGGAGGCGGTGGTGGCGGAGACCGCCTCGCCGCTGTTCCGCATGGCGCCCTATGGCCAGTTTGCCGCCACCTGGGTGGCGGCGGCGCTGGTGCCGAGCTTCGCCACCGGCCTGATGTTCTCCTGGTCTGCCGATCTCATCGCCATCGTCGCGCTGCTCGGTACGGCGCGCTTCATCCTGGCGCTGGCCGGCATGGATGTCGGCACCGCCTTCGGCGGCATCGGCACCTCGCGCGAGATACTGTTCGCCTCGCTGGCAGAGCCGGCGCTGCTGATGATCACCTTCACCGTGGCGCTGCTCGCCGGCACCACGCTGCTCTCCGCCATTGCCGACCACCTGCTGCTGCAGCCGGTGGGCCTGCGCATCTCGCTGGCGCTCTGCCTGGTCGCGCTGATGGTGGTGGCGCTGACCGAGACCGGCCGCGTCCCGGTCGACAATCCCGCCACCCACCTCGAACTGACCATGGTGCACGAGGCGATGGTGCTGGAATACTCCGGCCGCCACCTCGCCATGATCGAGTGGGCGGCGGCGCTCAAGCTCACCGCCTACCTGTCGCTGATCGCCTGCCTGTTCGTGCCGTTCGGCATGGCGACCTCGACCGAGGATCCGGTGGCGATGGCCATCGGGCTCGTCACCTATTTCGCCAAGCTGGTCGGGCTCGGCGTGGCGGTAGCGGTCATCGAGGTGTCGGTGGCCAAGATGCGGGTGTTCCGGGTCACCGATTTCGTCGGCGGCGCGTTTGCGCTGGCCTCGATGGCGGCGCTCCTGCTGTTCGTGTCGCGAGGGTTCTGAGAATGGGCGATTTTGCCTTCGACCTCGCCCATTTGCTCTCCGGCCTCATGGTCGTGGTCAGCATGGTGCTGCTCTATCAGGACCGGCTGACGGCGATGCTCAACGTCTTCGCCGCCCACGCCATGCTGCTCGGCGCCGCGGTCGGCTGGCAGGCCGAGGTGCAGGGCGCCGGCCATCTGTGGATCACCGCCGGCATCGCCTTCGTGTTCAAGGGCATCGTCATCCCGGCCGCGTTGCACGCCATGGTCCGCCGGCTCGGCATCCACCGCGAGATCGAGACGGTGGTCGGCGTCGGCCCGACTTTGATCGCCGCCCTGGCGCTCACCGCGCTGGCGGTGCTGGTGGTCATGCCGGCCACCGAATACGCCAACCCGCTGGCACGCGAGGATCTCGCCTTCGCCTTGGCGGTGGTGCTGCTCGGCCTGCTGATGATGATCACCCGGCGCAACGCGGTGAGCCAGATCGTCGGCTTCATGTCGCTGGAGAACGGGCTGATCCTGGCCGCTGCCGGCGCCAAGGGCATGCCGCTGGTGGTGGAGGTGTCGGTCGCCTTCTCGGTGCTGATCGCCTTCATCGTGTTCGGCGTGTTCGTCTTCCGCATCCGCGAGCGCTTCGACACCGTCGACATCGGCACCCTCGAACGCTACCGCGGCGAACAGCAGGACGGCGCATGACCCCCCTCATAGCCGTCCTTTGCGTTCCGTCCTTCGCGGTGGCGGTTCTCGTGCTCTCCGCCGACTACCGCCTCAGCGCCGGCCTCAACGTCGCCTTCTCGGTGGCGAGCCTTGCCGCGGCGGTGTGGCTGCTCGTCAGCGGCCCGTTCGTCACCGAGCTGTTCCTGGTCGATGATTTCAACATCTACCTGATCCTGCTCAACGCCTTCATCGGCTGCACCACCGCCATCTTCTCGGCCGCCTATATCGGCCACGAACTGGAGACCGGCCGGCTGACGCCGCGCATCCTCGGGCTCTATCACGCCATGTATCAGGCGATGATGGGCGCCATGGTGCTGGCGCTGATCTCCAACAATATCGGCCTGATGTGGGTGGGCATCGAGGTCGCCACCGTCTCCACCGTGATGATGGTCGGCATCTACCGCACGCCGCAGGCGCTGGAGGCGGCCTGGAAATACTTCATCCTGGGCTCGGTCGGCATCGCCCTGGCGTTCCTCGGCACCATCTTCGTCTATGTGGCCGCCGAGCAGCAGCTCGGCGGCGGCCTCGCCTCGATGGCCTGGACCAACCTCAAGGCCAGCGCCGCGACGCTCGACCCCGGGCTGCTGTCGCTTGCCTTCGTGTTCCTGCTCATCGGCTACGGCACCAAGGCGGGCCTCGTGCCACTGCACGCCTGGCTGCCGGATGCCCATGCGGAAGGGCCGACGCCGGTCTCGGCGGTGCTGTCCGGGCTCCTGCTCAATGTCGCGCTTTACGCGCTGCTGCGCTTCAAGATCATCCTCGCCGGCAATCCCGCCACCATTCCGGTCGGCCCGGTGCTGATCGTCATGGGGCTGGTGTCGCTGATCTTCGCCGCGGTGATGCTGTACCGGCGCGTCGACATCAAGCGCTTCTTTGCCTACTCCTCGATCGAGCACATGGGCATCGTCGCCTTCGCCTTCGGCATGGGCGGGCCGCTGGCCAATTTCGCCGGCCTGATGCACATGACCATGCACTCGCTCACCAAGTCGGCGATCTTCTTCGCGGTCGGCCACATCGCCCAGGTCACGCACTCCCAGCGCTTCGCCGATATTCGCGGCCTGTCGGTCAGCCATCCGGGGCTGGCGGTGGCCTTCGCCTTCGGCGTGCTGGCGATCGCCGGCCTGCCGCCGTTCGGCGTGTTCGTCAGCGAGTTCCTGGTGGTGTCGTCGAGCTTCGCCCGCCAGCCGCTTCTGGCGGTGCCGCTCGCCATCGGCCTTCTCATCGGCTTCGGCGCGCTGATCTGGCGCCTGCAGGACGTGCTGTTCGGCACGCCGAACCCGGCCTACGCGCCGCGGCAGGCCTCGCTGCTGCCGGTCTATGTCCACATGATCCTCGTCCTCGTCGCCGGCCTGTGGCTGCCCGATCCGGTGCGCCGCTGGTTCGAGACGGTGGCGGCGCAGCTCGGGTGACGCAATGACGGCGCCCTCGACCTCATCGCCTGAGACCACCCCCGCCGCCGATCCGTTCGCGGGGGCGGAGCCCGTTGTGGCCCACCGGCCCTGGCCGCGCTTCGTGCTGCAAGACGCGGCGGCCTGGACGGCGCTGGCCATGGCGCTCGGCCGCCGCGAGGGCGATCTGGTGGCGCTGTTCGCCGACGCCGATGCCGTCCACATGGCGGTGCGTGGGGCGATTGCGGCCCCGGTGGGCGGCGTGGCGGTGGCCTCGCTGCCGGTACCGGACGGCCGGTTCCCTTCGGTCGGCGCCCACCATCCGCCGGCGATCCGGCTGGAGCGGGCGATCCGCGACCTCTATGGCCACATTCCGGAGGGCGCCCTGGACGCGCGGCCGTGGCTCGATCACGGAGTCTGGGGCACCGGCACGCCGCTCGCCGCGCGCGCGGGCGAGCCCCAGCCGGCCGACTATTCGTTCCTGCCGGTGACGGGGGAGGGGCTGCACCAGATCCCGGTCGGCCCGGTTCATGCCGGCATCATCGAGCCCGGCCATTTCCGCTTCACCGCCAATGGCGAGGCGGTGGTGCGGCTGGAGGAGCGGCTGGGCTACGTCCACAAGGGCGTCGAGGGGCTGGCGGCCGGCGCATCGCTGGAGCGGGCGGCCAAGCTCGCCGGGCGGGTGTCGGGCGATTCCACCGTGGCCTATGCGCTGGCCTTCGCCCGCGCCGTCGAGGCGGCGCTCGGCATCGCACCGCCGCCGCGCGCGCACCTTCTGCGCGGCGTGCTGGCCGAGCTGGAGCGCCTCGCCAACCATCTCGGCGACATCGGCGCGGTGTGCAACGACGCCGCCTTCGCCCTGATGCTGACGCAGTGCGGCCTGCTGCGCGAGGAGGTGCTGCGCACGGCGGATGCGGCCACCGGCCACCGGCTGATGATGGATATGATCGTGCCCGGCGGGCTCGCCCGCGACGTTCCGGCCGATGGCACCGAGCGCGTCCGCGTGCTGCTGTCGCGGCTGGAGCCGCGCTTCGCCCGCATCGTCGAGCTTTACGATACGACACCCTCGCTGCTCGACCGCACCGTGGCCACCGGCTTCGTCAAGCCGGCCGATGTCCGCCGCTTCGCGGCCGGCGGTCATGTCGGCCGCGCCACGGGGCGCGATTTCGACGCCAGGCGCGACCACGCCTATCCGCCCTATGACCGCATTGCGCCCATCGTCGCCTTGCGCGAGGCCGGCGACGTCGACGCCCGGCTGTGGGTGCGCATCGACGAGGTGCGCGACTCGATCCGGCTGATCCGCGCCTTCCTCGACGAGCTGCGCGCCGGGCCGGTCAAGGCGGAGGTTGTGCCGGCCGGCGAGGTGCGCGAGGGAATCGCCATGGTGGAGGCCTTCCGCGGCGACGTGGTGGCGTGGGTGCGGCTTGCCGCGGACGGCACGGTGGCCCGCCTGCACCTGCGCGATGCCTCCTGGTTCCAGTGGCCGCTGCTGGAGGTGGCGATCGACGGCAACATCGTCGCCGACTTCCCGATCATCAACAAATCCTTCAACTGCTCCTATTCGGGGCACGACCTTTAATAGGGGTTCCGGCGGATCAGCCTGGGATAGCCGTCGGCCGGAGCCGCTCTTTCCCTCTCCCCTTGGGGGAGAGGGTGCCCGAGCGCAGCGAGGGCGGGTGAGGGGGAATTGGGCAGGTTTGAAGAGACCCCTCACCCGGCTCGACCTCGCTGAAGCTCGGTCTCGCCACCCTCTCCCGCAAGGGGAGAGGGAAGAAGAACACCGAGCCAGTCAAACGGAAGCCGTCGAATGCGCACGTTTCTCCTGAACGCCGTGCTGTCGAGGCCCGCGACCATGGACGGGCCGGGGCCGTCCGACGCCGCGCTTGCCGAGGTCGCCGCGGCGCTGGAGGGGCGGGTGCGCCGGCTCCATGGGCGGGCGCTGTCGATCCGCCATGTCGATGCCGGCTCGTGCAACGGCTGCGAGCTGGAACTGCATGCGCTGGGCAACGCGATCTATGATCTCGAACGCTTCGGCATCAAGTTCGTCGCCTCGCCGCGCCACGCCGACGGGCTGATCGTCACCGGGCCGGTGGCGAAGAACATGAAGGTGGCGCTGGAGCGCACCTATGCCGCGACGCCCGACCCGAAATGGGTGGTGGCGGTCGGCGACTGCGCCCTGAATTGCGGCGTGTTCGCCGGCTCCTATGCGGTGGCCGGCCCGGTCTCCTCGATCATTCCGGTCGATCTCTCGCTCTCCGGCTGCCCGCCGCGGCCGGTCGACCTGCTGCAGGGCCTCATCGCGCTGCTGGACCAGGCCGCCGCGAAGCGGTGACGGACTCGTCGTCCCGGGCGACGACGTATCCCTCTCGTCGTCCCGGGCGAGCAAAGCGAGACCCGGGATCGTCCTCCGGAAGGGCACCTCTTCCTGAACGCGGCCCCGGCTCGGCGCTGGATGCTCCGCATCCGCGCCGTCCGGGGCGACAGGGGCCTCACATCACCAGCACCGCCCGGAAGTCATTGACATTGGTGTGGGTCGGGCCGGTGACGACGAGGTTGGAGATCGCCGCGAAGGCGGAATAGGCGTCGTTGTTGGCCAGCAGTGCCGCCGGGTCGCAGCCGGCGGCCTCAAGGCGCGCCAGGGTGTCGGGGGTGGCGATCGCCCCGGCATTGTCCTCGCTGCCGTCGATGCCGTCGGTGTCGATGGCGAGCGCGAAGGTGCCGGGCAGGCCCGCCGCGGCCAAGGCGAACCCCAGCAGGAACTCGCTGTTGCGGCCGCCCTTGCCGGTGCCGCGCACTGTAACGGTGGTCTCGCCGCCCGACAGCAGCACGGCGGGCTTCGCCACCGGCAGGTCGTGCTCCGCCACCGCGCGGGCGATGCCGGCCATCGCCGTGCCGACCTCACGCGCCTCGCCGGTGAGGGCATCACCCAGAATGAGTGGGGTAATGCCGGCGGCGCGCGCCAGTTCGGCTGCCGCCAGCAGGCTCTCCAGCGGCCGGGCGACCAGTCGGAACGCGGCGTTGCGGAACGCCGGATGGCCGGGCTTCGGCGTCTCGGCGGCGGGGTCGTCGAGCCGCGCCGCGGCGGCGGCCGGAAGCGCGAGGTTATAGCGGGCGACCACGGCGCGGGCCTCAGCGAGCGTGGTCGGGTCCGGCACGGTAGGGCCGGAGGCGATCACCGCCGGATCGTCGCCCGGCACGTCCGAGATCGCCAGCGTCCACAATCTGGCCGGGTGGGCCGCCGCGGCAAGACGGCCGCCGGCGATCGCCGACAGGTGCTTGCGCAGCGTGTTCATCGCCCCGATGTCGGCGCCCGATCTCAACAGCGCGGCATTGACCGCCTGGAGGTCGGCGAGCGTCAGGCCGGCGGCGGGCAGCGTCAGCAGCGCCGAGCCGCCGCCCGACATCAGCGCCACCACCAGATCGTCCGGGCCGAGGCCGGAGACCAGATCCAGGATGTGCCGGGCGGCGTCGGCGCCGGCCGCGTCCGGCACCGGGTGGGCGGCCTCGACCACCTCGATGCGCCGGCAGGGAACGGCGTGGCCGTAGCGGGTCACCACCAGCCCGTCGAGCGGGTGCGGCCAGGCCGCCTCGAACGCGCGCGCCATCGCCGCCGACGCCTTGCCGGCACCGACCACGACGGTGCGCCCAGCGGGCTTCGGCGGCAGGTGTTCGGCCACCCGGTCGGGCGCGGCACGGGCGATCGCCGCCTCGGCGAGCCGGCGGAGGAAGGCGCGCGGGTCAGCGAGCGGCATTGGAGCGCGGATGAATCAATTCGTGAGCCTCGGGCGCCAAGCGATTCGGGCGACTCGACAATTCTGGCGCAGGGCGCGGGCCGCGTTGAATCTGAATCGGAACGGCAAGGCGTTGAATCTGAACTGGAGCGTCAGGTCGCTGACCCGGACTCTCAACCGCAACGCCCTGATTCAACGCCTCAACACTCCGCACCAAGCCGTTGAAACGAATCGACCCCGCCAGGAAGGGCAGGGCGTTGATGCAGGCATCGGCTGGATGAGGGAGCCCAAAAAGCAACGGGACGGACGTTCCGAAAGGAACGCCCGTCCCTGAGGCCCGAACGTACGCCAACTTCCCCCGCCTGTGGCGTCCGTCAGGCTTTCTCGCGGAACGCCGGCTACGACGCTCCAGAAGGATGTCTCGACATGCCGTCCCGTCCGGTGTCGGGGACCGGGCCGGCAAAAGGGCGTCAGGCGACCCGGGCGAGCCGGCTCGGATTGGTCTCCCGGTGGAAGCACAACAGGTCGTAGGGTGTGACGGTCGCGCCGATGCGCGTCAGGCCCGCCCACAGCTCGCCGCGGTGGTGGATCTGGTGGGTGAAGCTGTAGGTCAGCACGGTCGAGAGCGGCAGCTCCTCCACCAGCGGCTGGCGGATGGTGTGGTAGCGGACGGTCTTGTCGAGCTCGCCCTCGGTCAGCCGCTCGGCGAACGACAGGATTCGCGCGTCCTCGACCTCGCGCACCGCGCGCAGCTCGGCGAGGTCGTCGATCAGCACGTCGTCGACGCTGTCGGGCGCCTCGCCGCCATCATTGAGCTGCGCCATCCAGTTGCGGTCGACCAGGAGGAGATGGTTCAGCGTCGCGATGATCGAGCCGGCGCAGGCACCGACATCCTGGTCCAGCGCCTCGGCAGGGGCGGTGGCAGCGGCGTCATAAACGCGCCGGTTCGCCCAGGAATTGTAGCGGGCCAGCATCACGAAGTGATTCTTCATCCCCTGCTCCAGATCCCCTGCTCCAGTGGAACCGCGACCGACCTGCAGAGAATGGCGAAGACCGGCGGGGGCTGCTTTGATCTAGATCAGGCGTCGCCCGCAACGGAAGCCGCGGCTTGTCGCGTCGGCGGCCCGCTGCTAAGAGCCTGCCGATCATTTCTCCGATCTTCCACCAATCCAACAATCCGTGAGGTTTCCCATGGCGATCGAGCGCACATTCTCGATCATCAAGCCCGACGCGACCGACCGTAACCTGACCGGCGCGATCAACGCGCTGATCGAGCAGTCGGGCCTGCGCATCGTGGCCCAGAAGCGCATCCGCATGTCGCGCGCCGAGGCCGAGACGTTCTACGCCGTCCACAAGGCGCGGCCGTTCTTCGGCGAACTGGTCGAGATGATGACCTCGGCGCCGGTGGTCGTGCAGGTGCTGGAAGGCGAGGGCGCGGTGGCAAAATACCGCGAGATCATGGGCGCGACCAATCCGGACAGCGCCGCCCCGGGCACCATCCGCAAGCAGTTCGCCAAGTCGATCGGCGAGAACTCGGTGCACGGCTCCGACTCCGTCGAGAACGCGGCGATCGAGATTGCCCAGTTCTTCTCGGGCAACGAGATCGTCGGCTGAGCCGGTTCGCCGGCGCCGCAGGCGCCGGCGTCTGGCCTGATCGGCCGGAAACCGTATGATAGACAAAGCCCGGCGTCGCCAGTGCGCCGGGCTCGTCATTGAAGCGTGGGGACGGTTTCGCCCTCACGGCACGCCGGCGGCGAAGCGGGTTGGACCCAATCCCCGGCCGTGCAAGTGCCTCTCCCCCCAAGGGACTGCCCCGAGAGACTGTCCCCCGCGAGACTGCCCCCAATGTCCCTCGATCAGCCAGCATTCTGGCTCGCCGCTCTCCAGATCATCTGGGTCGACATCCTGCTGTCGGGCGACAATGCGGTGGTCATCGCGCTCGCCTGCCGCCATCTGCCGCCGCAACAGCGCCTGTGGGGCATGATCCTGGGCGCGGGCACGGCGGTGGCGCTGCGCATCGCGTTCGCCGGTGTCGTCACCGAGCTGATGAGCCTGCCCTATCTCAAGCTGGTCGGCGCCGCTCTGCTGGTGTGGGTCGCGGTCAAGCTGGTGGTTCCCGCCGAAAGCCACGCGGAAGGCGAACTCGCCCCGGCCGACAGCCTGTGGCGGGCGGTGCGCATCATCGCCATCGCCGACGCGGTGATGAGCCTCGACAATGTCATCGCCATCGCCGCGGTGGCACGCGGCAACCTGATCCTGATCGTGTTCGGCCTCATCGTCAGCATTCCGCTGATCGTCGCCGGCAGCGCCATGCTGATGCGGCTCCTGGAGCGCTATCCGGTGATGATCTGGGCCGGCGCGGCGCTGCTCGGCTGGGTGGCGGGCGAGATCGTGGTGAGCGAGCCGCTGATCATCGACCTCTATGGCTCCAGGCTTCCCCATCTGCTGGAACTGACGGTCGCCGCCTCGGGTGCGCTGCTGGTTCTCGCCATCGGCTGGGTTCTGGCGCGCCGCCGGCGGCGCCCGGATGTCATCGAAGAGCTCTGATCGCGCCGGCGACACGTCTGTTGGGATGAAAGACCATGATTGCGCTCGCGCGCACCGCCCTCGTCGTTCTCTGTCTTGCACCCGCTGCCGCTCTGGCGGGTGGCGTGCCGCCGGAGGAGGATGCATTCCAGCCGGTTCAACAGAGCCGGGTCCAGCCGGGCGGACCGAAGGCGCCGCCGCAGGCGGTGAGCCAGCGGCCGCTGTTCGGCCAGCCCGAGCAACGGCCGAACCCGCTCTATGTCGTGCCGCCGCCGCCTGACGGCGGCATCCGGACGGCCGACCAGGCCCGCCTGCGCCTGCAGGACATCTGCATGTACCGCTCGGCCGAGGGCGACAAGCCGGACGAGACGGCCCCGGCCCGCTGCGGCTGCTGGTCGAAAGCCGTGGCCAAGACCTTCACGCCGGACGACATCGCTGCCTTCGACGCCAGCGACCAGATGCCCGAGGGCATTCGCGAGCGCGCCAATGCGGCGTGGGACGCCTGCCAGGGCCGCCGGGGCTGACCCGACACCGGACCGGCACGCAGCAGACCCCTCCCTGCGGTTGAACGGACGTGCCGCTTCGGGCGGCGCGTCTGTCATTACGCTGTCATCGAGACCGGCCTATTTCCTGGCGAAAAGCGCGTCTGCCGTCATCCCTCCTCCAGTGGACGGATGGCCGACAAGCAGCATGAACGCAACCAAATATTGTGTTCGTGTCTCCGGCGCATGGCGCCGGGGCATCGCGTGCCTTCCGCCGGGACATAGAGACAGACCATGACCGCCCACAGCGAATTTCCGTCCGTCCGCGCCACGGACGAGCGCGAGAATATCGGCGTCAACACCAGCGATCGCGAACCCTTCTGCGCGCTGCTCGCCGCGAGGAGCGCGGTCGAGGCCGATGCCCGCGAGAACCGCGGGGTCAACCCGTCGCGCGAACCCTCGATCGCCGACCTCATCGCCGTGCGGTGCGAACGGCGCTTCGCCCTCATGGGCATGTCGGGGGCGCTTGCGGTTGCCATGCTGGGCGGTGCTGGCGGCACGGCCGGCGCGCTGCTGCCGCGCCCGGCAGCGGCGGCGGCCATAGCCCCGAGGCCCGGCTCGACCCTGACCTTCCGGGAGCTTGCCCACGGCTATGACGAGGACCACCACGTCGCCGAGGGCTATGACGCGCAGGTGCTGATCCGCTGGGGCGACAAGGTGCTGCCCGACGCGCCGCCGTTCGAGCCGAGAAACCTCACCGCCGCCGCCCAGGCGAAGCAGTTCGGCTACAACAACGACTATGTCGGCTTCTTCCCGTTGCCGCGCGGCTCGAAGAGCTCGGACCACGGCCTGCTCACCGTCAACCACGAATATACCGACCGCCAGCTGATGTTCCCGGGCATCGGGCCGGAGGATCTCGACAGGCAGACCGCCGAGATGATCGACATCGAGCTGGCCGCCCACGGCGCGAGCGTCGTCGAGATCAAGCGCGAGGGCGGCCGCTGGCAGGTGGTCGAAACGAGCCCCTACAACCGGCGGCTCACCGCGCTGGCCAGCGAGTTCGTCGTCACCGGCCCGGCCGCCGGCCACGATCGGCTGAAGACCAAGGCCGACCCCACCGGCACCAAGGTGATCGGCACGATCAACAACTGCGCCGGCGGCGAGACGCCGTGGGGCACGGTGCTGGTCGCCGAGGAGAACTTCCACCAGTATTTCCGCGCCTCGGCCGACGCTGGCGCGGAGGCCGCCAACTACAAGCGCATGGGCATCGGCGACCGCCCGGCCTATGACTGGGCGCGTTTCCACGACCGCTTCGACGTGGCGAAGGAGCCGAACGAGCCCAACCGCTTCGGCTGGATGGTCGAGTTCGATCCCTACGATCCCAAGTCGGTGCCGAAGAAGCGCACCGCGCTCGGCCGCTGCAAGCACGAGGCGGCGACCACCATCCTCAATGGCGACGGCCGGCTGGTGATCTATTCCGGCGACGACGAGGCGTTCGAGTACGTCTACAAGTTCATCACCTCGGGCAAGGTCGATCCTGCCAACCCCGCCGCCAATGCCGACCTGCTCGATGCCGGCACCCTTTATGTCGGCCGGTTCGACGCCGAGGGCGGGCTCACCTGGCTGCCGCTGGTGTTCGGCGAGGGGCCGCTGACCTCGGCCAACGGCTTTCACAGCCAGGCCGACGTGCTGATCGAGACCCGCCGCGCCGCCGACCTCGTCGGCGCCACGCCGATGGACCGGCCGGAGGACGTCGAGCCCAACCCGGTCACCGGCACGGTGTTCATGAACCTCACGAACAACACCAAGCGCAAGGACGACCGGCAGGATGCCGCCAATCCGCGCGCCCGCAACGCCCACGGCCATATCATCGAGATGATTCCGCCGGGCGAGCGCGGCAAGCGCGACCACGCCGCCACCGCCTATCGCTGGAGCATCTTCCTGCTCGCCGGCAACCCGGCCAATGCCAAGGACGGCGCCCGCTATGGCGGCGAGATCAGCGAGAATGGCTGGCTGTCGTGCCCAGACAACATGGCGTTCGATCGCGAGGGCCGGATCTGGATCTCGACCGACGGCGCGCCGAAGTTCGGCATCGCCGACGGCATCTGGGCGGCCGATGTCGAGGGGCCGGGCCGGGCGATGACCCGCCATTTCTACCGCACCCCGCGCGGCGCCGAGATGTGCGGGCCGTGCTTCACGCCCGACAACACCACCTTCTTCGTCGCCGTCCAGCACCCCGGCGACGAGGCCAAGGCGACCTACGAGGCCCCGGCCACCCGCTGGCCCGACTTCAAGGACGGCGTGCCGCCGCGACCCGCGGTGGTGGCGATCACCAGGAAGGACGGCGGACCGGTCGGCGGCTGATCCAACGTCATGGCCGGGCCTCGTCCCACGGCTGTCCGGCACGGATTGTGCTTGAAGAGGTGCACGGCATTGATTCTGCTTGTTTCCAGTTGGTTGCGAATC
>NZ_VWPL01000021.1 GCF_008630065.1 Blastochloris sulfoviridis
GCAAAGTCCGGTTCCGCTGGCTCCATCGCCCATCCTCCGCATCCGAATCGAAGGAACCGACAGATTCAGCACTTCAGGACCTTGTCACGCCTTTCTTCACCCGATCGCCCTGGGCAAGGCGCTGAAGCAGATGGTCAACCGCTGAGCCGGCTGATACGGTTTCCAGCCTGCAAGGCCAAAAACCGTATTCCGATCGCCGAAAATCCCGTTATCGAACAAGGGTTTTCGGCGAGACCGTTTCCGGTATCCCGAAGGGATCAACCGGAAACCGTACGACAGCCGCCATGTGCTTGCCGGTCCGGCGCGGCCGGGGGTAGAGAAGGGGCGGCGGACGGATGCGCGAGGCTGGCGGCGGTATGCCGGCCGCAGGCAGGCATCCGGCCCCCTTCGCCGGCAGGCGGGGCGCAGTCTCGGGCGGTTAGCTCAGCTGGTTAGAGCGACTGGTTTACACCCAGTAGGTCGGCGGTTCGATCCCGTCACCGCCCACCACCGACCTGTCGATCGCGTTGTTCCGGCCCGCGGGCCATTTCCCGCCGAATGGGGTTGCGATGCCTGAAGCGCTGCCGCTGATCCTTGTTCCGGGCCTCGCCTGCACCGCGGAACTGTTCGCGGCGCAGACGGCCGCATTCGCCAGCCGCGACATCGTGGTGGCCGACACCAGCGGCCAGCCCACCAGCGGCCAGGACACCGGCGGGCAGGACACCGGCGGGCCCGACACCATCGCGGCGATCGCCGCCGACATTTTGGCGGCGGCGCCGCCCCGCTTCGCGGTCGCCGGCCTGTCGATGGGCGGCTATGTCTGCTTCGAGCTGTGGCGGCAGGCGCCGCAGCGCATCGCCCGCTTCGGGCTGATCGACACCCAGGCGCGCCCCGACACCCCGGCTGCCGCCGACGTGCGCAAGCGCATGATCGAGCTTGGCGAGGAGGGGCAGCTCGACAAGATCCACGAAGCGCTGTGGCCGCGGCTGATCGCGCCCGGCCGGCGTGAGGACCGCGCGCTCGAAATCGTCGTCCGCCGCATGCTGCAGCAGGTCGGCGCCGAGGCCTTCGTCCGCCAGCAGCGGGCGATTCTCGGCCGCATCGATTCGCGGCCCATTCTGCCCACCATCACCGTGCCGGCGCTGGTGGTGGTCGGCGCCGACGACCAGATCACGCCGCCCGATCTTGCCCGCGAGATGGCCGACGCCATGCCGGATGCCGAGCTCGTGGTGGTGCCCGGCGCCGGCCATTTGTCGCCGCTGGAAAACCCGGACGCCGTCACCGCGGCGCTCGTGCGCTGGCTCGCGCGGTAGGGAGCGCGGCTTTCGGGGATCTGTTCTTTCTTCCCTCTCCCGCAAGGGGAGAGGGAAGTGGGCGGTGCCCGGATGGCGGACGATGATGGGTCGGCCCGCCGGAAACCGTATCACCCCACCCGGCCGACCCGCAGCGACAGCGGGAATCGGATCGGCCGCGCCCGCTCCGGCGCGCCCCACACCGCCGCGAGATCGGCGGCGAAACGGTCCATCGCGCCGCGGCCACTGGCCTTCTCCATCGCCCGCACCGCCGACCACGTGTCGATGTAGCCGACGAGATCGCCGAGCCGCCAGTCGACGGTGATCGCCAGCTTTGGCGTCGCGATCTCGGGGAGGGGGAAGGGCAGGGTGCGGTAGCCGGCCTCGATGTGCCGGCGCTCGGGCGGCCAGTAGGGCGCGGTGTCCTCGCGGTAGAAGCGCTGCAGCACCGGGTCGATGTCCGGCTCGGCGCAGAACACGCCATAGGCGACGAGCGCCAGCACCGCATCGGGCCGGGCGATGCGTCGAACCTCCGCATAGAAGGCGTCGAGGTCGAACCAGTGCGCCGCCTGGGCGACGGTGACGAGATCGACGCTGGCCGCCGGCAGGCCCGAGGCTTCGGCGCGGGCGATGCGATAGGCGACGTTGGGATGCGGCGTCGCCTGGGCGATCTGCTGGGGGCTGGCGTCGGTCGCCACCACCTCGGCGAAGTGGCCGGCCAGCAGCACCGACAGCTGGCCGGAGCCGCAGCCGGCATCGAGCGCGCGCTCGCGCCCCGGCGCCAGCCCGGCCAGCACCGCGGCAAGCTCGGGCGGATAGGTCGGCCGGTGCGCCGCGTAGCTGGCGGCGTGACCCGAGAAATGGTCCTTGAAGCCGGATGCCGAGGACATGGGCGAGTGATCGCGCCGGCTGGCCGGAACGTCAACCCTGGCTACAAGCCGAGCCGGATGATCCGGCAGGGCTCGCCGGCCGCAGCTGCCGGGGCGAACGGCTCGCGCAGGATGCAGCAGTCGGCGGCGGCGAGCAGCGACACCATCGAGGAATCCTGCTCGGAGAACGGCGTGGCGATCAGCGGGCCGTCCGGCGGGTGGGCGAGGGTGCCGCGCAGCAGCTCGGCCCGCCGGTCGCCGGCCGGCAGGCTCGTCCCCAGCCGCGCCGGCTCGGTCTGCGGCAGGATGTCGGCGCGCCCGCTGAGCGCCCGCACCAAGGGCAGCAGGAACAACAGCGCGCAGGTGAAGGCCGAGACCGGATTGCCCGGCAGGCCCAGCACCCGCATGCCGTCGCGCCGGCCGAAGATCAGCGGCCGGCCGGGGCGCAGCGCGATGCGCCAGAAGTCGAGATCGACGCCGTCCGCCTGCAGCGCCCGGTGCATCATGTCGTGCTCGCCCACCGAGGCGCCGCCGGTGGTCACCAGCACGTCGGCATCCATGCCATGCGCCGCCTGCACGGCGGCCACGGTGGCCTCCAGCCGGTCCGGCACCAGCCCGAGATCGACCACCTCCGCCCCCTCGGCCGCCAGCGCGGCGGTGAGATAGGGCCCGTTCGAGGCGACGATCTGCCCCTCGGCCGGGATCACCCCCGGCGGCACCAGCTCGTCGCCGGTCGAAAACAGCGCCACGCGCGGCCGGCGGTGCACCGGCAGGGTGGGGTGGTTCATCGCCGCGGCAAGGCCGATAGCGCGGGCCGAAACGCGCAGCCCAGCCGGCAGCAGCACCCGGCCTTCGGAAAAATCGAGCCCGCGCTGGCGGATGTGCCGGCCCCGGTGCGGCGCGGCCGCGACCAGCACGGCGTCGTCCTCGGCGGTGCAATCCTCCTGCATCACCACGGTGTCGGCGCCCTCGGGCACCACCGCGCCGGTGAAGATGCGCACCGCCTGGCCCGGCGCCAGCCGCCCGGCGAACGGGCATCCGGCGGCCGACGTGCCGGCCAGCCGCAGCCGCGAGGGCGGCGCCGCAAGGTCGGCGTGGCGCACGGCATAGCCGTCCATCGCCGAGACGTCCGTCGCCGGCTGGGTGCGGCGGGCGCGGACATCGGCGGCCAGCACCCGGCCATGGGCGGCGGCAAGCGCAACGTCTTCGGCAGGCAGGGGCTCGGTGCCGTCGACCACCCGGCGCTGGGCCTCGTCGAGCGCGATCAGCGTCACGGCACGTCCTCGTCGGCGACGAACCGGCCGGAGGCGCCGCCGGTCTTCTCGACCAGCCGGATGCCCTCGATGCGCATGCCGCGCTCGACCGCCTTGGCCATGTCGTAGACGGTGAGGCAGGCCACCGACACGGCCGTCAGCGCCTCCATCTCGACGCCGGTCTGGCCGCGGGTCCTCACCTCGGCCCGCACCGCCACGCCGGGCAGGGTGTCGTCGGGCACAAGCTCGACCGCCACCTTGGTGAGCAGCAGCGGGTGGCACAGCGGGATCAGCTCGTGCGTGCGCTTGGCCGCCATGATCCCGGCGATGCGGGCGGCCCCCAGCACGTCGCCCTTCTTGGCGTCGCCGCGCAGCACGACAGCCAGCGTCGCCGCCGTCATGATCACCCGGCCCTCGGCAATGGCCGCCCGGTCGCTGTCGGGCTTGTCCGACACGTCGACCATGCGCGCCGCGCCGCGCGCGTCGAGATGGGTGAGGGAGGAGCCCTTCGCCACCGGCGCGCTCATGCGCCCGCGGCGGGCGCGAGCAAAGCCTTGGTCGCCGCGGCGACGTCGTCCTGGCGCATCAGGCTCTCGCCGACCAGCAGGGTGCGAATGCCGACCCGGGCCAACCGCGCCACGTCGGCGGGGGTGAAGATGCCGCTCTCGCCGACCCGGATGCAGCCCTCGGGAATGGCCGGCGCCAGCCGCTCGCAGGTGGCGAGATCGACCTCGAAGGTCTTGAGGTTGCGGTTGTTGATGCCGACAAGCTCCGAGTCCAGGCGCAGCGCCCGGTCGAGCTCGCGCCCGTCATGGACCTCCACCAGCACGTCCATCCGCCACTCGCGGGCGCAGGCGGCAAGCTCCGCCGCGCAGCCGTCATCGACCGCCGCCATGATGACCAGGATGCAGTCGGCGCCGAGCGCCCGCGCCTCGACCACCTGATAGGGGTCGTAGAGGAAGTCCTTGCGCAGGGCGGGCAGCGCGCAGGCCGCACGCGCCTGGGTGAGGAACTGCGGCGCCCCCTGGAAGGACGGGCCGTCGGTCAGCACCGACAGGCAGGCGGCGCCGCCGTCCGCATAAGCCGTGGCCAGGGCCGGCGGATCGAAGTCCGGCCGGATCAGGCCCTTGGACGGGCTCGCCTTCTTGATCTCGGCGATCAGCGCCGTCTGGCCCGCGGCGATCTTCTCGCGGATGGCGCCGGCGAACGGTCGCACCGCCCCGGCGTGGTGCGCCTCGTCCTCGATGGCCGACAAGGGCCGCTCGCGCTTGGCCTTGGCGATCTCGTCGCGCTTGTAGGCGCCGATGCGGGAGAGAATGTCGCTCATCTGACCTCAAGCATTGGAAACGGTGATGAGCCGTTCAAGGCGGGCTTCTGCCGCACCCGTATCGAGCGAGGTCTTGGCGAGGGCGAAGCCCTGCACCAGCGTGTCGGCCTTGCCGGCGACCACCAGGGCTGCGGCGGCATTCATCAGCGCCACGTCGCGATAGGGGCCGGGCGCGCCCTCCAGTACCTTGCGCAGCGCCGCGGCGTTCTCGGCGGCATCGCCGCCGCGCAGCGAGTCCGGCCTAGTGGGGCTGAGGCCGACATCCTGCGGGCGGATCTCGAAGGTGGTGACTTCGCCCTTGTCGAGGGCGGCGACCGCGGTCGGCCCGGTGGTGGTGATCTCGTCGAGCCCGTCGGAGCCGTGCACCACCCAGGCCCGCTCGGAGCCGAGATTGGCCAGCACGTGCGCCAGCGGCTCGCACCAGTGGCGTGAGAACACGCCGACCATCTGGCGTTTCACCCCGGCGGGGTTGGACAGCGGCCCGAGCAGGTTGAAGATGGTGCGGGTGCCGAGCTCGACCCGGGTGGGCCCGACATTCTTCATCGCCGGGTGGTGGGCCGGCGCGAACATGAAGCCGATGCCGGCCTCCTGGATGCAGGCCGAGATGCCGGCCGGTGGCAGATCGATCTTGACGCCCAGCGCCATCAGCACGTCGGCGGCGCCCGAGCGCGAGGACAGCGCCCGGTTGCCGTGCTTGGCCACCGGCACGCCGGCGCCTGCAACGATGAAGGCGGCGCAGGTGGAGATGTTGTAGGAGCCCGAGGCGTCGCCGCCGGTGCCGACCACGTCCACCGCGCCGGGCGGCGCCTCGACCGGCAGCATCTTGGCGCGCATCGCCGAGACCGCGCCGGTGATCTCCGCCACCGTCTCGCCGCGTACCCTGAGGCCCATCAGCAGCGCGCCCATCTGCGAGGGCGTCGCCTCGCCGGACATCATCAGGCTGAACACGTGGGCCGCTTCCTCGCGGGTCAGCGCGGCGCCGGTCGCGACCTTTCCGATCAGTTCCTTCAAGCGGTTCATCAGTGGCCCTTCTGCCGGACGGGGCGGCGCCCGCTCCGTGCGTTCCAGTCGGCGGCGAGATCGAGGAAGTTCTTCAGCAGCACGTGGCCGTGCTCGGAGGCGATCGACTCGGGATGAAACTGCACGCCGTGGACCGGAAGCTGACGGTGGGCGAGGCCCATGATCAGCCCGTCCGCGGTCTCGGCGGTCACGGCGAGGTCGGCCGGCAGGGAGTCGCGCTCGACGATCAGCGAATGGTAGCGGGCGCCCTGGAACGGGCCGTTGATGCCGCGGAACACGCCAGCGCCGGCGTGGCGGATCTCGCTGATCTTGCCGTGCATCGGTGCCGGCGCCCGGATCACCTTGCCGCCGAACACCTGCCCCATCGCCTGGTGGCCGAGGCAGACGCCGAGCATGGGCACGCTGGCGCTGGCCCTGGCGATCAGGTCGCAGCAGATGCCGGCCTCGTTGGGCGTGCACGGCCCCGGCGACAGCACGATGGCGTCGGGATCGGCGTCCATCGCCGCCTCGACGGTGATCTCGTCATTGCGGATGACGTTGAGCTCGGCGCCGAGGTCGCCGAGATACTGGACCAGATTCCAGGTGAAACTGTCGTAGTTGTCGATCAGAAGGATCATGCGTTGCCCACCCTCTCAGGCTGTAGCGCCTGGGCTTGGCGCCCGCAAGCGCCTCGCCAGCGGCCGTGCCGGCCGGAACGGGCCTGCGGCGCGGCGGCGGGACGGTGCGGCCATGATACCGGGCCGACGGCGGGCGGCCAGCCCGGATCTGGCCGCTGGCGCGCGCCCCCCGCCAGCCCCCAGCCCGCGCCGTCCTGCGCCTTCTTCCGCCTTGTCTGCCGGCTCGACTCCGGCCATTTCAAGAAATCCCCGGCGAGGGTGTCATACGGTTTCCGGTTGATTGGTTCGGCTTCTTCCTTCCCTCTCCCACCCGGGCCGCGCTTGCCCGCGCCCGGGCGCGGGCTCTTGCGGGAGAGGGTGGCGAGACCGAGCGTTAGCGAGGTCGAGCCGGGTGAGGGGTAAATGCAGACGCGGGCTTGAAGATTCACCCCTCACCCGCCTCGCGATCTTATCGATCGCTCGGCACCCTCTCCCGCAAGGGGAGAGGGAAAGAGCGCGGCTCCCGGCCAGCGGTTGTTCTGAAGGGATCAAACGGAAACCGTATCGCCCCTGCAAGTTTCCCCAGAGGACATTCATGCGTCTTGTCGCGCTTCTGTTTGTTGCCGTTCTAGGCTGGCTCGCGCCGCTTGCCTCCTTCGCCGAGGCGAGAACGGTCAATCTCACGCTTCTTCTGATGTGCGACATGTACAATCTGTCGCCGCAGAACGGACGCGGCGGCTATGCCAAGGTGGCGGGCGTGGTGGCGGCGGCGCGGGCGTCGGGCCGCAACGTCATTCTCGCCCATGCCGGCGACGCCTTCTCGCCGACCATGCTGTCGGGCTTCGATCAGGCGCGCAACGTCGTCGAACTGCTCAACGCCATCCGGCCGGACGTGTTCGTGCCCGGCAATCACGAGTACGACTTCGGCCCCGAGGTGTTCCGCCAGCGCATCGGCGAGGCCCGCTTCCCGGTGGTGGCGGCCAATCTGCGCGACCGCGACGGCCGGCCGATCGAGGGCATCGCCGACAACCGGGTGTTCGAGGTCGATGGCCTCAAGGTCGGCGTGGTCGGCCTGACCGCGACCGACTCGCCCCAGAAGTCCCAGCCCGGCGACCTCCAGTTTGCCGACAGCGTCGAGACGCTGCGCCGGCAGGCGGCCGACCTGCGCGCCAAGGGCATCGACCTCGTGGTGGCGCTCGCCCACGCCAACCGCGACATCGACCTCAAGCTCTTCGCCTCGGGTGCCGCTGACATCCTGCTGTCCGGCGACGACCACGATCTGTGGGTCCAGTATGACGGCCGGGTGGCCGCCGCCGAAGCCAAGCAGGACGGCGAGTACGTCATCGCCATCGATCTGGCGGTCGAGGTGGAGGAGGGCGCCGCCAAGCGGACGGTGACATGGTGGCCCGACTTCCGCATCATCGACACCAAAGGCGCCGAAGCGGAGCCGCAGGTCGCCGCGCTGGTGAAGGGCTTCGAGGCCGAGCTCTCGCAGGAGTTCGACGTGCCGTTGGCCAAGGTCGCGGCCCCCTTCGACAGCCTCAACGCCACGGTGCGGACCGGCGAGGCGGCGATCGGCAATCTGTTCGCCGATGCCATCCGCAAGGCGACCGGCGCCGACGCCGCCCTGCTCAATGGCGGCGGCTTTCGCGGCAACCGGCGCTACGAGGCGGGGAGCGAGATCACCCGCCGCGACGTGCTGAAGGAGCTGCCGTTCAGCAACACGACCGTGGTGCTGGAGGTGACCGGCGCCGAGCTGCGCGCCGCGCTGGAGCACGGGCTGGGCAAGCTCGGCGAGGCGTCGGGCCGCTTCCCGCAGGTGTCCGGCCTGGAGATCGCCGCGATCGGGTCGCGCCCGGCCGGGGAGCGCATCGTCGCGATCCGCGTCGATGGTGCGCCGCTCGACGATGCCGCCCGCTACAGGCTCGCCACCAACGACTTCCTGATGAATGGCGGCGACGGCTACGACATGCTGAAGGCGGCCCGCCCGCTCTCCGGCGCGCGCGACGGCAAGCTGATGATCGCCGACGTGATGGCCTATCTGCGCAGCCTCGGCACGCTGGCGCCGAGGGTCGAAGGCCGCACCGCGGTCCGCAATTACTGACGCGGTGTCCGGCTGACCAGCCGGACCGAAGACTGGCCGGGCGCCGCTCTTTCTTCCCTCTCCCCTTGTGGGAGAGGGTGCCGAGCGATCGTCAGATCGCGAGGCGGGTGAGGGGTGTATCTTCAGGCGGAAACCGTCAGCACCTCTCACCCGGCTCGACCTCGTTTCACTTGATCTTGCCACCCTCTCCCACCCGGGCCGCGCTTGCGCGCGCCCGGGTGCGGCCTCTTGCGCGAGAGGGTCGCGATCCGGGGGCGGTAGGCCGGTCCCGCAGGATTTTCCAGCGCGCTCAAAGTCATACATCCTTCAGATTGCGGTCATCGATCTGTTGCGAGCCTTTCCTACGGTCTGCCCGCATTAACCGTTCCTTAACCGTGCGCTGTCGGCGCGGGGTGGTGCGCGCTTGCGTGCGCGCCGGCCCTCTCCCGACGCGTGCCTTGCGACGAGACAGGCCCGCCCATGTCCACGACCCTCAGCGCCGGCGATATCGCCATCATCGGCATGAACGCCGACAACCCCGATGATTTCTCGTTCGTTCTGCTGACGGACGTGACGGCGGGCACCGAGATCACCTTCACCGACTCAGGCTGGAAGTCGACCGGCGGGTTCCGCCCCAATGAGGGCGCCAAGAAGTGGACCGCCGCCACCGATCTGTCGGCTGGCACCGTCATCAATTTCGTCGCCGACGCCGCCCAGTTCACCACCGCCAATGACAGCTCTGTCGGCACCGCCGGTCTGAACCTGTCGACCGATGGCGACCAGCTCGTCGCCTTCCAGGGCGCATCGTCCGCGCCGACGCTGCTGTTCGCGCTGTCGACGCACGGCAACGCCTTCAGCAGCGACGCCTCGGACTCGAATTCCACGGCCCTGCCGACCGGCCTCGTGGAGAACGTCACCGCTTTGGCGCGCGGCGCCGGCGCGCCGGGCGCGGAGTGGGACAATGTCGTCTATACCGGTCCGACCAGCGGCACCAAGGAAGAGCTTCTGGCGGCGATCGGCAATGCCGCCAACTGGTCCGGCAGCAACAGCCTCCTGACCCAGATCACCGGCGATTTCTCGGTGACGTCCGAGGCCGCGCCGCAGACCATCGGCTTCGCCGACGAGTCGCTGAGCGTCAGCGCGGCCGAAGGTGACAGCGGCACCACCGTCTTCACCTTCACGGTCGAGCGCAGCGGCGGCACCACCGGCGAGGTCGGCTTCTCCGGCACCATCGCGCTTGGCGCCACCGATGCCGCCGACTTCGCGGGCGGCGCGCCCACCACGTTCGACGGCACGATCCCGGCCGGCGCCGAGTCCGCCACCATCACCGTGACCGTGGCCGGCGACACCGTGCCCGAGGACGCCGAGTCCTTCTCGCTCACCCTCACCACCGTCGCCAATGACGACGCGGCGATCGACATCTCGATCGAGGCCACCGCGGCCACCGCCCAGGCGACCATCCTCGATGACGATTCCGCGATCGGCGTCGATGTCGGCGGCATCACCATCCTCGATATGGCCGAGTCGCTGCAGGGGGCGGTCGAGACGCCGGTCGCCACCGAGACGCTCACCGTGACGCGCAAGGGCGGCTGGGTCTCCGGCGACGGCGAGGGCGGGGCCGAGTCGATCGCCTTCGACGCCGCCAATGCCCGCGCCTATGTCACCAGCGCCGCGGCCGACACAATCGTCATTCTCGACCTCTCGAACCCCTTCACGCCGACCGAGATCGGCGAAATCGATCTTTCCACCTTGCCCGCCTATGGCGAGGTCAATTCGGTGGCGGTGAAGAACGGCATCGTCGCCGTCGCGGTGCAGAACATCGATGGCGGCGAGCCGGGCCTGGTGGCGCTCTTTGACGCCTCCGGCACGCTGATCAAGACCATCACCGTGGGCGTGCTGCCCGACCAGCTCACCTTCAACCAGGACGGAACGCTGCTGCTGGTGGCCAACGAGGCCGAGCCCTACAACGACACGGCGGCCGGCGTGATCGAGAACGCGTCGGGCTCGGTGACGATCATCGACCTGTCCGGCGGCGCCGCCGCGGCCGATGTGCGCAACACCATCGGCTTCACCGCGCTCGACGGCAGCGAGGCGCTGCTCGCCACCCTCGGCATCAAGACCTACACCGGCACGGCGGCCGGCGCGGTGCCGACCGCCTCCCAGGACATCCAGCCCGAATATATCGCCGTGTCGCCGGACGGCACCACGGCCTATGTCACGCTGCAGGAGGTCAATGCGGTCGCGGTGATCGATCTGACTGACACGGCGGCCGACAAGCCGGTGTCGATCCTGCCGCTCGGCTATGTCGATTTCAGCCTGGAGGGCAACGAGGCCGACTTCTCCGATCGCGACGGCGCGGGCAACACGACCTCGATCTCGGTCGGCAATGCCCCGGTGAAGGGTCTGCTGCAGCCCGACGCCATCGCCTCCTTCGAGATCGCTGGCGTCACCTACTTCATCACCGCCAATGAGGGCGACTCGCGCATCGTCAATGGCGGCGCCGACGGCTACAACGAGGCGCGCGCCAGCAGCCTGACCGATCCCGACAATCCCGACTACGCCCGCCTCAATGTCGACACCACCTGGTCGAGCGCGACCGATCTCTATTCGTTCGGTGGCCGCGGCTTCTCGATCTTCCAGCAGAATGCCGACGGCACCATCGTCAAGGTCGAGGAGACCGGCGGCGACTTCGAGCAGATCATCGCCGCGCTGCCCAACGCCTCGGCGGTGTTCAACGGCGAGAATGGCGGCGGCTTCGACACCCGCTCCGACAACAAGGGCGCCGAGCCGGAAGGCGTGGTGGTCGGCGAGGTCAACGGCAAGACCTACGCCTTCGTCGCGCTGGAGCGCATCGGCGGCATCATGGTCTGGGACGTCTCCACGCCGTCGGACGCCAAGTACGTCACCTACCTCGCGCCGACCAGCGACGACTACGGCCCCGAGGTGATCACCTTCGTCTCCGCCGAGGACAGCCCGACCGGCCGCGCCTTCGTGATGACGGCGAACGAGGTCTCCGGCTCCGTCACCGTCTATGATCTCGAAGACCCGGCGGTGACCAAGATCAGCGCCATCCAGGGCGAGGGCGCCTCCAGCGCCATGGTCGGCCAGACCGTGACGGTCGAGGCCATCGTGGTCGGCCACTTCCAGAACGGCGACGCCGACAGCTCGCGCAACCTCAACGGCTTCTACCTGCAGGAGGAGGCGTTCGACGCCGACGGCAACCCGCTCACCTCCGAGGGCATCTTCATCTATGGCGGCTCGGTGGACGTCGCGATCGGCGACCGCGTGCGCGTCACCGGCACGGTGAGCGAGTATTACGGCCTCACCGAGATTTCCGCCTCCAGCATCACCGTGCTGGAAGCGAACGCGGTGGCCGACATCAACACCATGGCGACCGAGATCGACCTGCCGGCGGCGGATTCGTCGGTGAGCCAGGATGGCGACTACCAGGCCGACCTCGAAGCCTATGAGGGCATGCTGGTCACCATCCCCGAGACGCTGACCGTCACCGAGCAGTACAATCTCGACCGCTTCAACGAGATCAAGCTGGTGGCTGGCGAGCGCCCCGAGCAGTTCACCCAGGACAACGCGCCGGACGCGGAAGCCTACCAGGCCTATCTGGAAGATCTCGGCGCCCGCACCATCACCTATGACGACGGCCTGAACGTCCAGAACACCGCCATCGCCAATCTCGACGGCTTCGGCCCGGTCTACAACACCGACACGGCGCCGCGCATGGGCGACACCGTGACCGGGCTGACCGGCGTGCTCGACTATCAGTGGGCCGGCGCCTCGGCCTCGGGCGCGACCTGGCGCGTCCGCTCGGTCGAGAACGGCACCAACACCTTCGAGGATGGCGCCAACGTCCGCACCGACACGCCGGCGGATGTCGGCGGCGACATCACGGTCGCCTGTTTCAACGTGCTGAACTACTTCGTCACGCTCGACAATGGCGCGAGCACGGCGATCGGCGCGGAGCCGCGCGGCGCCGACACGGCCGAGGAGTTCGCCCGCCAGACCGACAAGCTGGTCGATGCGCTGATCGCGATCGACGCCGACGTACTGGCGCTGATCGAGCTGGAGAACGATTTCCTCGAAGGCTCGTCCGGCAACGCCATCGCGTATCTCGTCGATGAGCTCAACGCCGTGCTCGGCGCCGGCACCTACGACTGGGTGCGGCCCGGCGAGCGGTTCGTCGGCACCGACGCCATCGCCGTCGGCTTCATCTACAAGCCCTCGGCGGTCGAGGTGTCGATCGACACCACGATCGAGACCCTCGACGACTCCGACCTCGCGGCCATCGGCATGGGCGACCTTCTCGGCCAGAGCACGGTCGGCGGCGTCTTCGATGGCGAGAACACCAGCCGCAACGCGCTGGCGGTGACCTTCACCGAGCTCGCGACCGGCGAGGAATTCACCGCCATCGCCAATCACCTCAAGTCGAAGAGCGGCACCGGCACCGGCGTCGATGCCGACCAGCTCGACGGCCAGGGCGCCTGGCAGAACCAGCGCGAGCTGGCGGCCACCGCGCTCACCGCCTGGGCGGCGAGCGATCCCACCGGCTCGGGCGATACCGACATTCTCCTGCTCGGCGACTTCAACGCCTATTCGCAGGAGGACGCGATCGGCATCATCGAGGACGCCGGCTACGAGGATCTGCAGGCGCGCGAGGGCAACGCCTATTCCTACGTGTTCGACGGCCAGACCGGCACGCTCGACTACGTCTTCGCCAACACGAGCCTCGCTTCGCAGGTTACCGGCGTCACCACCTGGCACATCAATGCCGATGAGGCCGACGCCCTCGACTACAACACCGATTACGGCCGCGACACCGCGATCTTCGACGCCGACACCTCTGTCCGCGTCTCCGACCACGATCCGCTGATCATTGGACTCGACCTTACGGAGACCCCGCAAGTGACCTACACGCTTCAGATCCTGCACGCCTCGGACTTCGAGGCCGGCCTCAAGGCGGTCGACCGCGCCGGCAACTTCGCCGCCATCGTCGACTACCTCGAAGAAACCTACGCCAACTCGATCACCCTGTCGTCGGGCGACAACTTCATTCCCAGCCCGTTCTTCAGCGCCGGCGGCGACCCGTCACTGAAGGAGGTCTACGAGACCGCGCTGGAGACCTATTACGGCCTGGCGGCCGGCACACTCAGCATCTCGCCGGGCTTCGGCACTGCCGACATGGCGATGCTCGACATCATCGGCGTGCAGGCCTCGGCGGTCGGCAATCACGAGTTCGACGCCGGCACCAAGGCGCTCGGCGACATCATCAAGCAGACCGCGGGCTATCCCGGCGCCCAGTTTCCCTATCTGTCGGCGAACCTCGACTTTTCGGGCGACAGCAATCTGGCCTCGGTCTACACCAGCACCATCCAGGATGCGTCGAACTATTCCGGCTTCCCCTCGACGGCCGGCAACTCCAAGAAGATCGCGCCCGCCACGATCATCGAGGAAAATGGCGAGATGATCGGCGTCGTCGGCGCCACGACCCAGATCGTCGAGAGCATCTCCTCGACCGGCGGCGTCGATGTGATCGGCGATGACGTGAACGACATGGCGGCGCTGGCCGCCATCCTGCAGCCGACCATCGACGCGCTGCTCGCCCAGGGCATCAACAAGATCATCCTGGTCAGCCACCTCCAGCAGCTTTCGCTGGAACAGGAACTGGCGCCGCTGCTGCACGGCGTCGACGTGATCGTCGCCGGCGGCTCGCACACGCTGCTGGCCGATGATCAGGACACGCTGCGCGCCGGCGACACCGCGGCGGGCACCTATCCGATCGTCACCACCAATGCCGACGGCAAGACCACGCTGATCGTCAACACCGATGGCGAATACTCCTATGTCGGCCGCCTGGTGGTGAGCTTCGACGAGAATGGCGACGTGATCGCCGACAGCGTCGACGCGAACGTCAGCGGCGCCTACGCTACCACCGACGAGGTGGTCGAGGATCTCTATGCGGACGTCATCGACGTCGATGCCGACGGCGACATCGACGCGGATGATGCCGATCCGTTCGCCGAAGGCAGCCGCGGCGATCTCGTCGACGACATCGCCCAGGCGGTCGGCGCGGTGATCGATGCCCAGGACGGCAACGTTTTCGGCTCCACCGACGTCTATCTCGAAGGCCGCCGCGCCGAGGCGCGCACCGAGGAGACCAATCTCGGCGACCTCAGCGCCGACGCCAATCTCTGGTACGCGCAGAAGGCCGACGCCACCGTGATGGTGTCGATCAAGAATGGCGGCGGCATCCGCGACTCGATCGGCACCGTCTATGCGGTGGGCGACGATGCGGTGGAGAGCCCGCCGGTCGCCAATGAGGAGGTCGGCAAGGAGGAGGGCGAGGTCTCGCAGCTCGACATCGCCAACTCGCTGCGCTTCAACAATTCGCTGTCGCTGGTCACCGTCACCGCCGCCCAGCTCCTGCTGGTGCTGGAGCACGCCGTGGCCGCCACGACGGCGACCGCCACGCCGGGTCAGTTCGCGCAGATCGGCGGCATCGCCTATTCGTTCGATAAGGATCTGCCGGCCGGCAGCCGCGTGCTGTCGGCGGCGCTCCTCAACGAGGATGGCGTTCCGACCGTCGCCCTGGTCCAGAATGGCGAGCTCGTCGTCGATCCGGCGATGGCGATCCGGGTGGTGACGCTGAGCTTCCTGCTCACCGGCGGCGACAGCTATCCGTTCGCCAGCTTCATCGCGGCCGATCCGGCCTTCGCCAACGTCGTCAATCTGACGGCGGACCTGGTGCCGGATGACGGGCAGGTGGCGACCTTCGCCGCCGAGGGCACCGAGCAGGATGCGTTCGCCGAATACATGGCGGCGAACTATTCCGACACGCCCTACGACGTGGCCGACACCGACAAGGCAAACGACACGCGCATCCAGAACCTCGACGACCGCGCCGACACCGTGCTGCAGGCTGCGGCCGAGACGGTGAAGGGCGATGCCGGCAACAACACGCTCACCGGCGCGCTCGGCAACGACATCCTGTGGGACGGCACCGGCAACGACACGCTGGTGGGCAATGACGGCAACGACTACCTGGTCGGTGGCGCGGGTGCCGATACGCTGATCGGCGGCGCGGGCATCGACACGGCGGTCTTCTCCACCGCCGGTTCGGGTGTCATCGTCAACCTCGCGACGGGCCAGGGCAGCGGCGGCGACGCCGCGGGCGACACCTATGACAGCATCGAGCAGGTCATCGGCTCGGCCTTCGGCGACACGCTGATCGGCGACGACGGCGACAACGTCTTCCAGGCCGGCGCCGGCGACGACACGGTCAATGGCGGCGGCGGCAACGACATCATCTATGCCGGCGCGGGTGCCGATGCACAGAATGGCGGCGCGGGCACCGACCGCGTGATCTATTCCGCCTCGGCCGCGGGCGTGACGGTGAACCTCGCGACCGGCCAGGGCAGCGGCGGCGACGCGGAAGGCGACACCTTCAGCGGCATCGAGCAGGTCATCGGCTCCGAGCACGCCGACACGCTGATCGGCGACGGCGTCGACAACGCGCTGAAGGGCGGTTCCGGCGATGACAGGCTGAACGGCGGCGCCGGCAACGACATCCTGATCGGCGACGCGGGGGCCGACACCTTCGTGTTCAATGCCGGCTTCGGCATCGATCAGGTGAAGGACTTCGCGGTGGGCACGGACACGATCGAGTTCTCGACCGACGTGTTCGCCGACTTCGCCGAGGTCCAGGCGGCGATGGTGGATACCGGCAGCGGCTATCTCGCGATCTGGGCCGACACCGGCACCAATGGCGTGGGGCTGTGGGGCGTCACCGCGGCCCAGCTCACCGCCGACGACTTCCGCTTCGTGTGATCGAACTGCGATCGAGACTCCGGCCCGCAAGGGCCGGAGCTTCACACGGTTTCCAGCGGAGTTGCTCGAAGAGCCTATTCCCCAGGAGCCGCGCTCCCTTTCCCTCTCCCACCCGGACCGCGCTTGCGCGCGTCCGGGCGTAGGCTCTTGTGGGAGAGGGTGCCGAGCGATCCTCAGATCGCAAGGCGGGTGAGGGGTGAATCTTCCAGCATTCGCAATATGTACCCCTCACCCGGCTCGACCTCGCCAACGCTCGGTCTCGCCACCCTCTCCCACAAGGGGAGAGGGAAGAAGCGGAACCCTCTCCCACAAGCGCCTGCGCCCGGGCGGGAGAGGGAGAAGAAGGCCGCGTCACGCGCCCGGCGCCGCCTCACTGCCCGCGGCCGGCTCCGGCGGCGAAGCGGCGCGCCTCCTCGGCGGCGCGGAACTGCGCCTTGGCCTTGTTGACGCATTCGGCCTGCTCGCTCGCCGGCACGCTGTCATGGACGATGCCGGCGCCGGCCTGCACATACATGCGGCCGTCCTTCACCACCGAGGTGCGCAGCACGATGCAGGTGTCCATGTCGCCGTCGGCGCCGAAATAGCCGATGGCGCCGGCATAGGGGCCGCGCTTGTCCTTCTCCAGTTCGTCGATGATCTGCATCGCCCGCACCTTGGGCGCGCCCGACACCGTGCCGGCCGGGAAGCCCGCCACCAGCGCGTCGAGCGCATCGCGCTTGGGATCGAGCCGCCCCTCGACATTGGAGACGATGTGCATGACGTGGCTGTAGCGCTCGATGAAGAACTTGTCGGTGACGGTGACCGAGCCGATCGACGACACCCGGCCGACGTCGTTGCGGCCGAGATCGAGCAGCATCAGATGCTCGGAGATCTCCTTGGGGTCGGCGAGAAGCTCGGCCTCCAGCGCGTGATCCTCGGCTGGGTTTGCGCCGCGCGGCCGGGTGCCGGCGATCGGCCGGATCGTCACCTTGCCGTCGCGCAGCCGCACCAGGATCTCGGGCGACGAGCACACCACCGAGAAGTCGTCGAAGGCGAGATAGACCAGGAACGGCGCCGGGTTGACGCGGCGCAGCGCCCGGTAGAGCGCGAACGGCGGCAGCGTGAACGGCGCCTCGAACCGCTGCGCCAGTACCACCTGGAAGATGTCGCCGGCGAGGATGTACTCCTTCGCCTTGGCCACCATCGCGTGGTACTCGTCGGGCGTGGTGTTCGAGGTCAGCTCCGCCGTGAGGCAGGAGAGGTCGGCGGCCGGCGGCGTCTTGTCGAGCGCGGCATCGAGCCGCTCGACCATCTCGGTCAGCCGGTCGACGGCGCGGGCATGGGCCTGGCTCGGGCTCACGCCCGGCATGGGGCGCACCGGCGTCACCATGGTGATCTCGTCGCGCACCGCGTCGAACACCACGACGATGGTCGGGCGGATCAGGATGGCGTCGGGCACGCCGATCGGGTCCGGCTTGTCGGACGGCAGCTTCTCCATCAGCCGCACCATGTCGTAGCCGAGATAGCCGAAGATGCCGGCCGCCATCGGCGGCAGGCCCGGCGGCAAGTCGATCGCCGATTCGGCGACCAGCCCGCGCAGCGCCTGCAGCGGCGGCTCGGCGCACGGCTCGAAGGCGTCCGGCTGCGTGAGCGCGTGGCGGTTGATCTCGGACGACGCGCCCTGGCAGCGCCAGATCACGTCCGGCGCCAGTGCCAGGATCGAATAGCGGCCGCGCACCGCGCCGCCCTCCACCGATTCGAGCAGCACCGCATTGGGCCGCCCGTCGGCGAGCTTGAGGAAGGCGGAGACCGGGGTTTCGAGGTCGGCGACCAGGGTCGTCCACACCACGCTCGGCCGGTCGACCGGAAACGCCTCAATGGCGGGCTCGATTTTCAGCATGGCATGATTTCGACTTGTCTGGCGGGGCTTGGTTGGGGCGTGTCGCGGCTTCGCAGGCGCAGCGTCGCGGGCGGATCGCCGGCGCGCACGCGTGCGCGGTCGGCACGGATCAGGAGCCGGCGTCGCGGCCGACGATCTGGTTGAGGATCCGGGTGTTGACCGTCACGCCAAGCTCGGTTTCCAGCCCGGTGACGAATTGCGCGAGCAGGTCGTCCTCGATGGCGCGGCGCAGATCGGCCTGCAGCCGCTCGGGGGCCTTGGCGGCGTCCGGCAGGCGGGCGTCGACGACGCGCAGCACCAGACGGGACACCGTATCCTCGCCGGGCGCCGTGGTCGCTGTTCCCGGGGCGGCGGCGAACACCGCGGCGATCGCGGCCTCCGGCAGCTCCTTGGTGCCGGCCCGGCGCACCTCCGCCACGGTCGAGACGCTGAGGCCGAGCGCCTTGGCGGCCGCCTCCAGCGAGCTGCCGGTCTCAAGGCGCTCGATGAGGCCGTCCGCCTTGGCCTTCACCCGCTCGGCCGCCTGCTCCTCCTGCCAGCGCGTCAGCACCTGAGCCTTGGCCTCGTCGAAGGTGCGGTCGCGGGCCTTGGTGATGCCGGCCACCTCGTACCAGACGAAGCCGTTGCCGCCGAGCTGGACCGGGTCGTTCTCGACCCGCACCTCGGTCTTGAACGCACCCTGCAGCACCTCGTCCTTGCCGGGGAAGGCGGGGACCGGCTTGCCATCGGCGTCCCGGCCCGAGCGGTCGACCGCCTCGATGGTCTCGACCGGCAGGCCGGTCTTGGCGCCGACCTCGGCGAGCGTCAGGCCGGCGGCGCGCTCGTCCTCCACCTTGTCGTGACGGTCGAGCAGCTCGCGCTTGGCGCGCTCGCCGGCGATCTGCCGGCGGATCTGGCCCGAAACCTCCTCGAACGACTTGGACTGCGCCGGCTGCACCTTGAGCACGCGCACCAGCACGTGGCCGAACCGGCCCTGGATCGGCGGGCTCACCGTCCCTGCGGCCAGCGCGAAGGCGGCGTCGGCCACCGTGGGGTCGAGAAGGCCGGCACGCGTCACCGTGCCGAGGTCGATGTCGGCCGGCTTCAGGCCGCGGGCGGCCGCCACGCTCTCGAAGCTCTCGCCGCCGGCGATCCGGGCGGCGGCGGCCTTGGCCTCCTCGGCGGTGGGGAGCACCATCTGCTGCAGGGTGCGCTGCTCGGGCGCGCCGAACCGGTCGCGGTGGGCGTCGAAATAGGCGCGCACGTCGGCGTCCGTCACCTCGATCCACTGCGCCAGCGTCTCGACGGTGACCGGCAGCACCACCACCTTGCGGTATTCCGGCGCCCGGAAGGTGGCCTTGCGCTCCTCGAAGAAGGCCTTGAGCGCGTCGTCGGTGGGGGGCGCGATGGGACCGGCGGCGGCGCGGTCGAGGGTGACGAACTCGACCTTGCGCGTCTCGTTCTGGAAGGTGTCGACGAGACTAACGAGCGTGCGCGGCGCTTCGGCCGATCCGCCGATGGCGCGGGCGATCTGCTGGCGAAGCGCGAGCTTGCGCTCGGCGTCGATGTAGGCGGGCTCGGAATAGCCGTTGGAGCGCAGCACCTGGTCGAACAGATTGCGGTCGAACTGGCCGTTCGGCCCGCGGAAGGCCGGATTGTCGTGGATGCGGCGGATCAGCTCCTCATCGGAGATGCCGAGGCGAAGCTGCCGGGCCCGCTCGTCGAGGGCGGCCTCGGCGAGCACCTCGGCCAGCATCTGCCGGTCGAAGCCGAACGCCCGCGCCTGATCCGGGGTCACCGGCCGGCCGGCCTGCCGGCCGAGCGCCTGAAGCCGCTGATTGTAGATTTGCCGGAAACTCTCGGTCGAAATGTCGGTCGAGCCGATGGTGGCGACGGTGCGCTGGCCGAAGCCGCGGAAGATGTCGCCGATTCCCCACACGGCGAACGAAACCACCAGCAGGCCGAGGAATATTTTGGCGACCCAGCTCGCCGCGCCTTTTCGCAAGGACTGGAGCATTGACCGAAATCCGGTTTCCAAATGAAAACAGGCGGCGCGCGCCGCCCTTTGGGTCCTACCATAGGGGCACGCTGCGCCAGGAGCAATCCGACGTGCTCGCGGCCGCAGGACCGGCTATGGGTGGGCGACAAGGCTAGGCCTGCGCGATATACGGTTTCCGGCTGATCAAGCCTTCGAGCCGTATTCCGATCGCCGAAAATCCCGTTACCGAACAAGGGATTTTCGGCGAGACCGTTTCCGGTATCCCGAAGGGATCAACCGGAAACGGTATAACGAGTTGGGGGGAGACATCATGGTGGCGCTGCGCCGTCCGCTGGTTGCGGGCAACTGGAAGATGAACGGGTTTCGGGCCTCGATCGCCGAACTCCGCTCGGTGGCGGCGGCGGTGGCCGGCGGGGCAGCCGGCCACGCCGAGGTGCTGGTGTGCCCGCCGTTCACGCTGGTGGCTGCGTTCGCGGCCGAGCCGCGCGAGCCGGTGGAGGTGGGGGGGCAGGACTGCCACGCCAAGCCCTCGGGCGCCCACACCGGTGATATTTCAGCGGAAATGCTGAAGGATGCCGGCGCCGGCGCGGTCATCGTCGGCCATTCCGAGCGCCGCGCCGACCATGGCGAGAGCGATGCGGTGGTCCACGCCAAGGCGGTGGCGGCCCGCCGCGCCGGGCTCGTCGCCATCGTCTGCGTCGGCGAGACCCGGGCCGAGCGCGAGGCCGGCCACACGCTGGAGGTGGTGCGCCGCCAGCTCGACGGCTCGGTGCCCGAGGGCGCCACCGCCGCCGACACGGTGATCGCCTACGAGCCGGTGTGGGCGATCGGCACCGGCCTCACCCCCACCACCGCCGACGTCGCCGAGGTCCACGCCATGATTCGCGACCGGCTGGTCGAGCGCTTCGGCGCCGAGGGGCAGGGCATCCGCATCCTCTATGGCGGCTCGGTGAAGCCCGACAACGCCGCCGAGCTGATGGCGGTGGCCAATGTCGACGGCGCTTTGGTTGGCGGCGCCTCGCTGAAGGCGGCCGATTTCCTGGCGATTGCCGGGGTCTATCGCTGAGTGTTCGCCATCCGGGCGTCACACGGGTGGAAATGCCCGCGGCGATCGTGTAATAGCCCGGCCAACCGTGGTCCGGCCGCGGGCGTGCCCTTCCGATCGGGTCCGCCCCGGCCTATTTGCTTTGAGTCATGCAGACCGTTCTCATCGTCATCCATCTGATGGTCGTTCTTGCGCTGGTCGGGGTTGTCCTCCTGCAGAAGTCGGAGGGCGGCGGCCTCGGCATGGGCGGTGGCGGCGGCTTCATGTCCTCGCGCGGCACCGCCAACGTGCTGACCCGGACCACCGCAATCCTGGCCGCCGTCTTCTTCGCCACCAGCCTGGCGCTGTCGGTGCTGGCCGGCTACAGCCGGGAGCCCAAGTCGATCCTCGATTTGGGCGGGGCGCCGGCCGGCGCGCCGGCACAGGCACCGGCCGAGGGCCAGGGCATTCTCGACCAGATCAAGCCGCCGGGACCGCCGCAGCCGCCGGTCTCGCGCTGAACGCCCGCGGATCTTCCGCAGGGTCTCCAAATTCATCCGGCGAGCGGCCCTGCCGCTCGCCAAAACGAGATGGGCGGGCTAAAACCTGACTCCCATGGCGCGGTACGTTTTCATCACCGGCGGCGTGGTCTCCTCGCTCGGCAAGGGTCTCGCATCCGCCGCGCTCGCCGCCAATCTGGAGGCGCGCGGCTACAAGGTCCGCCTGCGCAAGCTAGACCCGTACCTCAACATCGATCCGGGCACGATGAGCCCGTATCAGCATGGCGAGGTGTTCGTCACCGACGACGGGGCGGAGACCGACCTCGACCTCGGCCATTACGAGCGCTTCACCGGGCGTCCGTGCTCGCGCATGGACAACATCACCACCGGCCGGATCTACCAGGAGATCCTGCTGAAGGAGCGGCGCGGCGACTATCTCGGCGCCACCATCCAGGTGATTCCCCACGTCACCAACGCCATCAAGGACTTCGTCCTGGCCGGCAACGACGGTTTCGACTTCGTGCTGGTTGAGATCGGCGGCACGGTCGGCGACATCGAGGGCCTGCCGTTCTTCGAGGCGATCCGCCAGCTCGGCAACGAGCTGCCGCGCAATCACGCCGTCTACATCCACCTGACGCTGCTGCCCTACATCCCGTCCGCCGGGGAACTCAAGACCAAGCCGACCCAGCATTCGGTCAAGGAGCTGCGCTCGATCGGCATCCAGCCCGACATCCTGCTGTGCCGCACCGATCGGCCGATCCCCAAGGAGGAGCGGAGGAAGCTCGCGCTGTTCTGCAATGTGCGCGAGACGGCGGTGATCGAGGCGCGCGACGTCGATTCGATCTATGCCGTGCCGCTCGCCTACCACGCCGAGGGCTTCGACATGGAGGTGCTGCAGGCGTTCGGCATCGACCCGGGGGCGGAACCCGACCTCACGCGCTGGGAGAAGATCACCCAGCGCATCCGCAATCCGGAAGGCTCGGTCACCATCGCCATCGTCGGCAAGTACACCGGGCTGAAGGACGCCTACAAATCGCTGATCGAGGCGCTCACCCACGGCGGCATCGCCAACAATGTGAAAGTGTCGCTCGACTGGATCGAGAGCGAGATCTTCGAGAACGAGGATCCGGCGCCGTTCCTGGAGCACGTCAACGGCATCCTGGTGCCCGGCGGCTTCGGCGTGCGCGGCACCGAGGGCAAGATTCGGGCGGCCCGCTTCGCCCGCGAGCGGCGGGTGCCCTATTTCGGCATCTGCCTCGGCATGCAGATGGCGGTGATCGAGGCGGCGCGCAATCTCGCCGGCATCGATGACGCCGGCTCGACCGAGTTCGGCGCCACCGACCAGCCGGTGGTCGGCATGATGACCGAGTGGCTGCGCGGCAACGACCTGGAGAAGCGCAGGGCCGGCGGCGACCTCGGCGGCACCATGCGGCTTGGCGCCTATACCGCGCTGCTGCGGCCGGGCAGCCGGGTGGCCGAAATCTACGGCAAGACCGAGATTTCGGAGCGCCACCGCCACCGCTACGAGGTCAACATGTCCTACCGTGACCGGCTGGAGCAGGTGGGGCTGGCCTTCACCGGCATGTCGCCGGACGGCATCCTGCCCGAGATCATCGAATATCCCGAGCATCCGTGGTTCCTCGGCGTCCAGTTCCACCCGGAGCTGAAGTCGCGCCCGTTCGATCCGCACCCGCTGTTCGCCTCCTTCATCGCGGCGGCGGTGGTGCAGAGCCGGCTGGTGTAATTCGGTTCTTGGACGATCAGGCTCGGCCTCTCTCTTCCCTCTCCCGCAAGGTGAGAGGGAAGAGAGAGGGCCTGCAACCAAGGGACGTTTCGGGCCGATCAGCGCCAACCCGGATGGCGGCTGCTGCGGCTTGCAGCAGATCGAAGTGCCGCCGCCGGGACCGGATCGCGCTCCAGGGACGCGTACAATTCTGTATCGTATGACGCGAATGCCGGTGCGCCGGGCAGTATTTCATAAACCAGAGGTCGAAATTCCCGCCGCGGGCCGGGGGCGCGGCAAGACCGCACCACGGATCACCATGGGATCACCACGGTCTTGCCTATAGTGTACGTCGCTTGATTTGCGCCTGTGGCGCGGCGGATGGGGCTGGCGGATTTCTCATGATACGGTCTTTGGATGATCGGCCCGGAACGGCCGCCGGCCAGGCGGCGCGCTCCGTCCCTCGCCCGTGCGGGGAGAGGGGCGACGACAGCCGGGCTGATCGGCCGGACGCCGCATGACAGCCTGCTTGGAGTTTTCCATTTCAAGGTTTGGTCAACACAGGAGGCTGGGGTGAAAACGAAGCTTGCTTCGCCGACGCTCAACGCCTTGCGGCCGTTGGCGCCGGCCTATGCCGGGCTTTTCGCGATGAGCCTGTTCCTGCCGTTTCTCTATTTCTCGGCGCCGCTGTTCGTGTCGCAGATCATGGACCGGGTGACGACCAGCCGCAGCGAGCTGACGCTGTTCTTCCTCGCCATCATTGCGCTGTTCCTGCTGGCGGTTCACGCCTTTCTCGAATGGGTGCGCCAGAAGGCCCTGCGGCGGATGGGCGCCGAGATCGACCAGCGCCTCGGCCTCGTTCTGTTCGAGGCGATGCACCGGCCGCGCCCGGCGGCCGGAATGAACGCCTCGCCCTCGACGCTGAACGATTTCAACATTGTGCGCGACACGCTCTCGAGTGCGTCGGTGACGGCGGTGTTCGACGCGTTCTGGTCGCCGCTGTTCATCATTGCGATGGCGCTGGTCCATTGGGTGTTCGGCATCTACGCCCTGCTGATGGTGGCGTTCTCCGCCGCGATGAGTGTTCTGAACGCCGCTCTGGTGAAGAACGACAATGAGCGCTTCCAGCGCATGTCCGGCAAGGCGGCCGAGTTCGGCCTTGCGGTGACGCGCAATGTCGAGGCGGTGCGGGCGCTCGGCATGCTGCCGCGTCTGCGCGACCGCTGGTACGACCTGCACGGCCGGATGCTGGGCTGGCAGCAGGCGGCGGCAAGGCCCAACGACATCATCGCCGCGATCGTGCGTTTCGTACGCAACGGCCAGATGGTCCTGATCTACGTCATCGGCATCATCCTGTTTCTGCAGCAGGAGGTTTCGACGTCGGTGATCTTCATCGCCATGATCGTGATGCTGCGCGCGATGGGACCGATCGACTCGCTGATCATGAACTGGCGCACCTATGCCGGCTTTGCCTCGGCGCTCAGCAGGGTCGATGCCATTCTCAAGGACGCCACCCAGCAGGGAAACAAGATGGCGCTGCCGGGCCTGTCCGGTCCGCTGGTCGTCTCGCGGGTGTTCGCCAGCGCGCCGGGCGGCGACAGGCCGATTCTCACCGATGTGTCGTTCTCGGTGGCGCAGGGCCGCACCGTCGGCATCGTCGGCCCCAGCGGTGCCGGCAAATCGTGCCTGGCGCGGGTGCTGGTCGGCGTCTGGCCGCCGCGCCGCGGCACCATCGTCATCGGCGACCACGATCTGTCCCACTGGAACGAGGACGAACTCGGCCAGCAGATGGGCTACATGCCGCAGGACGTCGAGCTGCTGCCCGGCACGATCGCCGAGAACATCGCGCGCTTCGATCCGAAGGCGGCCGAGGACAGTTCCGGCATCATCGCGGCGGCCGAGCTGGCCGGCATCGCCGACCTCGTCAAGTCGCTGCCCGAGGGCTACAACACCCGCGTCGGGTCGGGCGGCCACGTGCTGTCGGGCGGCCAGCGCAGCCGCATCGCGCTCGCCCGCGCCGTCTACGGCATGCCGAGCTTCATCGTGCTGGACGAGCCGAACTCGAACCTCGATGCGCTCGCCGAGCAGTCGCTGATGACCATGCTGCAGAAGCTGCAGGCCATGCAGAGCACCGTGCTGATCGTGACGCACAAGCTCAACATCCTGAACTATTGCGACGACGTGCTGGTGCTCAATGCCGGCACCGTGCAGGCCTTCGGCACGCGCGACCAGATCGTCGACCGCATCCCGCGCATCCGCACCCAGCCGAACCTGATGGTGATCGAGGGATCGGCGGAAGGACGGAGGTCCTGACATGGACGAGCAGCGTATCGAGCTCCTTCCGGCGCCGCCGGTATCGACCGATTGGCGCAGGATGCTGCTGATCGGCTTTGCCGTGGTGTTCTTCACCTTCGTCGTCCTGGGCGGCTGGGCGGCGACCGCGCGGCTCGATGCCGCCGTGGTGGCGACCGCCAAGATATCGGTGGAGTCCAACCGCAAGACGGTGCAGCACCTCGAAGGCGGCATCGTGAAGGAAATCCTGGTGCGCGACGGCGACGCCGTCACGGAAGGCGATGTGCTGGTCCGGCTCGATCCGACGCGCAGCGAGGCCACGAGCCGCGCCTTCCGTCAGCAGCTCGCCATCGCCCTCGCCCTGGAAGCGCGCCTCGCGGCCCAGCGCGACATGCTCGACAAGGTGGCGTTTCCCAAGGAGGTGCTCGACATGCGGAGCGACCCGCAGGTCGGCGTTGCGGTATCCGACAATCAGCGTCAGTTCGAGAACCGGCGTGAGTCGCTGACGCGCGGCATCGACGTCATCGAGCGGCAGATGGTGCAGGTCGGCCAGGAGATCGAGCAGTCGCAGGTCGATGTGCGCTCCGCCCAGGAGCGCCTTGCGACCATCAATCGCGAGCTGCCGAATCTGCGCCGCCTGCTGGAGCGCGGCCTCGTTCCCCTGCCGCGGGTGACCGCGCTCGAACGCGATCTCTCGCTGACCCAGGGTGCGCTCGACAATGGACGCCTGGCGATCGACAAGGGCAAGGCCAAGATCGGCGAATATCAGGCGCGCATCGAGCAGCTTCGCCAGGAGTACCGTCAGGAGGCCGCAAACCTGCTGCCCGACGTCCAGCGCACGATCGGCGACGCCCGCCAGCAACTGGTCATCGCCAGCGATGCGCTGCATCGCATCGACATCAAGGCGCCGGTGACCGGCACGGTGCAGCAGATGCGGATCTTCACGATCGGCGGCGTGATCCGGGCGGGCGATCCGATCGTCGACATCGTGCCGGCGGCCGACAGCCTGGTGGTCCGGGCGCAGATCACGCCCTATGATCGCGACCGCGTGCGTGTCGGCATGCCCGTCGAGGTGCGCGTCGCGCAGTTCGCCAAGTATCAGCTTGCCCCCATCACCGGGCAGCTTCACTCGGTGTCGCAGGACAGCATCCCCGACGAGGCGACGCACCAGATGTATTTCGCCGCCGAGGTGGTAGTGGACAAGGCGTCCATTCCGCCCGAGCTCGCCGACAAGCTCACCGCCGGCATGCAGGTCGACGTGGTGATCCCGACCGAGGCGCGCACCGTGCTGACCTATCTGATGGGGCCGATGCTGCACAACATCGCTCTGTCGATGCGCGAGCGCTGAGCGGATGCCATCCGCATCAGACGGTTTCCGGTTGACTGGTTCGGCTTCTTTCTTCCCTCTCCCCTTGCGGGAGAGGGTGGCGAGATCGAGCGAAGCGAGGTCGAGCCGGGTGAGGGGTAACTGCAGACGCGGGCTTGAAGCTTCACCCCTCACCCGCCTCGCGATCTGACGATCGCTCGGCACCCTCTCCCGCAAGGGGAGAGGGGAAGGGAGCGCGGCTCACGACCAGCGGCTGTTCCGAGGTGATCAACCGGAAACCGCATCAAACCGGCGGATACTCCGGCGCGTCGCTGCCTGACGCATCGAGGCCGCTGTGCGTGGCCTCCAGGTCGCCGAGCGAGAACAGGTCGCCATCGTCGATGGCGATATCCTCCATGCCGAGGAAATCGAGTCCCCGCCCGCCGGCGGCGGACGCCGCGAGGGTGGACCGCGCGCTCTTGGGCTGGCACTCGGACCGCAGGCGGTGCAGCGAGAACTGGCAGGCCACGGCGATGTCGACGCTGGCGAACCGGTGCCGCGCCATCGCCGCGAAGGCGGCGGGCTCGATCTCGGCGAACCGGGCGCGGTCGACCGTATGGAGCTGCGGCGTCGCCGGCTGCGCCGTGCCGTTCGGCGGCTGGCGCAGCGGCACGAGGAGCCTGGCGATCAGCAGATGATCGAGGGCGGCAGCGAGGCTGCGCCGGCTGTCCAGCAGTTGGCGCGCCAGCCGGTGCAGCGTCTGCAGATGGCTGCTCGGGGCGCCGTCGTCGCGGCACAGAGGCGTGCCGGCCTCGGCCGACAGGAAGTCGGTGTCGGCCGGCACCACCAGATCGTCGAACGGATCGACGCTGTTCCCCGTGGCCTGGAACGGAAACGTCCGCACCGCCATCGGCATGTAGCCGCCCTGCCAGGTGCCCGACGCATCGACGAGGGGCCGCGTCAGATAGGCTTCGTCGAGGATCACGCCGAGCAGCGGAAGCCCGCGGCTGAACCGGATGGCGAGCGGGTAATAGTGCGCGCACAAATGCATTTCCGAATAGGCGATCGGCTGCCAGCCGAGCGCAGTCACCCAGCGGCCGTGCGCCGGCATGGCGTGGCGTGCGCGGGCAGCGCCGCGCAGCGGCACCAGCCGGCTCGCGGGCAGCGCGCTTGCCGCAGCAGCGTCGCTCATGGCACGCGCACCTGCGCGATGAGTTGCGGGCCGCGGTCGGCGGCGAGCGTCGCCTTCGCCATCGTGAGCAGCAGGCCGGCGCGGAACAGCGACAGGCGATGCAGGCCCAGAAGCTGGGCGGCCGCGAAGCCGTGGCGGGCAAGGATCGGCGCATAGCGGCCGGTCTCGAACCCGCTCTGATGGGCGATGTGGAGGCCGGCCACCTCGATCCGCCGCCCCTCGACGTCGAAGCTGAGGCTCCAGGGCTCCAGCAGGCCGGCGTCTGCCAGCGCCAGCCCGATGTCGCGCGTGACGGCGAACTCGACGGAGAACGTTTCCAGCGCATCGAGGCGCAGCCGCGTCGCCAGCGCCGGCTTGCGCTCGATGGTGATGATCGGCGCGCCGATGTCGGTGGGCTCGTCGGCGAACACGTTGTCGAACATCCAGCGGCAATCGGGGCCGGGCAGCGTGTCGGGGTCGAACACGAAGGGATAGGCGGCGAGCAGCAGCGGCAACAGGCCGCGTGCCGGCGGCGGCAGCGCACGACTGTCGGCAAGGAGCGCGCGAAGAACCACCAGCTCGGGGCCATGCGCCGCCATGCGCCAGGCGATCGGAAACCACGTCGACAGCTTCAGCGCCTCGGTGTGGACGATCGGCACGATCTGGATCTCGCGCACCAGCCGGTAGGCCTGCGGCGCATAGATGCGGCGCGCCAGCACATCGCCTTCGAGAGGAATCGGACTTTCGCTCAGCATGGCTGCGGCGAAGCTAGCACGACTGGCGCCGGAGGGTGAGGCGCGGCGGCGGCCTACGGGACGTCATCCTCCGCGTCGCTCAGGTCGAGCCCGGCGGCGGCCAGCTCCTCCTGGATGCGCGGCAGGTCGGAGGCCGGCATGAGGGCCAGCGCCCACAGGTCGAAATATTCCCGCTTGGTGACCACCGTCTGGAAATCGGCATCGAGCAGCAGCTTGGCCACGCTGGAGCTGGTGAAGCCGGTCCGGTGCGCCATGTGGACGCGCCCGCGCGCGATCGAGGCACCGTGCCCGAACAGCATGTCGAGCGGCGTGATGGGCCCGGCGGACGACGTGTAGGCGACATGGTCGGGGCCGTGCTGGGCCAGCAGGGCGGCGGCGATCTCGATGTCCGGGCAGCGGATCAGCACGAAGCCGTCATCCTTCAGGATGCGCCGGAACTCCGCCAGCGCCGCCGGCACCTCGTGGGCGAACAGGTGCTCCAGCGCGTGCGAGGACCACACGGCATCGAAGCTGCCGGAATGGAAATTGTCGTTCATGTCGGTGAACGAGCCGACATGGTCGGGCTGCGCCTGCGGGTCGATGTCGAGCCGAACCTCGGCCCAGCCCGCGCTGCGGAACACCGGATGGAGCTGGCGCGACGCGCGGCCGCCGCTGCCGGCATTGAGGACGCGCTTGGCGGGCGCGGCGCTGGCCGCGGGCTGGCTTTCGGTCTGCTTCGTCTCAGCCATCGCACCTCTCCGGTGAGCGTTCCCTTGGGCAGTCTCCGCAGACGCGGACGCAGGCCTTCATGGCGCCGGTCGAATGCGCCCCGTCCGTCCGCCAGGACCGGAAGCCCGGCCTCGCAGGCGGATTTGTGTGACAAAAACCTGACACGGGAAAGGCGCGCCGGCCACAACCAATGATGCGAACCCGAACTGCAGGCCGGAGTTTCGCTGTCCGATCGCCAAGAATCCCTTTAGCGAACAACGTACATGTCGGGCTATTTCCGGAAATTGCAGGGAAATCAGACGGTCTCCGGCCGATCGAGCCGAAAGGCCGCATGCCGGCAGCCGGACACCGCCCGATGACCAAGCCCGGTCGCGGGTCGCGGCTTGGGGGCGGCTTGGGGAAGGTCCGGTGCAAACGGGAACGGCGCCCCTGCGACGGGGCGCCGTTCGAACGAAAGCCGGGCCCGATCAGGCGGCGGCGGCCTCGCTGGCGCCGAGCTCGGCGGCCTTGGCCGCGAGACGCTGGCGCAGCGACGACGGAAGCTGGCGATAGGCCTTGGCCCGCGGGTAGGGCATTTCGACGAGATCGACGCCGTTCGGGTACAGCGCCTCGAACTCGGCGAAATTGTCGAAGGCCCGGCGGCCGGCATTGTCGATGAAGGTCTCGGCAGCGACGCCGTCCGCCAGGATCAGCTCGTGGTCGGCGACCTCGACATGGAAATAGGTGAACACGCCTGGCACGTCGCGGGCGTGCACGATCGTCGCGCCGTTCACCAGGGCGCTGGCGTGGACGAGGATGCCGTCCAGGAACAGCGCGTGGTCGCCCGACACCAGCAGGTCGCGCTGCGGCAGGTTGTCGCCGAGCGCGCCGGCCTTGATGCGCACCGGCAGCTTCACCTCGTCGCAGAAGCGGGTGGAGACGGTCTGCCGGCCGATCCAGCGCACGGCAACGGCGCGGCCGTCGGCGGTGGTCACGGCATCGCCGATCTTCAACGTCTCGACCGCGACATCGCCCGCCGGAGTGCGGATCATCGTACCGGGCATGAAGCAGAGCGGAACTTCACCCTCCATGGGTTGCAGAACCCGGTCGTCAAGCGCCTGGGGCTGGTACTCGTCGTCGGTCAGGAAGAGGTAGACCAAGCCCTTCTTGACAATAATTCCGGTGGCGGCGCCCTCGCCGGTGCCGACCGTCGCCGCGGTCACGAACGTATACTTCCCATTGAGCAGCGGGCCGGCGCCGCTGACCGTCACGCGATCGACAGCAATGTCGCCGAGAACACTGGTGTCGTCGCGCCTGCCTTGATCCTTGTCCTCAAGGACAACGTCTGTCGCAACAGGGTTGACGCCGCTTGAGAAGATGTTGCCGTCAAGAATGCGATAATCTCCGCCGACAACCGTAAGGAGGTAAGCGTTGCTGAAATTACCATCAGTGGAGGACGGCGAAGTGATCGTATCGGTTTCAGAAGTGGACATGCCAATAGCCTCGTCATTTGATCGAAAGACTTAATGAAGCGTTAATGAGTTCTTCCCGCGCCGTCAAGCCTGCGCCTTGCCGGCGCCATGCGGCCGCTCGCAAGACGCATGAAAAATGCCCGAAGGTGCAGGCATGCCGTCGTCGATGAAAGAAGACATTCCGGGATATTTGACGACATGGGGTGTCGCGATCGATGTCGTTCAGTTGAACGGCAGATGTAACCTATGACGATTGAAGCAGGCGTGGGGCGGATCTCGCAGCGCCCGCGATATTTGCACCGGGACCAGGGGCGTTGCGGTGCCGCTGGCGCTTGAAGCGGCGCGCGCGGGCGCCGGCACAGGCCAGGGTTTCCGGGCCGGCGGATGAAGCATCCGAGGATTGCAGGATGCACAATCTTGCGCCATCCCGCATCAGTCAAACGCGCTGGCGGTGGGGCAGGGGGTGCCGCTCGGCGCCACGATGGCAGGAAGAACAGTCAATCGTAGGGCCGGAATGCAGAATATCCGATCTCTGTCATCTCGGAAATGCTGCGGCGCAATACAATAATGCCGTAGCCGCGGGCAGGTTGAGGGTGTTGAAGTACAAATGCTCGAAAATTTACCGTTCCTTTAGGTGATGCTACCTAATGTGGTTGCGCTCGCAACGTAGGCGATGGCCTGCGTCCTGAGGATCCCCCCGGGATCCCGGAAACAGTTTCGCCGAGACCCCGTGCCCGGTGCGCGGGGTTACGGCGAGCGGAACCGGCGGAACAGCGATCCCGGCCCGTTGGCCGGCATCCGCAACAGCTGCCCCCGCGGTCACGGCAGGGGAGGCATCGGGCCGGCCTGCGGCCCAGACGAAATTCGGCGGGTTTCCGGCCGGATCGACACAGAAGGGTCCGGGCGCCGCGGTGGCGCCCGTCCCACGAGTTCCCGACCTCCAGAGACCACCAAGGATCCCCCCGCCATGACGACGACTGCCTCGACTGCGCCGCCGCCCGGAACGTCCGGGCTCGGCCGCCTGTTCGCCGACCGCAAGATCGGCACCAAGGTCTCGCTGGGCTTCGCCTGCGTGCTGGTGCTCAGCGCGCTCAGCTCAGGCGCCGCGTACCTTGCGTTCAAGGACGTCGGTGCCAACGTCGACGCCTATTCGAACCGCGTCACCGTCGTGGGCATCGTGCGCGACGTCGACCGCGACTTCCTGGCGTTCCGCCGCTACGTGCGCGAGTATGTCGCGACGGGCCACGAACAGGCTCTCGACGCTGGTCTCAAGCGTCGGGATTCCGTCAAGGCGAGCATCGCCAGCGGGCTCGAAACCATCAAGAACCCTGAGCGGTTAGCCAGGATGCGAGGCATTGGCGAGAAGGTCGACACCTACGCCAAGGATTTCGACAGGCTGGTGGCGTTGCGCCGGGAGCAGGAGCGGCTGATCCACGAGGTGCTCGATCCGACCGGCGCTCGCCTGACCCACGCGCTCGAGCAGGTCCAGCAGGGGGCAGCCGCCAAGGCCGGCAACACCACGACGGCACTGCTGGCGGCCGACGCGCTGAAGGGCGTGCTGACCGTCCGGCTCAATGTCAACAAGGTGGTCGGCCGCCACGAGGAGTCCGCCGTCGAAGCCGCCACTCAAAATTTCCGCGCGCTCGACACCGCGCTGTCCACCCTCAAGACAGCGGCCAGCGACGCAGAGATGCGCACGCTCCTCAGCGACGCCGAGACCGAGGCCGCCCGTTATCGTGAGGCCTTCACCGCCGCCGCAGGCAAAGCGCGCGACATCGCCGCCCTCGTCGACGAGAGGATGGCTGCGTTGGCGGAATCCGTTGCCGGCGACGCCCGCGGCATCCGGGATACGGCGGTTGCCGAGCAGACCCAGTTACAGAACAGCATGTCGGAGACCATCGATACCACCGGCAATTTCATCCTGTTCCTGGCCATCGGCGCGCTCGTCGCCGGCGCGCTGCTGGCGTGGCTGATCGGCCGATCCATCTCCGTGCCGATCCGCCGCATCGGCGCGGTGCTGATGGAACTGGCCAACGGCAACAAGTCGGTCGTGGTGCCCTATGCCGACCGCAAGGACGAGGTCGGCGAAAACGCGCGCTCTGCGCAGACCTTCAAGGAGAATCTCTTGCAAATGGAACGTCTCGAAGCCGAGCAGAAGGAAACCGAGCGCCGCGCCGCCGAGCAGCGCAAGGGCGAGATGCGCCAGCTTGCCGATGCGTTCGAGTCGGCGGTCGGCGCCATCGTCGGCACGGTGTCGAGCGCTGCGACGCAGTTGCAGGCCGCGGCGCAGACCATGTCGTCGTCGGCCGAGGAGACCACCCGCCAGTCGACCGCGGTGGCCGCCGCCGCCGAGCAGGCGGCGAGCAACGTGCAGACGGTGGCCAGCGCCACCGAGGAGCTTGCCGCCTCGACGCGCGAGATCGGCGGTCAGGTCGAGCGCTCGACCGCCATCGCCAGCCAGGCGGCCCGCGATGCCGAGGACACCAACCACAAGGTTCGCGCGCTCGCCGAAGCCTCGCAGAAGATCGGCGACATCGTCGGGCTGATCACCACCATTGCCGGCCAGACCAATCTGCTGGCGCTCAACGCCACCATCGAGGCGGCGCGGGCCGGCGAGGCGGGCCGCGGCTTCGCGGTGGTGGCGGCCGAGGTGAAGAACCTCGCCACCCAGACCGCCAAGGCCACCAGCGAGATCGCCGCGCAGATCGCCGAGATCCAGGCCGCGACCTCGGACTCCGCCACCGCCATCGCCGGCATCACCACCACCATCGGCGAGGTCAATCAGATCGCCGCCACCATTGCCTCGGCGGTGGAGGAGCAGGGGGCGGCGACGCAGGAGATCGCCCGCAACGTCCAGCAGGCGTCGCAGGGGGCCGGCGAGGTGACGAGCAACATCGTCTCGGTCAGCCGTGCTGCCTCCGACTCCAGCGCCGCCTCGACCCAGGTGCTGTCCTCGGCGGGCGACCTCGCCCGCCAGTCGGAGCGCCTGCGCCAGGAAGTGGCGAGCTTCCTGGCGACGGTGCGCGCGGCGTAACGCGGTTTCCGGTGATGGGCTCGGCCTCTTCTTCCCTCTCCCACCCGGGCCGCGCTTGCGCGCGCCCGGGCGCAGGCTCTTGCGGGAGAGGGTGGCTCTTTCTACCCTCTCCCCTTGTGGGAGAGGGTGCCGAGCGATCATCAGATCGCGAGGCGGGTGAGGGGTAAAACCGAGCGGGTTTGAAGTAACCCCTCACCCGGCTCGACCTCGCTTTGCTCGGTCTCGCCACCCTCTCCCGCAAGGGGAGAGGGAAAAGGCGGCTCCCGGGCGACCACTGTTCCGAGGCGATCACCCAGAACCCGTAGAACCGGTCACGCGAACCGTTCCGGCCGGTAGGGGGCGGGATCGACCACCGGCGCCGTGCCGGTGACGATGTCGGCGACCAGTTGCCCGGTGATCGGCCCGAGCGTCAGGCCGAGATGCTGGTGGCCGAAGGCCAGCACCACGCCTTCGGCCCCCGTCAGCCGGCCGATCACCGGCAGCGAATCCGGCAGGCACGGCCGCCGCCCCATCCACGGTTCGGGATCGAGCGGCGGGCCGAGCGCCACCAGCTCGTTGGCCATCGGCCGGGTGCGCTCGATCTGCACCGGCGTCGGCGGCGCGTCGCGCAGCGCGAATTCGACGCCGGTGGTGAGGCGGATGCCGCGCGGCATCGGCGCCAGGAAATAGCCGCCCTCCATGTCGACGAACGGCGTGTCGAACTTCGCGTCGCTGCCCGGCTCGAAATGCATGTGGTAGCCGCGCTTGACCGCGAACGGCAGCTTCAGCTTGAACTGTTCGGTGACGTCGGTCGACCACGGCCCGAGCGCCACCACCACGGTGTCGGCCTCAAGGGGGCCTGCGCCGGTGTCGACGCGGAAGCCCGTGCCGTCGCGGCGGAGCGAGCGGGCGTCGCCTGTCAGCAGCAGGCCGCCATGGCGCGGCACCAGCCCGGCGATCGCGGTCACCGCCTCGCCGGGCGAGCGCACCGCCACCGCATCCTTCCACCACACCGCCTTGTGGAACACCGGGCGGATCGCAGGGTCGCGCGCCGCCACCTCGGCCGGCGACAGGATCTCGTAGGGCGAGCCGTAGCCGGCCTCCACCGCCAGCTCGAACGACAGGTAGCGCTCGAAGCTCTCGGGCGCGCGGAACAGCCGGTAGAAGCCGGTGGGGTGCAGCAGGTGGGCGGCGCCGGCCGCCGTCAGCAGTTCGCGATGGGCTTCCACCGCCCGCGACAGCAGCGGAAAGAGCGCCACCCCCGAGCGCAGGCGGTTGGCGTGGGTGGACTGCTGGCGATAGCGCCACAGGAACGGCAGCAGCGCCGGCAGCGCGCTGAGGTGGTAGTTGGATTGCGGCAACAGGCCCAGCGCCGCCTTGGCCAGCGTCGCGAGATCGCGCGGAAAGGCCATCGGCACCACGCCGGAGGGCTCGATCAGCCCGGCATTGCCGAACGAGGTCTCCTTGCCCGGCGCGCGGCGGTCGACCAGCGCGGTCCTGACGCCGCGCCTCGCCAGATGGGCCGCAGCCGACGCCCCGACGATTCCCGCCCCCAGCACCACGACATCGACACGCACGTGACCACTCTCCAGCCGCAACGAAGCCGCCATAATGGACCGTCATCGTGCGGCATGCGAGAGGGAGGCCGCACCTGTGGAGGACGGCCGGGGCCGGCTCTCGTCCTGCACGCGAATCGACTAGTGAAGCCGCCCCTTGGCTGAAGGATCGGAGCCGCAATGCCCGCCACCATCACCGCCCGAATCGCCGCCGAACTTTCCGTCCGCGTCCAGCAGGTCGAGGCGACGGTGGAACTGCTCGACGGCGGCTCGACCGTGCCGTTCATCGCCCGCTACCGCAAGGAGGCGACCGGCGGCCTCGACGATGCCCAGTTGCGCACGCTGGAGGAGCGGCTGACGTACTTGCGCGAGCTCGACGCGCGGCGCGCGGCGGTGCTGGCCGAGATCCGCTCGCAGGACAAGCTGACGCCGGAGCTGGAGGCGGCGATCGAGGCCGCCGACACCAAGGCGGCGCTGGAGGATCTCTATCTGCCCTACCGGCCCAAGCGCCGCACCAAGGCGCAGATCGCCCGCGAGGCGGGGCTTGAGCCGCTGGCCGACCTGCTGCTCGCCCACCCGGAGAAAGACCCCGCCACGGCGGCGGCTGCGTTCGTCGATGCCGAGAAGAAGGTCGCCGACACCACGGCAGCCTTGGAAGGGGCACGCTCGATCCTGGTCGAGCGCTTCAGCGAGACCGCCGATCTCGTCGGCAGCTTGCGCGAGGAGATGTGGGGGCGCGGCCGCTTCATCTCGAAGGTACGCGACGGCAAGGCCGCCGAGGGCGTGAAGTATTCCGACTATTTCGACGTCGCCGACCCGCTGCCCAAGCTGCCGGCGCACCGCATCCTGGCGATGCTGCGCGGCGAGAAGGAGGAGATCCTCGACGTCTCGATCGTGCCGGAGCCGCCGGCCGAGGCCGACGCCAAGGGGCCGAGCGAGTATGAGCGGCGCATCGCCGCGCGCTTCGATATTTCGGACCGCGGCCGCCCCGGCGACCGCTGGCTTGTCGACACCGTGCGCTTTGCCTGGCGCACGCGCCTGCAGCATCAATTGGCCGTCGACCTCAGGATGCGCCTGCGCGAGATGGCGGAAGCGGAAGCCGTGCGGGTGTTCGCCGCAAACCTGCGCGCGCTGCTGCTCGCCGCGCCGGCCGGACAGCGCGCGACGCTGGGGCTCGATCCGGGCTTCCGCACCGGCGTCAAGGTGGCGGTGGTGGACAGGACCGGCAAGGTGGTCGACACCGCCACCATCTATCCCCACGAGCCGCAGCGCCGCTGGGACGAGGCCCTGGCGGTGCTGGCCGCCCTGGTGAAAAAGCACAAGGTCGAGCTGGTGGCGATCGGAAACGGCACCGCCTCGCGCGAGACCGAGAAGCTCGCCGCCGATCTGATCAAGGGCAAGCCCGATCTCCAGCTCATCAAGGCGGTGGTGTCGGAGGCCGGCGCCTCGGTCTATTCGGCGTCGGCCTACGCCTCGCAGGAATTGCCGGAACTCGACGTGACGCTGCGCGGCGCGGTGTCGATCGCCCGGCGCCTGCAGGATCCGCTGGCCGAGCTGGTCAAGATCGATCCCAAGTCGATCGGCGTCGGCCAGTACCAGCACGACGTCGACGAGCACAAGCTGGCGCGCTCGCTCGACGCGGTGGTGGAGGATTGCGTCAACGGCGTCGGCGTCGACCTCAACACCGCCTCCGTGCCGCTGCTCACGCGCGTGTCGGGGCTTTCGGAAACGCTCGCCCGCAACATCGTCGTCCACCGCGACTCGAACGGCGCGTTCACCTCGCGCGCCAAGCTGCGCGACGTGCCGCGGCTCGGCCCCAAGGCGTTCGAGCAGTGCGCCGGCTTCCTGCGCATCCGCGACGGCGAGGATCCGCTGGATGTTTCGGGCGTGCATCCGGAAGCCTATGACGTGGTGCGCAAGATCCTCAAGGCCACCGGCAAGACCGCGAAGGCGCTGATCGGCGACGAGATCACGCTGCGCGGGCTGAAGCCGCACGCCTTCGCCGACGACCGCTTCGGCGTGCCCACCGTGTCGGACATTCTGCGCGAATTAGAGAAGCCCGGCCGCGATCCGCGCCCGTCGTTCAAGACCGCGACCTTCCAGGAGGGCGTCGAGACGCTGTCGGATCTGAAGCCCGGCATGATCCTGGAAGGCACGGTGACCAATGTCGCGGCGTTCGGCGCCTTCGTCGATATCGGCGTGCACCAGGACGGGCTGGTGCACGTGTCGGCGATGTCGAAGACCTTCGTGAAGGATCCGTCCACCATCGTGAAGCCGGGCGACGTGGTGAAGGTGAAGGTGCTCTCCTGCGATCTGGCGCGCAAGCGCATCGCGCTCACCATGCGGCTCGATGATCCGCTGCCCGATGCCGCGAGCGCGCCCGCCGGCAGCCGGCCGTCGTCGGCGCCAAGGCAGCCGCGCCGCGAGCAGCGCCAGCAGGAGACGTCGTCCGGCGGCGGCGCGCTCGCCGAGGCGCTGGCGCGGGCCACCGCCCAGCGCGATGCGGGCAAACGGACACGGTGACGCAACCTTGTCATCCCGGGCGAGGCGATAGCCGAGACCCGGGATCGTCCTCCGGAAGCGTCCCCATCCTGCGCACGGTCCCGGCTCGGCGCTTCGCGCCGTCCGGGACGACGAAATCCCGGTTGTCATCCCGGACGAGGCGATAGCCGAGACCCGGGATCGTCCTCCGGACGAGTCCCCTTCCTGATGACGGTCCCGGCTCGGCGCTGCGCGCCGTCCGGGACGACGACCTCACACCACCCCGGCCGCCCGGCTCACATCGGCGATCAGGTCGTCGGCGTGCTCCAGCCCCACCGACAGCCGCAGCATGCCGTCGGTGATGCCGAGCGCCGCGCGCTCCTCCGGCTTGAGGCGCGAATGGGTGGTGGAGGCCGGGTGGGTGATCAGGCTCTTGGCATCGCCGAGATTGTTTGAGATGCGCACCACCTTCAGCGCATTGAGGAAGGAAAACGCGCCGGCCTTGCCGCCTTTCACCTCGAACGCCACCATGGTCGAGGGCCCGAGCATCTGCCGCGCGATCAATGCGGCCTGCGGGTGGTCGGCGCGGCCGGGGAACATCACCCGCGTCACGCCCGGCAAACCGGCGAGCGCGTCGGCGACCTTGGCGGCGGTGGCCGTCTGGCGCTCGACGCGCAGCACCAGCGTCTCCAGGCTCTTCAGCAGCACCCAGGCATTGAACGGCGACAGCGTCGGCCCGCTCATGCGCAGGAAGGGCTGGATCTTCTCCTCCAACAGCTTGCGGCCGCCGAGGATCGCCCCGCCCATGCAGCGGCCCTGGCCGTCGATGTGCTTGGTGGCGGAATAGACCACCACGTCGGCGCCGAGCTTGAGCGGCTTCTGGAAGACCGGCGTGGCGAACACATTGTCGACCACGACGAGCGCCCCGGCGGCGTGCGCGATCTCGGCGATGGCGGCGATGTCCATCACCACGAGCGTCGGATTGGCCGGGCTTTCCAGGAAGCACGCCTTGGTGTTCGGCCGCATGGCGGCGCGCCACGCATCGAGGTCGGTGCCGTCGACCAGGGTCGAGGCGACGCCGAAGCGGGGGAGAAAATCCTCGATGATCCAGCGGCAGGCGCCGAACATCAGGCGCGGCGCCACCACATGGTCGCCGGCGGCGAGAAGGCCGACCATGGCGCCGTGCACCGCGGCCATGCCGGTGGCGGTGGCGCAGCACATCTCCGCGCCCTCGAACTCGGCCAGCCGGTCCTCGAACATCGCCACGGTCGGGTTGGCGTAGCGGGTGTACTGGTAGCCCGGATCCTCGTTCTTGAACCGCGCCTCGGCGGTCTCGGCGCGGTCGTAGACGAAGCCCTGGGTCAGGAACAGCGTCTCCGAGGTCTCGCCGAACTGCGAACGCTGGATGGCGCCATGCACCAGCCGGGTCTCGGGGTGAAGATCGTCGAAGGGGGTCGCGGGCGTGGGCATCGGTCAAGGGTGCTGGAGAGGGGAAACGTCCAACTGCACCCGATGGCACGCCGATGCAAGGTCGGAGCAGGGGGCAGGGCGCAGCAGGCGATATGACCGGTGGCGGCGGCAGGCCGCGCGCGCCTGCCGCTTCCCCCCCGCGCCCTGGCGCGCTAATCGTCCGGGGTCAAAAGACCGGTAAGGGGAGTCGAGCCATGGGCGCGGGAGTGGTCATCGTCGGCGGCGGGCAGGCGGGGTTGCAGCTCGCCACCAGCCTGCGCCAGGGCGGCTATGGCGAGGCCATCCGCATCATCGGCGCCGAGCCGTACGCGCCCTATCAGCGGCCGCCGCTGTCGAAGGCGGTGCTGTCGGGCGAGGCCGGCGTCGACACCGTGCCGCTGCGCGCGCCTGCCTTCTTCGCCGACAACCGGCTCGACCTCGTCACCGGCCGCCGGGTCGAGGCCATCGACCCCGGCGCCAGGACGGTCACCGCCGGCGCCGACACGATCGCCTACGACCACCTGATCGTTGCCACCGGCGCCGATGTGCGCAAGCTGCCGGTGCCGGGCGCCGAGCTGGAGGGCGTGCTCTACCTGCGCGGGCTCGACGATGCGCTCAAGCTCAAGGAGGCGCTGGCCCGGCCGCGCCAGGTGGTGGTGATCGGCGGCGGCTTCATCGGGCTGGAGGTGGCGGCCTCCGCCACCAAGCTCGGCAGTAAGGCGGTGGTGGTCGAGGCGCTGCCGCGGGTGCTGGCGCGCTCCACCGCGCCGGCGATGGCCTCGGCCATCGTGCGCCGGCACGGCGAGAAGGGCGTCGAGATCAAGACCGGCGCCGGGGTCAGCCGCATCGAGGGCGAGGGGGCGGTCTCGGCCGTCGTGCTGTCGGACGGTACCAAGTTGCCGGCAGATCTGGTGGTGGTGGGCATCGGCGTGGTGCCGGCGGCCGGCATCGCCCAGGCGGCGGGCATCGCCACCGACAACGGCATCGTCGTCGACGAGCTTCTGCGCACCTCCGCGCCCGGCGTGTTCGCCATCGGCGACGTGGCGCGCTTCCCCACCCGCTTCGCGCCGAAGCCGGTGCTGGTCGAATCGGTGCAGAACGCCATCGACCAGGGCAAGGCGGTGGCGGCCACCATCCTCGGCAAGCCCAAGCCCTATGACGCGGTGCCGTGGTTCTGGAGCGACCAGTTCGACATGAAGCTGCAGACCACGGGTCTCGCCTTCGACGTCGAGGAGGCGGTGGTGCGCGGCGATCCCGACAGCCTCGCCTTCTCGGTGTTCCTGCTCCGGGGCGGCCGGGTGATCGCCGTCGACACCCTCAACAAGCCGGCCGACCACATGATCGGCCGCCGGCTGGTCACCGCCGGCACGCGCCTCAGCGCCGCCGAGATCGCCGATCCGTCCTTCGACCTCAAGCAGGCCGCCGCCGACCCGGCGCGGGGCTGACGTGGAGGCCTCGGGCCCGGTCGCCATCGCCATCATGGCCAAGGTGCCGGTGCCGGGGCGGGTGAAGACCCGGCTCTGCCCGCCGCTGGCGCCGGTCGAGGCGGCAGCACTCGCGGCGGCGTTCCTGGCCGATGTCGCCGGGCGGGTGGCGGATCTTGCCCGCCGCCTCGGCGCGGTGGCGCATGTCGCCCATGCGCCGGCCGGGGAGGCGGTCGAGATGGCCGCGTGCCTGCCGCTGCCGCTGCCGCTGATCGCGCAGGGGGAGGGCGATCTCGGCGCCCGCATGGCCGGCGTGGTGGCGGCGCTATGCGCCCGCGGCCACCGCGGCGTGGTGCTGCTCGGTACCGATGCGCCGACCCTGCCCGACGCCATCCTGGCCGAGGCGGTGCGCGCTCTCGATATTCCCGGCCGGATCGCCATGGCCCCGGTGCGCGACGGCGGCTACGGCGTGCTGGCGCTCGACCGGCCGCACCCGGCGCTGTTTGCCGACATGCCGTGGAGCACGAATCAGGTGGCGGCACTGACGCGAACGCGGGCACGGGCGGCGGAGCTCGAGCTGGTCGAACTGCCGGGCTGGTACGACGTTGATGATCCGCCGTCGCTGGCGCTGCTCGCCGCCGAGCTGGCCGGCCATCCGCCGGAGGTCGGCCATGCCCTGCCGGGGGTGGGCGCCCCGCGCACCGCCGCGCTGCTGGCGACGCTTCGTGCCCGGGGTTTCGGGTCGGGTGGATCCGCCTTGGGCTGAAGTGGCCCGGCGTTCTGCCACAATCCCGACATAAGACGACCAAACGTGACCAGGGAAGGTGATCGGGGGGAAGGCGACATTGCTCCATGAAACCGGGGCTCGATCGACAGTCGGTTCTCGCGAGGCCGGCCGCGACGTCAGCGCCCTCCCGTGTCGAGGGCAGAAGACCTACGCCGTGCCTGATCCGAAAACGCTCCGGGGCTGGAGCAGAGCCAGGGGGACCGGTCGATGACACTCTCGAACAACGGATGGAATGCCGCGAAAAGCAGTGCTCAATTGGCAGTGACATCTCTATGGCGTGGGCTGGCGTTCGTCCGCGATCAGGTGCTCGCGCGGGTGCCGCGGCCGGCGGTGTTCATCGCCCTCGGCGCCATCGCCGGGGCCGGCGTGCTTCTCACGGTTTCGTCGCTGGTTGGTGTCGCGGTGGAGACCTGGAGCCGCGGCGACGTTCAGTTGCGGGCCCGCATCGTGCTGCTGTCGGCCAAGGGCCAGATCGAGGAGCTGGCGCGCGATCCCTCGCCCGAGGCCGCCGCCGAGCTGCAGGCGCTGTTTGCGCGCCTGATCACCGACGAGCGGCTGCAGGCGGTGGGTATCTGCGAGCCGGACGGCCGCATGCGGGCGCCGACATCGACCATGCCGTCGCGCCTCCTGTGCGCCTCGATCCGGCGCGGCAAGGCCGAGACCACGATGCCGATCCGCATCGACAGCCAGGATCTCCTGGTCTCGGCGTTTCCGCTCGCGGATGGCGTGCTGGGCCATGTCGTCATCGTTCACGATTTGACCTATGCCAAGGCACGCTCCGACAAGGCGCGCGTCTACATTCTGGTTGCAACCGTGGTGGCGGCGCTTCTGGTCAGCGGCGCGGTCGCGGTGGCAATGCTGGTGCTGGTGCGCAACTGGCGCACGGCGTTGCGCACCACGCTGGAGGACCTGCGGGCCGGCCGCGTCGACGCGCCCCATACGGAGGCAGCCCTGCCGGCGGAGCTGCGCGAGGCGCTCGACCAGTACGATCTCGTGCGCCGCACCATCGACGGCGTCCACATCGACTGGACGCCGGAGACGCTGCAGCGGGCGCTCGGCGCCGAGTTGCCCGGCGCCGAGGTGCTGGTGGTGTCCAATCGCGAGCCCTACATCCACAACCACATCGAGGGTGGCGGCATCAACGTCCAGATCCCGGCGAGCGGCCTCGTGTCGGCGATCGAGCCGGTGATCCGCGCCTGCGGCGGCACCTGGATCGCCCACGGCAGCGGCAGCGCCGACCGCGATACGGTGGACGCCGCCGACCGCATCGCCGTGCCGCCCGACGCGCCGAGCTATGCGCTGCGGCGGATCTGGCTCACCGAGGAGCAGCAGGACGGCTACTATTACGGCTTCTCCAACGAGGGCATGTGGCCGCTGTGCCATATCGCCTTCGTGCGGCCGGCCTTCCGCGAGAGCGACTGGCGCTACTATCGCGAGGTCAACGAGATGTTCGCCGACGCCGTGGTGCGCGAGGCGAAGACGCGCGATCCCATCGTGCTGGTACAGGACTATCACTTCGCGCTGCTGCCGCGCATGGTGCGCAAGCGCCTGCCCAAGGCGACCATCGTCACCTTCTGGCACATTCCCTGGCCGAACGCCGAGACCTTCGGCATCTGCCCGTGGAAGGAGGAGATCATCGACGGCCTGCTCGGCTCGTCGATCCTCGGCTTCCACACCGACTTCCACTGCAACAACTTCTTCGAGACGGTCGACCGCTTCGTCGAGAGCCGCATCGACCGCGAGCGCCGTTCGGCGACGCTGGGTGGCCACGAGACGCTGGTGCGCCCCTATCCGATCTCGATCGAATGGCCGCCCTCGGCGCTGGCCGGCCAGAAGCCGGTGCCGGCGTGCGGCGCGGCGGTGCGCAGCCGCTTCGGCCTCGGCGAGGGTGTACGGATCGGCGTCGGCATCGAGCGCTTCGACTACACCAAGGGCATCGTCGACCGGATGCACGCGGTCGATGCGCTGCTGCAGAACCATCCGGAATGGCTGGGCCGCTTCACCTTCATCCAGGCGGCGGCGCCCACCCGCAGCAAGATCGCCTCCTACCGCGCCTTGCAGGACGAGGCGGTGGCGCTGGCCGACGAGATCAACGCCCGCCACGGCACGCCCGACTGGCGGCCGATCGTGCTGTCGATCCGCCATCACGATCCGGCCGAGGTGTTCGAGCTGTTCCGGGCGGCGGATTTCTGCGTGGTCTCCAGCCTGCACGACGGCATGAATCTGGTGGCCAAGGAGTTCGTCGCCGCGCGCGACGACGAGCGCGGCGTGCTGGTGCTCTCCACCTTCGCCGGTGCCTCGCGCGAGCTGGTCGAGGGGCTGATCGTCAACCCCTATTATGCCTACGACATGGCTGACGCGATGAACCGGGCGCTGACCATGCCGGTGGCCGAGCAGGAGGCGCGCATGCGCCAGATGCGGGCGCTGGTGCGCACCCGCAACGTCTATCGCTGGGCCGGCCAGATGCTGCTCGATGCTGCGCAACTGCGCCGCCGCGAGGCGATCGAGACGCTGGCGGCGGGCAACCTCGCCGCGCTGCCGCGCCTGCTGCGCCGCCGCATGGGATAGCGAAGCCGGCCTTTTCGTCCCTCTCCCATCCGGGCGCACGCAAGCGCGGCCCGGGTGGGAGAGGGACGAATGGAGCCAAGCCGCTCACCCGAAGCCTTGTCAGCTTTCGCCGCGCGCCCGCGCCCGCGTCACCAGCGCGGCGATCTCGCCGACCACGCCGCGGCGGAACAGCAGCACGGCGGCCACGAACACCACGCCCTGGGTGACCAGCACCCACTCGCCGATACCGGAGAGATAGTTCTGCATCGCCACGATGATGCCGGCGCCGACCACCGGGCCGAACACCGTGCCCATGCCGCCGACCAGCGTCATCAGCACCACCTCGCCGGACATCTGCCAGGCGACGTCGGACAGCGAGGCGAGCTGGAACACCACCGTCTTCATCGCCCCGGCCATGCCGGCCAGCGTCGCCGACAGCACGAAGGCGACGAGCTTGTAGCGCTCGACGCGGTAGCCGAGCGAGATGGCGCGCGGCTCGTTCTCGCGGATCGCCTTCAGCACCTGCCCGAACGGCGAATGCACGATGCGGTAGATGAGCAGGAAGGCGGCGAGGAACAGTGCCAGCACGATGAAATAGAGCACGCGGTCGTCGGTGGTGGGGATGAGGCCGAACAGCGGCCTGCGCGGGATGGCCTGGATGCCGTCCTCGCCGCCGGTGAACCGCGTCTGCAGGCAGAAGAAAAAGAACATCTGCGCCAAGGCCAGCGTGACCATGGCGAAATAGATGCCCTGGCGGCGGATGGCGAGCCAGCCCACCGCACTGCCGAGCACGGCTGCGAACGCCATGCCGGCGAGAATGCCGAGCTCGGGCGTCAGCCCCAGCGTCTTGATGCCGTAGCCGCACACATAGGCGGCGCCGCCGAAGAACATCGCGTGGCCGAACGACAGCAGGCCGACATAGCCGATGAGCAGGTTGAAGGCGCAGGCGAACAGCGCAAAGCACAGCACCTTCATCAGGAACACGGGATAGGCGAAGAACGGCGCGACCATGCCGGCCGCCACCATCGCCGCGAACAGCCACAGGAAGGTGGCGCCGCCGCCCGGCCGCCGGGCCGCGGCCGGCGCACCGGCCGGCGTCCCGGTCGTCTCCTCGGCCCTCACCAGCATCGTCTCCATCCTCGAAAACCCGCGCCCGCTTGTTGATTATTATTTCGCCGTCCCGAACAGGCCGGCCGGCTTGATCAGCAGCACGATCGCCATGATCACGAACACCACGGTGTTGGAGGCCTCGGGGTAGAACACCTTGGTCAGTCCCTCGATCAGGCCGAGCCCGAAGCCGGTGACGATCGAGCCCAGGATCGAGCCCATGCCGCCGATCACCACCACCGCGAACACCACGATGATCAGGTTCGAGCCCATCAGCGGGCTCACCTGATAGATCGGCGCCGCCAGCACGCCGGCAAGGGCGGCGAGCCCGACGCCGAAGCCGTAGGTCAGGGTGATCATGCGCGGCACGTTGACGCCGAACGCCTGCACCAGATCCGGCCGCTCGGTGGCGGCGCGCAGATACGAGCCGAGCTTGGTGCGCTCGATCATGAACCAGGTGGCGAGGCACACCGCGAGCGACAGCACCACCACCCAGGCGCGGTAGTTGGGCAGGAACATGAAGCCGAGGTTCTGGCCGCCCGGCAGCGGGTTGGGGTAGGGCTGGCCGCCCGAGCCGAACTGGCTGCGGAACACCCCCTCCAGGATCAGCGCCAGCCCGAAGGTGAGCAGCAGGCCGTAGAGGTGGTCGAGATGGTAGATGCGCGACAGCAGCAGCCGCTCGACGACGATGCCGGTGGCGCCGACCAGCACCGGCGCCACCACCAGCGCCGCCCAATAGGGGATGCCGGCGAAGGTGAGCAGCATCCACGCCGCGAACGCCCCCATCATGTATTGGGCGCCGTGCGCGAAATTGATGACGTTGAGCAGGCCGAAGATCACCGCGAGCCCGAGCGACAGGATCGCGTAGAACGCGCCATTGATCAGGCCCAGCAGGAGCTGGCCGAACAGCACCGCCGGCGGCACGCCGATCAGCTCGAACATGTGGGCGGCTCCTCAAACGGTCTTCGGTCGATGGTCGCGAAATAATCGCGGCTGGGCGCTTCGCTCTCTTTCCCTCTCCCGCCCGGGCCGCGCTTGCGCGCGCCCGGGCGCAGGCTCTTGCGGGAGAGGGTGCCGAGCGATCCTCAAGATCGCGAGGCGGGTGAGGGGTGACGTCGAGCGGCTCGAAAATACCCCTCACCCGGCTCGGCTTTCGCTTCGCTCATCCTCGCCACCCTCTCCCACAAGAGCCTGCGCCCGGGCGCGCGCAAGCGCGGCCCGGGCGGGAGAGGGAAGGCGCGGCGGCGATCGTGCGTCAGCTCCGCTTGACCAGCGGGCAGCCGCCCTGGTCCAGCGGCCGGAAGGCTTCCGCCGCCGGGATGGTGGCGCGCAGCTTGTAATAGTCCCACGGCGCCTTCGACTCGGACGGCTTCTTGACCTCGAACAGATAGAGGTCGTGGATCTTGCGGCCGTCGGCGCGGACCGAACCCTTGCCGAACAGCTTGTCGTCGGAGGGCATCTCCTTCATCTTGGCCACCACCGCGGCGCCGTCCGCGTCGCTGCCCAGCGCCTCGACCGCCTTGAGATAGTGCATCACCGCCGAATAGACGCCGGCCTGCACCATGGTCGGGTGCATGCCCTTGTTGTCGGCAGCGAACGCCTTGGCGAAGGCGCGGTCGTCGTCGTCGAGATCCCAGTACCACGCCGAGGTGAAGACGAGGCCCTGCGCCGTCTTCAGCCCGAGCGAGTGGACGTCGGTGAGGAACACCAGGAGCGCCGCGAGGTTCTGCCCGGCCTGGGTGATGCCGAACTCGGCCGCCTGCTTGACCGAGTTGATGGTGTCGCCGCCGGCATTGGCGAGGCCGATGATCTTGGCGCCGGAGCCTTGCGCCTGCAGCAGGAAGGAGGAGAAGTCCTGGGTCGAGAGCGGGTGGCGCACCTTGCCCAGCACCTTGCCGCCATTGGCCAGCACCACGGCCTCGGTGTCGCGCTCCAGCGCGTGGCCGAAGGCGTAGTCGGCGGTGATGAAGAACCACGAGTCGCCGCCGGTCTTCACCACCGCCTTGCCGGTGCCGTTGGCCAGCGCCCAGGTGTCGTAGGTCCAGTGCACGGTGTTGGGCGAGCACGCCTTGCCGGTGAGGTCCGAGCTCGCCGCGCCCGAATTGAGGAACACCTTGTTCTTTTCGCGGGTGATCTGGTTGACCGACAGCGCCACCGACGAGTTCGGCACGTCGACGATCATGTCGACGCCGTCCTGGTCGTACCATTGCCGGGCGATGTTGGAGCCGATGTCGGCCTTGTTCTGGTGGTCGGCGAACACGATCTCGACCTTCATGCCCTTGGCCGCCGCGCCGAAATCCTCGACCGCCTTCCTCGCCGCCCACACCGAGCCCTGGCCTGACATGTCGGCATAGAGGGCGGACTGGTCGTTGAGCACGCCGATCTTGACGACGCCGTTGGAATTCTGCGCGTTGGCCGCCGTGGTCGCGAGCGTTGCCGCGGCCGCCAACAGGATCGTGCGTATGCGCATGTGGTCTCCTCCCGGTGGTTGTTGTTGAACGTCTGCTGCGGCGCGCGTCATACGCCGAGATAGGATGCGAGCTTGTCGCGGTTGGCCTCGATGTCGTCGTTGCGGAACATGTCGATCACCCGGCCGTGCTCGACGACGTAGTGGCGGTCGGCGACGGTGGCGGCGAAGTGGAAGTTCTGCTCCACCAGCACGATGGTGAAGCCCTTGTGCTTGAGCGTGCGCACCAGCTCGCCGATCTGCTGCACGATCACCGGCGCCAGCCCTTCAGTCGGCTCGTCGAGCAGCAGAAGCTTGGCGCCGGTGCGCAGGATGCGGGCGATCGCCAGCATCTGCTGCTCACCGCCGGAGAGCTTGGTGCCCTGGCTGTAGCGGCGCTCCAGGAGGCGCGGAAACAGCTCGTAGACCTCGGCATCCGACAGGCCGCCCGGCTTGACCACCGGCGGCAGCAGCAGGTTCTCCTGCACGTTCAGGCCGGCGAAGATGCCGCGCTCCTCCGGGCACAGCGCGATGCCGAGCCGCGCCACCTTGTTGGAGGGCAGGTCCACGGTCTCGACCCCGTCGAAGCGGATCGAGCCCTTGCGGCTCTTCAGCATGCCCATGATGGCGCGCATGGTGGTGGTCTTGCCGGCGCCGTTGCGGCCGAGCAGCGTCACCACCTCGCCCTCCGGCACGGTGAAGGTCATGCCGTGCAGCACGTGGGACTCGCCGTAATAGGCGTGGAGGTCCGACACTTCGAGCAGGATGCGGTGCGCCGCCGCCGGCGCTGCCGCCGCGGATCCGGCCGCGCCGGCCGCGGGGGTGTTCGCGTCCATCGCGCCCGCCTCAGGCATGGCCGGTCCCCATATAGGCTTCCACCACTTCGGGGTTCTTGGAGACCTCCGAATAGGGGCCTTCGGCCAGCACCTGGCCGCGCGCCAGCACGGTGATGGTATCGGACAGCCCGGCCACCACCGACAGATTGTGCTCGACCATCAGCACGGTGCGGTTCTTGCCGCCCTGGCGGGCGACGCGCTGGATCAGGTCGGCGATGCGCCCGACATCCTCGTGGCCCATGCCGGAGGTCGGCTCGTCGAGCAGCAGCATCTCGGGGTCGAGCGCCAGCGTGGTGGCGATCTCCAGCGCGCGCTTGCGGCCATAGGACAGGTCGGCCGCCGGCACGTCGGCGAATTCGGCGAGGCCGACATCGTCGAGCAGATCCATCGCCCGGCCGTCGAGCCGGCTGAGCGAGGCGTCCGACCGCCAGAACTGGAACGAGGTGCCGAGCGGCCGCTGCAGCGCCACCCGCACATTCTCCAGCGCCGTCATGTGGCCGAAGGTGGCGGAGATCTGGAAGCTCCTCACCATACCCAGCCGGGCGACGTCGGCGGGCCGGGTGCGGGTGATGTCGCGGCCGTTGTAGAAGATCGCGCCGCGCGACGGCTCCAGGAACTTGGTCAGCAGGTTGAAGCAGGTGGTCTTGCCGGCGCCGTTGGGGCCGATCAAGGCGTGGACGGATCCGCGCCGGATGCGCAGCGACACCGAGTCGACCGCGGTGAAGCCCTTGAAAACCTTGGTGAGGCCATCGGTCTCGACAATGAAGTCGCTCATGTCCTGCCTATGCTCTCCGCCGGCGTCTGGCGCGCCGCTGTCTGGAAAGCCCGCGTATCGTCCCATCAGGAACTTTACCACCAGGACGCCCCGCAAGGTCAAGCCTGTTGCGTCTGAAACCTTCGTCGCGCATGCCCCTGACCGGCGGCGACTCCCGGTAGCCCGCCGGCTGCTCGTTTGCCGCCTGTGGACGCTCGATCCGCGCTATACCGGCAGGGCGGTTGGGCCAGTATTGCCGGTGCGGCCGCGACAGGATCGACCGTGCGGGAAAAACGCATCCTGTGCGTGTGCGGCTAGGCGGGGTGGGCGGCTTTGCCGATGCTCCATTTCATGGTCGTGTCGCGCGGACGCGGCAAAGCTCCGGTCGAGGGGCGCGCGTCGCCGGAGTCACCGACGCCAGAGTCACCGACGCCAGAATCTTCGACGCCAGGAAAGGCCGGATGCCGTTTATCGAGAACAAGACCTATGACGAGATCGCGATCGGCGATTCCGCGCAGCTCGTCCGCCGGCTGACACTGCGCGACATCGAGATGTTCGCCGTGCTGTCGGGCGACGTGAACCCGGCGCATCTCGATCTCGAATACGCCAAGCACACGGTGTTCGGCGATCTGATCGGCCACGGCATGTGGGGTGCGGCGCTCATCTCCACGGTGCTCGGCACCCAGCTTCCCGGCCCCGGCACCATCTATCGCAGCCAGACGCTGTCGTTCAGCCGCCCGGTCAAGATCGGCGACCGGCTGACCGTCAAGGTCGTGGTGACCCGCAAGGATCCGGAGAAGAAGCGCATCGGGCTGGACTGCTCGGCGGTCAATGAGAGCGGCGAGACGGTGATCAGCGGCACGGCGGAAGTGGTCGCGCCGACCGTGAAGGTGAAGCGGCCGCCGGCCGAGCTGCCGACGGTGCGGCTGGAGCACCGGCGCCCGCGCCTGCAGCGCCTGCTCGATCTCGCCGCCGACCCCGCGCCGGTGCGTGCCGCGATCGTCAATCCGGTCGATGCCGATGCGCTCGAACTGGCGTTGCAGGCGGCCGAAGCCGGCCTGCTCCAGCCGGTCCTGGTCGGCCGCGCCGCCGTGATCCGCCGGGTCGCCGCCGATGCCGGCCTCGACATCGCCTCCTTCGACCTCGTGCAGGCCGACGACGAGCAGGCGGCGATCGACACGGCGTTTGCGCTGGCCCGCACCGGCAAGGTCGAGGCGATCGTCAACGGCTCGGTGGCGGAGGACGAGCTGGTGGCCGCCGCCGCCGCCGCATGCGCCGGGCGCGGCGCCCTCAGCCAAATCATGGTGATGGACGTGCCGACCTATCCGCGGCCGCTGCTGATCACCGACACCGGCGTGCACGTGGCGCCCACGCTCACCGTCAAGCGCGACATCGTGCAGAACGCCATCGATCTCGCGCTGGCCATCGGCATCGCCTGTCCGCGCGTGGCGCTGCTGTCGGCGGGGGTGGTGGTCACGCCGCGCGTGCCCTCGACGCTGGACGCCGCGCAACTGTGCAAGATGGCCGATCGCGGCCAGATCACCGGCGGCCAGCTCGACGGGCCGCTGTCGTTCGAGACCGCGGTCAACGAGGCGGCGGCGCGCGCCAAGGGCCTCACCTCGCCGGTGGCGGGCAATGCCGACATCCTGGTGGTGCCCAATCTGGAGGCCGGCGACATGCTGGCGATGGAGCTGCGCCATCTGGCCGACGCGCAGGCCGCCGGCATCCTGATGGGCGCCCGCGTGCCGATCGTGCCGGGAGGCAGCGGCGACACCATGCCGAGCCGGCTGGTGTCGTGCGCGCTGGCGCTGCTGGTGGTGCAGGCGCGCACCCGCGCCGGCTTCGCCGCCGCCGCCGGCGAGCCGCCGTCAACGGGCGGCTGATACGGATTTCGGCTGAACGGCGCTCTTTCTTCCCCTCTCCCCTTGCGGGAGAGGGTGCCGAGCGATCTTTAGATCGCGAGGCGGGTGAGGGGTGAGCTTCCAGCATGCGCCGTCTACACCCCTCACCCGGCTCGACCTCGCTTCGCTCGGCCTCGCCACCCTCTCCTGCAAGGGGAGAGGGAAGGAAGAAGGCGAGCCAATCACTCGGAAACCGAATAGCGCGTCAAGGCTTGCCGCCGCAGCACGCGCCGCCGTGGCTGTGGGGCGCGCCTGCGGCCGGGGTGCGCGGGGTGGCGGCGTCGAGATAGGCCAGCCGGCCATTGAGCGTCTGCGACATCTCGTCGAGGACGGCGAGCACCTCGCTCGATGCGCCGTTCAGATCCTTGAGCGCGGCGAGCGCGCCATCCATGTCGCCCTCGCCATAGGCGGCAATGGCGCGGATGCCGGCGGCGTGCACGCGCTGGTGCGGCGCCACGAGCTTGCCATAGGCCGGCAGCGCCTTGATGTCGGCCGCGGTGATGGCGTCGTACCATTTGCCGAGGCGGCAAGTGTGATGGTCGGGCACCTCGGCCACCGGCCAGGTGTCGCGGCCCATCAGCACCTCCATCACGCGCTTCTTGAACATCACATGGTCGATCTTCGCCATCTCGACCAGCGAGCGGTGCGAGCCGGCGACGAACCACGCCTTGGCGTTCTCCGAGAAGCGGGCATTGGAGTTGTGCAGATGGCCGGCCATCGACACCAGGAGGTCGTGATTGTCGCCGGCAATGGCCGCCACCTTGTCGATCGAGGCGGCGATCTCGGCGCTGGCGCCCTTCTGCTGATGCAGGATGTCGGAGATGCCCTGCATGCGCGCCGAGACATTGCCGACCTGGTCGGCGACCACGGTCATGGTGCTGGCGGCTTCGCTGATCGCCGTCTGGCCCTCGACCACGGCGGACTTGGAGCGCTCCATCGTCGACAATATGACGCCCATGCCCTCGCGCAGCGAGGCGATGCGGCGGGTGATGTCCTCGGTCGATTTCGAGGTCTGGGTGGCGAGGCTCTTCACCTCGCTCGCCACCACCGCGAAGCCGCGGCCGGCCTCGCCGGCCCGCGCCGCCTCGATGGTGGCGTTGAGCGCCAGCAGGTTGGTCTGGCCGGCGATGCTCTCGATCACCGTCAGGATCTGGCCGATCTGCTCGGAGGCGACGGACAGTTCATCCACCGAGCGGGCGGTCTCCTCCACGGCGGCGGCGATGTTGGAGATCGCGCCGTTCACCTGCTCGACCGCGCTGCGCCCAGCGAGAACGTTGCGGTTGGTCTCGGCGGCGTCGTTGGCCGCGCCCTCGCTGTTGCGGGCGATGTCCTCGACCGAGGCGACGAGCTCGGCCGCGGCCGACGCGATGGTCTGCGCGCCCGACGACAGGTTGCGGGTGTTGCGCGACAGATGGGCGAGGTCGAAGGCGACATTGTTGACGTCGCTGACGGTGCCGGCGAGCGAGCGCAGGCTGGCGAGATTGTTCTCGCTCCGGATCGCGCGCGCGCCTTGCGCCAGCATCTGCGCCTGACCGGCGGCGCTGGCGCGGATGATGTCCTCGAACAGGCGGGCGATCAGCGCGGTCAGCACCCGGTCGAGCGCGCGGCGGTTCAGCCGGTGCCGACGGGTGAGGTGCGGCACCAGCCGCATCAGCAGCCAGCCCTGGGCGGCGAGATGGCAGACGGGCGGCAGCGCCGCCTGTGCGTCGGCGGCGGAATGGGCCGCGGCCGGCGCCGTGCCGGTGAACAGCGCCTCCAGATGGGCCATCTGGGCGGCGACCAGTTGCGGCACCGCGGTGTCGTCGCCGACAAGTGGCGGAGAGCCGGGAAGATGGCGCAACCGTTCATAGAAGTCGCCAAGCTCGCCGCCGATCGTGTTTTTCAGGTCACGCCAGGCTGCAGCGACGGAATTTCCGCCATCGGCCACGCTGCCGAGCAGGTCTGCGATGCTCTCGACAGCGATGTTCGCATCCGCAGTAAATTCTTCCCGTAGTTGAACAGTTGAACCTGTCACTGACGAATTCCTTGCCCCCGAGAATACCGGGAGAATACTGCAAGTAAGGTGTAAATGGGCCGTTACGACTGCTTACTACCAGTGCCCGGAAGCGGTAAAAAAATGCCGCGCCGGGTGGCGCGGCATGTCCAGTCCAGTTTTGTGACAGTTTTATTTCGCCGCGCGCAGCGGCTTCAGCGCGTTCGTCCAGCGCAGAAGCTCGTCGAGCAGTCCCTTGGCGGCGTCCTTCTGGATGTCGTTCGGGGTGAACACCTTGTTGGCGTCGATCTGCTGTCCGACCAGCGGCACCACCACCGCCTCGACCAGCGGCACCATCTTCAGCGTCGTCAGGTGCAGCTTGGCGATCTGCACGCTGCGCAGGCCGCCGGAAATGCCGCCATAGGACACGAAGCCCGCCGGCTTGTAGTTCCACTCCTTGTAGACGAAATCGAGCGCATTGATCAGCGACGGCGGCGGCGAGAAATTGTATTCGGGGAGGATGAACACATAGGCATCCGCCGCCGCAACGCTGGCCGCCCAGGCCTTGGTGTGGGCCTTTTCGTAGATCTGCGTCGAGGGATGCTGCGGCTCGTCATAGATCGGCAGGTTGAAGCTGGCGAGATCGACCGGTACCGCCTCGAACCCGCCATGGGCCTTGGCGGCGTCGTGGAACCATGCGGCGATCGACGGGCCGATGCGGCCGGGGCGGGTCGAGGTGGTGATGATGTGCAGGCGAGGGGCCATCGTTCCACTCCTGGAGCATTTTCCGCACAAGTGGATACCGGTTGTGCGGAAGAAAATGCGACAAACCAGAAACTTAGAGCGCCCAATTTGATGCGGTCAGATCGGATCACGCTCTAGTGACCGGTGGGTTGGTATACTATTGTAACCAGCGATGACTATGTGACCGGCCCAGGGCCGGCGCAAGGAGGCACATCGATGAAACCCGGTCACAGCCATGTGCCTGCAACCCAGGCTTTTGCCAACGGCATACCCAACGGCGGCACGCCCGCCAATCACGTCACCGCCGAGTGCGCGCGGGTGGCGCCGGTGCTGTCGCGCATCGGCGACAAATGGACGGTGCTGGTGGTGACGTTCCTCGGGCGCGGGCCGATGCGTTTCAACGCGCTGCGCCGGGAGATCGGCGGCATCTCGCAGCGCATGCTGACGCTGACCCTGCGCAGCCTGGAGCGCGACGGGCTGGTGACCCGCACGGTCTACGCCACCGTGCCGCCGCAGGTGGAATATGCGCTGACCGAGCTTGGCCGCTCGCTGCTGATTCCGGTGTTGGCGATCCGCGACTGGGCGCGCCAGAACGCGCTCCAGATCGAGGCGGCGCAGCAGCATTTCGATGCCCTGGCCGCAGCGGCAAGGCCCGCCTGCGGCGGCGTGGCCCACACCGGCGGCCGGCCGTCAGCGGTTGGCGTCGACGAGATCGCGCACCTGCAGAGCGAGCGATAGCGAGGCGGTGAGCCCCGGCGACTCGATGCCGAACAGATTGACCAGTCCCGGCACGCCGTGGTCGGCCGGCCCCTCCACCACGAAATCGGCCGCCGGCTCGCCGGGGCCGGTGATCTTGGGCCGGATGCCGGCATAGGCCGGCACCAGCGCGCCCTCCGGCAGGCCCGGCCAATAGCTGCGGATGGCGGCGGCGAACGCCGCGGCGCGGCTGGCGTCGGGCGTGTAGTCGAGCGCGTCGGTCCACTCGACGTCGGGGCCGAAGCGCACCTGCCCGCCAAGATCGATGGTGGCGTGGATGCCGAGCCCGGCCTGCTCGGGGATCGGATAGACGAGGTGGCGGAACGGCGGCCGGCCGCCGGCCAGCGCAAAATAATTGCCCTTGCAGAGCCGCGCCTGCGGCGCCCGCCCTTCGGGATAGCCCGCTATGCGCCGGGCGAGGTCGGGTGCCGCGAGGCCCGCGGCATTGACCAGCACGTCGCAGGCGAGCCGCATCGGCTCGGCGCCGCCGGTCTCGACGATGAAACCACGGCCGGTCGCCTCGGCGGCGGCAAGCGGGGTGGCCAGCGCCAGCATGCCGCCCGCGGCCTCGATGTCGCCGCGCAGCGCCAGCATGTAGCCGTGGCTGTCGAGAATGCCGGTGGACGGCGACCACAGCGCCCGCACGCAGGCGACCTCCGGCTCCAGCGCGCGCGCTTCGCCCTCGTCGAGCCAGGCGAGGTCGCCCGCGCCATTGGCCTCCGCCTGCGCCTTGAGGGCTTCGAGCTTCGCCACCTGCGCGTCGCTGGTGGCGACGATCAGCTTGCCGATGCGGCGGTGGTTGACGCCGTGGCTGGCGCAATAGGCGTAGAGCGCGCGGGCGCCGGCCACGCAATGGCGCGCCTTCAGGCTGCCCGGCGGATAATAAATGCCGGCGTGGATCACCTCGGAATTGCGCGAGGACGCGCCGGTGCCGATCGCGCCTTCGGCCTCGACCAGCACCACCTCGCGCCCGGCCAGGGCCAGCGCGCGCGCCGCCGCGAGCCCGACCACGCCGGCACCGACGACGATCGCCTCGACGTGGTCCATCCGCCCGGTCAGCTCGTCATGTGGTCGAGGAAGTCGGCGACATAGTGGCGGAACCACACGGTGTAGGCGTCGGGGTGGGCGGCGATGTCGGCCACCAGATCCTCGACCGAAACCCAGCGCCAGGACTCCACCTCGTCGGGATCGGGCGAGATCGCGCCGTCATAGGTGCCGATGAACACGTGCACCACCTCGTGCTCGATCAAATCGGGGTCGACCGCGGCGCGGTAGGTGGTCACGAACGCCGGCTCCAGCGCGCAGGCGATGCCCATCTCCTCGACCAGCCGGCGGCTGGCGGCGGCGGGGACGGTCTCGCCGGGCCGCGGATGGCTGCAGCAGGTGTTGGTCCACAGCCCGCCCGAATGATACTTGCCGGCGGCGCGCCGCTGCAGCAGCCAGCGCCCGTCGCGGTCGCGCACGATCACCGAAATGGCGAGATGCTTGAGGCCCTTGCGATGGGCGTCGAGCTTCTCGGCGGTGCCGGACGGCTGGTCGGCGGCGTCGAGCAGCACAACATGCTCGAGCGTGCCGGCCGATGCCGGAACGCGATCCGTCCCAATCTGCTGCATGCTTTGATCCTTGAACTCCAGCGATGTCCGTCGCGGCGCGATGTCCGTGGGGCGGGAAAAGTGGCCGGCCATCGTAGCGTCCGCTCACGGGATGCCGCAATGTCGACGGGGTTTCGGTCGAGCGGTATACGTGTATCCTCTGACCGAACCTGTCGCGACCATTCGGCGTCAAATACGGGTATCGTTGCGGCGAAATTTTCCCGGAGGTTCGCATGCGCCCTGTCGTCCGCGCCGCCCTGGCCGCGCTGCTGCTGATCCTGCCCGTTGTCGCCATTGCCCAGACGCCGCCGCTGCCGGTGCCCAAACCTGTGCAGCCCGCCCCCGTGCAGTCCGGCCCGGTGCAGCCGGCCATGCCCAAGGAGCTGGTGCGCCAGGATCTGGCCGCGGCCTCGCTGCGGCTGGAGGATCAGCTCAGGCGCGAGGGCGCCTCGCAGATCGCCGGGCGCAGCGTGCAGCAATTGCGGCGCGCCGCCGAGTCGCGGCTCGTTGCCGATGCCCGCGCCGCGCTGCTCGACGCGAGCGCGGCGATCGCTGCCGAGCCCAAGGATGCCGGCGCGTGGCTGGCGGCGACGCGGGCTTTCCTCGCCATCGATCCCAGGGACGGCCGCGAGCGCTACCAGCTTCTGGAGAACGCAGCGATCGCCGCCTATGCCGCCTATCGCCGCGCCACCGCGCGCAACGACGAGGCGGTGGCGCTGACGCTTCTGGGCGATGCGCTGACCAAGCGGCAGATGTGGCGGCCGGCGATGGACGCCTATCTCGCCAGCCTCAAGCTGGTGGAGACCACAGACACCCGCTCGGCCTATGAGGCGCTGCGCGCCGAGCACGGCTTCCGCATCGTCGACTACACGGTGGCGGCCGATGCCGCAGCAGCCCAGGTGTGCTTCCAGTTCTCCGAGGCGCTGGCCTCGCGCGATCTCGCGAGCTTCGTCACGGTCAGCGGCCAGCCGAACCCGGCGGTCTCCGTCTCGGGCAAGGAGCTGTGCGTCGACGGCCTCGCCCACGGCGAGCGCTACGCCATCGTGCTGCGCCAGGGCCTGCCCTCGACCGTCGGCGAGGCCCTGCCCAAGGCCGCCGACTACGAGATCTATGTCCGCGACCGCGCCCCCCAGGTGCGCTTCACCGGCAAGAGCTACATCCTGCCGCGCACCGGCCAGACCGGCATTCCGCTGGTCTCGGTCAATGCGCCGCGCGCCCGCATCACCATCAGCCGCATCGGCGACCGCAACCTGATCTCGACGCTGCACGGCGGCGGCTTCCTCACCCAGCTCGAACCCTATGAGCTGACGCGCATCCAGGACGAGCAGGGCCTCAAGGTGTGGTCGGGCACGCTCGATCTGCCGAACGAGCTCAACCGCGACGTCACCACCGCCTTTCCGGTGCTGGAGGCGGTCGGCACGCTGGAGGCCGGCGTCTATGTGATGACCGCCAGGGCCGACGACGGCCGCTCCGCCAAGGGCGAGGAGGAGGATTACGAGACGCTGGCCACGCAGTGGTTCGTGGTCTCCGATCTCGGCCTGTCGGCGATCAGCGGCTCGGGCGGCGTCGAGGTGCTGGTGCGCTCGCTGGCCGGCGCCCAGCCCCTGGCTGGCGTCGAGGTCAAGCTCGTCGCCCGCAACAACGAGGTTCTGGCGAGCGCTGCCACCGACCAGCGCGGCATCGCCAGCTTCGCCGCCGGGTTCGCCAAGGGCAAGGGCGGGCTCGCCCCCGGCCTCGCCGTCGCCACCGATGCGAAGGGCGACTACGCCTTCCTCGATCTGGCGCAGAACCCGCTCGACCTCACCGACCGCGGCGTCAAGGGCCGCGACGCGCCGGGGCCGCTCGATGCCTTCGTCTATGCCGAGCGCGGCGTCTACCGCTCCGGCGAGACGGTGCATGCCACCGCGCTGGTGCGCGACGCCAAGGGGGCGGCGGCCAATGGCGTGCCGCTGACCCTGGTGGTGGAGCGGCCCGACGGCGTCGAATATCGCCGCGTCAGCGTCGAGGATCAGGGCCTCGGCGGCCGGTCGCTGTCGGTGCCGCTGGTCGCGGGCGTGCCCTACGGCACGTGGCGCATCTCGGCCTTCGCCGATCCCAAGGGGCCGGCGATCGGCGAGACCACGTTCCTGGTCGAGGACTATCTGCCCGAGCGGCTGGAGCTGACGCTGGAGCCGGCCCAGGCCGCGCTCAGGCGCGGCGAGCCGGCCGAGATCGGCGTCGCCGCGAAGTATCTCTACGGCGCCTTCGCCACCGGCCTTCCCGTCACCGGCGAAGTGGTGCTGGAGGCCGCGCCGCGCGGCGTGCTGCCGGGGTTCGAGGGCTACGCCGTCGGGCTGGAGGATCAGGCGTTCGACACCGTGCGCGGCGATCTTGAGATCGACGCGGTGACCGATGCCCGCGGCCGCGCCAGCGTCATCGCCGAACTGCCGGAGACCGAGGCCCGCCGGCCGCTGCAGGCCAAGATCACGCTGTCGGTCGCCGAGCCCGGCGGCCGGGCGGTGGCGCGCAGCGTCACGCTGCCGGTGCGCCCGGCCGGCGCGATGCTCGGCGTCAAGCCGCTGTTCGGCGAGGGCAGCCTCGGCGAGGGCGCGGCCGCGACCTTCGACGTGATTGCCGCAGCCGCCGACGGCACCCGCATCGCCCGTCCGCGCGCAAGCTGGACGCTGTCGCGCATCGATACGCGCTATCAATGGTTCCGCCAGGACGGCCGCTTCGAATACGAGGCGGTGAAGCAGACGCGCCGCATCGCCGATGGGACGTTCGACATTTCGGCGGAAGAGCCCGCGCGCATCTCCGCGCCGGTCGGCGGCTTCGGGCGCTACCGGCTCGACGTCAAGATTGACGGCAGCGACCCGGCGCAGACCAGCCTGCTGTTCAATGTCGGCTGGGGCGGCGACGCCACCGCCGACACGCCCGACCTGCTGCCGGTGACGCTGGACAAGGCAAGCTATCGCGCCGGCGAGACCATGACGGTGAAGCTCGATCCGCGCTTTGCCGGCACCGCCACCCTGGCGGTGGTCGGCGACGCGGTGTCGGACTTGCGCGTCATCACCGTCGAGCGCGCCGGCGCCGCCGTCACCGTTCCGGTCAAGGCGGATTGGGGTGCCGGCGCCTATGTGGTGGCGCTGGCCCACCGGCCGATGGATTCGGCCGCCAAGCTGATGCCCGGCCGCGCGCTCGGGCTTGCCTGGTTCTCGATCGACCGCGAGGCGCGCACCTTGCCGGTGTCGCTCGCCGTGCCGGCGGCGATGCGGCCGCGGCAGGCGCTGTCGGTGCCGGTCACGATCGGCAATCTCGCCCCCGGCGAGGAGGCGTTCGTCACGCTCGCCGCCGTCGATGTCGGCATCCTCAACCTCACCCGCTATGAGAGCCCGAGCGCGGTCGGCCATTTCCTCGGGCAGCGCAAGCTCGCGGCCGAGTTCCGCGATCTCTACGGCTTCCTGATCGACGGCATGCAGGCGGCGAAGGGTGCGATCCGCTCAGGCGGCGACATGCCACCGGCCGCGCTTGAGGGCAGCCCGCCGGCCCAGGCGCCGCTGGCGCGCTATTCCGGCGTGGTCAAGGTCGGGCCGGACGGCACCGCCCAGGTCGATTTCGACATCCCGGCCTTCAACGGCACGGTGCGGGTGATGGCGGTCGCCTGGAGCGCCGGCAAGGTCGGCCAGGCGTCGGCCGACGTCATCGTGCGCGATCCGGTGGTGGTCACCGCCACGCTGCCGCGCTTCCTCGCCATCGGCGATACATCCTGGCTGCATCTCGCCCTCGACAATGTCGAGGGCGCGGCCGGCAGCTACACCGTGGCGGTGGAGGCCGGCGGCCCGGTCAAGGCCGATCCGGTCCGCCGGCAACTGCGCATAGAGGCCCGCGCCAAGCGCGAGGTCACCGTGCCCGTCACCGCCACCGCGCCGGGCGTCGCCACCATCGACGTGCGCATCGCCGGTCCCGATCTCGACATCGCCCAGAGCTACGCGCTGCCGGTGCAGCCGGGCACGCTGGCGGTGGTGCGCCGGCGCGTGCTGCCGCTGGAGCCCGGCCAGACGCTGGAGGTCACCGCCGATCTCGGCGCCGACCTCGTGCCCGGCACCGGCGTGGTGTCGGTCGCAGCTCTGCCGCTCGCCGCCCTCGACGTGCCGGCGCTGCTCAAGGCGCTCGACCGCTATCCCTATGGCTGCTCCGAGCAGATCGTCAGCCGCGCGCTGCCGCTGCTCTATGTCAGCAAGCTGGAGAAGACCGAGGCGCTGGCGCTCGACGGCGATTCGGACGCCCGCATCCGCGAGGCGATCGAGCGCGTGCTGGCGCGGCAGGATTCCTCGGGCACCTTCGGGCTGTGGTCGGTCGGCGGCAACGATGTGTGGCTCGATGCCTTCATCACCGACTTCCTCACCCGCGCCCGCGAGCGCGGCTTCAATGTGCCCAAGACCGCGTTCGACCTCGCGCTCGACCGGCTGCGCAACTTCGTCGTCAACCAGACCGAGGTGAAGCCGGAGAGCGCCGCCGGCCTCGCCTACGCGGTCTATGTGCTGGCCCGCAACGGCCGGCCGGTGATGGGCGACCTGCGCTACCTCGCCGATACGAAGATCGGCGCGTTCGACAGTCCGCTGGCGCGCGCCCAGATCGCCGCCGGCCTCGGCCTGCTCGGCGACCGCGCCCGCGCCCAGCGTGCGTTCGGCTCGGCGCTCGTGCGGCTGGCGGCAGAGACCGATGGCGCGGCCGCGCGCGCCGATTACGGCTCGCGGCTGCGCGACGGCGCGGGCCTGTTGGCGCTGGCGCTGGAGAGCGGCATCCCGGAGGGCGACCTGATGCGCGAGGCCGGCAGCGTGATCGAGACGGCCCGCGACGCCACCCGCACCACCACGACGCAGGAGAACGCCTGGCTGGTGCTGGCCGCCAACGCCGCCGCCAAGGCGTTCGAGAGCGTCGAGCTCAGCGTGGCCGGCGAGGCGAAGACGGGCGCCTTCTACCGGGCGATGCCGATGGCGGTGCTGCAGGGCCGCTCGATCCCGGTCACCAACACCGGCAAGGAGACGATCCGGCTGGTGGTCGGCGTCAACGGCAATCCGCAGACGCCGGAGCCGGCGGTGAGCGAGGGCTACACGGTGGATCGCGCCTATTACGCGCTCGACGGCACCAGGCTTGAGCTGCGCGAGTTGCGCCAGAACGAGCGCGTGGTGGTGGTGCTGACGGTCGCCGAGCACCAGGAGGGCTTCGCCCGCGTGCTGCTGGTCGACCGCCTGCCGGCGGGGCTGGAGATCGACAGCCCGTCGCTGGTGGAGGGCAGCGACGTCGAGGGGCTGGACTGGCTCAAGCGCGACATCGAGCCGGTCCACACCGAGTATCGCGACGACCGCTTTGTCGCGGCGTTCGAGCGCTCCGGCAAGGCCGCGACCTATTCGGTGGCCTATGTGGCGCGCGCGGTCTCGCCCGGCCGCTACGTGCATCCGGCGGCGGTGGTGGAGGACATGTACCGGCCCGAGCATTTCGGCCGCAGCGGCTTCGGCACGCTCGAAGTGCTGCCGGCCCGGTGAGAGGGGTCGGGCACGGTGAGAGGAGACTCGTCGTCCCGGGCTTCGCTGTGCGGAGACCCGGGACCGTTTCGAGACGAGCCCCCTTTCTGCACGCGGTCCCGGGTCGCGCGGCTTTGCCGCTTGCCCGGGACGACAGGGTGATAAGCGGTTGCGATGATGACGTTGCGGTCTCGCGTCTCGACCTGGGTCTCAAGGCACCGCCGGCTCGCCGCGCTTGCTGCGAGCCTTGCCGGCGTCATTCTGGCGCTCGCCGCCGCGCTGGCGCTCTACGTCCACGCGCTCGGCCCGCTCGATCTTTCGGTCGCTGAGGGCCGCTCTTCGGTGGTGCTCGACCGCAACGGCCGGCTGCTGCGCCCCTACCTCACCGACGCCGGCCGCTGGCGCCTGCCGGTCGCGCCCGAGGACGTCGATCCGCGCTTTCTCGATCTGCTGATCGGCCTGGAGGACCGGCGGTTTTTCCAGCATCAAGGCATCGATCCGCTGGCGCTCGGCCGTGCCGCGATCCAGATGGCCCGCCAGGGCCGCGTCGTCTCCGGTGGCTCGACGCTGACCATGCAGGTGGCGCGCCTCTTGGAGCCGCGCGGCGCGCGCACGCTGTCGGCCAAGCTGCGCCAGATGGTGCGGGCGGTGCAGCTTGAGCGGCGCTTCTCCAAGGCCGAGATCCTGACGCTCTATCTGCGCCTTGCCCCCTATGGCGGCAATCTGGAGGGCGTGCGCGCCGCGTCGCTGAGCTATTTCGGCCGCGAGCCGAAGCGCCTGTCGATCGCCGAGGCGGCGCTGCTGGTGGCGCTGCCGCAGGCGCCCGAGGCGCGCCGGCCCGACCGTGCGCCGCAGGCGGCGCTGAAGGCCCGCGACCGCGTGCTGGAGCGCGCCGCCGAACGCGACCTGATCCCGGCATCTGACGCGGCAATCGCGCGACATGAGCCGGTGCCGGCGGCGCGCCGGCCAGTGCCGATGCTGGCTGCCCACGCCGCCGACGCGGCCGTGGCCGCGCGTCCGCTTGAGCGCGTCCACCGTCTCGCCATCGACGCCACGTGGCAGGCGAGCCTGGAGCGGCTCGCCGCCGACCGGGTGGCGCGGCTCGGCCCCAACCTGTCTTCGGCGATCGTCGTGCTCGACAATGCCACCGGCGAGGTGCGCGCCCATGTCGGCTCGGCCGGCTATCTGGCGGCCGAGCGGGCCGGCGCCGTCGATGCCGCCCAGGCGCTGCGCTCGCCCGGCTCGGCGCTCAAGCCGTTCATCTATGCGCTGGCGTTCGAGAGCGGGCTCGCCCACCCCGAGACGGTGGTGGACGACCGGCCCTCGCGCTACGGCCTCTATGCGCCCGAGAATTTCGACCTCACCTATCAGGGCATGGTGACGGCGCGCCGCGCCCTGCAATTGTCGCTCAACGTCCCGGCCGTCGACATTCTCGCCGAGTTGGGACCGGCCAACCTGCTGGCGCGGGTGCGCGGCGCCGGGGTCGATCTCGTTGTGCCGCGCGACGCGCCGCCCGGCCTCGCCATCGCGCTTGGTGGGCTTGGCACCCGGCTCACCGACCTCGCCCGGCTCTATGCCGGCCTCGCCCGCGGCGGCGACGTGCCCGAACTTGTCTGGCGGGTGGGGGAGCCGGCTCCCCAGCACCACGCCCGCTTGGTCGAGCCTGTCGCCGCCTGGTACGTCGCCGACATCCTGCGCGGCGCGCCGCCGCCGGCCAACGCGGCTGGCGGGCGCATCGCCTTCAAGACCGGCACCTCCTACGGCTTCCGCGACGCCTGGGCGATCGGCTTCGACCGCAACGTCACGGTCGCGGTGTGGGTCGGCCGGCCGGATGGCGCGGCCGTGCCCGGGCTGGTCGGGCGGCTGGCGGCGGCGCCGATCCTGTTCGATGCCTTTTCCCGGCTCGGCATCGAGATCGAGCCGGTGCCCGCGCCGGCCGGCGTGCTGGTCGCCACAACGGCCAAGCTGCCGCCGCCCCTTCGTCAGTTGCGCAAGGACGTGCCAGCGTCGGGCAGCGCGGTGCGGCCGCTGCGCATCGCCTTCCCGCTGGATGGCGCGCGGCTGGCGATGCGGGTCGATCCCGGTGACGACGAGCCGGCCGAGCTGGCGCTGAAGGTGGCCGGCGGCCGGGCGCCCTATTCGTGGTTCGTCAATGGCGTGCCGGTGGCGTTGGCGAAGCTGCGGCGCGAGACGTCCTGGCTCGCCAGCCCCGGCATGGCGCGCATCTCGGTGGTGGATGCCGGCGGCGGCGCCGACAGCGTCAGCGTGCGCATCGACGACCTGCCGTGACCGGCCGGGCGGTCATACGGTCTCCGGGAGATCATACGGCTTCCGGTAGATTGGCTCGGCTCTTTCTTCCCCTCTCCCCTTGCGGGAGAGGGTGGCGAGGCCGAGCAACGCGAGGTCGAGCCGGGTGAGGGGTAAATGCGGGCACTCGCCTGAAGATTCACCCCTCACCCGCCTCGCGATCATTCGATCGCTCGGCACCCTCTCCCGCAAGGGGAGAGGGAAGGGGCGCCCCTCGGCTCGCTTCCGAGCTGATCACCCAGAAGCCACGTCACCCCTCGGCGGCGTCGTACCGGGTGACGTCGTCCTCGCCGAGATAGCTGCCGGTCTGCACCTCGATGACTTCGAGCGGGATGCGTCCGGGATTGGCGAGCTGGTGCACGGTGCCGGCCGGAATGAAGGCCGACTGGTTCTCGTGCAGCACGCTGTCGCGGCCGTCGATGGTGATCCTGGCGACGCCGCTGACCACCACCCAGTGCTCGGCGCGGTGCAGGTGCATCTGCATCGACAAGGCGGCGCCGGGCCGCAGCACGATGCGGCGCACCTGGAAGCGCTCGCCCTGGTCGAGCAGGTCGAGGATGCCCCACGGCTTGTAGAGGCGGCGGTGCTGGCGGGCCTCCACCCGGCCGGCATCGGCAAGCCGGGTGACGAGCGTGCGCACGCCGTCGGCGTGGTGGATGTCGGCGACCAGCACGGCGTCGGGGGTGGAGGCGACCACGATGTCCTTGACGCCGATCAGCGCCGTCAGGCGGCCGGTGGCGTGGACCACGCAGTTGCGCGAATCGAGCAGGGCCACGTCGCCCGAGACGGCGTTGCCGTCCTTGTCGCGGGCCGAGGCGGCGAGGATCGAGTCCCACGAGCCGATGTCGGCCCAGCGGAAATTGCCTTCCACCACCACGGCGGTCTTGGTGCGCTCCAGCACCGCGTACGAGATCGAGATGCGGGGCGCCTCCGCGAACGCCTCCTGGCCGAGCCGCAGGAAGCCGAGATCGTCCTGGGCGCTGGTCACCGAATCCTCGGCGGCCGCCAGCAGCTTGGGCGCCAGGTGCAGCAGTTCGCCGCGCATCACGTCGGTGCGGAACACCAGGTTGCCGCAGTTCCACAGATAGCCTTCGCCGATGTAGCGGGCGGCGCTCGCCGCATCCGGCTTCTCGATGAAGGCTGTGGCCTTGAACGCCCCCGGCTCGTTCAGCGGCTCGCCGCAGCGGATATAGCCGTAGGTTGTCTTGGGCTCGCTCGGCTTGATGCCGAAGGTGACGATGTGGCCCTCGATCGCCGCCTCGCGCGCCGAGCGCACGGCGCCCTTGAAGGTCTCGATGTCCTGGTCGGGGATGACGTGGTCGGCCGCCACCATCATCACCAGCGCGTTGGGATCGCGCCGCTCGGCGATGAGCATGCCGGCGGCCACCGCCGGCGCGGTGTCGCGCCGCTCGGGCTCCAGCACGATGGTGGCCTTGAGCCCCATCTGCTCGGCCTGCTCGCGCACGAAGAAGCGGAACGCCTCGTGGGTCATCACGATCGGCGGCTCGAACAGCTCCGGATCGGACACCCGCGCCAGCGCCTGCTGGAAGGTCGAGCGGTCGCCCACCAGCGGCAGGAACTGCTTTGGCATGCCATCGCGCGACACCGGCCACAGCCGCGTTCCGGAACCGCCGGCAAGAATGAGGGGAACGATGCGCGGAATGGTTTGGGACGGGAACACGGTCTGCATCCCGAATTGTTGGCGTGGACGAGAACTAGACCCTGGCGCCGGGCGGCGCAACGGCCAAGACCGATTTTACGGCCACCGGCCGGCCGCGAGGAGCCCCTTTTACCGTCCGGTTACCATAAAGGGGGTTTTTGTTGCCCGTTACGGCAAGTTTTGTCGGTTTGAAAGCCGACTGCCCCGATGATCGGCGCCGAATTCGGGACAGTGATTATTGCGGGATTTACCATGCCGGTCTGCGAGGCGGCACGCGCCGAACCGCCCGAGGACGATGGGGCCGAGGGAAATTGCGCCGGCATGGCGCATCTCTCGGCATCGATCGATATTGCGGCAACCATGGCCGCCCGCAATGCCGACGACCTCGGCAAGGCGTCGGGCGCGCTCGGAGTCTGTCTCGAAACGCTCGAATACATGATGGTGCTGTCGACCAGCATCTCCAACGTGCTGGACGAGGTCGCCGCTTCCGAGCTCGCCCGCGCCGACCTGGAGCATCATTTCGAGCAGATCGTCCGCATCATCGGCGCGTTCGCCTCGCTCACCGGCACGGTCGCGCGCGACATCGCCGGCGACGCCACCATGCCGGTGCAGGCGCAGGGCTGGGCCGAGAAGGTGAACCTGCTGCTGGAGCGCGCGCGCCAGACCACCGACGAGATCTCGCCCTCCCTCACCCAGGTCACCGAGCAGGTGCGCCAGGTCGCCGGCGGGCTCGACCGCTCGCGCGAGGTCGCCGAGCGCAGCGTGCGCAAGGCGAAGTCGGCGCACGGCTTCATCTCCTCGCTGCGCGACCAGTTCGACCGCAACGGCCGCCACATGCGCGACCTCGCCACGACGCTGAACCGCAGCCTGGCCCAGATCGGCTCCAAGGCCGAGGTGGTGACGCTCACGCCGCCGCAGGGCCGGCGCGGCAGCGTGTTCGCCCACGCGGTGATCGACGACGTCGCCGAGGCGACCATGTCGGACCTCGAACGGGTGGCGATGTCGGTCACCGATCTGTTCGTGTCGTCCTCCGACAAGCTCGACACCGGCCATGTCGACGTGTTCGGCACGCTGCTGTCGCGGCTGGCCAACGATCTGGCCACCGCCGCGCGCCGAAGGCTGTCCGAGCGCCTCGCGCCGATTCCCAACGCGCCGCACGTGGTGGTGGCGAACCTGGCGATGGACCACGACATAGCGGTCGCCCGCCCGGTGCTGGTGCTGTCCGAGGCGCTCGACGATGCCGACCTCGTGCGCGTCGCCCGCGAGCGCGGCGAGGACCACATGATGGCGATCGCCGCCCGCGCCACCCTGTCGGAGGCGGTCACCGACACGCTGGTCGACCGCGGCAGCAGCCGCGTCGTCCGCGTCGTCGCCGCCAATGAGGGGGCGCGCTTCTCCGGCCGCGGCTATGCCGCTTTGCTGGAGCACGCGCGCACCGACGCGGTGCTGGCAACCACCTTGCGGGCGCGCCAGGATCTGCCGCCCGCCGCCTTCGAGAAGCTGCTGGCGCAGGCCGCCGCCGTCGCCGCCCGCGACATCGACGCCGGCAGCGACGACGTGCGCGCCGCCGTCGACGAGATCGCCCATCGCGCGGCCGAGGAGATCGAAAGCCGCACCCGCGCCTTCCAGGCGGTGCGCGGCGAGGTTCACCAGCTCTTGGTGGCCGGCAAGCTCGATGAATCGGTGGTCACGCAGTTCGTCAATGAGGGGCGCCACGACCACGTGCTGGCGGCGATCGCCGAGCTGTGCAACGTGCCCGACGACGTGGTGCTGCGCTTCGCGCAATCGAACGGGCTGGACCTGCTGCTGATCGTCGCCAAGGCCGCCCATCTCGGCTGGCCGACGGTGCAGGCGGCGCTGCGCGCACGCATCGGCGGCGCCGAGCTGAGCGCCAAGGACATCGCCGCCGCGAAGGAGAAATTCCAGCGGCTGATCCCGGCCACCTGCGAGCGGGTCGTCGGCTTCTGGAAGAGCCGCAACGGCGGGACGCCGGGCGGGAAATAATACCAACGGCCGCGAAAGCGGACCGTTGGTTCCGGTCGCGGATTTTCGCGAAATCTCTGATTTCGGATGAGAAAATCCGCGAGAGTCAACGGCCCCACGCGTCAGCGTCTGGGGCCGCTGGCATTACTGAGTTCTCGCATTCTCTTCCGCAAAAGTGGGAACCGCTTTTGCGGAGAATGCTCTGGAGGCTGGGGAACCTGAAGCGACCGGCCGGAAACACGGCGAGGCGGGATGGAGACGACGCGCGCCGGGGCGTTCCGCGCACTCGAAGCCCCCCACCCCCGACCCCAGGGTTATCGCATATAAGCAAAGAGTTCGAAGAAGAACTCTTTGCTCCAAAGCGCGAGGTTCATTTTTCTCGATAC